>NZ_VILD01000004.1:379273-439764 GCF_009712085.1 Anabaena sp. UHCC 0253
TCGTTACTAAAGCTACTAAGCAGGATATAGCTAAAAGACTCTAGCTATATCAATGCTAAATAATAAAAATTACTTATTCCGTTCGCGGGATAGGTAATTTTTTTTGGGTTTGTAGTCAGGACTTTAGTCCTAATTTAAGGGCTGAAGCCCTTACTACCAAATCATCTCAAGATATTTTTACTTTACTTAATCTATCAAAAACCTTGCACTCTTTGAACATCAAAAATTTTAGGGCTATTCAAGTTTATTAATAAGGGTTTTGTTGAATTTCTTTGACAACTATAAGTAGGCAGGTAAAATTAATTATATAAAAGATTTGGATTTAATGTAGGGGTAGCGCCCCTGTGCCTACCCCGGTATTTGGGGCAACCACAGGGGGTTTGCCCCTACAAAATTGATTGGTTTAGGGATTTTTAAAATGTTCAATTTATTTTGCACTACTACTTATTTAAATTTTTGATCATATTAATGCTGAAATAAAATTCAGAGTATACCAAATAAAAAAAATACTGAAAAAAAGATTACATTTGAATAGTTACAGAAAATTCAAATAATAAGACTTACTATATACAACAATTTTTAGCTAATAAGTCTCTACAAGGTTTACACCATCAAGAGAGTTGTAAGATAGAAGAAGTAACATAGCTCTTCACTCACCACCAATGACATCAACTCTGCTGAAATTTCCACTCCTGAATGCTCCCACGCTGCACCGTTTACCCAACGGTTTGACCATTATCGCCGAACAAATGCCCATAGACGCGGTTAATCTCAACTTATGGGTGAAAACAGGTTCAGCCATGGAGTCAGATGCTATCAATGGCATGGCTCACTTCTTAGAACACATGATTTTTAAAGGAACAGAGAAACTAATTAGTGGTGAATTTGAACGCCGGATTGAAGAGCGCGGTGCGGTAACTAATGCTGCTACCAGCCAAGATTATACTCACTATTATACCACAACTGCTCCTAAAGATTTTGCAGAATTAGCACCATTACAAATAGATGTTGTCTGTAATCCTAGTATTCCTGATGATGCTTTTGAGAGAGAACGGTTAGTAGTTTTAGAAGAAATTAGACGTTCTGAAGATAATCCCCGAAGACGGATTTATCGTCACATTATGGAAACCGCTTTTGATACCTTACCCTATCGTCGTGCTGTACTAGGACCAGAAGCAGTTATTTCTCAAGTTAAACCGCAACAAATGCGAGACTTTCATGCTCATTGGTATCAGCCTCAGTCAATTACAGCAGTAGCTGTGGGTAATTTACCAGTAGAAGAATTAGTAGAAATTATCGCCGAGGAATTTAATAAAAATCATCAACAAACAACAAGCAAGTTAACGCAAACAACAGTAATTCCTGAACCAGCATTTACGGAAATTGTGCGCCGAGAATTTGTTGATGAAACTCTCCAACAAGCAAGATTAGTGATGATTTGGCGAGTTCCTGGATTGATGGAATTAAATGAAACTTATGCACTTGATGTTGTAGCTGGAATTTTAGGACATGGAAGAACATCTAGATTAGTGCAGGACTTACGGGAAGAACGGGGATTAGTATCTTCAATTTCTGTGAGTAATATGAATAATGTGTTGCAAGGTGTATTTTCGATTTCTGCTAAATGTGATGTAGAAAATTTAGCTGCTGTAGAAGAAGCGATCGCTCAACATCTTCGCATATTACAAACAGAATTAGTCAAAGAATCAGAAATTGCTCGTGTTCGACAACGGGTAGCCAATCGGTTTATATTTGGGAATGAAACACCAAGCGATCGCGCGGGGTTGTATGGTTATTATCAGTCATTAATTGGTGACTTAGAACCAGCATTTAATTATCCCCAATATATTCAAGCACAAGAAGCAACTGATTTAATGCAAGCTGCTGCATACTATCTTTCTCCAGATGCTTACGCTGTCGTTGTCATCAAACCAGCCTAGTAGACGCGGGGTTTCCTCTTATTAGTCAGTTGTATAACCATCAACTGACAACTGACCACTAACAACTGACAAACCATGATTTGGACTGAAATTGATACCCATATTAGCCAGATTACTGGCGAAAAATTTTTAAGCCAGCAGCATTTATCTATCAGTGGCGGATGTATTAACCAAGGGTATGCTGTTAGTGATGGTAAATTGACTTACTTTGTTAAACTCAACCAAGCTACCAAAGCGGAGATGTTTGCCGCAGAAATGTTAGGTTTACAACAAATGTATACCACAGGAACTATCCGCGTTCCCAAACCCCTTTGTTGGGGAACTACAGGCAATTCTAGCTACATTGTTCTAGAATGGCTAGAAATGACAACTGGTAATAACAAATCGTGGCAAGAAATGGGGCGCAAATTAGCAGCCATGCACAAAATAACCAGTAATCAAGGTTTTGGCTGGGATATGAACAATACTATCGGTTCTACACCCCAAATCAACAATTTATCTAACTCTTGGATTGAATTTTATACTCAACACCGTTTAGGTTATCAATTTAAATTAGCAAAAAGACGTGGTGGCAATTTTCCTTTAGAAGATAAATTATTAACAGCTATTCCTGAATTATTAGCAAATCATCAAATCAAACCCTCATTAGTACATGGAGATTTATGGGGAGGAAATGCAGGTTTTACAGTTGAAAGTGAACCAGTAATTTTTGATCCAGCAACTTATTTTGGAGATAGAGAAGTTGATATTGCCATGACAGAATTATTTGGAGGTTTTCCGCCAACTTTCTATCAAGGTTACGAAGAAATATTTCCCTTAGATACAGGATATGAAAACAGGAAAATCCTATATAATCTATATCACGTTTTAAATCATTTTAACTTATTTGGTGGTAGTTATGGTTCTCAAGCAAATCGCATGATTGAGAAAATTTTAACTAAATCTAACTCTTAAATTCCTCTCTGCGACTCTGCGTCTCTGCGTGCAAAAAATAGTTCATTTATTCAGAACTTGCAGTAAATATTGTGTCAGTGTAAAAGCATCAACTCCTAATTCTGTTCTTGCTTGTGCTGCTAAAATTCCACCTTGAGAATGCCACCAAACCGCAGTTGCAACTATATCTTCTATCGCAATTTCTTGATTAGTAACTTGCGCTAATAATCCACCCAATAAGCCAGTTAACACATCACCACTGCCACCACGGGCTAAAGCTGGGGTACTTTCGGGATTTATCCAAACACCACCTTGAGGATTAGATATAGCCGTTCTTGCCCCTTTTAATAGGACTACAGCCCCACTTTCTTGGGCTGCTTTTTGTACTGCTTTAACTTTATCTGTATATTCAATATTCGGAAATAACCGTTTAAATTCTCCAGTATGAGGTGTGAGAATTGTGGTTGATTTGCGCTGTTTTAAGGTAGGGATAGTTCCCAATTGTGCCAAAATATTTAAAGCATCAGCATCAAGAACTAGAGGACATTCACATTTAATTATTTCGGGAATAATAGAAATATTATCTTTAGTTAAACCAGGTCCGCAAGCAATTGTGGTAAATGAATTTAAATCTGTATTTTCCGGTAATTGTAAATGAGAAATTGCTCCTGTTTCCGTTTCGGGACAACCAATAATTAAGGCTTCTGGTAAATGGGAAACTAACAACATCTTTAGAGATTCTGGTACAGCAATTGATAGCATTCCCACACCAGAAGCCCGCGCACCCAAACCTGTTAAAATTGCTCCACCTGCGTAACGTTTTGAACCACAAATTAATAATAAATGTCCTTGTTTATATTTGTGAGTAATTAGGGGACGGGGTAAAGGTAAAGTAGATAATGCTGTTGTTTTAGTAATGCGTTTTATTTGGGGAATATCACCTAAAACAGCATGAATATCTGCTAAGGGAATATCAAAATCAATTAATTCAGTTTTACCAACATAAGCTAATGCTTGTTCTTGCAATAAACCTTGTTTCCACAAACCTAAACACAATGTATAATTAGCCTGAATAGCTGTTCCTAAAACTTCTCCTGTATCTGTATGTAAACCTGAAGGTATATCAATACTAATAATGGGCTGATTTTTGGCATTAAAATGATTAATTGCAGCAGCAATAGAATCAGTTATTTCTCTCTCTAAACCAAAACCAAATAAACCATCAATTAAAAAATCACAATTTGGTAATTCGGAAATATCTTGATAACAAGGAATTCCCAAACTTTGAATATATCGAAAGTGTTGTGACGTTAATTCTTTTAACTTAGAAAAAGGTTGATAAATCCAAACTTCATAACCGCGAAAATGCAATTCACGAGCTACTACTAAAGCATCTCCACCATTATGACCGGGACCAACTAAAATTCCCACACTTTGCTTTTGAGAAATAATAGCCTGTAACCGTTGGGAAACTAATCCCGCTACCTTTTCCATTAAAGCAGCTACAGGCATTCCCGCAATAAATATCCGGGCTTCAATCTCCCGCATTTGGGCTGCGGTAACAACAAATTGTTCTTTAGTCATTAGGAAAATTTTACTCTATTACCTATTACCTTATCTTCCATAATAAATCCTCGCATTACCATAACCTGAATTCTTTAAATAGCTATTCCATTGTTCTGCTTCAGAGCGATCGCTAAATGGTCCTACAGCTATATGCGCTCCTCGTGGTTGATTTCTCCTAAATACATTAATATTACTGTTTACTTTTTGCCGAATTTCTGTACCCAAAGCAACTAAATTATTAGTATGATTGGGAATAACTACATAATAGAATTTTCCTCTTACCTGTTGATTATTAATTGGAGAGGATTGCTGATTATATTCATAAGGATTATAAGAAGCTACCTGCGTAGAATTATTAACTCTTACTTCTCCATTAGAAGAGTTAACAATACGAGCGCCATAAATACCTTGTGATTCTAATTCTCTCACTCGTCTTAGAGCATTTACTTGTCCATTGAAAACGCCAGATTGAATAATTTTACGTCCCTCATAATTGCGGATATAGGCACTACTTTCTATTTGCTTAACTCGCTGCAAGGTTTGGGAATCACTACTATCAACATAGACAAAATAGCGTTCAAAATTTTGGTTATTTGGATTATTATATTCTACTGGTTGCATTGGTTGTACCAGTGGTAATGACTGCTGACTGGTGGGAATCTCATAGATATATGGCTGCACCACTTGTGCTAAGAATAGACTATTGTTGGGTATTTGTGCTTGCACTTGACTATATTCAGACATCAAACCCCAAGATCCACTGATAAGTAAGGAAAATACAGATACAGTAGCAACCTGACTAACTCTTAAAGTAGGCATATTTGTAACCAGCTTTTTTGTGTTTTTACTAGATATTATTGTAATCAGTAAATTGAAAATTACGGTTATATATTCAAACTCCTCCAAGGTAAATTCTGGAAACAACTATTTCGTAGGTATGCTACAATTGGACAGTCTCGCACCTTGTGGTAAAATAAAAAGCTGCTTTGTCGCCAAAATAAGCCGCAAGCACTTTAAAAAGTGTGAATTATGAAAAAAGTTGTCGTTGGTCTTTCTGGTGGCGTTGATAGTTCCGTAGCCGCCGCTATCCTGCATAATCAGGGCTATGATGTAATTGGTTTAACCCTTTGGCTGATGAAAGGCAAAGGGCAATGTTGCTCTGAAGGAATGATCGACGCGGCTGATATTTGTGAACAATTGGGTATTCCCCATGAAGTTGTTGATATTCGGGATGTCTTTCAAACAGAAATTGTTGATTTTTTAGTAACTGGTTATAGTGTGGGAATTACGCCGTTGCCTTGTTCTCAGTGTAACAAGACGGTGAAGTTTGGTCCAATGGTGCAGTATGCACGGGAAAAATTGGAATGCGATAGCGCAAGCGCTGACTCGTCAGTTCGCATCGCTACAGGTCATTATGCCCAAGTTCGCTACGATGACGCTACTAATCGTTACCAATTGTTACGAGCCGTTGACCGCAACAAAGATCAATCTTATTTTCTCTATGACTTGTCTCAAGAATTATTAGGGGCTTCCATTTTTCCCCTTGGAGAACTAAATAAAACTGATACTCGCAGAATTGCCAGTGAATACAATTTGAAAACCGCCGATAAACCGGAAAGTCAAGATTTATGCTTAGTAGAAAGTAACGGCTCAATGCGGGCATTTTTAGATAAATATTTAGCTCCCAAACCCGGTGATATTGTTGATGCAACTGGTAAAGTGTTGGGACAACATGATGGTGTCCATCATTACACTATTGGTCAGCGAAAAGGCTTAGGAATTGCGGCGGCTGAACCCTTGTATGTGATTGAACTAGATGCAGCTAATAACAGGGTAATTGTAGGCGATCGCACCAAAGGAACTCAATCAGAATGTACAGTAAATCGGATCAATTGGGTTTCCATAGCTGAACCTATTACCCCCATTCGCGCCGAAGTCCAAATTCGTTATCGTTCTCAACCCGTACCCGTGACAGTAATTCCCTTAGAAGATTCCCGTGTGCGTTTAGTATTTGATGAACCCCAATTCAGCATCACACCTGGACAAGCTGCGGTTTGGTACGACGGAGATTACGTATTAGGTGGAGGAATTATTGAACAATTTAATTAAATTTAGTCGTATTCCTACGCACTAAATCCCAACCTGTGTTATGAGTTGTAAAGCATATCATGGTAAATGTACTGGGGCATCTCCAAAAATCCGTATGAAAAAACAACTTGTAACAGCAGGGTTTGTTCTCTTCTCTTTCATGCTACCTGCAAAAGCTTCCGCAATTAGTCAAGTTTATGTTTTCGGTGACAGCCTTGTTGACAATAGTAATGTCTTTACCGTCTCTGGTGGCACTTTTCCCCCATTTCCCTACTTTCCAGGACGTTTTTCCAATGGACCTGTCTGGACGGAATCTCTAGCAGATGATTTAGGATTAGGTAAAAAACTCAACAATTTCGCATTTGGTGGTGCTACTACAGGTGACACCAATAATATAAACGCTGCATACCCACAATTTCCACAATTACCTAATCTACCAGGACTAACTCAGCAAATTCAAGGTTTTGCAGGACTTAACCCCCAAGCGGATAAAAATGCAAATGCCCTTTACATAATATCAGCGGGGGCTAATGATTATTTGAGTATTCCAGATTTTACCAATAATGCCCTTATTGGACAAACAATTAATCATGCAGTTAGCAATTTAGCAAATGCAATATTATCTCTCTCTGTTGTCGGTGCTAAAAACTTCTTAATAGCTAATTTACCTAACTTAGGAGATATTCCTGCTAATAACAAGACTCCTCTAGCTAATAGTCTCAACTCTTTAACTGCATTTCATAATTCCAAATTGAGTCAAACTATCAATGGTTTGAATCAAGAAAAACCAAACCTCAATATCAAAATTTTCGATGTTAATTCTGTTGTCAATCAGATCATAGCATCACCAACAACATTCGGTTTCACAAATGTAACTGATGCTTGTTTAAACATTGTTGAAGAAACTATGTGTTCTAATCCCGATAAATATTTATTTTGGGATAACTTGCATCCCACAACTTATGCTCATAGTATAGTTGCCGAATCAGCACGAGCAATGATTCCTGAACCTTCAACTACCTTGAGTCTGTTAGGAATGGCTGCTTTAGGTGCAACAGGAGTTATCAAACGTAAACGCAAAACCCTTAATTCAGCAAATCTGGTTCTTGCTGGACAATCATCTCATACAAAGGTTGAAAGCTAAACCAACCCAACTCATGAGAACCAACTTGATCATGAGCTATCTTTGCATATTCCGGTTTAATCGGGCTAGGTGTTCCCGCGGCTTCCGCTAACAATTGGGCTTGACAAGAACGCTCCATTGTGATAAACCACCAAACAGCCTCATCAATAGTATTACCTACTGTCAGTAAGCCGTGATTTTTGAGAATAACGGCTTTATTTTTTCCCAGAGTTTGAGCAATGCGCTTTCCTTCTTCAGGGTCAAGAACAACCCCCGTATAATCAGTAAATATACTATGGTCTTCGTAAAAACTACAAGCATCTTGAGTCAGGGGGTCAAGGAGACGGCCAAGACTAGACCAGCTTTTACCATAGATAGAATGGGCGTGGGCTGCGGCTACCACGTCAGGACGGGCTGCATGAACTTGAGAATGAATAGCAAAAGCAGCACGATTTACTGGACGATTACCGTAAATTACATCACCTTGCTGATTAACTAATATTAGATCACTGACTCGAATTAAACCAAAGTGCATTCCAAAGGGATTTACCCAAAAATGTTCAGGATTTTCTGGGTCACGGGCTGTAATGTGTCCAGCGACACCTTCATCAAATCCAAATCGGGAAAATAGCCGTAATGCTGCTGCTAGTCGCTGTTGACGATGTAATCTCTCTTCGGTAATCGAAGTAAATGTGGGAATTTGGGGACTATTTGGTTTTGTTATCGGTTTTTCTGTCATAATTATACCCTTGCTTAGAATATTCTTTAAACAGGGAACAAGGTTGAAAGTCTTTTTGCAATCGTTTTATCATCTGACTGCCTAAAAGTCAGTTTAGGAATAGCTTTAACCGTTTTCACGAGATTTTTAATCGTTAGACTGACAACTGTAAGTATAACCTTAGGTTACAAAGCTAGTCGTATCAAGAATCATTATTCTTACATCAATCAACATGATTACTTCCCAAATTGATAAGCAAAAAAAAATATATTTTTATGCGCCCGATAAAAATACACATAGTTTATTTGAGCAAGAACGGGAAGAAATTATAAAAGCGCGTAGCGATAACTTTACAGCTTGGATTGTTAGTACGTATTTACAAATGAAAAAAGCAGGTATTGCTTGTGAAATTATAGATCATATCCCGCAAGAAGGAATAGTAATTGCCGATAGAGATACTTTAGGCAATAAGTACCCATATTTGGGTAAAGTAATGCTAATTTGCACAAAGGGTGATAGAGAGTTTCATCCATCAGCGCATTTACATATTGTTCATAATGCTGCAAATATCCAAAATACACAAAATTCTCTTTGGAAACCCTATCATATTCCTCATTGGTCGCAGGGGAAACGCATCTTATCAATAAGGACAATTGAATCTCAATAATGACCAAAATATTCGCATTAATGCTTACTTATTGACAATACTCTAGTCCATCACTATGACGCTAAAAAAATCAATCAAACGATAAATTGGATTTCTTTGTTTATACATTAAAACGGTATTTTGTCAATAAAATTTAGATGCGTTTCCCCTGCAACAAATCTTCATCAACGACGAATGATTTGTCAGTATACACAAAGAAAAAACCGCAAAATATTACATTTCACGGTTTTTAGTATGGTGTGAGGAGTTTAACTCCCTATCATCATAAAGTATCAGCAAGATAAAAACTCTCTCGTAACAGTTTTGGTAACAACATTTTTTATTTCCTCAGTTTCGTGACATACTCCACACACTCCCCTTCGGGTGAGTGTGAGCTTCTCAGCGACTCTTCTTTGAAGACATTGACTGAGCTTTAAGACCGTGTGTCCCACGGTTCTTTAGTTCTTTTAAAACAATTGATTTCTATTTAAATAGGCTGCTTTTCAGCATTTAATTGGACTACACCTATTCGATTGAATTCTATCATAAATTAGAAGAATCAGAAAATGTTCATTCGTCCCACGCTCCGTCTAGTGAGACGTGGGGCTTCTTGCTGTTAAGCTAAATTAATTTTTGCACTTGTTCCCACTCCTCTACACTTACCTTAAAATTAGTGGAATTGGGAGCGCGAAGTACCAATAAGTTTTTAACTATAGAGTCTTGTTGTAACCTGTTTTTTAGTAAAGCAGATTCTATCAGTTTATTCGTAAATCTAATTATCGCTTGTTGTTTTCCCAAAGCCCTTGTAGAGTCTACCCAATATTTCTTATCTGGTATTTGAGTCAAAAATTGAGCAGGTTCTATAACTTCTGCTGTTGCATAAATTCCTGCTTGCTTACCGGATATCCAAAGCATAACACCATCACCAGGTGCGATATCTTTAGTATAACGAGTTACTAACCAAGGTATTTGCTCTAATTCTTTAATAGCATCTAAAACTCGATAATACTTGGGATTACCCTGAAATAACCAGTAAGCCATATACGTTTACTTATAATTACCAAACTAAATTATACCATTATTGAGACGATTGATCTTACTGACATAATTAATTGTTATAACAATAGCTATAAAAATAAAAACCGTGAAAATAAATTCACGGCTTTAACAAAAATGTGGTGTGAGGAGACTTAACTTCCTTTATCATACTTCATCTCAAAAATAGAACTTAAATTACCGTAAATTTCTTTACAAAATAGTTATTTGATGACATATATATATTCTTAATATTTGTGACTTTATACCAAATTGTCACCGATTAAATCAACAATTGTAATTTTCGGAAATCAAAATCAATTCATTTTAATAGCCCTGTTTCTGGTTTAACTGTCACTTCACTGTAATCAAAAATGCCAAAAAGTTTCATCATTTTGAATTTTTAATTCCCAACGGGCTTGACTCGTACTGTCAGACATAGTATTATACATAACTAATAGAAGGGGAGTAGCTGCTGGCAGTAAATCAAGATTTTCTGCTCAGTATATCTAAGTCAACATACTGGTGATGAACCTGGTTTAGATAGCGAATAAATAAAGTATTTGAAAGCGAGACCTTCACTGACTACACATTTAAAAGTGTGGAGTTCAGTGAGGTTTTATGGCTCTCATTGATACTCCACACAGGTAAAAAATCCTTCAGGAGTTTAAGAGAGTGCTAACAGCTTTTACCGCAGGTTTATTACTAATTACCATTTCCGAACTAGGCGATAAAACATTTTTTATTGCTGTGATATTATCCATGCACCACTCGCGGCGCTTGGTATTTACAGGTGTCGTAGCTGCTTTAGCGGCTATGACTATTCTTTCTGTAATGTTTGGACAGGTAGTATCTTTTTTGCCCAAACAAATCATTCATTACGGCGAAATAACTTTATTTATTGCCTTTGGTTTGAAGTTAATTTATGATGCCAGTAAAATGCCTGTATCTGCGACTGAAGAAGTAGTAGAAGAGGCCAAAGAGGCGGTAGAAAAAGCCCATTTAGATAACTCCCAGCAAAAAAGTGTTTGGTCAATTTTACTCAAGTCCTTCATACTAACATTTATAGCAGAATGGGGCGATCGCACACAAATAGCTACCATAGCCCTAGCATCCAACAATAACCCCATTGGTGTGACACTGGGAGCAATATTAGGACACGCCATTTGTGCAGCGATCGCCGTTATCGGTGGTAAATTAATTTCAGGTAAAATTTCCGAACGGCAAATTACCTTCCTCGGCGGTTTCCTCTTCATCATCTTTGGTATAATCGCCGCCATAAAAGGAAAATGAACTGTAAACTACTGAGGTTAAAATAGCCTTTTCCTGTCAGTGAGGGTTGAGTTTGACGTTTATTCAATATCATTCCAAAACCCTCCGACATTCCAAACTTTATCAAAGTTTTCATTTTTAGCAGATGCTATACAAGGTGGCATTATAAAATTTTTAATAACAGCAACGACTTCATCAAACGTAAGTTGCGGTTTTCCTATGTTTGATTTCTTTAAAAAGGCTTTCCATTGTGTTTGTTTCTCTGGAGCATTACTAAATTCTTGGGTAAAAGCTAAAGGTTCTTTTGCTGGTATTTCTGTTTTGCGTCGTTTAAAAGTATTTCCTATAGCTTGGCAAAGTAAATCCCCTTGAAATTCAAAATCTTTACAAAGAAACCAAATATCATAAAAATCTTTCATGCGACTATTTTTTATACCTAAATCAACCATAGCTTGAAATTTCTCAGCTATTGCTGTTTCACGAGGATAGATTCTCAATATTGGCTTGGGAACATTTAGAATAGTATCAATTATCTGTTCTTTCGCATCGGGTGTAACAACATCACCAAATCCAATATCAACTTGAAGCGGACGGTGAATATTATTTAATTTTCCTATAATTTCAATTCTTACTCCTTCATACTGTTGATCTTCTTTTATGACTTGAGCTTTGATAGATTCTGGTAAGAAAATAATGCCATCTTCTTCACACTCTATTAAGCAAATTTCTTGAAAAACTTTTTCTATATGTTCGACTTCATTATTACCAAAACTCAGAAAATCTAAATCTTTCGTCGCTCTATGCGGTTCACCATTCCATACCTTAAAAAGTGTAGCTCCTTTCAAAATGAATTGTTGTTGATAGAGAGATTGACTAAGCCTATATAGTAGCCTTTCACCAAGATAAAGAATTAGTAAATAATTATAGTCTTCCCCTCTTTTTTTAGATAAGTTTAACAATCTAGAACGGATAGATGCTGCTATATTAGTAGACTTTTTCGATGTCATGGGAGTGATTCTAGATAAGGGCGCATTACATTATGAACTCGACAAATTTTAGCGTAATGCCATAGTTCATCCATTGAGCATCTTCTTTCTCTCCAACATTCTCTTAGTGCTTCAAGTGCTACATCTAGACCAATTTTGTTGCGAAATTTAAAACAATCCACAACTGTTTTAGCCAAAGAATATACCCGTACATTAACACCCTCTATTTGATGGTCTTCAATACCTTCTTCTAGAGATTGACCAGACATATAAACAATTCTCAGAGGTAGAAGATTATCTTTTGGTGGACGATGTTTGTGAGGAATAGCAAGCCATACTTCAAAAGGTGATTGCGTAGTTAGCTCATAAAAACTGAGTGCTGATAGAAGACAAACTACCCCACTAGGAACTCGTTTAGCAGTTTCAGCCAAAGTATGACTTTCTGTAATTTCAGCATCTGCAAAAGTATAAATACCACGAGCAGAATGTATGAGTAGTCCTTGCTGTTCAAGGCGTTTAATATACTCTCGGTGAATGCCTTGTTTTTCTATGTCTTTAGCTGTAATTATGCCTTTTTCACGAGCATAATCTAGCACTTGTTGTGTTTTTGACATAATTAAATCAATGGACTTAACTCCAACACTTTTGTTATCAAATGTGATAAAGTGCCAGCAGTAGTTAACAATTGCCTACAGTTTATCACAAATTTTTCTGTAACGCATCGTTAAAACTGAAAAGGTAAGTAAAAATAGAAGGAAAATAAATTCAGTAGGACTTACGCACAAGCAACGGAAAAACGAACCACGGAAACACGAAGGAAAGAGAGTTTGAAAGGTATTTTGCGTAAGTCCTATTCATGACTCGTAGGGGCGCAGAGTCCGCGCCCTTATCTTACGGAGTAGCCACAGGTGACGGCGTAGGTGACGAAGTAGCAGGAGGATTAGATACTGCTGCTGCCTTATTAATTTCGTCTTTATACTGAGCCGGCGCTAAAGCTGTGGCACTATCAAATAAAGGTTTTGCTTCATCAACCTTCCCTTGTTGCTTAAACAGCATTGCCTTTGCTAATACAGGACGAAAATCTTGAGGATCTTTCTTAATCGCTTGATCATATATAGAAACAGCCTGAGTATCGTTTTTTTGGAAAGCGTACACACTACCTAAAAGCACTTGTACAGCAACTACATCCACACTACCAGGCTGAATAGTATTAGCCTGATTAGCAGCAGCTAGACTTTCTTGTAATAAACCAATAGCTGCTTCCGGGCGCTTTTCACTTAATTGTAAATTCACCATTCCCTGTAAAGCCTTTAAATCACCGGGTTTTGTAGTTAAAATAGAGCGGTAAGTTTGGGCTGCTCCCTCCTTATCGCCAATTTGTTGTTTTGCTTGTGCTAATAAAACCCCATACTCTGACTGTTGAGGATTGAGTTTAGAGAGTTTTTCCAAAGGTTCAATCACACCTTGAATATCCGCCGGTTTAACTTCACCTTGGCTTTTTTGACTCAACAACTCCAGACGCGCTTGCAAAAGTCCTTTTAATGCAGTTTGATTTTCTGCATCTTTTTGTAAAACTAATTCATAACCCCGGACTTGATCTTCCAGTTTTGACTTTTGTTCGGGTGAAGATACATTATTGTCACCATTGCCCTGATTTTGTGGTGATGATTGGGGATTATTAAACGCTGTCAGTATAGGCATCACAGAAACACCCACAAAAGCCACAACAGCAAAAGCTAACACCACTCGAACTATCCACCGATTACGTGATTCAGACACAATATTATTTTGCTCCTAAATGGTCATGAGATGAATGGCAAAGTTAAAAATTTCCAAAACTTTGCGGAATACGGTCATTTGTCTGTGAATTTTATAACAAATAAATATCTATCCTGCTAAAGTAAGTGATGACTTTAGGAAGACCCGTCAGAATTATCGCTATGCTATGCTTCCGTTAGCGTAGCGTGGCGTTAGCCATAACTGGATTAAAGACGCTAAATTACACATTTAGTGTATAAATGTGATGTTTTGCGTCTTTATGTTCGTACAGGGCATTCTAAAGTGGCTAGATTAAAAGTGAATATACTTTGATCAACCATACACTTGCTCTTTTCATCTGTCTTTGTCAAATCCCACAATGGGATATGTCTTGTGCCGCAAGGAGTTTTTATGAATTCCGACCTGATGCCGTCTTCTGAATCTTCAAATTCTACCGCCTCTAAACCAGGTATAAAAGAGATTGAATCCGCTGTTAATGCTAATACATTAGCAGACCAATCCTCTAAACTGGAAAATTCTGTCATTGACCTGAACAAGCCTGAGTCTAATGGACATTTGGCTAATCGAGAACAACCAATTCCACCCCCCAGCGAACCCACTCAGTACCGAGCTATTGGGTTAATTAGGGGATGTTACCAAGCTAGTAGTGAACAGTTTACCCAAGGAACGCTGCTTACTACCGATGGGGTTGAACTCAACGCCGTCCTTTTAGGTCGGATTATGAGTTTGGTCAAAAATCACTTAGACCTAGAAAAAGAACATCTATGGGTAGTTTATCCCCGCACCAGACAAGAAAATGACGCATTGCATCTGCAAATTGTTGGCGTTTGGGAACCAGAAAATCTAGCGAAACATGAGCTAGATGATGACAGCCCAGATTCAACTACGCAAAAGTTACATAACTCCGAAGTAGTTGCTGATAGCGGTAGCGTAGCGTTAGCCATTCATCCAAAACCTTCATCAGCAATACCTGATGGTGGCTTTTCTGTGCGTGGTGAGGTAGTTTACCAGTCTTTTGACGAAAAGAGTTTAGTTGTGAAAATCAAACAAGCTCCCCGTAAACCTACCGATAAAGCTAAATATTTTAAGTTGAAACTTAAGGGCATATTAACCACCAAAGCTGTAGGTAAGTTCTGGGACTTCAACGTTAAACGAGAAGCTGACGCATTAGTAGTAGTCAATGCCGAAGCGATCGCTGATTTACCCAAAAAACGCAGACCACCATTCAAAGGCGCGCCTCGTGGTGGTGGCGGTGGCGGTGGTGGTAGTAGAAGACCATTTCTTCCCAGACGCAATGGAGAAGCCCCTCGTCCAATTAGAAAGACAGCGGGTGATCCCACGGTTATCACCAAACCCATACCAAAAACCCCCACTCCTATGCCCGTTAAAAAGCCTAAACCAACTGCGGATTAATTGTCAGTGGTCAGTGGTCAGTGGTCAGTGGTTAGTGGTAATTGAAAAAACTATTACCCATGACCCATGACCAATTACCCAAGGTCAAAATTCCGTCCAACGGTCTTGGGGTAGAAAAGAACGCTCCATAGGAATTGAAGCTACTGGTTCAGTCAGGGTAAATATCCCTTCTGTAATCCATTGTTTCAATTCCTGGGCTACTTTTCGGGAAAGAAATAGGCTGGCTAAAGATGCTACTCGTACCGTTCTCCCTTCAATAGTAATGCGCCCAGATTTAAGTTGAGCGTAACTTACTAAACCGAAGGTAGGACGGACACGACGGGGAATAGAAAAATCTACAATTGGCGCTACCAGGTCTTTGTCTTGCACAGCACAGCGTTCTACCACACCAGCATTTAAAACTGGTAATGGAACTCCTACACCCATCATCAAAGATGGTCCATAGCTTTTAAAATAACAGCCTCTGATCCATCGCGCGTCCATTTGTTTAGCATCACCAATTAAGGCTAAAGTTGCCGATGGTCCAATAGGTGTCCGATTTTCTAACCGTTTTTGCAGAGGGAAATGTTGTGTCCCTTCCCAAGCGACGTAACCAATACCCCCAGCTAAAAAAATCTTTGTCCCAATCCCAACAAGTTGTAAATCGGGGTCATTGAGTAAGGGTGACAGTGAACCAGGGTTAGAATAAACTGCATTTCCTAAGCGTGGTTGTAGTGGTCCTAAATAAGTATGAAGTGGGCGATCGCCTCCATTCACGCCAACAATAAAATTTTGATAAAGATTGCGCGGATTAAATAAATAAAACTGATTGATAGTGTCACGAGTAATAGTGGTTTCAAATGTGGCTCTAGGGTAGCAATCGGTAACTTGGCCAACAGCGCGAACTTGGATAGATTTTCCCGCAATTAGATCCTCAATGACATGGCCACCACCACGTTCTCGCACTTCTTCCCCATCTATAGAATCAACAGCACAACTAGCACCTAAGTATAAATCTACTGCCCCAAAACCAGCATAAGCTGGTACTCCATCTAACCAACAACGCCGAATTTTAATCGGTGGATCAGTATGTCCTAAGTTAATAATTGCACCACTTGATTCCATTGGCTCAAATGTGCCAGTAGTAATTACATCTACTTGCTTGGCAGCTTTATTGACACCAATTTCTGCAACTCGCGCTTTTAATTCTTCCGCAGTCCAGACTACAGCACGTTTCTGGCTGATTTTTTCATTAATTTCCGCAATTGTTCGCATTTTTTATTTCAGCGGAATCATAATTTCAACACTGTTCCCTATTCCCTATTCCCCGGTTTAATTTTTATCTGGTTTGACTACTAACACCGAACAGTTGGCCTCTTCCATTACTTGACTACTCACAGAACCCTGGACAATCTTCTTGATCCCAGTTAAACCGCGACTACCAATGAGAATCAACTCAGCTTTATAAATGTTAGCTAGGCAAATAATTTCCGCTGCTGGATCGCCACTCACTACTTCTAATTCACTTTTGAATGATAATCTCGATTGGTAAGTTTGCAACTGTTTTTCCAGTTGTAAATAGGAAGTCCTAGATGAGTCTGATTGCGGACGATCTGCCGGTTGTTCTATATCTTCCTCTGGGGTGGGAATCACGTGACAAAGAACAACTTTGGTATCGGGCGATAGTACCAAATTATCTAAAGTCTGAATGACTCTTTCAGTGATGTCCGAGCCATCCAGAGCTACCAAAACAGTATTTAGCACCACTCCTGTCTCCTCAAAAAAATGTTCTGTAAAGGACTATCGGCACGCTTGGTGAACACGCTTTTGAGACCGTACTTACAGAGTAGGAGAAAAATCATATCACGTTTTTACAAAATTTTAGTTTTTAGCTTACTTAGTAATGGCAATTACTCCTCTACTCTGAGTCTAACGGAATCAGCATGGGAAGGTAAACCCTCTGTAGTTGCTAATATGTCAATGGCAGATGCTACTTTTTGCAGTGCAGTTTGTGAGTATTGGATAATACTTGAGTGTTTTAAAAACGTTTCTACCCCCAAAGCCGAAGCATAACGGGCTGCACCGGAGGTCGGTAGGGTATGATTGGGACCAGCTAAATAGTCTCCTACTGCTTCTGGTGTGGAACTACCCAGGAAGATTGCCCCTGCATGGCGAATATGGTTAATTAAAGCCCAAGGATCGGCAACTTCTAATTCTAAGTGTTCTGGTGCAAACTCGTTGGAAAGTTCTGCTGCTGCTTCTAGGGATTCCACCACCACGATTAAACCATAATGGGCGATCGCCTTTTCCGTATCTATCCGTCGAGGGTGATCTACCAATTGTCTTTCCACCGCCATTTGCACTTTTTTGGCCAATCCAGCATCCGTTGTCAGTAAAATTGCTGCGGCCATGGGGTCATGTTCTGCTTGGGCTAACAAGT
This sequence comes from Anabaena sp. UHCC 0253, assembly GCF_009712085.1. Taxonomy (NCBI): domain Bacteria; kingdom Bacillati; phylum Cyanobacteriota; class Cyanophyceae; order Nostocales; family Nostocaceae; genus Anabaena; species Anabaena sp. UHCC 0253. Next base: position 397,192 of record NZ_VILD01000004.1, read on the forward strand.
CAGCCGCCACATACACAGGATTGGCTGTTCCATCAGCAATTACTAATACTTCGCTAGGTCCGGCTAAAGAATCAATTCCTACAGTTCCATAAACTAATTTTTTGGCCAAGGTGACATAAATATTACCAGGTCCTGTAATGACATTGACTTTAGGAATTGTTTCTGTACCATAGGCTAAAGCAGCGATCGCTTGAGCGCCACCAATTCGGTAAATTTCCTGGACTCCCGCTTCTTGGGCAGCTACCAAAACCGCAGGATTAACCATTTTTCCGCCTCTAGCAGGTGTCACCATCACCACACGGGGGACACCTGCCACTTTCGCCGGAATGGCGTTCATTAACACTGTACTGGGATAACAAGCCCGACCACCTGGTATATATAAGCCGGCTCTGTCTACAGGGGTGTAGCGTTTGCCCAATACTACTTCATCATCGCCAAACTGTACCCAGCTTTTGGGAACTCGCTGACGGTGAAAAGTTTCTATTTTTTGGCAAGCTAGGCGAATAGACTGGAGCAAATCCTTAGATACCTGTTGGTATGCTGCATCTAGTTCTGATCCTGTCACCCTTAGCTCTTCTGCTTTGAGGGTTTGGTGATCAAATTCGGCTGTATAATGTAGTACAGCTTTGTCACCTTGGCGCTTCACCGCTTGCAACACTTCCCGCACTGTTGCTTCTTTGTGAAGTACCTGTTCGTCCTGGGTGCGTTCGCAGATTCGTTGAAGTTCTGCTCCAACGTCTGCCTGCTGAGTAATGATTCGCAGCATGGAGTAAAGACAATGCCAAATTTTACAATATCTTAGACAAGAACCAGTTGGGCTTTTTACCTGCTAGGGTATGAAGCTGAATATGGTTCTCTTCTCTAGCTTAACCTGGATTTTTTTTGATACTACTTTATAAAAGTCCTAAAGCTTAGAAATTTTATACCCTCTGTCCCTGAATTGCTGGGGATTGCATCTTATTTTTGGTCTGATACTCCATTTTAATCTATTTTTTCTCACCCAGACATCAGCTATTACGTCTAAAATAAAAAAATTTTTTTCAGAAATTATAACATCAGCAAGAATAATGCTATATTTATTAAACCTAGTAGTGTGTGTACATAATTAATAGTCTTTTTTGGAATTACTGTGGCGAATACAAAATCTGCTCTTAAACGCGCCCAAATCGCAGAACGTAATAGACTGCGTAATAAAGCATATAAATCAGCCGTTAAGACGCTGATGAAGAAATACTTTAGTTCTGTAGAAGCTTATGCTGCTAATCCGACAACAGAACTCAAGCAGGAAGTGGAAGTAAGAATGTCCGAGGCTTACAGCAAAATTGATAAAGCTGTGAAAAAAGGCGTGCTTCACTCCAACAATGGAGCAAGGAAGAAGTCAAGATTGGCTCAAAAACAGAAAACAATCACGGCTTAGTCAATAGTCAGTGGTTTGTTTACTAATCTGTAAAACTGTTAATTTGCCTATTTTCTGAAAGTAAAAGTATTGTGCAGTGGGCATCTTGCCCGCCTGACAATGCAAATTAAAAGTTTATTAGTTAAATAACCACTGGCAATGGATAACTAACAAGCTATGCAACTGATAGATACCCACGTACACATTAACTTTGATGTTTTTCAGCCAGATTTAGCAGCAGTCCGATCTCGATGGCAAGAGGCAGGAGTAGTACGATTAGTACACTCATGTGTTCACCCGCAAGAATTTGCGAGTATCAGCCAAATAGCAGAGCAGTTTCCTGAACTTAGCTTTGCTGTAGGGCTGCATCCCCTAGATGCTGATAAATGGGATCACTCCTGTGCCGCACAAATCAGGTCTTTGGCCAGTTCTCATTCCCAAGTTGTCGCAATTGGGGAAATGGGGTTGGATTTTTACAAAGCCGATAACTACGAGCATCAGCAAGAAGTGTTTGCATCACAATTAGCGATCGCTTGTGAACTCAATTTACCAGTGATCATCCATTGTCGTGATGCTGCACCGGCAGTCAGAGATGTATTGCAAAAATGGCGAGAAAATCAGGGGGAAAGGTTACGGGGTGTCATGCACTGTTGGGGAGGGACACCAGAAGAAACCCAATGGTTTCTAGATTTAGGTTTCTACATCAGCTTTAGCGGAACAGTGACATTCAAGAATGCTCAAACTATCCAAGCTTCAGCGGCAATGGTCAATAGCGATCGCTTGCTTATAGAAACAGATTGTCCCTTTTTATCACCCGTTCCTAAACGTGGTGAAAAACGCAATGAACCCTCCTATGTTCGTTATGTAGCGGAGCAACTAGCAAAACTACGAGGAGAAACATTAGAGGAAATTGCCCAGAAAACCACCCAAAATGCTTGTAAATTATTTGGTCTAGCATTATAGATGACAATCAAGTTCCTCATATTAGTGCTGATTTAATCAAGAGTAGACCTTTGGAGGATAAAAATGTGCTAAAATTATTCCCTCCAAAACATTTAGGTTAAGCCATAATGGTAAAGGAAGGATAATAACTCCTAAAACTCAATTTGTGCTGTTATCAACCTGATATTGGCCAGCTTGAGAATTTGTGGTTTTAGCCTGAGGATGAATTTAATCCTCATGCTCATTGAGCAGCTAAATCTAAAATCCAAAATTGTCTGTCCATCCACTTAAATCTCTACAAACGGATGCTCTCAATAAATAACAAACTGTGGCAACCTTGGTTGACTGAAAATTTTGAAAACAGCAATCCTTTGGTATATCAAACCTATAGAAAATCGTTAAAAGTAATTGTCTTATCCAGACAATCATAGCAATAACAAATCCATAATGCCATGGCTAACGCCACACTGCGCTATTCCATCCGAATCTCGCTGCAATCCTCAGTTTTGGAATCTCACAGCCAGGATGAAGTATTAGACATGAAGTGTGAAGTATGAAGAAGTGTGAAGTAAAAAAACTGTGAGCAAATAGCCAAACAGTATATAGCCTTCATCATCCACAATTCATATTTTAGCATGAAGCCTCAAGGCAAACTCCACCAACAGCGGACAGAAAGTTTAACCAGGTTGATAAAGGTAAAGGCATGAATAACGACGACAAATACATGGAATCCGCCTTTCTGTTACCCGACTTGATTGAAATCCAGCGTTCTAGTTTTCGCTGGTTTCTAGAAGAAGGGCTAATAGAAGAACTCAACTCCTTTAGTCCAATTACAGACTACACAGGTAAACTAGAACTGCACTTTTTAGGTAATAACTACAAACTCAAAGAACCTAAATACAGTGTTGAAGAATCCAAACGGAGAGATAGCACTTATGCAGTGCAAATGTACGTTCCCACGCGTCTACTAAACAAAGAAACAGGAGACATTAAAGAACAAGAAGTATTCATTGGCGATCTGCCCTTGATGACAGATAGAGGCACATTTATTATCAATGGAGCCGAGCGCGTCATTGTCAATCAGATAGTGCGATCGCCTGGAGTTTACTACAAATCAGAAATTGATAAAAACGGACGACGTACCTATTCAGCCAGCTTAATTCCTAACCGGGGTGCATGGCTCAAATTTGAAACAGATCGTAATGACCTTGTTTGGGTACGGATTGATAAAACCCGCAAACTATCAGCCCAGGTATTGCTGAAAGCTCTAGGATTATCAGACAACGAAATCTTTGATGCTCTCCGTCATCCAGAATACTTCCAGAAAACCATTGAAAAAGAAGGGCAATTTTCCGAAGAAGAAGCCCTAATGGAATTATACCGGAAACTGCGTCCAGGTGAACCACCCACCGTACTAGGTGGACAACAGCTTTTAGACTCACGTTTCTTCGACCCCAAACGCTATGATTTAGGTCGAGTTGGTCGTTATAAGCTCAACAAAAAACTCCGTCTTTCCGTCCCCGACACTATGCGCGTCCTCACAGCAGGGGACATTCTAGCCGCTATTGATTATCTAATTAACCTAGAATATGACATCGGTAGTATTGATGACATTGACCACCTCGGAAATCGCCGAGTCAGAAGCGTTGGTGAATTACTACAAAACCAAGTCAGAGTAGGTTTAAATCGGTTAGAAAGAATTATTCGCGAACGGATGACAGTATCCGATGCTGAAGTTCTCACCCCCGCATCTCTAGTCAATCCCAAACCCTTAGTAGCAGCCATCAAAGAATTCTTTGGTTCAAGCCAACTGAGTCAGTTTATGGATCAAACCAACCCCCTAGCAGAATTGACCCATAAACGTCGCCTCAGCGCCTTGGGACCGGGAGGTTTAACCAGAGAGAGAGCCGGTTTTGCAGTTCGAGATATTCACCCCAGCCACTACGGACGTATTTGCCCTATTGAAACACCAGAAGGACCAAACGCCGGATTGATTGGCTCATTGGCTACCCATGCCCGTGTTAACCTTTACGGCTTTTTAGAAACCCCCTTTAGACCAGTAGAAAACGGTAAAGTCCTATTTGACGTTCCCCCTGTCTACATGACAGCAGACGAAGAAGACGACCTCCGGACAGCTACAGGTGACGTTCCACTAGATGAAAACGGTTACATCAAAGGACCACAAGTTCCAGTCCGCTATCGCCAAGACTGGACTACTACTAGTCCCGAACAAGTGGATTATGTAGCAGTCTCCCCAGTGCAAATTGTCTCAGTTGCCACCAGCATGATTCCCTTCTTGGAACATGACGACGCTAACCGGGCGCTAATGGGTTCTAATATGCAGCGCCAAGCTGTCCCCCTCCTCAAACCAGAACGCCCTTTAGTGGGAACAGGTTTAGAAGCACAAGCCGCTAGAGACTCCGGAATGGTCATAGTTTCCCGGACACATGGCGATGTGGTTTATGTTGATGCTACAGAAATTCGTGTCCGCGTCAGTGGTCAGTTGTCCGCAGCCAGTGGCAGTCAAGTAATTGAGAAAGGTCAAGAAATTAGATACAACCTTTCCAAATACCAGCGTTCTAACCAAGACACCTGTTTAAACCAAAAACCACTAGTAAGAATTGGTGAAAAAGTTGTCGCCGGACAGGTATTGGCAGATGGTTCTTCTACCGAAGGTGGAGAACTGGCACTAGGACAAAACATCGTCGTCGCCTATATGCCCTGGGAAGGCTACAACTACGAAGATGCAATTCTAATTTCCGAGCGCCTAGTCCAGGATGATATCTATACTTCCATTCACATTGAAAAATATGAAATCGAAGCCAGACAGACAAAGCTAGGACCAGAGGAAATCACTAGAGAAATTCCTAACGTAGGGGAAGATTCCCTTCGTCAATTAGACGAACAAGGCATTATCCGCATTGGCGCATGGGTAGATGCTGGGGATATTTTGGTGGGTAAAGTTACTCCCAAAGGTGAGTCAGACCAACCCCCAGAAGAAAAACTCCTGAGAGCTATCTTTGGTGAAAAAGCCCGTGATGTCCGCGACAACTCCTTGCGAGTCCCCAATGGTGAAAAAGGTCGCGTTGTGGATGTGCGCCTATTCACCCGTGAACAAGGGGATGAACTCCCACCTGGTGCAAATATGGTGGTGCGGGTGTATGTTGCCCAAAAACGCAAAATCCAAGTCGGGGACAAAATGGCCGGGAGACATGGCAACAAAGGGATTATTTCTCGCATTCTCCCGGCGGAAGATATGCCCTATTTGGCTGATGGTTCACCGGTGGATATTGTCCTCAATCCCTTGGGTGTTCCCAGCCGGATGAATGTGGGTCAGGTGTTTGAATGTCTCCTTGGCTGGGCTGGACATAATCTCGGTGTCAGGTTCAAGATTACTCCTTTTGATGAAATGTATGGTGAGGAAACTTCCCGCCGCCTGGTACATGGCAAGCTCCAAGAAGCTAGGGACGAAACAGCTAAAGACTGGGTATATAATCCCGATGATGCGGGAAAAATCATGGTCTACGATGGTCGCACTGGTGAACCCTTTGACCGTCCTATTACTGTCGGTGTCGCCTATATGCTCAAACTGGTGCATTTGGTAGATGACAAAATTCACGCCCGTTCCACCGGACCATACTCTTTGGTAACTCAACAACCACTGGGCGGTAAAGCTCAACAAGGTGGACAAAGGTTTGGAGAAATGGAAGTTTGGGCGCTGGAGGCTTTCGGTGCTGCTTATACTCTGCAAGAATTGTTAACAGTCAAATCTGATGATATGCAAGGTAGAAATGAAGCCCTGAATGCCATTGTCAAAGGTAAGGCTATTCCCCGTCCCGGCACTCCAGAATCTTTCAAGGTGTTGATGCGCGAGTTGCAATCCTTGGGCTTGGATATTGCCGTCCATAAAGTAGAAACCCAAGCAGATGGTAGTTCTCTCGATGTGGAAGTAGACCTCATGGCGGACCAAGCCAACCGCCGGACACCACCCAGACCAACCTACGAATCCCTTTCCCGTGAATCTTTGGAAGAGGAAGAATAACAATTAACAATTGACAATTAACAATTGACAATGATCAGTTGTTAATTATCAATTATCAATTATCAATTATCAATTATCAATTATTATGAGATCCCCCCAAAATAATCAATTTGACTACGTAAAAATTGGCATAGCTTCACCAGAAAGGATTCGCCAGTGGGGTGAACGCACTTTACCTAATGGCCAGATGGTAGGTGAGGTGACAAAGCCAGAAACTATTAATTACCGGACTCTCAAACCGGAAATGGATGGTTTGTTTTGCGAGCGCATCTTTGGACCTGCTAAAGATTGGGAATGCCATTGTGGCAAATACAAACGAGTGCGCCATAGAGGTATTGTTTGCGAACGCTGTGGTGTGGAAGTTACCGAGTCTCGTGTCCGTCGTCACAGGATGGGTTTTATTAAACTAGCCGCTCCAGTTGCCCACGTTTGGTATCTCAAAGGGATTCCTAGCTATATTGCCATTCTCCTGGATATGCCCCTGCGGGATGTGGAACAAATTGTTTATTTCAATTCCTACTGTGTTTTAGCACCAGGAAATTATGAAACCCTCAGCTACAAGCAACTCCTCAGCGAAGACCAGTGGCTAGAAATTGAAGATGCTATCTACAGCGAAGATTCCCAACTGGTGGGGGTAGAAGTGGGCATTGGGGCTGAGGCACTGTTGCGACTGTTGGCTGATATCAATTTGGAACAAGAGGCGGAAACTCTGCGGGAAGATATTGGTAATGCCAAGGGACAAAAACGAGCGAAGTTAATTAAACGGCTGCGGGTGATTGATAACTTCATTGCCACTGGTTCGCAGCCAGAGTGGATGGTGATGGAAGTGATTCCTGTCATTCCTCCTGATTTGCGCCCTATGGTGCAGTTGGATGGGGGCAGATTTGCCACTAGCGATTTAAACGATTTGTACCGCCGGGTGATTAACCGCAACAATCGCCTCGCCAGACTCCAGGAAATCTTAGCACCAGAAATCATTGTCCGTAACGAAAAACGGATGCTGCAAGAAGCGGTGGATGCCCTGATTGACAATGGTCGTCGGGGTCGGACTGTGGTGGGGGCAAACAACCGCCCGCTCAAATCTTTGTCGGATATTATTGAGGGAAAACAAGGACGGTTCAGACAAAACCTGCTGGGGAAACGGGTGGACTATTCCGGGCGTTCGGTAATTGTGGTCGGTCCCAAGCTGAAAATCCACCAATGTGGACTGCCTAGAGAAATGGCTATTGAACTGTTTCAGCCCTTTGTGATTAACCGGTTGATTCGTTCTGGCATGGTGAACAATATCAAGGCGGCGAAGAAGTTGATTTCTCGCAATGACCCCAGTGTTTGGGATGTGTTGGAAGAGGTGATTGAGGGGCATCCGGTCATGTTAAACCGTGCGCCCACTCTACACCGTTTGGGAATTCAGGCTTTTGAGCCAATTTTGGTAGAAGGGAGAGCAATTCAACTCCATCCCCTGGTCTGTCCGGCTTTCAATGCTGACTTCGACGGTGACCAAATGGCGGTTCATGTGCCTTTGTCTTTGGAGAGTCAGGCGGAAGCGCGGTTGTTGATGTTGGCTTCTAATAATATTCTCTCACCAGCAACGGGTAAACCGATTGTCACCCCTAGCCAAGATATGGTCTTGGGGGCATATTACCTGACTGCGGAAAATCCCAATGCAACGAAGGGGGCTGGGGGCTATTTCTCATCTTTGGATGACGTGATTATGGCTTATGAGGCGAAGCAGGTTGATCTCCATGCCTATATCTATGTGCGATTTGATGGGGAAATTGACTCTGGTGAACCGGATACTGAGCCTTTGGAAGTCACCGAAGATAAGGATGATAAGGGCAAGCTGATTAGTCGGACGCTGAAGTATAAGTTCCGTCGTGTCCGGGAAGATGCCCAAGGCAATGTAATTTCTCAGTACATTTATACGACTCCTGGCAGAGCAATTTATAACAAGGCTATTCAGGAAGCGATAGAGGCGTAATTGGTCAGTGGTCATTGGTCAGTGGTCATTGGTCATTGGTCACTTGCCCTGAGCGAAGCCGAAGGGTTGGTCATTGGTTAGTGGCAAATTACAACTGACAACTGACAACCAACAACTGACAACGGGCGAAGCATTCGGGCGATTAATTATCGGTTTTTTCCTATGTTTGTCTTCCGAATGCTTCGCCCCTACTAAACAATCCTAAAAATTATTATGACTAAAGCAGTTTTTCGCAATCTTGTGGTTAATAAGGCTAAACTGAGAGATTTGATTTCTTGGTCATTTACTCACTATGGAACGGCGCGGACGGCGGTGATGGCGGATAAGCTCAAAGATTTGGGATTTCGTTATGCCACCAAAGCTGGGGTATCCATTAGCGTAGATGACTTGATGATTCCTCCTTCCAAAAAAGAACTCCTGGAAGCAGCCGAGACAGAGATATTGGCCACAGAAGAACGCTATCAACGGGGGGAAATTACCGAAGTTGAACGTTTCCAGAAGGTAATTGATACTTGGAACAGCACCTCAGAAGCTCTCAAAGATGAGGTGGTTGTCCACTTCAAAAAAACCAATCCCCTCAACTCCGTTTATATGATGGCGTTTTCCGGAGCGCGGGGAAATATTTCCCAAGTGCGGCAGTTGGTGGGAATGCGGGGACTAATGGCAGATCCCCAAGGGGAAATTATTGACTTGCCAATTAAGACCAACTTCCGGGAAGGATTGACCGTTACCGAATATATTATTTCTAGTTATGGGGCGCGCAAAGGACTGGTGGATACGGCATTGCGGACAGCAGACTCTGGTTATCTGACTCGCCGTTTAGTGGATGTGTCCCAGGATGTGATTGTCCGGGAATTTGACTGTGGCACTACTAGGGGTTTGAGCATCCGCGCCATGACCGAAGGTAGCAAAACCTTGATTAAACTCTCTACCCGGTTGATGGGGAGAGTGGTGGGAGAAGATGTGCTGCATCCCCAAACCAAAGCGATGATTGCCCCTCGGAATACACCCATAGACGATGATTTAGCGATCGCTATTCAAAAAGCCGGTGTCAAGGAAGTGATTGTCCGCAGTCCTTTGACCTGTGAAGCCGCGCGTTCAGTCTGTCAGCATTGCTATGGTTGGAGTTTGGCTCATGCCAAAATGGTGGATCTAGGGGAAGCAGTGGGGATTATTGCCGCGCAAAGTATTGGTGAACCAGGCACACAGCTAACCATGCGGACATTCCATACCGGGGGTGTGTTTACAGGCGAAGTTGCCCAACAGGTGCGATCGCAAGTTCCCGGAACTGTGAAAATTCCTCGCAAGCTGCAAACTCGTCCTTATCGTACCCGTCATGGTGAGGATGCGTTGTATGTGGAAGCCAACGGCACAATCATGATCGAGGGGGACAAGAAACATGGCGGTGCAAGTCAAGAAATAGCCGTTACCCAAGGTTCAACCCTATATATCCATGATGGTCAGCAGGTATTGGCAGAGCATTTGGTGGCAGAAGTAGCCTTGGGAGGCAGAACCACCAGAACCAATACAGAAAAAGCCGTCAAAGATGTGGCTTCTGACCTGGCTGGAGAGGTGAAATTTGCTGATGTGGTGGCTGAACAAAAGACCGATAGACAGGGCAACACCACCACCACAGCTTCCCGTGGGGGGCTGATTTGGATTCTGTCTGGGGATGTCTATAACTTGCCACCAGGGGCGGAATTGGTGGTGAAAAATGGTGATGGCATTGACACCAATGGGGTCTTGGCTCAAACCAAATTAACTACCATCCATGGGGGTGTGGTGCGGTTGCCGGAGGCCATACCAGGGAAGGCGACTAGGGAAATAGAAATTATTACGGCTTCGGTGATTTTGGATCAAGCCGCCATCACAGTCCACAGTTCCCAAGGTCGGAACAATTACCTAATTACCACTGCCAACAATCAAGAATTTAACCTCCGCGCCACACCAGGAACAAAGGTGCAGAATGGCCAGGTGGTAGCAGAATTGATTGATGACCACTACCGCACCACTACCGGGGGTTTGTTGAAATTTGCCGGGGTGGAAGTCCAGAAAAAAGGCAAGGCGAAATTGGGCTATGAGGTAGTGCAGGGGGGAACGCTGCTATGGATACCCGAAGAAACCCATGAGGTGAACAAAGATATTTCCCTGCTGTTGGTGGAAGATGGGCAGTTTGTGGAAGCAGGAACGGAAGTAGTCAAGGACATTTTCTGTCAGACTTCTGGGGTGGTGGAAGTTACCCAAAAGAACGACATTCTCCGGGAAGTGGTGGTCAAACCAGGGGAATTGCTGATGGTGGATGATCCAGAAGCTGCCATGGTTCATGACAATACTTTCTTGCAAGCTGGGGAAGAGTTGCAAGGGACGGTGGCGACGGAGTTGCGCTATATCCAATATGTGGAAACACCAGAAGGTCCAGGGTTGTTGAGTCGTCCGGTGGTGGAGTTTGCTGTGCCAACTACTCCCGATGTCCCCGCTACCACTTCTATTAGTCAGCATACGGGGCGGTCTATTCAGTTGCGAGCAGTGCAGCGGATTCCTTACAAAGATTCCGAGCGGGTGAAGTCGGTGGAAGGGGTGGAACTGCTGCGGACACAGATAGTCTTGGAGATTGACCAAGAAGAGTCGGCTGAACACGGTGCTTCACCTCTGGCAGCGGACATTGAGTTGATTGCCGATGCCGAAAATGAGGAAATCCAGAGATTGCAGTTGGTGATTTTGGAATCCTTGGTAGTGCGGCGCGATATTACTGCTGATGCCACCCAAGGCAGTACCCAAACGACCTTGGAAGTGACCGACGGTGACACTATTGCCCCTGGTGCTGTGGTAGCACGGACGAGTATTTTGTGTAAGGAAGGGGGCGTTGTCCGCGGTGTGCAGAAGGGGACAGAAACTGTGCGTCGTTGTTTGGTATTGCGATCGCATGATTTAATGACTGTCAGCACTACTGTTGCCCCTAAAATCAAAACTGGGGACTTGGTAGTGGAAGGCAGTGAAATTGCCCCTGGTGTATTGGCCAGTGATTCCGGTCAAGTAGTGGAAGTAAAAGCAGGTGACAGGTTACAGGTTACAGGTGACAGTAGTTCTTCTTCGCTGTCACCTGTAACCTCTGGCCTGTCACCTTCTTACACCATTACCCTGAGAGTTGGTCGTCCTTACCGGGTGAGTCCGGGGGCGGTGTTGCAGGTGGAAGATGGGGATTTGGTGCAGCGCGGTGACAATCTGGTGTTGTTGGTGTTTGAACGGGCAAAAACTGGGGACATTATTCAAGGTTTACCCCGGATTGAAGAACTGTTGGAAGCCCGCAAACCCAAGGAAGCTTGTATTTTGGCACGGCGACCGGGGGAAGTGAAGGTTGTCTATGGTGATGGGGATGAGGTGACATCCATTACCCGTGAGGCTTACTCTATTAAGGTGGTGGAAAGCAACGGCACAGTCACAGACTATCCCCTTGGTCCTGGACAAAATTGATTGTTCCGGACGGGGCGCAGATTGTAGCTGGTCAACCTTTGACCGATGGACCATCCAACCCCCATGAAATCCTGGAGATATTCTTCAGCTTGGGTTCGGAAGATGGGGTTTATGCCTGTGCGAGTCATGCTTTGCAGAAGGTACAAACCTTTTTGGTGAATGAGGTGCAGATGGTGTACCAATCTCAAGGGATTGAGATTTCTGACAAGCACATTGAGGTGATTGTCCGGCAGATGACCAACAAGGTGCGGATTGATGATGGTGGTGACACAACCATGTTACCGGGTGAATTGGTGGAACTGCGCCAAGTGGAGCAGGTGAATGAAGCCATGTCTATTACTGGTGGAGCAAGGGCAGAATATACACCCATGCTGCTGGGGATTACCAAGGCATCGTTGAATACCGACAGCTTCATTTCGGCGGCTTCGTTCCAGGAGACGACTAGGGTCTTGACTGAGGCAGCTATTGAGGGGAAATCGGATTGGTTGCGGGGTTTGAAGGAAAACGTGATCATTGGCCGCTTGATTCCTGCGGGTACTGGCTACAATACCTATGAGGAAGCGGGGGCAATTGAGGACTACGTGACAGATATGGGTAGTGGGGTATTGGATGAGGGCGATGACCCCTTGGATATGGTGTTGGATGACCGCACAGCCAAGCTCTATAATTTGGATGCGCCGGGGGCTGGAGACGGTGGTTTTGGTAGCAAGCTAGGGGAGCGGCTGATTTTGGATGATGACGATGATCTGATTGCTGATGAGATTATTGATCTTGTGGAAGATGATGATGAATATGAGGAAGATGAGGAAGAGGAAGACGACGACGATGATTTTGATGATGAGTAAAATTTAGTTGTAAAAGGGGTAGGAAATAATCTTACCCCCTTCGCCAGTTCTAGTTTTCACTGAACTATGATTATGAGTTTAATGATCAAAAATCACTAAGCTTGATATTAATCCCAGATTCAAGTGGAGGAACTTTGAGATACTCCACTGGTTCATACATTTTTCGATTTGAGTTATTTGTATCCTCACATGATTTGAAAAAAGACTCTGGGTTATTGATGTAATCCAGAGGATTTATTTTTTTACAGTCTGGATCTTTGATTGTAAAATATGATTTAGTATTTAATGTCGGTGTATAATCCCAATTGCTGTTAATTGTGGCAGGTTGTGTGATTAGATCCTCTGCTTGGTTACTTTTAACTGTAGTATTGGATACTGGCTGAGTATTGGCATGAGCATCATGACATTGTACTAATTCGCACAATATAAAACTCAGTATTAAAAGAGGTAATTTCATCATTAACTGTTTACTCGTATCATGTTTGTCTGTTCGCATCACTATCTCACTAGAAGTCAGTAACCCAGCCCTAAAGGGACTGGGTTTGCAAGAGTAATGACAAAACTTCTCTCTAGTTCGTAGTCCTCAATTTCCCCTAATATAACTTGAAGAATTGTATGAAAATTACAATCGGCTAGATGCAAGGTTAGATTAAACAAAGCAAAACCCAATAAATGCGATAGTTTATGCTTATTCACATTAAATAAGCGTGCTTTTACCTAAGCTGAAAATCAAGGCTTTTTTGAATTTGGCGAAGGTATTGTAATATTAAACCAGTTTCATAGGAGGATATAGTTCTTTATTGACACTTTTCTATATAAAAATTCCTGGCGGTATTGAAATATGAATTTAGGTGTAAATGTGTTTCCTAAAAATTGTTTATAGGGGTTTTGATATGATCATAAATCGTGTTTATACTTAAACTCAGTAACGTTGTTACTTTTGAATAAAAACTACAATATCACCAAAATTCTTAATTTTCATACCTGACAATTTTTTTTCAAAGTTCAAATAAGTAATGGAACATAATTAATTACACAACTGATTTTTCTGTTCCCTGTTCCCTCTCTCAACGAGTGAATGTAATTTTGTCCGACTACTTACTATGGCAATAGATTCGATGATCACTTACTATCTTTAACCGAAATGTCTTTAAAAATAGTTAAAAATTTCGATAGCAGTTTTACGCTAGAAAATCAAGCTCAGGAAACTCTGTTTAGTTTATTAACAGGTGAGGCTTTTCTCAAGCAAATATGCCAAAATCTGCAATGGCAAGAAATTGAATTTACACAATTGCTGTTTCAACCAGTTCCTTACAGTTTGCTAACTCCCAAAGGAATGCCAGCCGAATTTGAACAATACTATCAATCTGAAGACTATACCATTATTAACATACCACCAAATTTTATGTTTAATGCTAAAATATTTAAGCCAAGCCGTCTATGTGCGATTTACAAGAAAATTGGGTAATCAATAAGAGCTATAAACTGTTAATTCATTTATGACACAAGAAATAAGTTTACCAACATTAGCCAGTCTGGAATACTTTGCCTATATTGATGATAATGGTGAAGTAATAGCTGACTTTCAGGGAAAAATCGGGGTTTATGCTATTTTCGATCAAGATAAAAATCTCCAATTTGTGGGCTATTCCCGTGATATTTATCTAAGTTTAAAACAGCATTTAGTCCGTCAACCACAAAGCTGTTATTGGGTGAAAGTAGAAACAATAGAACGTCCTAACCGGACAATTTTAGAAAATATTGAAAATGCTTGGATAACTGAAAATGGGAATAATCCTATTACTAATACTGAGGATAAACAAAAATGGATTAATCCCATTGATATCAAAGAATTAATGACAGCAGAAGAACAAAATAATTATCAGAATATAGCTATTGATGAATTTGCGAAAAGCAAAGTTTTAAAAAATGTAGCCCGGCGCGTTGAAGAAGAAATTTTAGCAGTGATAGCAGCACGGGGGGTAAAAACACAAATCCGCTTTAACCCTAAATTAAAAGAAACAGGATTATTAGATTTGAAGTGAATGGGGTAAAAGAGACAAACCGTGATTTTTGTGGTTAATTAACCGTCTCGATCAAATTAATCAAGCAAAGCATTGTTGGTGATTTTTGCCTATACCCTGACGATTAGACATTAAAGCTGTACACTGTATAACAAAGTATCCTTTCCCTGACTGGCGCTAATTTATGCAAACCTTGCTAAATAATCGCTATCAAGTTATTCGTACACTAGGATCTGGTGGATTTGGCGAAACCTTTCTCGCTACGGATTCGTATATGCCATCTAAGCGTTTATGTGTTGTAAAACAGCTAAAACCAATCCAAAATAACCACCAGATTTATCAGTTAGTACAAGATAGATTCCAACGGGAAGCAGCTATTTTAGAAACACTTGGTGGTCATTGTGATCAAATTCCGGCTTTGTATGCTTATTTCTGTGCTGATGGACAATTTTACTTAGTACAAGAGTGGATTGAAGGTAATACGTTAACAAAAGAATTCCAAAAACAGGGATTATTTACAGAAACATTGGTTCGGGAAATATTAATAAATATCTTACCGGTGCTGGATTATATCCATTCAGAACATATTGTTCACCGCGACATTAAGCCAGATAATATTATTTTACGTCATCATGATGGTAAACCGGTATTAATTGATTTTGGTGCAGTGCGGGAGTCAATGGGAACAGTGATGAATTCCCAAGGTAATCCGACTAGTTCGATTGTGATTGGTACACCTGGATTTATGTCCAGTGAACAAGCAGCAGGTAGACCAATTTATTCTAGTGATTTATATAGTTTAGGGTTAACAGCAATTTTTTGTTAACAGGGAAAAGACCACAAAAATTAGAAACAGATTCTCAGACTGGTGAGGTGTTGTGGAGACATTATATTGGTAATTTAGATCCAACTATAGCGAGGGTAATTGATAAAGCGATCGCCTATCATCCACGCGATCGCTATCCGACTGCAAAAGCAATGTTGGCGGCTTTACAAAGTCCCATCAATTCCTCTTTCACAACCCCAGCACCATCTCTTATTACAAACTTTATATCTACACTACAGGAATCAACTATTTCTTACCCAGTCAATAGTCCAGTTAATACTCAGAAGACTATTCTCATTGGTAGTTTAATCGCTGGTGGTTTAGTTGGTGTATCAGTAATTATTAGTCAATTAATCACACAATCTTTCAAATCTACAACAAAAACTGAGGTGTCAATTTCGACAACAAGAACCATGACAACCCCATCGGTTCAAGATAGTCCTGTGACTTTACCAATTTTACAACCGCCATTAAATATAACACCCACAAATCCTGAATTAATCTCACCAATCCTACCCTCAGAAACTAATACAAATGTAGATAATTATGCTTGGTTATCTCAAAGGCCAGTCACGGATGTAGATTTATTTGGCAAAAATGGTTATCAATTAGATATTATGCGAAATACAATTTTTGCTATTTATGGTCGTCGTTTTGAAGACCCAAGTTTACAAGACTACTTTAATAAACAGTCTTGGTATATTCCCCAATATACACCAGAAGAATTTCCCATGAAATTATTATCAAAACTAGAAATGGACAATATTGCCTATATTGATCAATATCAAAACCGTTATCAATTAAGACATTTTCCGAATAAATTTTGAATTAGGAATGAGGTTTTCCCAGCATCACAATCGAACACTTCAAATTATTAATCACCTGAGTAGTTACCTCACTGACCGCTAATCCACCAGTGGTGCGATAGCGCACAGAGCGCAAAACCACCAAGTCAAATGCCTGAGCTTGCTCAATAATGGTTTTGGCAATATCATCACCAGCAATTGTGAGGATATTTGTATTTACTTTTAACTTGCTTTGATTAGCAATATCAGACAATTGAGCCATAAAATCTGTGATCTGATGAGAGAGAGTTTGGCGATCGCTGACGTGTAGAAGTACAACTTCAGCTTGATTAGCATCAGCTAAAATTTGGGCAAACCTCACAGTACCGATAGTCACTCTCCTTAAATCACCCACAGGTACAAGAATTCGTTTAATTTCTGTAGGACTTCTTAACAGCCGTGTTACTGCTACTGGGCAGTGAGAAGACCAAAAAACCTTATCAATGAGACTACCAAATAAACGAGCGCGTAAATTCCTCGTATTTCCCCAACCCATGATCACTAAACTAGCATTTTGTTCCCGACTGGCGTGACTAATCCCCAAAGCTATATCATCATCAATGCGAATTTTAGGTGATATTTGGACATTAAACTCTTGACTAATTTCTAAAGCCAATTTCAATCTTTGCTGACTTTGTTCTAATGCCGTTACTAATTGCGGATCATCCATATTCAGGTGGGCTTTGGTAATAGCTAATGGCATAATCTGTCCCGATTCATGCCGAGCCAAAAGTGCTGCCATTTCTAACAGATAACGTTGAGTAAGCGGATTATAAATGGGGACTACGACAATAAATGGCGGGTAATCTTGCTGCAATCGGTTGTCTGCTTTCTCTGCTGCTTCGGTTACTTGCTCATAAGATTCCCACCATACCGATAGACTATCTGTTTTCCAGTCCTTGGTGGGGACAAGTTGTAAAGACCTTGCCACCCTAGCTGTAATTATTGGACCAACAATAGCAGTAATCAACATCAAAACAATAACACTGTTTAAAACATCCTCACTGATTAGTCTCTCACCAGCAGGATTTAAAGATTTATAGGCAACTAATGTTGCTGCTAGTGTAGCTGCTACCTGCGGTAGTGACAATGACCACATTGTTAGCATCTCTGAAGTATTGTAGCGATACAATATTTTGGCTAAAAAAGCCGCTACAAATTTACTGCTAATCAACGCCACTACAATTGTCGCAGTCAGACTAATTGAACTGAGAGTTTGGATAAAAGCAGGTATATCAATTAGTAATCCCATATCCACAAAGAAACAAGGGATAAAAAGCACACTACCAACAAACTCCACTTTTTCTTTAACGGGGCTATTTCCCAAAACGCCGTTAACTGCTAAACCTGCTAGAAATGCACCAACAATTTTTTCTACTCCAATTATCTGCGCTCCTACAGATGCCAAAAATAAGGACAGCAAGATAAACAAAAACTGATAACCTTCTTCATCTCCAGAACGACGGAAAAACTCTTTTCCCACCCAATTAAAACCAAATAAAATCAACACCGAATAAATTGCTAGTCCACCCAATAAAGTAGCTAATTTAAAAGCTGTAAAATCTCCTCCATGAATACCAACACAAATTGCTAGTACCAACAACGCACCTGTATCAGTGAAAATTGTTGCCCCAATTGTCACAGTTACTGCTTCATTTGCTACGACTCCCAAGCGACTGATAATGGGATATGCCAACAGGGTATGGGAGGCAAGTAAAGAACCAATTAAAACAGAAGAATTCCAACTAAAATTGAATAGCCTGCCAGTCACAATACCAGCAATTAAAGGTACTAAAAATGTCAGAGTCCCAAACCCAATTGAGCGATTTTTGGTTTTGCGAAACTGCTCAATATCAATCTCTAATCCCGCTACAAACATTAAATAAACTTTCCCAATATCTGAGAGAAGTGTTATGGTTTCGGATTTAGAGTTTAGGAGATTAAGTGCATTTGGACCGAGGAGTACACCTGCTAGTAACAAACCCACTAATCCAGGTAATTTTAATCTCTCAAATAGCGGCGGAACAATAAAAATAGCTATAAGGAGAATTGTAAAAGAAATGATAGGTTCTCCGAGAAAATTTATTGGCATTTTTAATAATTGACAATGGACAATTGATAATTAACAATTACCTCGCTCTGGAAGTGTGAGGATTGAGAAAGAAGAATTTTGGTTTTTAGGTTATTTTTATGAAAAACCTGGTTGACACTCCCTGCTCCAAGGAGACGGGGATTTTTAAGACCAAATAAATGTCTACCACTTCCTCTAACATACCTTCAAGATCCAAGATTGGGTTGTTCGCGTTAGCGTTGCGAAGAAATGTTAAGTTCAAACCAACAAATGCCTTGGGTTTTGCTCTGTTCAAGCTAACCTATGAAAAAATGCCGCAGGTATTGTCAGTCATACAGATTTTTTGATTTTGCATTTTGAATCGGTGAATTTTGAATTAGTAGGTAAACAGAAAAAAACCGCAATATGTAACGAAAAGTAAAATCTCCCAACACCTGTTCCCTATTCCCTGGCCATAGGTTACTGAGCGAAGTCGAAGTAACGACAATTTTTAACGCCAACCTACTTTGTTTATTTGATATACATTTGGAAAGGTATCTCGCGTGTAACCTTTCATGACAAAAACGTTGCTAAACAATCGCTATCAAGTTATTCAGGTACTCGGTGTTGGTGGGTTTGGTGAAACTTTTCTCGCAGAAGATACTCATCTCCCTTCCCGTCGTCGTTGCGTAATCAAGCAACTGAAACCGATTAGTGATGATCCCAAAACCTACCAAATGATTCAAAAACGGTTTGAGAGGGAAGCGGCAATTTTAGAGTATTTAGGAGAAGGAAGTGATCAAATTCCCAAACTCTATGCTTATTTTTCTGAATCTGGACAATTTTACCTTGTACAAGAATGGATTCAGGGGCAAACATTGACTAATGTAATTCAATCCCAAGGCAATTTAGGTGAAACTATTGTCAGGGAAATTTTGCTCAGTTTGCTGTCAATCTTAGATTATGTCCATAGTAAAGGAATTATTCACAGAGATATTAAACCGGATAATATCATTCTGCGGACTCCAGATAATAAGCCAGTTTTAATTGATTTCGGTGCAGTGAAAGAAACTATCCGTACTGTTGCCAATTCCTCTGGTAATCCTACCCAATCTTTAGTCATAGGTACACCAGGCTATATGCCCATTGAACAAGCCATTGGCCGCCCAGTTTATGCTACTGATATTTATAGTTTAGGCTTGAGTGTGATTTATTTACTAACTGGCAAATATCCCCAAGAATTGGAAACTCATCCCCAAACTGGGCAAATACTCTGGCAACAATACGTACCTCATATTTCTCCACAGTTAGTAATGGTATTAAGTCAGGCAATTGAACCTCGCACAAGCGATCGCTATAGCACTGCTAGTAAAATGCTATACGCTCTACAGCCCGTAAACAACGCCACCATTAACTATACGCCCCTAGCAACTATCCCACCAACCAAAGCAAACCCTATACCTTCTAAAACTCTTGTTATTCCCCCAGTCAGTAATTCTGGAATCTGGCAAAATCCTACTATTATTTTTGGTAGTTTGTTAGTAGGTAGTTTAATTGGTGCAATCATAATTTCTGATTTTATCCGTCCAGAAGTAACAACTCCTATAGCGAGTACCTCCAATCCTGACACAGTACCCACTATTTTACCCACACCAGCTATTACCGCAGATCCTTCTCCAGTAGCTATTGCACCTACACCTGCAACCCAACAACGAATTAATTCTTATCCTTTACCCAATACCAATAATCCAGAGGAGTTGACATCTCTCACACTTCAAAAGCCTGTAATTGAAAATACTCCCTCACCCCCAGTTTTATCAACACCACAGCCAGAAGTTGAACCAACTCAAGAAGTTGTATTACCCGATACTCAAAAACAACAACCCCAGCCACAACCAAAAGTACCAGATTCATTAATTACCTCTAATCCGAGTTTAACAGTTCCCGCTTTTCCGACAGGAACATCTAGAAGTAGTGTAGAAGCCACACTGGGAAAACCAAGAAAAGATTTAAGAGGTTTATGGGGTAATACCCGTGCGGTTACTTACAAATTCGTTCCCAACCAAATTGACTTAGGCTATTTATTTGATCGTCAATCGGGGAAACTCCGCCAAACAGAGGTATCTTTTGCTGCTTCTGTAGATTTACAAGTAATGCAAACCACATTAAATCAACTGTTAGAGGGAAAAGCAACAGCAGAGATTCAAGAGGGATTAAAAAAAATCCAAAAAGGTCAAAAAGATAATTTTCAGTTTAGCCAAGGTGCTGTTAAAGGTCAGATAGTCAGACAAAATTGTAATTTTATTTACATCAGCATTTGGGACTCAGACTTACATGATTTTGTTAGTCCAGCCGCAGCTAAACAATGTTAAAAAAAAAGAGCCTAGCTTAGGCTCTTCATTAAAAAAAATGGGCGTTGCTGAATTGAAGTATGAAATTGAAAAATCAAAGATTTCAAACTCTTACTCTCTGTGACTCTGCGCCTCTGCGTGAAACAAAATCATACTCTTAATCAGCAACGCCAAAAAATGATTAGATATCTGGTAGAAATTAAATATGCCTTTCCCAGAACCCTTGTAGAGACGTTCCATGGAACGTCTTTACAATCTTTTTACTTAACTGTCACCTTACCACCAGCTTCTTCAATCCGCTTCTTGATATCTTCAGCAGCATCCTTAGTTACAGCTTCCTTAACTGCTTTAGGAGCAGCTTCTACTAAGTCTTTAGCTTCTTTTAGACCTAAACCTGTGATTTCACGAACAATTTTCAGTACAGCAATCTTCTTATCGGCTGGTACAGAGTCCAAAATTGCGTCAAATTCAGTCTTTTCTTCTGCTACTTCAGCAGCAGCAGCGCCAGGAGCAGCCATCATCATCATACCACCAGCAGGAGCAGCAGCAGTTACACCAAAGGCTTCTTCAATTTGCTTAACTAATTCAGAAGCTTCTAATAAGCTGAGAGATTTCAATTGTTCTAAAATTTGTTCGGTTGCAGCAGACATGGATATAACTCCTAAAGAATTTTTGATTTGTTAGTTGTTAGTCGTCATTTATTAGTGGTTAGCTTTCACTAACTACCTCTAACTCGGAAGCACTTTCAGGACTACCGCTATTTTCTTTTTCAGCGACAGCTTGCAAAGCGCGAGCCAAGGAACTGGGAACTTCGTTGATACCAACAGCCAGCTTGGTAGCTACAGCGTTGATAGCACCAGCAATTTGACCCATGAGTTGTTCCTTAGATGGCAAGTCTCCTAGAGCCTTGACATCAGATTCACTCAGGACACGACCTTCCATGACACCACCGCGAATTTCTGTTTTCTTGGTGGCTTTTTGGAATGCTTGATAAGCTTTGATCGCAGATAAATCTTCTTTAACTAGCAAAAATGCCGAAGAGCCATTGAGCAATTCTGACATTGGTTGCCATTGTTGCTGATCCTGAATGGCAATGCCCATCAAGGTGTTTTTTGTCACCTTACATACAGCACCACTAGGACGCAGTTGCCGACGCAAGTCCGTGATTTCAGCAACTGTCAGCCCCTGATAATCAATTACCAGAGCTAAAGTTGATGAACTCAAGGTTTCTTTGAGATCAGCTACTATCTCTTTTTTGTTTTCTAACGTTCTTCCCATACTTATCTCACCTCCAAGGGCAAAATTATCTTAGTTGTTGGTTATCAGTGAAGAGTTTTTACTCTATTCCCTATGACCTAATTGGCTGTCATCTTTTATCTGTAACCTTTTTTCTGACTAACCGAAAACAATTAACCCCAGCTATCTGAGCCGGGGTTTCCAGGTGGTATTTTAAATCCTATAGTTATAACGCTTTTGCGCTTTAAACTGTGGGTTCAAATTACAACCTCGGCAGGGTATTAAGTTATTAGCACCTGCTGTCTCCGGCTTTGCTTATTTAATTTTGATTATTGGTCATGGGGCATTGATGATATAAAACTATGACCAATTACCTGTGACCAATTATCCATGACCAAATTAGGCAACTTCAGTCAATTTTAACTCCCGTAGGGCGCTCACATCAATCGCAATTGATGGACCCATTGTAGAAGAGATATACAAGGAACGCCAATAACGACCTTTAGCTCCTGAAGGACGGTTACGGTCTATTGACTCTTGCAATGCCTTGAGGTTGATTAATAAATCTTCAGGTGAGAAAGAAGCTTTACCAAACATAACATGAACAATCCCAGTCCGATCAGCACGATATTCTAATTTACCTGCTTTGAATTCGGCGATCGCACTAGCAACATCAAATGTTACTGTTCCACCCTTGGGTGATGGCATTAAACCACGGGGACCTAGCAATTTACCAAGCTTTGCTACCTGTGGCATCACGTCTGGTGTAGCAATGAGCTTATCAAAGTCCATGAAGCCTTTCTGAATCTGCTCAATCAGTTCTTCTGAACCTGCTATATCCGCACCAGAATTACTTGCTTCTGTGACTTTTTCCCCTCTAGCAATCACTGCCACCCGCACTATCTGTCCTGTACCTTTAGGCAGTGCCACAGTTGTCCGCAACTGTTGGTCTGTATATTTGGGGTCAATCCCTAAACGGATATGAGCTTCAGCCGCTTCGGGAAATTTAGCAGTTGCTGTTTCTTTTAACAGAGCTAATGCTTCTGAGGGTATATAATCCCTATCTTCTACTTTTTCTAACAGCGCCTGTAACCGGCGTGATACTTTTTTTGCCATTTTTTTCTCCTGGGGTCATCTCGAAGCTGCGCCTCTCCCCCGATATGATTTTGTTATTGGTTAGTTGTCAGTTGTCAGTTTTTATTTACTGTCACCTGTCACCTAATCTGTCACTTAATCTGTGACAGTTACGCCCATATTTCTAGCAGTTCCTTCCACGATATTCATGGCTGCATCAATATCATTAGCGTTGAGATCAGGAAGTTTTGTTTGAGCAATTTCGCGTAATTGCGCTCTGCTAATGTTACCAACTTTCTTTTTGTTGGGTTCATTTGAGCCTCTTTCAATTTTCGCTGCCTTGCGAATCAACACTGATGCTGGTGGGGTTTTGAGTACAAATGTAAAACTTCTGTCTTCATAAACTGAAATTTCTACAGGAATCACCATTCCAGCTTGATCTGCTGTTTTGGCGTTGTACTCTTTGCAGAACATCATGATATTAACGCCATGTTGACCCAGCGCGGGACCAACTGGCGGTGCTGGGTTGGCTTTCCCAGCATTCAGGGCCAATTTAATGACCGCTACTACTTTCTTCGCCATTTGTATTTAGCTCTGTTTTTTAACCTGATTAAATTCCAATTCTACTGGTGTATCTCTTCCAAAGATTGAGAGTAGAGCTTTTAGTTTACTCCGTTCTGGGGAAACTTCAACCACCTCGCCTTCAAAATCCTTAAATGGACCAGAAAGTACAACTATCTTATCACCTGTAGCCATATCAATTTTGACTACTGGCTCTTGTTCTGTGGTTTGTTTGAATATGCGTTCAACTTCCGCTGGATTCAAAGGAACTGGCTTAACGTGACCACGGCCTCTACCGGTACCACGCTTTTGTTCCGCGCCCACAAAGTTAATGACGTGAGAGGTGTTTCTTACCACCTGCCATGTATCATCACTCATTACCATTCGTACTAGCACATAACCAGGAAAAACTTTTTCTTCTGCTGGCTGACGTTTACCATCCTTACGGATTTTCACCGTTGGTGTGTGGGGAATTTCCACTTGGATGATTTTGTCAGCTACATCAAAAGTTTGGATGCGCTGCTCTAAATTTGTCTTGACTCGTTTCTCACAGCCGGAGGCTACTTGCACTGCATACCAGCGTGCTTCTTTTATCGCTGTTTCCAGTGCTTCCTCTGACTGCAAATCCAAGTTGCGTGGTTCGTCTGTTGCAGAAGTCATCAGAACACCTGTTTTGCTGCCCAACCGAACAATCCATCGACCAAGTATATCAAAGATGCGGAGAGTGTAACCATTAACAGTACGGCGGCTGATTCGCTCACCAACTGTTTCCGACTGGGCCAAACCACTTTTTCAAGTTCTTCCTTCGTTCCTTGGAAAAAATTGTTTAAGCTAAACCCATTTTCGGTTTCTGGTATTTCTGCTTCATTTTTTTTGGCCACAGTCGTTATACCCCCGTTTCTTAAAATAGCCTCACCTTGTTATTTTTCTCAAGGTTTACAGCTTCGACCTCAATTAAATGACAACAAGAAAGCTGTAATCTAAAAAAATTATACCCGAAATAATTGACGTTTTCTGCCAATATGGCAGTCACGTTATTGTTTCGGGCTATATTTTTCTTTTCAGCGCGCCCTGGAGGACTTGAACCCCCGACATCAGGTTTTGGAGACCTGCGTTCTACCAACTGAACTAAGAGCGCACAAGCTTTTCTTGTTACAGTGATTGCGCTGAACTTTTTTTAGTTTAACGCAATTCGAGTTTTATTGTAACTTATTTTTTTTCTTTTGGCAAGTTAGCGGCAGATGCCGCTTGCAGCTTGGTTTTTTTCGATCAATTCACCATTTTGAATCACAGAGCGCGATCAAATCTTTGTTTAATCCGGGTGGCTTTGCCGACGCGATCGCGTAAGTAATAGAGTTTAGCACGTCTAACCTTACCACGACGTAATACTTTAATACTTTCAATGCGGGGAGAATGCAGCAAAAATACTCTTTCAACACCCACGCCTTGGAAAACTTTGCGGACTGTAATAGTTTCGTTAATACCACCATTCCGTCTGGCTATGACGACACCTTCATAAGGTTGGACACGTTCTTTTGCCCCTTCCTTAATTTTGACTCCGACTTTAACTGTGTCACCTACATAGATATCAGGTAAATCTGACTTTAATTGTTCCGCTTCGATTGAGCGAATAATTTCTTGTACGTTCATTTTTCTGTTTTTTGAAAAAACTCCCAATCGCTAATTATAAATCCATAATCGCCCGCGAGTCCAGTTATTTAACGCATTTAGGTAAAGAATATTAATTTTACCCATTACATGACGACTGACAACTGACAACTGACCAATGACCAATCCCTGTTGTAAAATAGACAGTGTAAGGATTCAGGGGGGGCCAGTTTACTGGTCATAAACGCCTATAGAGACCATCTTTGGAAATGTTCAAGGTTTAAAGTCCAGCCAGCTAAAACAACTCCAGCGGCTGTACCACCAAAGGATATCAGGCGATCGCATTACTACATCCGAGTTTGCCCAACGTCTGGCGGCAATTAGTACAGAAATTAATCAACCTATTTGTGCCTATCTCAACCGTCGCGGACAAGTGATTCGAGTAGGTGTAGGTACTCCACGTCAAACCCAAATTCCACCCCTGGAATTGCCACGTTATGGCGCAGAGCGTCTGAGCGGTATTCGTTGTTTATCCACCAATCTGAAGTCAGAACCACCGAATGAGTCAGCATTGACGGCGATGGCTTTACAAAGATTGGATGCCTTAGTAGTTTTAAATATTACTGGTACAGGATTTACAAAGCGTGGTGGTGGTTCAACTGGATACGTAAAAGAAGCTTACTTAGCGCATCTAGTAGCCAATAGCAGACAGTTAGTTGCAACTCAATCTTCTGGGATCAATATTCCAGAAGCGGGGATATATTCTCACACATCACCACCTTTGAGCTTAGATGCTTTAGCCGACCAGGATTTTCTAGACTTAGTAGAAAGTTTAGAAGAAGAATTTAGTCGGGAGTATGTAGCTCAAGAAGTAGACGCTGATCATGATCGGGTAGTGATTGTGGGAGTGCTAACAGAAAATACTACTCCTCAACAATTCCAAGACATCATCTCAGAATTGGGAAGGTTAGTAGATACTGCTGGAGGAGAAGTATTGCAGACGTTACAACAAAAGCGATCGCGCATTCATCCCCAAACAGTTATCGGTGAAGGTAAAGTCCAAGAAGTTGCCCTTACCGCCCAAACTCTAGGCGCTAATTTGGTAGTATTTGATCGTGATCTTTCACCAGCCCAAGTCCGCAATCTCGAAACACAAATTGGTGTGAGAGTTGTTGACCGCACCGAATTAATTTTAGATATCTTTGCCCAACGCGCTCAATCAGGTGCAGGTAAATTACAGGTGGAACTGGCACAATTAGAATATATGCTGCCACGACTCACAGGCAGAGGTCAAGCCATGTCCAGATTAGGAGGTGGTATTGGGACAAGAGGACCAGGTGAAACCAAATTAGAAACAGAACGCCGGACTATTCAAAAACGGATTTCTCGACTGCAACAAGAAGTTAATCAATTACAAGCTCATCGTTGTCGGTTACGTCTACGACGACAACATCGGGAAGTTCCCTCGGTAGCTTTGGTAGGTTATACAAATGCTGGTAAATCTACTCTACTCAACGCCCTCACCAATTCAGAAGTATACACGGCTGACCAACTGTTTGCCACCCTTGACCCTACTACCCGGCGTTTAATACTTCCCCACGCGGAGACAGGCGCACCCCAGGAAACTCTCATGACAGATACTGTAGGGTTTATCCATGAGTTACCTGAATCTCTAATGAATGCCTTTCGTGCCACTTTAGAGGAAGTCACAGAAGCGGATGCTTTACTACATTTAGTAGATTTATCTCACCCGGCATGGTTAAGTCATATTCGCTCAGTTCGGGACATACTCGCACAAATGCCAGTCACACCGGGACCTGCGTTAGTTGCTTTTAATAAAATTGATCAAGTTAGTAGTGAAACACTGGCTTTAGCACGAGAGGAGTTTCCTCTGGCAGTATTTATTTCTGCTACTGGGCGTTTAGGACTAGAAACTCTCCGTCAGCGTTTATCTTTACTAATTCAATACGCTGTGGATGGTGATTGATAATTGTCAAAATGGGCGGGGAAACCCTATTCCTGCTTCATTAAAGTGATTGATGATTGTCAAAATGGGCGGGGAAACCCCGCCCCTACTAATTCAATAAGCTGTGGATGGTGATTGATGATTGTCAAAATGGGCGGGGAAACCCTATTCCTGCTTCATTAAAGCTAGTTCAATGCAATCTTCGCTGGGCTGTTTGATGCTCACTTCTACGTCAGGACCAAAATATCTGGTCATTTTTTCCTGCTTTTGTTGCCAAGTATCCAGGGTAATTAGTGGTGAATAGAATTCTAAAATTAAGGTATAAGCCCCATTGACTTCGGTTTCTTGTAAACTAGTCACTACTGGTCTTTCTTCGTCAGTGGGACTCAAGCCTAGATACGCTAAAGCTACATCTAAATGGGACTTTTGCCCATAGCAGTAGCGTGTAATGTCTTTGCGAATTTTATTTTGCGTGACAGTTGCTTGTTGTTTTCTGAGTTCCAGAATTGATGGTGTGGTAGCTTGGCTGAAGGGTATGGGTTTAAGTTCATTAGCTTTCAGGGCTAAACCTCCCAATAGCAGCGGAAAACCATAGAAAAATCCGACTAGATTGAGAGTAGCATTATCCGCAAAGTAGGCAATAAAACCTATGATAGTCAGTATACTACCTATTGTTAAACCAAGTGTTCCCAGAGAAATTCCGCCGATCATAATTTGAGATTAGTATAATTTCTTTTCATCTTAAGCCTATTATGATCTCTGATCAGCGACAAATTGGGAAAAGAGTAAGTGAAATTTTTCCTTTTTGCGTTAACTTTAGATTTGAACTATTGAAAAGATGGGAAGCCAAAAAATGGATATTCAGACGATTAAAGAGCGAATTAGCACAGTTCAAGGTAAACGTGAATATTTGCTGAGTTTATTAGAACAACCCAATTTAGGGACTTTAAGAGTTGATGTCAATCAAGCTTTGGAAGAATTAGATGATTTAATTGATGAATTTAGACGGACTATTCCTGAAGCGAAAAATAATTAACTTCTAGCTGGTAATGGGTAATGGGAATTGATCTTGAGTTAGCTACTGTCTATTCCTAACAATGTATTGTTACATAAAAATGCGATCGCACTTTTAGTTTACGACTTCAGGAGCGATCGCATTTACTTTATCAGTAATTGCCTGACCTAACTCTCTCACTAAGGCAACAAGGTCTATAGTCGAAATATCTTTTTTGCAAAATCTATCAAACTTATGTCTGGTTTTGTTTTGCATAAAAGTTGCTTCATCTATGGAAGAATAAGCAAGAATCTGAGTATTTGGAGACATAGATTTAATGTAATCAGATGCTAACCAACCATCCATAATTGGCATTTGCAAATCGAGAATAATTACATCAGGTTTATAGCATTTAAACATTTCTATAGCCTCTTGACCATTACTAGCTAAACCAACAACATTAATATTTTCTTGGAGAGAAAAAACTAATTGTAGGCTTAAACGAGTGAGTTCATGATCATCAACTACTAGAATGCGTAAGTTAGAAGACTCACGGGACAACATTAACATTCCACGCCAATAATAAATATCAATTTATATCAATTTGAAAAATGATCATGATAATGAAAAAATTGTCAAACTTATGAAGTAAGTCTTGGACAATCCCATATCAAAAATCAAATATCAAAAATGATATGAATTCTTATAGTGTATGAGTATAGGTGAAATAATTCACTCTATCTTATGGATGAATTTGAGTGACTAAAAGATGATTTAAATGCAGAAAAATCATTGAGAAAATGTTCTTTTTGCATAATTATGTCCTGAGTGATTATTTCCAATATATATATCTATTGACTGAAGAAGAATTTACATAATAATTTGTCAATTCAAGTATAGCTAACGCCAAGCTTCCGCTATCAGAATCTAAAGTTATTATTCACTTTTGCTGCAACTAATGAGAGTTTAATTCATACCAACAGAGCGCAATGCCATAGACATCAGAGTTGTTTGGGAATTAGCTTCTGAACAGTTTTCACCGGGATATCTTTGGATATAACTACCATCAGGTTGTAAATCCCAAGCATGACGATTATCTGCCAACATAATGCCTAAAATTTCTTGCAAGTCCTTGGCAATATCTTGATCTTTGATGGGGGTAATTACTTCAACTCGACGATCTAAATTGCGACGCATCCAATCAGCACTGCCGATATATATTTCTTCTTGACTATTGTTGTAGAAGTAAAAGATCCGGGAGTGTTCTAAAAAGCGACCAATAATGCTGATGATCCGAATGTTGTCACTGAGATTTGGTAGCCCAGGACGCAAACAACAAATGCCGCGAATAATTAGGTCAATTTTTACACCAGCACGGGAAGCTTCGTATAGTGCAGAAATTATTTGTGGGTCGACTAGGGCGTTCATTTTGGCAACAATACGACCAGAAAATCCTTTTTGGACATTTTCGATTTCGCGTTTAATTAATTCGAGAAAGCGATCGCGCATATTCACAGGTGCAACCATAACTTCTCGATAAGATTTTTGGCGAGAGTAACCGGTTAAAAAATTAAACACATCTGTTAAATCTGCACCTAATTCTTCCCGACAACTAAATAATCCGATATCCGTATAGAGTCGTGCAGTTTTGGGGTTATAATTACCAGTACCAATATGGACATAACGGCGCATCCGGTCTTTTTCCCGACGGACGATGAGGACAATTTTGCTATGGGTTTTCAAACCAACTAAACCATAGACAACATGAACCCCAACTCTTTCTAAACGCCTTGCCCAGTAAATGTTATTTTCTTCATCAAACCGGGCTTTTAATTCTACTAATACGGAAACTTGTTTACCATTTTCTGCCGCAGCAATTAAAGCATTGACGATGGGTGAGTCTCCAGAAGTCCGGTAAAGAGTCATTTTGATGGCTAGGACGTTAGGATCATGGGCAGCGCTAGTAATAAAACGCTCCACTGTACCGGAGAAAGATTGATAAGGATGATGGACTAGCAAATCTTTTTCGCGGATTACGGAAAAAAAGTCTTTTCCTTCTTCTAGTTCTGGAACATCAATATCAATGCTTGGTTCTCTCAGCCGTTGTAAGCGGGGAGGAACGACAGATTGACGAGGGGAATCTTTTAGTTCTGGTAATGGTAGCGCCAGAAAATACATTAAATCCCGCAATCCTAACAAACCATCAACTTCGTAAATATCACTTTCCGTTAGTCCTAAATCCTGTAAAAGCCGGGAACGAACTGATACAGGGGTTTGGGAGCGAATTTCTAACCTGACGGTATTTCCCCCCATACGCCGTTTGCGGAGTTCTTGTTCAATAGCTAATAGGAGATCATCAGCTTCATCTTCTTCTAATTCCAGATCAGCATCACGGGTAATGCGGAAGGGGTGATATTCTTGGATATTCATCCCTGGAAAGAGGGATTCTAGATTATGAGCGATCGCTTGTTCTAAGGGAATCCCTGTCCAGTTAGCAATTTTTCCATCTTCCTGCATTCCCAACTCTGGGGGTAAAGGCAAAAATCGTGGTAAAACTCTAGGAACTTTAACTCTGGCAAAAAACTCCTCTTCCGTATCGGGATTTTTTAGCACCACTGCTAAATTTAAACTGAGATTAGAAATATACGGAAACGGATGACTAGGATCAACAGCAAGGGGTGTGAGAACTGGAAACACTTGTTCTTCAAAGTAATTATCTAAGTAATTTCTTTGTTTTTCATTCAGTTCTATGTAATCTAGGATATAAATCCCCTGTTGTGCTAACAGTGGTTGTAGAACTTTCTCAAATTCTGCATTTTGTCTTTGAACTTGGGGTCTGAGATTTCGGCGAATATCATCTAGTTGTTTTTGTGGTGTCCGTCCGTCTGGAGTTAATAAATTAACGGTGGCTTCTATCTGTTGCTTTAAACCTGCCACTCGCACCATAAAGAATTCATCTAAATTAGAACTAAAGATGGCCAAAAATTTTAGCCTTTCTAATAAAGGAGTTCTTGGATCACAGGCCTCATGCAACACCCGACTGTTAAATTCTAACCAACTTAATTCACGGTTAATGTAGTATTGTGGATCACTTAAATTAATAGAACTCGGATTTTTTTTTGGTTTCGGCATGATTACTTAGATTAAGGTAGACATTGTTATTAGAAGCAATGAATATACATATCTTAATTGCTAGTGATTAGATTTTTACACTTGTTGATGGAGAAAGCTGATTCAGTTGTAGACTTAGATTATATTTATGTATAAGACTTATGTTTAATTTTTTCAATATACGTAGAGTGGATGAGGCGATCGCGCAAGCGCTGACTTGTCAGTTCGCTAATCTTCTATCTCAAATCTGCTAAGTTCAAGACTTTTGTCTTAATACACCCTATAAATACTGAGATTTATGCAAATTTTATGCGGATTCATATACAGCAATTCCCATTTAAGTGAGGTACAAGAAGAACGAATTAACCGCAGATGGAAGAGGATAAACGCAGATGAACGCAGATAAGTTTGTACCTCGTTAGACAAGGAAATGTTATATGTTTCAAGCTACTCGTCGCCGTTTGGCTATTTGGTACACTGCTGTAACTGCAATTTTACTATTACTATTTGCTAGTGGGGTATATTTGTATGTTCGCAGTACATTAATTGAGCGAGTTGACGATACATTATATCATGTGGTGGAAGTTATAGAACGTTCTTTAGTAATTGAACCGCTCAAATTTCAACCAACTCAATTGCGAGTCAATATAGAAGCTAGTTTTCGTAATAATGCTGAAAATGCGGAAGATGATCGCATTGATTTAGAATGGTTTAATCCTAATGGTGAATTAGTGTGGTCAACTTTTTCGGAAATATTAGATATTCCTATTCATACTCATCATACAGGGGAAACTGTGCGCGTCGTTGGCATGGGAGGATGGGGAGAATCTGCACTATTATTAAGACAAGTTACCAAAAGAATAGAACTAGGAAGACAGGTTTTAGGCTATTTGCGAGTGAGTCATCCTTGGTTTGAGGTGACGAAACCCAGCCGGCAATTAATTTTCGATTTGGCTTTAGGTATCAGTTTAATGGTATTGTCCGTAGCTGCTAGTGGTTGGTTTTTATCGGGGAAAGCAATGGAACCAGTGGGGGAATCCTACCAACGCTTGAAACAATTTACTGCTGATGCTTCCCATGAGTTAAGAAGTCCTATTGCGTTAATTCAAACTAATGTCCAAGTGGCTTTATCTGATTTAGATTTAGTTGAAGAAACAGGAAACGATACAATTCAATATCGACAACAATTAAAAGTAGTAGAAAGACTTACTCAACGATTGGGAAAGTTAGTGAATGATTTACTTTTTTTAGCGAGACAAGATAGTGGCATTACCACAGATATATTTTCAGATTGTCCTCTTGATGCTCTATTGATGGAAGTTGTAGAAGAACAACAAATTGTAGCTAGGGAAAAACAAATTAATCTAGTTCTTCATTTGGTCGATCCTCCCCCGACAGAAGTTAATCCTGAGTTACTAGAAAACTGGTTTACTCTGATGGGAAATTGGGAGCAATTGGTAAGATTATTGACAAATTTGATTGGGAATGCTTTGCAACATACTCCGATATCAGGGGTAATAAAAGTAGAACTAGGCAGAATAGAAGGTATAAATCGAGTTTCTGGAATGCGTTACACCAATTCTTATTTACAAATTAAAGTCAGTGATACAGGAATTGGTATTCCAACAGAGGCGCTACCAAGATTATTTGACCGCTTTTATCGAGTTGATCCGGCACGGACTCATAGAACTGGCAAAACGGATAAAACCACAACTACTGGTTCAGGATTAGGATTAGCGATCGCTCAAGCCATTGTCGAACATCATCAAGGACAAATTCAAGTAACCAGCACACCAGGTGAAGGTACGACTTTCACCGTCACTCTACCAATTTTGTCCTCAACCCCCGACTGAAATCAAAAACTCTTACCAATCACCAAAGAGGCAGAGGGGCAGGGGAGCAGGGAGAATATGTTTTCAACTGACAACTGACAACTGACAATTGACCAATGACCAATCCATCTGATTTTGTTAAGCTATCGGAAATGATTCCTTGATTTGTGGTTTAAGAGGCGGTAGTGTGCCAAAACACATTCGGTTAATTTCTCTTTTCGTTGCTTGTAGTTTATGGAGTATGCCTAAAGCTGCTCATGCTCAAGCATTCATCCCTCATACAGTGCAGATTGATTATGCACAGTTAGAGAGGCAGGGTTTGAGCTTGGCACAGGAAGCAGCTATGTTAGCTCAGTTTCAGAGGGTTGAACCAGCTTTACTCAGAGCGCAGTTAGCGACAAAACTAGCTCCGCAGAATGATAAAGTCTGGTGGCTGCTGGGGAGTTTGTATTTACAAAATAAAGAATTTGATGAGGCTATTACCTCATTGAACAAAGCCCAAACACTCAACCCCAAAAATCCTGAAGTCCTATTTGCTTTGGGTTCAGCTAAGTTTCAAAAAAAAGATTACCAAGCATCACTCATCCATTATCAACAGGGGTTGAAATTAAAACCCGATTATGCTGGGGGGTTGTTTGATTTAGGCAACGCTTACTTTATGTTGAATAAATTCCCAGAAGCGATCGCCCAATTCAATTTGGCTGTTAAACAAGATCAAAAGTTTTGGCCAGCTATAAACAACATTGGTTTAATCAAATACGAGCAGGGCGATATTTCAGGAGCAATTCAGCAATGGCAAACAGCAGTCACCATTGATCAAAAAGCAGCAGAACCAATGCTTGCTTTAGCAGTAGCATCCTATAACAAAGGGGATAGACAAAAGGGTCTACAAATGGGAATATCCGCACTCCGTACAGATTACCGTTATGCTGATTTAGATTTTCTCAAAGAAAATCTTTGGGGTGAACGCTTGCTGTCAGATACCAAAAAATTCCTAGAATTACCAGAAATTAAATTAGCACTCGTGCAACAGGAGGAATTACCAACACCCTAATAGGGATTGGTGATTGGTGATTGGTCAGTTGTCAGTTGTCAGTTGTCAGTTGTCAGTTGTCAGTTGAAAACATATTCTCCCTGCTCCCTGCCTCTTCTCTGTCACCTGTCACCTGTCACCTGTCACCTTCCCTTGCTCCCCTGCCCCCTTGCCCCAACGACTATTTTCAACGCCAACCTACTTATCCTGGTGGTAGCAGGTTGAAAATTTGGTCTATAAACTGTTGATGATCAACCACAGGCTTAGAAATATAACCATCAGCACCGCTTTGTTTCAGGAAATTCTCGCGATCGCCTTCCATAGCGTGTGCTGTCACTAAAATAATCGGTAAGTGGGCTGTTTGTGGGTCAGATTTTAACATTTGTGTAATTTTGATACCATCAACAGACTTACCTTGATATACACTACGTGACAAAGAAACATCCATTAAAATCAAATCAATTTGACCCGCTTGGGCAATTTCCATGACCTCGTCTACATTTTCCGTATGTTTTACACCCAAGCCACCGCGTTTAGTGAGAATTTTAGAAAAAACGCGAGCATTAATTAAATCATCTTCGACAATTAAAACAGTTTTCATGAGACTTTATACTAATAGGGCTAACACCGGAGCAATCTCTGTTGTATTTTTAATAATCCATAAGCTTAGATCACATCAAGGATAATACTACTGCTTTTTATCTTAATGAGTATCAAGATTGTGTGAGTATTTCTATTTCATCCGTTATGCTGTGATTGCGAAGCGTGTTATCTTCTAGCGGCTGTTGTGTAGTGAAAATTCAGGGAAAAACCTCATGGCAAAACAGTTAAACCTTCTCTCCAAGGGACAGGTCATCACCACCGCCCTGCACACCGAAATGCAACGGTCATACCTAGAATATGCCATGAGTGTGATTGTGGGGCGAGCCTTACCAGATGTCCGTGATGGGTTAAAACCAGTGCATAGGCGCATCCTATATGCCATGCACGAACTGGGTTTAACACCAGATCGACCTTACCGAAAATGCGCCCGTGTGGTTGGAGATGTTCTCGGTAAATATCATCCTCACGGTGATCAATCAGTTTATGATGCTTTAGTTCGATTAGTCCAAGACTTTTCCAGCCGTTATCCCTTACTGGGGGGACATGGTAACTTTGGCAGTGTTGATAATGACCCACCAGCGGCGATGCGGTACACAGAAACCCGTCTTGCACCTGTGGGACATGAGGGAATGTTGGCGGAAATTGCCGAAGAGACGGTGGAATTTACTGGGAATTTCGACAATTCCCAACAAGAACCAACGGTACTACCTGCTCAATTACCATTTTTGTTGCTGAATGGTTGTGCCGGAATTGCCGTAGGAATGGCCACAAATGTTCCTCCCCACAACTTGGGAGAAATTGTGGATGGGTTAATTGCCTTAATTGATAACCCAGAGTTAACGGACGAAAAATTATTTCAATTAATTCCCGGACCAGACTTTCCGACTGGTGGGGAAATTGTTGATCATGGGGGAATTAAAGAGGCTTACACCACTGGTAAAGGTGGTATTGTCATGCGCGGCATAGTCACAATGGAAGAAATTCCTGCCACCAGAGGAAGTAAACGCCGCACAGCACTAATAGTCACAGAACTGCCCTATCAAGTCAATAAGGCTGGTTGGATTGAAAAAATCGCCGATTTAGTCAATCAAGGTCGTTTACACGGAATTTCTGATATTCGGGATGAGAGCGATCGCGATGGAATGCGCGTAGTTATTGAACTTAAACGTGATACCAACCCCCAAGAATTACTCCAGCATTTGTATCACCAAACTGCTTTACAAACGACCTTTGGGGCGATTCTTTTAGCTATAGTTGATGGACAACCCCGCCAATTAAGCTTACGGCAACTTTTAGAGGAATTTCTCAAGTTCCGAGAACATACCCTCAACCGTCGCTACAGTTATGAACTAGAGAAAGCAGAAAATCGGGTCAATATCCTCACTGGATTGCTAAAAGCTCTGTCAAATTTAGATGATGTTATTACAATTTTACGGCAAGCTCCCGATGGCAGTACAGCCAAGATGACACTTTGTAGCCATCTGGATTTAACTGAGGTACAAGCAGATGCAATTCTGTCTATGCCATTACGTCGTCTCACCAGTTTAGAACAGCAAAACTTACAAAAGGAATTTGACCAAATTAACCAGGAAATTACCCTCTTGCGGACATTACTGGAAGATAGACGGGAACTCCTCAAGGCTTTGAAAAAAGATTTGCGGACACTCAAACGCAAATACAATGATCCTCGTCGCACCAAAATTGTTCATAACCAAGAAAAACCAGTTCCAGAAGATAAAACTAAAACTAAAAAATCAGCAGTAGCACCAGAAGAAAATTCCCCATCTAAAATTCCCCATCCCAAATCGGAACAACCCTCAGAAGAAACTATTTTAGAAGTTACTCAACGGGGTTATGTGCGCCGCACTTCTCCCAACAGCAAAAAACCGAAAGGGGAAAACGGGTTATTGGATCATGATTTCATTATCCAAACTGAATTAACTAATACCCAGAAAGACCTATTAATCCTGACTAGCGGGGGTAAAGTCTATCCGATTACGGTGGGAGATATTCCCATGACTACTGGACGTAGTTCGACTTCGCTCACTACAAGTTCTGCGAGGGGAACGCCATTGATTACTATGCTTACCAGTACCGCCCAAGGTAATACCGAAGGTATAGTTACCCGGTTCTTGCTACCCGAAAATCCACAAAATCAAGAAATGGTGCTGGTGACGAAGGAAGGACGCATTAAACGTCTGTCTTTATCAGAATTTGTTAACCTCTCTCGAAGAGGAATTACAATTTTGAAACTCAAAGATGATGACGAATTAGCTTTTACCCAATTCACTACCAGCGGACAACATCTCATTTTGGCTAGTTCTAGCGGTCGTCTGTTAAGGTTTCCCGTCAATGATGAACAGCTACCAGTGATGGGTCGTGCTGCTATGGGATTACAAGCCTTCCGACTCTTGAAAAATCAGCAAATGGTTGGTTGTGTAAACGTCAGCAAAGATGGCCAATTATTGCTAGTCACAGAAGAGGGATATGCCAAAATCATGCCAGCCAGTACCTTAAGGGCTGCTAATCGTGGTGATTTAGGGATACAAGTTTTGAAATTTAATAACAAAACCGACAATTTAGCCGCAATGGTACGAGCAAATCCAGGAACAGAAGTCGCACTACTAACAAATAAAGAGCGAGTAATCCGCATATCAGTAGATACAGTTCCTCATCTCAGTAAGGACAGTAAAGGTGAAACTATTTGTCAACTCAACCGGGATGAGAGAATTATCTCTGTGGTGGAAGTAGAGTAGGATTTTGACACTCCCCGGTCTCAAGACACGGGGATTTTTAAGACTCACAATAAAAAAAATTATACCTCTTTAAACAGTTCGGTGTCTGAGTAATACTGAAAAAACAAAGTATTTGACATTAATTCCCGAATACTATAGTATTCAATCATGAACAACAAAATTATTGATTTATTTTCTGGTGCAGGTGGCTTAACTACAGGTTTTCATTTGGCTGGCTTTGAAGCCTTATGTGCCATTGATGCAAATAAAAAAGCCTTAGCAACTTATCAACATAATTACCCAAATACTAAAGTTATACATCAAGATATTCGTGAAGTTAATCCCTCAGAACTTCGTCACAATTTAGGATTAGAGAGAGAACAATTACAAGCGATAATTGGCGGTCCTCCTTGTCAGGGGTTTTCCAGAAATATACCTGCTGAATATCGCTATATAGATGATCCACAGAATCAATTATATAAAAGTTTTTTAGATTTTGTAAAAGAGTTTAAACCTCTTTACGTGATTATGGAAAATGTTCCAGAAATTTTGACAGCATATAAAGGGTTATTCAAATATCAAATTACAAATCAACTAGAATCACTTGGATATAAAGTTACATCATCATCGTTAAATGCTGCTAAGTATGGAGTACCACAAACAAGAAGTAGAGCTTTTTTTGTTGCTAGTTTAGAGCGTTTAATTGTCTTACCCAACCCTACACATAATGATGATATTAAAATTAATTCTAAAAATCAAGAATCATACTATCAAACAAACCTACTAAAATCCAATTCTTCTCCAATCGTCACAGTTAAAGATGCAATTGGAGATTTACCAGAATTAAATGCTGGACAAAAATATGATGAAGATAGATATCCCTCAGATCCTCAAACAAGTTATCAAACTTTAATTAGACATAACAGTAGTAAAATTACAAACCATATTGCGCGGGCTTTAAGTTCAATTCAAATGTCAAGAGTAAAGCTGTTAAAAGAAGGACAAGATGCGAGAGATTTACCACCAGAATTAGCACCTAAAAAACATTATAGTGGTGCTTATGGAAGGCTTTATTGGGATCAACCAGCGAAGACAATTACAAGATGGGTTTTTCATCCTGGTTCTGGGAGATTTTTTCATCCCACACAAAATAGAACTATTACAATACGTGAAGCAGCTAGACTTCATTCTTATCCAGATACTTTTCACTTTTTGGGAACATATACAGAAATGGCTTCTCAAATTGGTGAATCTGTACCTCCACTATTAGCTAAAACTATCGCTGAATGTATTCTCTAAAGTTAAGATTAGGAATTTTGGGCTTGTAAAGCTGCAAGAATAGTTTTCACATAATTATCAGGGTTAAGACGAGTTCTCTGAATATTTATTCTGACTGCTTCTAGAGGAATAATTCTAGCTTTAAAAAGTTGTTTTTGATTTTTATACCAAACTAACTGGACTTTATCTTCTACACTACCTTGTAAACCTGCACCACTTTTACCTGTTTTTTTGTTTATTGTCCAAGCCCAATTAAAAGTAGTAGGATCAAGTGGATATAAAGGATATTCACAATAAACATATTCATTACCTTTAATAGTTTTCAGAAGTATGCTTTCATAACTATTTTCAACTCTTTGTAATGACTGATTTGTAATCAATTTTTCATTCCAATGTTGAATAACAGCCGCACCTAGTTCTTCTGGTGCAGATAATTCTGTTAAACTAGGGAAACCAAGTTGATCAGCTTTACTAATAATATCGGCTCTTTGAATTACAAAGAAAAATGTACTCCCAACTTTTAAATTATTCAGTTGAAGAGATTTTAATGACCAACCTGTTTTAGTTAAAATATTAACGGCATCATAAAGTAGTTTACTACGTCCTAAAGCTGGATCTGTCAGAGGAATATCTTTAATATAATGAAAAATAGCTTCCCAAGCATAATCTTCTATTGACCCAATTACTGGGGATGCAATAGTAGCAAGAATAGCTTGTTTTAGCCTCTCAATCTCGTTTTCTGTCAACACTTAAAGATTCCTCTACAGCTTGCAAAAATTCACTCATTGTTACAGTTAAAGCATTTGTGATATGACTCAGAACTCTTACAGATGGGCTTTTTAAGCCTCGTTCTAATTGGCTAATATAGGTTCTATGCAGACCTGTAATTTCTGCTAGATACTCTTGGGAAAAGCCTTTCTCTAAACGACGACGTTGTATTTCTAGCCCTAAATTTTGGTCTAGTTTACTTGGTTGCATGAAAAGAGATTAAGGTATTGAATACAAAAGTGCTACAGACTAAAGTATTCAATATATATCACCTTAATCAAGTCGGGTATTTAACTAATAATTAGATGAATGTCAGTATTTTTGCGCTAATATGACGTTAGATACTGATATTTTCTACTATGACATCAGATTTTGCCTTTTTAAAGCGGCTATTTAACGCCTTTGACCCCTTCCAACCCTTACCGGCTGGAGATCCTGTTTATGTTGATTGTCACGAAGTGCGGGGTGATGGGGATATACTAGAAGCGGTAGGAAATGAGATTTTGTTATCTGACAGAAACACCTGTCAATTATACGCTGGTCATCGTGGTGCAGGTAAATCTACAGAATTACTCAGACTACAAAAATATTTAGATGAAAACGGGTTTTTTGTTGTTTATTTTGCCGCAGATGAGGAAGATATTGATCCTGAAGATGTTCAATATACAGATATTATTTTAGCTTGTACACGCAATATATTAGCAGCCTTTAAAGATCAAACCGATTCTCAAGCTATATCAAATTGGTTAAAAGAACGTTGCGAAGATTTAAAGGATTTACTACAAACAAAAATTTCTCTAGAAGAATTATCAATGGAAGCGCAAGTTTCCCAATTTGCGAAAATTACTACTAAAATACGCACTGAACCGGGTGAACGTTCTAAAATTCGGCAGTTAATTAATCCCCATACGATTACTTTAACAAAGGCATTAAAGCAGTTTATTAAAGATGTTAAAAAGAGTCTACCTTCACAATATCATGAATTAGTTTTAATTGCTGATAATTTAGATAGAATTGTCCCTATCAATCAAGGAGAAGGACGTAGTAATCATGACCAAATTTTCATAGATCGTAATGAACAATTGAAAGATTTAGATTGTCATTTGGTTTATACAGTCCCAATTTCTTTAATTTATTCTGATCGCGCTTCATCATTAGCGGATATTTATGGAACTCCCCAAGTTTTACCAATGATTATGGTACAAACACCGGAAAATGAACCTTATGAAAGAGGAATTAATAAGGTTATTGAACTATTGCAAAAGCGTTTGAGTGAGATTGATCCAGGTCGCTTAATAGTTGATATATTTGAAGATAGTCAATCTTTAGAAATGTTATGTTTGATGAGTGGTGGTCATGTGCGGAATTTATTATTATTAATGAAGGAGGCAATTAAATATACAATAAAATTACCTATTTCTAAAAGAGCCTTACAACGTTCATTTAGCGAATTGAGAACTACTTACAAAAATACAATTTTTCATAATGAATGGGAAGCATTAGCAAAAGTGCATCATTCTAAAGAGATAGTTAATGATCAACTTTATCGGGGTTTATTATTTAATCGTTGTGTTTTAGAATATCGTTATATAGAACCAGATGGAAGTAGTAAAGTTTGGTATGATATTCACCCTTTAATTAAAGGGATAAAAGAATTTCAGGATGCTTATGATGAAGGATATCCTGGATAAAAACAGCTTTAAAAATTGTTAAACATCGTAGGTTGGGTAGAACAAAGTGAAACCCAACATAATGACGGAAATGTTGGAAATGTTGAAAATGTTGGGTTTTCTCAACCCAACCTACATTATTATATATCTAAAATTATGCCTCTTAAACTAAGTGATTGGGATGATGATTTACCAATAGACAAAGATGAAGAATATCAGGCATTTATTCGGACACTTCAATTTACCGAAGGCTTTGAATTGTTATTTGTACGCTGTTCTCCGGCTGAAGGTCAAAAATTAATTATTAAAGTAAAAGAAGATATTAATAATAAAAAGATAGAAGTTTTACAGCTAGATAAATCTATTACTAATTTATATGAAATAATTAATGATTTAGAAAATAAAGACCAAATTAATGTTTTATTTATCACTGGGTTAGAGTCTTCACTGTATGAATATGAAGAATGTAAAAAATTAGCAGGTTGGAGTAGTAGAGAAACCTATTCCTATAGTTGGGAAGGTGTACCACCTGTTTTAATTAACCTGAATCAACAGCGAGAACGGTTTAGAGATAATTTGAAAATGTGTTTTGTTTTTTTATTACCTCAGTTTGCAATTAAATATTTTATTCACCGCGCCCCTGATTTCTTTGATTGGCGTTCTGGTTTATTTGATTTTCCTTTAGATTCAACAACTCTCGAACAAGAAGCAACAAGGATTATTCAAGAAGGAACTTATGAAAAATATGTAAATTTAACGAATGAAGAAACAAATCGGAAAATCCTAGAAATTATAGATATTATTGAACATGAAATAGATAATGAACAAAAAGCTAAATTATTTTTTGAATTAGGTTATTTACAATATATTAGAAAAAATCATGAAGAAGCCATATCTTCCTACGACAAAGCTGTGGAAATTAAACCTGATAAACACGAAGCTTGGAACAATCGGGGCAATTCCCTAGATGATTTAGGTAGGTATGAAGAAGCTATATCTTCCTACGACAAAGCTGTGGAAATTAAACCTGATAAACACGAAGCTTGGTACAATCGGGGCATTTCCCTATACAATTTAGGTAGGTATGAAGAAGCTATATCTTCCTACGACAAAGCTGTGGAATTTAAACCTGATTATCACGAAGCTTGGTACAATCGGGGCATTTCCCTATACAATTTAGGTAGGTATGAAGAAGCTATATCTTCCTACGACAAAGCTGTGGAATTTAAACCTGATTATCACGAAGCTTGGGTACAATCGGGCATTTCCCTATACAATTTAGGTAGGTATGAAGAAGCTATTATCTTCCTACGACAAAGCTGTGGAAATTTAAA
>NZ_VILD01000004.1:439789-454627 GCF_009712085.1 Anabaena sp. UHCC 0253
ATTCCCTAGATGATTTAGGTAGGTATGAAGAAGCCATATCTTCCTACGACAAAGCTGTGGAAATTAAACCTGATAAACACGAAGCTTGGAACAATCGGGGCAATTCCCTAGATGATTTAGGTAGGTATGAAGAAGCTATATCTTCCTACGACAAAGCTGTGGAAATTAAACCTGATAAACACGAAGCTTGGAACAATCGGGGCAATTCCCTAGATGATTTAGGTAGGTATGAAGAAGCCATATCTTCCTACGACAAAGCTGTGGAAATTAAACCTGATAAACACGAAGCTTGGTACAATCGGGGCATTTCCCTACGTAATTTAGGCAGGTATGAAGAAGCCATATCTTCCTACGACAAAGCTGTGGAAATTAAACCTGATTATCACGAAGCTTGGAACAATCGGGGCATTTCCCTAAAGAATTTAGGCAGGTATGAAGAAGCCATATCTTCCTACGACAAAGCTGTGGAAATTAAACCTGATTTCCACAATGCTTGGTATAATAAAGCTTGTAATTATGCCCTACAAGGTAATATTGAAAAAGCAATTGAAAATCTAAAAATAGCAATTAATTTAAATCCTGACACAGTTAGAGAATCGGCAAAAACTGATTCAGATTTTGATGCTATTAGAGAAGATGAACGTTTTCAATCTTTACTTTAAAATAATCCCTACTTTCCCTAACCCAATTAGCAATCATTTGTTTATATTTTCTCAAGCTGGTAGTATTAATTTCTAAAGTTTTTGGTTCTAGTGTACCTAAATATTTTTCTGATAATCAACCACCGCAAATGCTACTATCAAGAATTAAATATCATGTTATTGACAGAAAGTAAAATGTATATAATATCAATAACGACAGCCAAGGAAATCGAGCAATTATTCAAAGCAATGAATGATTGAAAACTATTTTTTCCTAAAATTAGAGTATAATAATAAAAGATACTAAGGAGCTAATTATA
Organism: Anabaena sp. UHCC 0253; assembly: GCF_009712085.1. Classification (NCBI taxonomy): domain Bacteria; kingdom Bacillati; phylum Cyanobacteriota; class Cyanophyceae; order Nostocales; family Nostocaceae; genus Anabaena; species Anabaena sp. UHCC 0253. The sequence continues at coordinate 440,751 of NZ_VILD01000004.1, forward strand.
TGCAAATAAAACTTAAATCAAAAGTTGATGCAGAAGGTAAATTATTACTACAGCTTCCCCAGCAATTAGCTAATCAAGAATTAGTAATTATTATTACTGATTCTTCTGAAGAAAAAATACCAACACCAGAACAATTAGGATATCCTACTGATTTTTTTGATAAAACTGCTGGAAAATGGGAAGGCGAATTTTTAGCTAGAGAAAATTTGGTTGATTGTGATCGAAGAATTTGGGATATTGAATGATGATGTACTTGTTAGATACTAACACCTGCATTCAATATTTAACAGGACGTAGTGAAAATGTAATTAATAAATTTAAAACTACTCATCGTGAAAATATTTGTTTGTGCGATATTGTCAAAGCCGAATTATACTATAGCGGTTATCGGTCGGATGAAATACAATCGAGGGCGGGGAAACCCCACCCCTACAGGTTTTGCGATTTAATGACTGTATCTCACTCAAGTGCATACCGCTATATGGAGCTTGTCGTAGTATAAAAAAAGAACAAAATCTAGCTTTATATGAGTTATTTTTCTCTCAATATATCAGTTTACCTTTTGATGGAAAGGCGGCTAAAATTTATGGTGAAATCCGTTCTCAATTATCAAAAATAGGTACTCCTATCGGTGCTTATGATTTTCAAATTGCTGCTATTGCATTAGCTAACAATCTTATTTTAGTAACTCATAACACTAGAGAATTTCAAAGAGTTGAAAATCTACAACTTGAAGATTGGGAAGTACAGTATTTGCAATGATATTAAGTAGAACGGAATAAATACCGCTATCAGGTTCAATAGCAATGTACCAACCATAGTATTATCTGGTTTTTTACTCCTAACTCATCACCATGACACACGGACACAAACACCATAATCATAGTCACGCCCCGGTAACATTTAGCCGGGCTTTTGCCATTGGGACTGTACTGAATTTAGGATTTGTCATTGTTGAAGCAACTTATGGCTACTTAGCGCACTCTCTAGCTTTGTTTGCTGATGCTGGTCATAACCTCAGTGATGTGTTGGGACTCCTCCTGGCGTGGGGTGCAAGTACGCTGTCTCGTCGTCCTCCCAGCCACCGCTATACTTACGGATTGCGGGCTTCTTCAATTTTGGCTGCTTTAGTGAATTCTATTATCCTGCTTTTGTCTATGGGTGCGATCGCCTGGGAAGCTATCCGCCGCTTTAACGATTCTGTACCTGTAGCAGGAGGAACAATTATTGGTATTGCTATGGTAGGAATTATAATTAATACCATTACTGCACTCATGTTTATGTCAGGTAGTAAAAATGACTTGAACATTCGGGGAGCATTTTTACACATGGCTGCTGATGCGTTGGTCTCTTTGGGGGTCGTGGTGGCTGGGATTGCTATCTTAATTACACAATGGGTGTGGCTTGACTCGTTGGTAAGCTTAGTTCTTGTGGCAGTTGTAGTATTTGGAACGTGGCACTTACTCAAAGATTCTGTCAACTTAGCACTTGATGCCGTACCAACAGGAATCGAGCCACGTGCAGTTAAAAATTTCTTAATTGAGCGTCCTGGTGTTTTGAAAATCCACGATCTTCATATTTGGGCTATAAGTACCACAGAAACTGCGCTCACAGTCCATTTAGTGATGCCCGGAGGCTACCCTGGGGATGCTTTTTTATGGGAAGTTTGCCAGGAACTTGAACACCATTTTGGGATCAAACACTCTACTCTCCAGGTGGAAATAGGTGATACGGCTTATCCTTGTGCTTTAGAACCAGACCACGTTGTTTGAAAAAAGCTGAGAAGACTTTGATTATTTAGATTAAGTAGGTAGATACTAATCAACCCAACTATGTAACGAACTGTAAATTACCCAAAACTCTTGGGATTGCTGCGTTCCACTCGCAATGACATAGTTATAAGTTTTCCCACCTACTTAGGACTTACGCAAGTGTCACACCAAAAATATATTTTAGGGACTTCCAAGAAATAAATTATCCAGATTAATGAACCGCAGAGGCGCAGAGGACACAGAGGAATAAGGGTTTGAGAGATTTTTTACGTTAGTATTTGGAAGTCCCTTATGGTGCGTCAGGTATTAAATATCTGTCTATTTGCAGGATTTATGAGGTCTGACGCACCCTACTAATATGCCAGTTACGTAAGTCCTGTAGATGTTTGATGGCAAAAAATCTGAGAGCGGTTTCATGAAATCTCTCTAAAATTTTGATACATATATAATTGCAAAAAAATATAAATAAATGTTGCTTTTTTTGAAAATAATTGTTATGTTTATTTACATAAGGCAATAAAGCTTAGTAAATCCTAACTGGAGTGCTGACCATGACTAACGCAACCAAAACATCTACAACACCTGTAGCGACTGATCGTAACGCATGGCGTTGGGGTTTTACATCTGAAGCAGAAATCTGGAATGGCCGTCTAGCAATGATCGGTTTTTTGGCAGCAGCTTTAATTGAACTATTTTCTGGAAAAGGCTTCCTCCACTTCTGGGGTATTCTGTAATTTATCCATAACATAATTTTTGAGTAGTCGAAAAGCCTGGTAGTTGATGAAAACTGCCAGGTTATTTATTTGGGATTGATATTCCTTTCTGCGCTGTTTCCTGCTATACAATAATGATTACTTGTAATTACTAAAGACAGTGTGCTGATGATTAGAGAAAGGTTAGTGACAATAGCTATTTTATTCATCATCTTAACAATAGCTTTTGGGATTATTGAAGGTATTTTTCCGAGCATCACCAATCAACAAAAATGGCGCAAGGGTGTTTGGCTAGATAGCTTTTACTGGTTTTTTACCCTTTTAATTAGTCATCTATTGAGTGCGGTATGTATTGCGATAGTGATAGTGCCTTTATTTCTGGTGCTGGGGCGTTCTATTGATCCACAAATATTAAAATCAAGTTATGGACTAGCTGCTAATTTACCCCAGTGGGTGCAGGGTTTGATGGTAATAGTAATTGCTGATTTTATTGGTTATTGGACTCATCGGTGGCTACATAGCAGCCGATTGTGGGATATTCATGCTGTTCATCATACTTCTGAAGAGTTAGATTGGCTGTCTTCTGTGCGGGTACATCCACTGAATGATATATTCAGTCGAGTAATGCAATCTTTGCCAATTTTACTTTTGGGGTTTTCACCTTTATCAGTGGAAATTTATACTCCTTTCCTAATTTTTTATCTAGCTTTTACCCATTCTAATGTACCTTGGAATTATGGACCATTCCGCTATTTGATAGTTAGTCCCGTGTTTCATCGTTGGCATCACAGTAAAGATACGGAAGGAATTGGCAAGAATTTTGCGGCTTTGTTCCCTGTGTTTGATTTAATGTTTGGGACATTTTATTTACCTGCTGGTAAACAACCAAAGAATTTTGGTGTTCATGGAGATGCGATTCCTGAAAAGTTTGGCAAGCATTTATTTTATCCGTTCCGTAAACAGATAAAAATCCGTTTTGATGTGTGAATAAAAAGATACCCGACTTCTGCAATAAGTCAGTTATCTAAACTTTTTAAACCATCTAATTAAAATAATTCAGAGGTTGTGTGTGAGTGCTTTAATCTTGAAAATGACTGGACGCGATCGCCAACTTTTGGTACTTTTAGCTACAGGCTCTTTGATTGTGATGACAGGAGGAGTCATTGCACCAATTTTCCCGGAAATTGTCACAGACTTGGATCTGAGTCCAGCCCTAGCAGGTTATTTGGTAAGTAGTCATTTCTTGACTGTTGCTATATTTAGTCCAATTTTAGGGATATTAGCAGACCGTTTGGGTCAAGTGCGAATACTCGTGGTTTCCCTGATTCTCTATGCTTTATTTGGCATGGCTGGGGGGTTAATGCAGAGTTTCCTACCGATGTTGATCACACGGGGTTTGGTGGGGGCTGCTAGTGGGGGAATTGCGGCTGCTAGTTTGGGTTTGCTGGTGAAAATGTATGATTCGAGTGAGGAACGTTCCCAAGCGATCGCCTATGTATCTAGTGTTCTCACTGTATCTAATATTATCTATCCTGTCTTAGCAGGTTTGGTTGGTGGTTTTCACTGGAGATTGGTTTTTTGTCTGTATGGTTTAGCACTCCCGTTAGGGTTATTAGTTGTCCTCACATTACAACCAAAAAAAGGTTTAGAAACATCCTCTTCCGAATCATCTGCAAAAGCTAATAATTCCGATCAACTCATTCAGGCTTTAAAAAATCCCTTCATATTACAAATATTTCTAACTCTCTGTTTGACAGCCGCAACTGCTTACGCTGTAATCATTTATTTGCCTCTCTATCTCAAAGCTACGATGAACTCCACCACTGTTCTGAACGGCGTTGTTTTAGCCTCTCAAGCCCTTGGTGCTGCTGCTATCTCGGCTTTTGGAGTCAGGAGATTAGCTCAACGTTTCGGCTTAATTTCGACGATAGGATGCGGCTTTGGCTGTATGGCTTTACCTTTAATGATTATTCCCCAACTCCAAGATTTAGTTTTGCTATTTCCAACTACTATTATTTTTGGTGTGGGATTGGGAATTGTTGTCCCCAGTCTTTATAACTTGTTATCTAATCTTGCTCCTTCGGAATATCAATCTAGTATTTTAGCCGCCGGTACAGGGGCAAATTTTTTGGGACAGTTCCTTTGTCCAAGCCTATTTGGATTGGTATTAAGTGATCAAGGGTTGATAGGCGTGTTTTATGTGGCTGCCAGTTTACCACTGATGTTAGGGCTGTTGATGTTGGTGAATTTCCGAGGAGAAATACTGAATGAACCACGTTCGCGGAGCGTCCCGAAGGGATAGGCACGAAGGACACGAAGGAAGAGAAGGAGGAAGATAGAAGGGTTTGTAGAGATGTTCCACGGAACGTCTCTACATTATTTGGCGTTGCTGAATTAGGGTATGAAATTCAAAAATCAATGATTTCAAACTCTTACTCTCTGTGACTGGAGCGCCTCTGCGTGAAACAAAATCATACTCTTAATCAGCAACGCCCATTATTTATTGGGGATTTTTCATCAAGAGGTTAGGACACTCCGACAGGTTCTTTTGCCGGATCTAGGGTGTTGCGTGTAGCTACCATAGCAGCTACTAAACAATCCATTTCTTCTTGTGTATGTAGGGCATTAGCGGTAATTCGCAGTCGCGGTTTGGCGATAAACCAAATGGGAGATACCCAAATGCCATATTCTTCCATCATTTGCCGCGCAAACTTTTTAGGATTGATATTTTCAGGCATCATCACGGGAATGACATTAGTTTCCCCAATGGCTGTAAAACCTTCTGCTAGTAAGCGCGATCGCAAATAACGAGTATTAGCTTGTAACTGCTGCACTAATTCAGGATTTTGTCTTACCTGACGAATGCTTTCTAAGGCTGCGGCTGTTAACGGTGGGGCTAAGGAAATTGTGCCAATGGAAGTCGGGGAAACATCCAATAAATCAATTAATTCACGGGAATGACTACTAATAGCTGCTCCCGCTGAAGCCGCAAATTTAGAAAAGGTAGTCATAATAATGGGGATAATTCCCCTTTCTAATACTGATTGGGTCGTTATGCCAAAATGCTCATAAATGCCCCCTCCAGTTGCCCCAAGTGCGCCACTAGCATGAGCTTCATCCATGACAATCACACTACCGGGATAATTGTCCAGGATATCTAGCATTTTTGGTAAGGGGGCAATATCCCCATCCATCGAAAATACTGCATCAGAAATTACCATAATGCGATCGCCTGGACGGGCATAACGGCGCAATTTTCGCTCTAAATCTGCCATATCACAGTGACGATAAGGCTTAACACGGACTTCAGGACTGTGACTAAAGACTTTACCAGAACGGTTGTCAGCATTAACTACCGCAGAGACTATACAACCGTGATTGAGAATGTCAGTCAGAATCAAGGTTTCTCTGGTATTGCTAAAGCCGGGAATGTTAATAGCTAAATGACAGAACCCATCCATCAGAGCTTGCATTGCCATCCAAGCATTGACAAATAAATGAGTATATGGTAAGTGTTTAAATTCTGATATTTCCTGTTCTAGCTGACGATGAAGATCAATCCGACCACTTAATACTGAACAAGAACTATTAGAAGTCCCATATTGCCAAATCGCATCAACTGCGGCCTGTTTGACGGCTTGTGATTGGACTAACCCTAAAACATCATTGGTACAGAAGGTGAGAAGCTTATGTCGCTTACCTGTTGTCGTATCTTCAACATCAACTAAATTGCCCTGTTTGTAATGACAGATAAATTTTTCTGGATAAAGTTCACTCTCATAGAGAGCTTGCATATATTCTTGAACAACTTCCACAATTTCTCCTTCTCATCCAATGCTGGAGCTTGGTATCATTTTTGATTATTTAATTATTCTTGAGATTGTTGCATATATTTCTGATATTGAGTAATATTCAATCTCTATAGGCTGATACTGGCTAGATCAATTTCTACGTAATAGTGTGTGATTGGGTTAAGATTAGAAATATAAGGTAATAAAATTTATGATCGAGTTACAAAACATAGTTATCACTACAGGGTGTTTTGCACTTGCTTTTATTTTTGCTAGTCTGGTTGAATATTGGCTACATCGTTTAATGCACTATTCTCCCAAAATCGGTAAACGTCATCGTGATCATCATCGTCGCAATGAAGGACAAGGGGTAGTCTGGGAATTTAAAGCCTATGTTCAAGGCAGTATCATTTTCATGTGTGTGATGTTTTTTGTGTCTTTACCAGCGGGCATTGGTTGGTTTTTAGGGAGTCTGGTTTATGCGGCTTTTGCTGCTTACGCTCATCAATTACAACATGATAATCCCACAAAATGTTTCTGGATGAAAATGCCTGTTCACTATGTTCACCACAAATACAATCAATGGGATCATAATTTTGGTTTAGGAGTAGATTGGTGGGATCATATATTTGGTACTTATAAATCGGTGGAATGGTTAACGGAAGAAGAACTTAATCAACCCCAACGAGGTTATTTAGAAATGCGTTGGTGGTAGAAATTGGAAATATTATTATTATGATTTTGCTCGTAGTCAGGGCTTAAGCCCTGAATTCAGGACTAAAGTCCTAACTACAAACCTTTATGTGGCGATAGTGACAATAGATGAGCGATCGCTTTGAGTAGAATACCGATAATGTGTTACGACAGCTTAACGAATCCATAATATCTGAATCAGGGTCGAGGTCGAGGAGGTGGAGATTGAATAGTTGTTTCCAAGAACTCACCATCTTTCCCGTACTTGGTGATCCGTCGTTTGTCAACTGTTCCTGTAATCTCAATCCGAATTACAGGAAGCCATACACCTTCTACATTCACCCAAGCTATTGTTTGAGGAACTTCATTAGCCTGCTTAGTCCATTGTCGATCATCTACACGATCTTCAAACAAAATTTGACCGGGATGTGTTGCACCGGATGGAGAAGTTGTACCAGTCATTTTATTTACCTCCGTAGGGTTATGGTGAGTGACCGAAAGATTTTGCTTACATAGATATTCACCCCCACCAACAGAGTTTAGCATGATCATAATTCCTGCTATCCAACACTGAATCAGATTGCTCATTTGTACTCCACATCCAGCATTTTAAAACGGTTAGGCACAATTTGAAGATACTCCGCAAAGCGAGGAGACCCCTTTGTACTAACATAAATTTGGATAGTTTCTGCTACATCTTCATCAATCGAATTCATTGCATAACCAGAAACGGATACCTTGTCTTTATCCATTGCCTGTTGCCAATCTACCCATTTCCCTTTTTTGGTATCAGTACCCCAATTTTTATAAGACCAGGTATGACCTGTCTCATGAATCATAGTACCACGCATATAATTTTCATCTGGAAGCTTCTCAGAAACCTTATCTGGATAAATAGTCACAACACCAGATTTACCCGCTGTCATATAGGAATGAAAGTCAGGGGTGTTATATTCAGTAGCCCAATAAGCATCATCAGGATTGACTACAGCATTGAGTAGAATTGTGGTCATTACAGAACGATTTGCTTTGGGTAAATAGCTGGCTGCATCAGCCGCTTGCTTAACTGTATGGTTATGATGTCCGGGTTCAGGAGCTTTAGGTGCAACAATAGGTATATTAATGCCATCTTCAAACTTGACAATCCATTTTTCCGCATCAGCTTTTTTACCCTGAAATGCGTAATCTTTTTCTGTAGTTGGACCTGCTAATGTATATTTTATCTTTGTGGTGCTAACAGGTTCATTAACTACACCAGGAATGGATTCCTTGGCGTTAATTAAACCAGTCAGAGTTTTACATTGCTCAATATCGGTTTGGCTTGATAAAACTGTTTTTAGTGCTTTTAACCGATTACGAACACTTTTAGAAACATCATTTTCTCTCCCTTGGAGCATATTCTCTAAAATCGCTTGATCGTTAGATGCCATTTTCCCCCAGCCCGGTAATTTCTTGACAGCGGCGACTGCTTCCCTGGCCTCAACTTCAGACTCGAATGTTTGTAAGCAAGATGCTAATAAAGTCGCATCAGGGCTACTTTCTTGATGTTTGGCAATCCATTTGCGAATCAGTTTAATTTCCTGTTTGATTTCATCGTCTGAAATACTAGATGGGTTCAAGCTTTGAGTCAGAGAAAGAGGTTCAGGATCTGGAGATTTTTCTTCAGAAGCGATCGCCCCACCAATTTTTTTGAGGCCTTTTTTGAAGCTATCCCACAATCCACGCTGGATTACTGATTCACTAGTATTGGCAGGTTCTGAAGAAGAAAGTGAACCGATTGCGAGTTTGGGTTGTATGTTTGCTGTTGATGGTGGGAATACGGGAACATTTGTTAAGTCAAGTGCGTTACTTTTGGCGTATTCATACTGTGCATCAAAGTCTATGTCTGTGGCGGGTGTTGCTGACTTTTTTGGGGTATCAATCCCAAACCCTCTGGTTTGGAAGGGGTTTGACTGTGGTGCAGATGTGTGATTTTGGCTGGTTTTTCTAATTCTATCCTGCATAATTACACTCACTACATCATTAAAGTAATGTTTTTATTTTTGCACAGTTTCCAATCAATAGAGGTAATTGAGCCGATATGTTTGACATTTGTCATAATTATTTATAGCATTTCTTCATCTAACGAGGTACAAATTCATCTGCGTTTATCTGCGTTTATCCTCTTCCATCTGCGGTTAATTCTTTCTTCTTGTACCTCACTTGCAAGGGAATTGCTATCACTCAATTGTGTTACTAACTGATTTTCTACTCAGGTATTATTTGTTAATAAATCCTCTAGAAGTAATTATTAAAAACCCTTGTTCATCAATTTGAAAATCTCTCTTTTTTAAAATTTTAATGCCACAAACTCAAAAAGGCACTCTATAATATCAGGCGATCGCTATTTTTAGCCTCTTTCTTTCAGAGAGTGATACAAGAGAACTAATGCGGATAGAAAATAATTCTGAGTATTTTAGGTGTATGGATCAAAAATGGATTAATAAATTGTATGAAGCTGCTTTAGAAACAAATACCAACTATGTCATAGAATTAACTAGAGAACTTCCGAAAACAGCAATTTTTTTAATTCAATCTTTAATAAAACTTGCACGGACATTTGAATTTGAAAAATTAGTTGCTTGAGTAGAATCTTTAATAAATCATGAATAATGGTATAGGCAAATCCAATAAATCTCGACAAATCCCTCTGAGATTAGTATTAATTGTTCCTTTTGTATTGCAAATTGTTGGTGCAGTGGGATTAGTAGGTTATCTTTCTTACCAAAGTGGACAAGAATCAGTAAACCGATTAACAAATGAACTGCGAAATGAAATAACTACTCGTGTAGTGCAGTATTTGGATAACTATTTAGCTACTCCAGTTTTGGTTAATAAAATTAATGCAGATGCTGTAAAATTAGGTAATCTAAATCTTCAGAATGCCGATCAAATAGAAAAATATATTTATACTCAGCTTCAACATTTCGATAATATTACCCATATTCTGGTAGGTACTGAGCAGGGAGTTCTGAGAATTGCTAATAAGAGAAATGAAAAAACTATACGAATGGCAAATCCCGATAAACCTTTTCAGATTTACGAATATAAATTTGATAGTTTTGGCAATAAAATTAACCTCATTGAAACCATTGAAAGGCTAAAAATTCAAGAACGTCCTTGGTATAAAGCGGCGATGAAAGCAGGTAAACCATCCAGAGTTCCCATCTTTGCCCTTGGGGATAATCAAGATTTATCTCTCAATAGTAGTTATCCTGTGTATGCACCTAAAACTAATCAATTATTAGGGGTACTTTCAGCGGCTTCTAATCTGGCATCTTTTCGTAATTTTCTGGCTAATTTACAGATTGGTAAAACAGGAAGACTATTTATTATTGAACCTAATGGTTTGCTGATTGGAACTTCGGTAAAAAACCAAGCTACTTATATTAAAAAACAACAAAATGGCAAAACTAAATTAGAAAGAATCAAAGTTACTGATGTGAGTGATTCCTTAATTAGAGCAACTAGCTTACATCTGTTGACAAAGTTTAATAGTTTTGATCAAATTAAAGAAACGCTGCAATTAGATTTTAGAGAAAATAGCGATCGCAATTTCATAAAAGTAGTTCCTTATCAAGATAATTTGGGCTTAAACTGGTTAATTATCACAGTGATTCCTGAGTCTGATTTCATGACAGAAATTTATCAGAATACTCAACTAACCTTTGTATTGTCTGCTATTACCTTACTGATTGCCACAGGAATTGGTATTTTCACGGCTCGATGGATTACTAAACCTATTTTACGATTAAGTCAAGCAAGTCAGGCTTTAGCATTAGGGAAATGGCAAAATTCCGATCAAGAAAATGATTTACCAGAAGCTAAAAATATTAGAGAAATATCAACTTTGGCTCATTCATTTAATAGTATGGCTGATCAGTTAAAAACTTCTTTTGCAACTTTAGAAAATCGGGTAGAGGAACGCACAGCAGAATTAGTTATTGCTAAGGAAAAAGCGGAAGTTGCTAATCTGGCGAAAAGTAACTTTATTGCAAATATGAGTCATGAATTGCGCTCACCCCTCAATGCAATTATTGGTTTTTCTCAATTAATGTTACGCAGCAAAAACCTATCATTAGAACAATATGAAAATGTGGGAATTATTCAGCGTAGTGGAGAATATTTATTAACCCTAATTAATAATGTTCTCGATTTTTCTAAGATTGAAGCCGGGAAAACCACTCTTAACCAAAAGGATTTTAACCTGTATAAATTCCTAGATGATTTAGAAGATATGCTGCATTTAACGGCAATTAATGTAGGAATAAAATTAATCTTTGAACGCGGTGAAAATTTACCACAATATATTTATAATGATGAGATAAAATTACGTCAAGTTTTACTGAATTTATTAGGAAATGCGATTAAATTTACCAAACACGGAGAAGTAAGTTTAAGTATTAATTCTACCGCAAATGCAGGAAATCAAAACTATACTTTAATTTTCTGTATTAGTGACACTGGTATGGGAATTGCCCCCGCAGAATTAACTAAATTATTCGAGGCTTTTTCTCAAACAGAATCAGGAAAACAAAGTCAAGAAGGAACAGGTTTAGGTTTAGTTATTAGTCGTCAATTTGTGCAGCTAATGGGAGGAGATATTACTGTAAAAAGTGAATTAAACAAAGGCACAACTTTTAAATTTTCAATTCCCGTAAAATTGGGGCAAGCAATTATCAAAAATGAAAATATTGAGCAGAGAAAAATATTAGCCCTAGCACCGGAACAACCCACATATAAAATTCTAGTGGTAGATGATAAAGTAATCAACCGTCAATTATTAATTAAACTCCTTACCCCTTTAGGTTTTGAGATTAAAGAAGCAAGTAACGGACAGGAAGCGATCGCAATTTGGGATGAGTGGCAACCTCACTTAATTTTTATGGATATGAGAATGCCCATTATGGATGGTTATGAAGCTACTAAAAATATTAAATCTACTACGAAGGGTAACGCTACAGCGATTATTGCTTTAACCGCTAGTGTACTAGAAGCAGAAAAAGCGATTATTTTATCAGTAGGATGTGATGATTTTTTACAAAAACCTTTTAAAGAAAGTACAATTTTTCAGAGTTTAACTAAACATTTAGGAGTGAAATATATTTATGAAGAATTAGCTCCGGCTGATATTATTAGCGATCGCTCCCCAACCATGCTATCATCTAAAGATTTAGCTGTGATGTCTGAATCTAAGGAATGGCGTTCGCAATTATGTGAAGCGTCCTTAGATGGTGATAGTAATCTGGTAATGAAATTAATTCGAGAAATACCCAATCAAGAATCCCATTTTGTCAAGGTTCTCGAAACACTAGCACGTCAATTTCAATTTGATGAAATAGTAGAATTATTGACCGATGAAACTACGAAATAGACATCTTTAAAAATAAATCAATAGCCAGAGAAATTGTCAATTTCTATTGGTCATTAATGTAATTTTAATTTTGATAATAAGTCTATTATAGACTAACACAAAATTGTATTTTTTACCAGGTTTCATGTACCAAATCATTAAAAAATCCAGTGCATCTTGATATCCAATCTCAAACAAAAGGCAATATTCTCTTAATAGATGATCTGCCAGAAAACTTAAAATTATTAACCGAGTTACTCTCTAAAATTGGTTACACAGTTCGTAGTGCTATCAGTGGCAATAGGGGGCTAAAAACTGCAAAATTGAATTGTCCTGATCTCATTCTTTTGGATGTTAAAATGCCTGAGATGGATGGATATCAAGTTTGTCAAGCCTTTAAAGATGAACCGGATCTTTGTTATATCCCCATTATTTTTATTAGTGCTTTAGATGAGACTTTAGATAAATTAAAAGCATTTCAAGTTGGTGGTGTTGACTATATCACTAAACCGATTCAAATTGAAGAAGTTGTAGCCCGAATAGAAACTCATTTAACTATTCAGAAACAACAGAGAATTTTGCAAGCTGAAATTGCCAAACGTAAGCAAACTGAACTTGCTTTACAGGAAGCAAATCATCAATTGAAATTGCTGGCAAATTTAGATGGTTTAACCCAGATTGCTAATCGTCGCCGCTTTGATGATTATTTAGCTCTTGAATGGCAACGTCATCAACGAGAAAAAAATATCCTCGCGCTGATTCTTATTGATATTGACTATTTCAAACGATACAACGACTGTTATGGACACCAAAGTGGTGATGATTGTTTAATTAAAGTTTCCCAAGAGATCGCCAAAGTTATAAAACGCCCGACTGATTTAGTGGCGCGTTATGGTGGTGAAGAATTTGCCGTTATTTTACCAAATACAGATACCCAAGGCGCGTTAATTATTGCTGAGTTAATTAGGGCTTGCTGAATAAACATAAAACCGGGACAAATAGATGACTTGATGGGGATAGAAAGTGAAAAAGGTGCAAGAAAAAGAGTTAAAATGAGTAAAATCCCTTGCATTAAGGCGCATTAAGATGTATAGAAAAGCGCAAGAACAGGAAACAGCACCGGAAAAGTTTCAACTACCCTTCGAGGAGAAATTGGCATTAGACAACCGATGGGTAATTATGGCAAAAATGATCCCTTGGTCGGAATTTGATGGCGAATACGCAGCAATATTTTCAGAAAAAATAGGCGCACCAGCCAAAACATTTAGGATGGCACTGGGGGCATTAATAATCAAAGAAAAGTTAGGAATAAGTGATAGAGAAACAGTAGAACAGATCAGGGAAAATCCTTATCTACAATACTTTATAGGGATGTCAACCTATAGTAATAAACCACCATTTGACCCTTCGATGTTAGTTCACTTTAGAGAAAGAATAGATATAAACCTAGTTAACAAAATCAACAGAGAAATAGTAAAACAGGCGTTAGAAATACCAGAGGAGACAGTACAAGAAA
>NZ_VILD01000004.1:454652-460952 GCF_009712085.1 Anabaena sp. UHCC 0253
GAATCCGTTCATGTGGATAAAATTTATCGGACAAGAGAGAATCGAGCTTGGTGTCAAGAAAGAGGAATTAGAATTAGTGGTCCGCCGTTGGGAAGACCACCTAAAAATGTCAGTAAAGAAAATAAGAAACAGGCTGCTTATGACGAAGGTATTCGTAACTGTATTGAAGGTAAATTTGGGCAGGGTAAACGAAGATTTAGTTTGGGTAGAGTCATGGCTAAACTTCCTCATACCTCTCTAACTGCTATTGCTATTACTTTTTTAGTTATGAATCTTTCTACCTTACTATCAAGGGTTTTTTGGGGATTTTTATGGCAATTTTTCCAAATAATCTCTTTTTTCTTTAATTCAATTAGAAAAAGTGATGTTTTGCCTAATTTTAAACAACAAAAACTTATCTTTGCTTTTGCCTAACTACCTAGTTAATTTTTTTTTGCCTTTTTCTACTTTTTCAGCAAGCCCTAATTAGAGAAGCGATCGCTAATCTTGCTATTCCTCACCAAGATTCTGATGTTAGCGATTCCTACGGAGCGCTTTGCTATCGCATTACTTTGAGTATGGGAATTGCCTGTGAAATGCCCACAATAGAACAAAATTTAGAAATGTTAATATCTCATGCAGATCAAGCTCTTTATACAGCGAAAAAGCAAGGACGGAATCAGGCGATCGCACTGCTTTGACCCTCCTAACATAAAAGCGGCATTGCATAAATGCGGGATGAATTAGCGATTGAAACTATTGAAAATTCATTCTAAATTGGGCGAAATCATCCCATGATTCAGCAACGCCGTTTTTATCTTGACCATCAAAAGAGGAGTCATGCTATTTACAAAAATAGTCATGGTCAAAGGGTATCCAGAAATAACCAGGTTTAAAGAGTTGAAAAGCTTCTGGACGATTTATCATATCCCAGATTGACTCCGCCAGCACCAGTCCTACAAAACTGGATGGTTGTTCAGTAATTGTTGTATCCGCCAACAATTCGCTAAATGTTCTAAATAGATCTACTTCAACACCTAACAAAGCATAGCGAAAATCCGGCGCATTCTGCAAACTTCCATAAAGTAAGTTGCCTATTTCCCTTATTTGTGGTGTATCTTCGTCACTTTCGACTAAGTTCTCATTCATCCCCAGAGGAACAACCATACACCACCAGTTACCATCATGATCTTCCATCAGTTCCGGTACAGTCGTGATTTTTTTTCCATCTCCAAGTGTCCAAGATAGCTTTTGAAAATAGCCTAAAAAAAGCTCGGCTTGAGTTTGAGTTCCACATTCAGCCGATAAACTAAAAAGCCATGCCATTATTCACCCCTGTTTTATTTGTCAATCTCTTTTTTATATTCACTTTTCTTTTTTCTGTGGTTCTGGAGTTTTTGTCCAGTTTGGTTGTGTCGCAGCTAGTTCTTGTTGAAATTCTTCCAGTGACATATTTTTTTGGGCTGCCGTAATACTTACATGGTTGTCACCATCATGATTTGCTTTCAGCTTGCCATTGATATTATTTTCTTCAATCTCCCAAACTGGATCTTTTCCTGTACCACCCCAGATGGATGAACGACGATGTGATGGTAGATTTTCTGGACTTCCCTTCGCTGTTGACATACCTTTTCCAGGAACGACTTTTTTCTGTTCATTCAGTTTCACATCGCTATCACGTACACCAAGTTCGCGTGCCGTACTGCCAATTTTCGGTTGACCACTGCTTTCTGTCATGCCCCGATATAATGAGGCACGCATAATACTATTATCTAGCATTGGCTGAATAATACCTGCTTGATCTATTGAAGCTGTTTCATTCTGAGTTCTGCTGACAATTTCTTTCTCTTTCTGCACAGCCCCACCATTCTGCTGCACAACGTGAGTCAACTCATGGGCAATCAACTCCTGTCCCCCGCGACTCCCTGGATCATAAGCCCCTTGACGAAAGAACACATCCTGCCCCGTTGTAAACGCCTTTGCCTGGATTGAGCGATTCAACTGGTCGGACTGAGCATCTGTATGAATCTTCACCCTACTAAAATCTGCTCCCATAGCCTGTCCCATTGACCGTTGCAGACCTGCATCTAATTGCTGTCCACTGCCTCTGGAACTGTTAATAGCGGTGTCTAAATCCATTGACGCTTCCCCTCCTCCAATCGCTTCCTGTCGCTGAAGTTCCTCGTCCGGTTCTTCCATGCGTTGAAGTGATGATAGTTCTGGTTTCGCCTGAAGTTCTTCTTCCGGTTCTTCCATGCGTTGGAGTGATGATAGTTCTGGTTTCGCCTGAAGTTCTTCTTCCGGTTCTTCCATGCGTTGAAGTGATGATAGTTCTGGTTTTGCCTGAAGTTCCTCTTCCGGTTCTTCCATGCGTTGAAGTGATGTAATTTCTGGTTTCGTCTGGAGTTTCTCTTCTAGTTCTTCCTGCTGTTGTGACTGCTGTTGTGACTGCTGTTGTGACTGCTGTTGTTGAGTTGCTTGTACCAATGCTGGGGCATTGATCTGTTGTACTACCTGAGATGCTACCTGATCAGCTTCTTGTTCGTACTTGTCTCCAGGCTGCCCAATGGTTAATTTGGCTTGGACTGGTGATGGTGGGAATACGGGAACATTTTTTAGGTCAAGTGCATAACGCTTGGCGTGTTCATATTGGGCATCAAAGTCTATGTCTGTGGCGGGTGTTGCTGACTTTTTTGGGGTATCAATCCCAAACCCTCTTGTTTGGAAGGGGTTTGACGTTGGTGCAGATGTGTGATTTTGGCTGGTTTTGCTAATTCTATGCTGCATAATTACACCCACTACATCATTAAAGTAATGTTTTTATGTTTGCATAGTTTCCAATGAATTGGGTAATTGAGCCAATACGTTTGACATTGGTCATCTTATTTAACTAAACTGTACTATTAACTGTTCTTATACTGGCGATCGCGCTATGGCAAGCATTGTATTTATCGTCCATTAAGTTCCTTCAAGGCGCTTTTCACTTCATCCGCTTTTACCACTATTGCCATACCAATTCCCGTTTCCGTTGCTGGACCTTTCCTTACATAACTGATATCGACAATGCAGAGCATCTCAAATTCGTCAGGAGCTAAACGTGATACTTGTAAGCGAAATGCTGGTTCTAGAGGTTCAAAGTCAAACTGCTCAGTTCTTGCTTCTAGAAGGTCATTGATACCACCCTGCAATCGTTCAATACATAAACTACTGAACGATTGTTCAAATTCTACCAATTTGTATTTATCTTTGTTGATGACAAGTGCCATTCTGTAATTTCTCCAACCTTCTGTATCAGGTTCATCAATTTGCAGAAGGATTTGCATCGGAGCTTCTAACTCAAAAATATTGTTAAATACTATCATGTTATTCTCCTGAGAATAAGTAGTTGGGCGTTAAAAATTGTCGTTGGGTCAAGGGAACACTATGGCTTACGCCACGCTACGCCACGCTACGCTATCGGCTTCGCTCAGTGCATCGCAGGAACAGGAAGAGAGTTTTGGGCGATTTTAATAGTGATTTCCTAATTATCCAGGACTTACGCACAAGTTACGAAAGAACGAACCACGTTCGCGGAGCGTCCCGTTAGGGATAGAAAAGAGAGTTTCAGAGATATTTTGCGTAAGTCCTATTATCAACTAAACTCTTAATGTCCATCGAGATTTAGGACGGCTACTAACATAACAGGTTGTCTTAGTTCGGTCTGCTACTTCACAAACAGTTACTCCGGTACTTGAGTCGTAATAAATTGTTCCACCTGGATAGTCGGCATCGTCGTATTTAGCGCCGTTATTGACCGCATTATCTATCTGTGCTTCTGTAATACTTCGCTCGCTTGCTCTTTGTCTTAGATGACGTGTCGTTCCATCCGGCCAAAGTTGTACAGTCAAAATATTAGCAGTCTGGATTGATTCCTTTTTTGTTTGCATAAGCGATCGCTGCACAGCCCCACCATTCTGCTGAACTACATGAGTCAACTCATGGGCAATCAACTCCTGCCCCCCGCGACTCCCTGGATCATAAGCCCCTTGCCGAAAAAACACATCCTGTCCCGTTGTAAAAGCACGCGCCTGGATTGAGCGATTCAACTGGTCAGACTGTGCATCTGTGTGAACCTTTACCCCACTAAAATCCGCCCCCATCGCCTGCCCCATTGACCTTTGCAGTCCTGCATCTAATGGCTGTCCACTGCCCCTAGAACTGTTAATAGCGGTGTCTAAATCCTGTGAAGCTTCCCCTCCACCTATCGCTTCCCGACGCTGTACGGTTGACTTAGCTTGAAGTTCCTCTTCTAGTTCTTCCATGCGTTGGAGTGATGATATTTCCGGTTTCGCCTGAAGTTCCTCTTCTAGTTCTTCTTGCTGCTGTGGCTGTGGCTGTCCTTGAGCAGCTTGTACCGATGCAGGGGCATTGATCTGTTGTACCACTTGGGATGCTACCTGATCAGCTTCTTGTTCGTACTTGTCTCCAGGCTGCCCAATGGTTAATTTTGCTTGGACTGGTGATGGTGGGAATACGGGAACATTAGACAAGTCCAGTGCGTAACGCTTGGCGTGTTCATATTGGGCATCAAAGTCTATGTCTGTGGCGGGTGTTGCTGACTTTTTTGGGGTATCAATCCCAAACCCTCTTGTTTGAAAGGGGTTTGACTTTGGTGCAGATGTGTGATTTTGGCTGGTTTTGCTAATTCTATCCTGCATAATTACACCCACTACATCATTAAAGTAATGTTTTTATTTTTGCATAGTTTCCAATAAATCGGGTAATTGAGTCAATACAGTTGATATTTGTCATATTATTTAACTCAACTGTGCTACTAACTGATTTTCTATGCGCGATCGCATTGAAGGTCAATGTTCCATTTTTAGGCTTAATTCCTTTAAACTATTTTCCATTTGAAGTTTCCAATTTTCTGGTATATTTCCATCGTTCCCATAAACTTCTAACAGTTTGCAGCTAAAATCATAGACCATTTGTATGAATGTTTTTCTAGAGACAATGCTTTCACCAAAGACATGGTGATATACTTTCACTTCCTCTTTGTTAAATACATTGTCTGTTGCAAAGTCTTCGTCATCTAGGTCGTTGTAAAATAACACTCCCTGTGGGTCTCCCAAATAACCTCTGTCATTTAAAATGTCATGTATAAATTCCGGATACTTATGTAATCGCATACTAATGAAAAAAAATTGAAGAGGTTCGTTTTCTGGTTGTACCTCTAATCCTATTTTCATCGTATTTGTATATGTCGGATTGTTTATAATTTTATAATGCATTTTTTTATTATTTTTTATTTTCTATGCAAAAAAAATGTTGCTAACTGTCCTTGTCTAATAAATAAAGCCCATTAACGCTACCCCGTTTCTCTCCCTTCCAGTCCATTAAGGCGGAATTAAAAATTAACAATTAAAAATTAAAAAAGCAGATTACACAAGCTTCTTGAGAATTCTTAATGGTTGGTTGATTTACGCCGTACTGTACTAGTATTTCCTGACTTGACTGAGTGATACTTATAATTACTCTTTGAGAATAGTCAAAATATCTTCTAACCATTGCCGATAAGTTAGCCCCAGTCCAGGAGCGTAAATAGAACACAAAAGTTTGTGGATGACAATTTGACCCAAATCCCAATCATCTTCTAATGTCAGGTGATCCGCAATGAATTGTGCCAATTCTTGAGTTACCTGGGTAACAATCGCTTGAGAATTATTAGTCTTAAAGTCACGCACAACAACCTGAAATGATGGTGGCTCTCCCTGCCAGTCATAGATATAAGTCCAATCTTGGTGGAAGTAGCCACCGAAAAATTGTTTGAGTCCTGGATAAAGCTTTTCATACAATCTGCCGTCCGATTTCATAGGTAGTCATCAAAAACTTAGTTTAACTTTGGGCTATCGTCTTGAGTTGGAATATTAATCCCTTAACTTGGGGACTTAACATGGGGAAAATATCTGACAACTTAGTTAGCACTTCACTAATAGAAAAAGAACTTTCAGAAAGATATAAAGGCTGTTTGCGATCTATTAAATCTGCCAAAATATTGAGGAGTGTTGTTGCCATATCTTCATCAGCGTTATCCAACAAATCCAAGAAAAGATGAATATCTTCCTTTGCACCTAATCTATATCTAGCTCCTAAAAGTTCCGCTTTCACCCTAAGAGAACTTTCTGATTTAATATGTGCTGCTAATTTTGGCAAAAGCGTTGGTGTACCTAATAGTCCGATAGAATTAGCTGCATAGGCTCGAACAGATTCATCAGGATCTACTAATGCTGCAAAGATTGCGGTTATTGCTTCCTCTTGTCCCAAGTCACCAAGAGTTTC
>NZ_VILD01000004.1:462139-483578 GCF_009712085.1 Anabaena sp. UHCC 0253
ATTTCACCCAAATCCCAATCATCTTCTAATATCAGATGATCCGCAATGAATTGTTCCAATTCTTGAGTTACCTGGGTAACAATCGCTTGAGAATTATTAGTCTTAAAGTCACGCACAACAACCTGAAATGATGGTGACTTTCCCTGCCAGTCATAGATATAAGTCCAATCTTGGTGGAAGTAGCCACCGAAAAATTGTTTGAGTTCTGGATAAAGCTTTTCATAGTTGATTTTGCTAATCCTATCCTGCATAATTATACTCATTACATCATTAAAGTAATGTTTTTATTTTTGCATAGTTTCCCCTGATCGGGTAATTGAGCCGATACGTTTGATATTTGTCATCTTATTTAACTCAACTGTGCTACTAACTGATTTTCTACTAAGGTATTATTTGTTAATAAGTCCTCTACAGTAATTCTTAAAAACCGTTGTTCGTCAATTTGAAAATAGATTTTAATCCGATCGCTTCCTGGAAATCCTGGTGGGCTGAGTTTGGCAATTTTACTTGCACCTGCTGTATCATTGAGGGGTTTAACAGTGGTGGTACGATTATCAATTTGACGAGTTATTAAGCGATCGCCATCAAAGTATACTTCTGTTCCGCCTGTTTCTGCTCCTAATTCCCCTACAATTAATTCAATACTGGGTTGATTTTCCATGGAAGCACCCAAAACTAATTCGACGGGTTGAGTCATGGGATAAGGTTGTCCAGTTTTAATAATCGGATGCCAACTATGGCGTTGATTACGGCGATCCCAATAACGGACACCATAGCTATGATAAAGATAGTCTTTGATTTCTATGCCTTGGGTAATTTGTAATGCACCATGAGCGATCGCTTCAAAAGGCAATTGACGACGAATTTTTTCTGGTTCAAAATATTGTTCTATCCATGTCTGCACGACTGGCAATTGTACTGTGCCACCAACTAATAATACTGCATTAATATCATCAATTTCTATTCCATAACGTCGTGCTTGCTGTAACAACGTCATCATCACATCATGGAGTTTATCAAAAAATCCATTTTCCTTGAGAATATTTTCAAAAGTTTGCCGATCTAGATCCATTTCATAACTTTCAAAAGTTTGATCATTAAAATAAACTTCACTCGCTTTATCTTGGTTTGATAGCTGAATTTTCACCCGTTCTGCTAGTCTTGTTGTCAGAGAACTTACTGGTAATCCTTGGGTTTTGGCAAAGTAATCTACTATCCAATTATCAATATCAGTTCCGCCTAGATTTTGCCCTGCTTTGGCTAACACACGGGCTGTTTTAATTTTTTGTTTAGAATCTTCCCCCAGAGTTTTCTCGCCCCATTTGAGGAGAAATCCTACGGGTTTAGTCTTGGCTTGTTTGATTTGATCTAGACTAACTAAAGATAAATCTAAAGTTCCTCCACCAAAGTCAATAACTAATAAAGTTCCTTGATCTGTTAAACCATATCCCAAAGCCGCAGCGGTGGGTTCATCTAACATCCGGATCTGTTCAACGGGTAATGATTGACAAACTTTCCCTAACCAGTGACGATAAGCTTCAAAGCTATCTACTGGTGCGGTTAAAACCAATGAATCTATTCCCCCTTCTAGGGGTGCTAATTCTGCAATGACTTTGGTTAAAAACCATTTTCCTATTTGTTCAAAGGTGATATTTTGGCCATCTAGTTCTGGTAAAAACCCTTGGATATCTGCACCGATTCCCCGTTTAAAACTCCGGAAAAATCTCGCATCGGTTTTTGTATCCAATCCGCGATCGCGCACCTGTTGTCCAGCTATAATTTTACCTAAGCTGGCATTTTCTACATAAACTAAGCTGGGAATCAGTGGAGGATTGAGAAATTGTTGCGTTGATAAACCAGGGAGATTCAGGGTTTCTGCTTGCTGGGTAACGGGATTCCAACGAGTGATAACTGTGTTACTTGTACCAAAATCAATCGCAATCGGCATATTTTTCGATTATTTCAGGGAATCGGGGACAGGGGGCAGAGGAAGCAGAGGGGCAGGGGTGCAGGGGTGCAGAGGGGCAGGGGTGCAGGGAGAATATGTTTTCTACTGACAACTGACTACTGACAAATTACCCATTACTAGAATAGACTATATTACTAGCACAAGACAAAGTAAGTTAATCAACTATTAAAAATACTTGAAAAGCCTATTTAATCTGCTTTATTAATTATTAATTTTTAATTCTACCCTGCGGTACTAGCAACTTTTGTGATATTAAATCTGTCAAGGTGTAAAATTTACCCAAATATCTATTTATGTCTTTTGACGCTAAAGGTATTCCCGGTTTACCTGATTTAACACATCCCCAGGAATTGGTGCAGTTTGGTTCTCAATTACTCCAAGGTTCACTGTTATTAGTATTTTTAATTGTAGCCTTGGGTGTGGCGATCGCTTTAATTAGTTTTTCTCTGCGAAGATATCCGACAGAACAAGCGGTTTTTTTTGGACAATGGTCAATTCGTTACTCCCAATTATTGCAGGGATTACAGCATTTAGCTCTAATTTTAATTTTGTTAGTAACGGGCTTTTTTCTGTGTTCAACTTTAAGCAATCGTTACCATTATTGGGAACAGGCAAAAGTGGCACAAGTTGCTGCTACTGTAGCTGGTGATAAACTTGAACAATTTGCGCCCCAAGTCCGTTACATTACCGAAGAACCTTATGTTTATAACACGCAAGTTAACGGCAAAATAGTTAAAGTTAATGATAAACAAAAAGTTACTCGTTATTTAGCTTTAGCTGGTTCACAAATTCAAGTTAAAATTAATCAAAGTGTAGATGTTCAAAATCGGAGTTCTATTTATCAAACAGACTACACTGCTGATTACAAAGTTATTAACCAATTGAGTGATATCAATAATTTTTACTTTGATGCTTCACCTCCTAATGGTTATTCACTATTAGCTAGTTATAAATTAGAACGTGATGGCACAAGATTACCACAAACAAATAACGATAATTATAGTTTTCCCTTCCGTTTAGAACCAGGGAAAGAAACTACTTTTAAAGTTACCTATCAAGCACAAGGTGGACCACGTTGGGTTTATAGTGCTACAAATCAGTTACTTTCCCAATTTCGGCTTGTAGCGATCGCTAATTTTAATAATGCCGATTTTGCTAGTGGGATTATTCCTAATAATATCAAAGTTGATGGACAAAGTACCCAATTTACTTGGACATTTGCCGAAAATGTTTCTGTGAAAAATCCTTTTGGTGTCTTTACTAGCACTAAACCAATTGGTAAAACTGGTATTCTTCCCAGGTTATTATTGTTAGCACCTGCTTTGTTTTTATGGTGGATATTACTTCTGTATCTATCCATAAATATGAGTTTAAAGAATGTCACTATTGCTGGCGGAATTTTCTTTGCTTGTTTACTAACTTTAACCTATACGGCACGGTTAATTAATGCTGAATTAGCTTGGATGGTAATTTCCTTAATTTTACTAGCTTTAACCTATGGTTTAGGTGCAAATCGTCGTGTTTCTCTAGCAGCAATTATTTGTACTATTGCTGGAGTTGTGTTACCTGTATTTGGTTTATTAATTCCCTTCACTGGTTTGACTTTGAGTATTGCAGCTTTACTTTCAGCGGTATGGTTAGCTGTGCTGCATTGGTATGGTTGGTATGATTTAAAGAAGGGAACAGGGAACAGGGAACAGGGAACAGGGAACAGATAAGAACCTGTAGTTGCTGAGTTTAAAGTTCAGTCAAAAAAAAGATGCGTAGCACGAAAAAAACCGTGTAATTATTTAAATCTCATGTTTTTAAACATGAGTTGTTTCTGTGAAAAAGAAAATTAACCTCCTGCTAATTCTTTTTTTCTAAATAAAGCCCGATATACAGGTTCACCTTTTTTCTGAGTTGCTATTTCCCTTTCTGTGGGTACAGAGAGGGGATTTTCTGCTAACCATGTTGTTGTTCCTAACTTTTCAAAAGCGGGATTTTCATAAAAGCGATCGCACATTTCTGCTGCTACAAATTCTATATCCGATTGCAGGAAAACAACACCACCCACTGTTAAATATTTCTCTAATTCTTTCACTAATTCTGGTTGAACTACTCGACGTTTTGCATGACGATTTTTAAACCAAGGATCAGGAAATTGAATTGTGATTCTTTGTAATCTTCCTAAAGGTAAAGTTGATAATAACGAATCTAGGGAATTATTCACATTTGCAAATACATAATGCAAATTTGTTAAACCCATTTCGTCGCGGATTCTATTTGCTTCTATTACTAAAGGTTCTCGAATTTCTAAACCTAAAAAATTCCAATTTGGTTCTATTTCTGCCATTTTGAGGACAAATCTACCTCTAGCACAACCAATATCTAAATGTAGAGGTTGATTTGGCTGGATATAAATCTGATCCCAGTCTGGAGAAGCGGTTGGGGTTTGGAACTTACTCGCAAGGGGGTTAACGTGTTGACGAACTCGAACAGGTGACAAAATTTACTCTCCTTAAAAAACAACAATTCCTAACAAATGTATACAAATATTATTAAGTCTAAATATTCCTACACAGGTATACATAGTAAGAGTTATACTTTGAGAAAAAGAATCTTTGCAACTTTATTTTTAACATTTTCTTAAATCAATGAAACTCAATTTTCGTTTTGCTATCGTTAGCGACTTACACATTGCGCTTCCTCAAACCATCTGGGATCATCCTAGTCGGTTTCATTTGGTAGAAGTGAGTATTCCGGCTTTTGATAGTGTATTAGAACATTTAACACAATTAGATTTAGATTTTCTGTTGATCCCTGGAGACTTAACCCAACATGGTGAATCAGCAAACCACACTTGGTTAAAAAACAGATTATCTCAGTTACCTTTTCCATCTTATGTTGTTCCTGGTAATCATGATGTCCCTGTTTTAATGGCCAATGAACAATCAATTGCGTTTGCAGATTTCCCTAGCTATTACCAAAAGTTTGGTTATGAAAATCCTGAACAACATTATTACAATCGTCAAATATTCCCAGGAGTAAGATTGATTGGTCTTAATTCTAACTCATTTAATGATCAAGGTCAGCAAATAGGACGGTTAGATAGTCAACAATTCCAATGGTTAGAAAAGCAATTAGCAGCCATTGAGGATGAATTAGTTTTAGTAATGATCCATCATAATGTGGTTGAACATTTACCGAATCAATCACGTCATCCGATGGCAAATCGTTATATGCTGGAAAATGCTGCTGAACTCCGGCAATTATTACAACGTTATGGAGTAAAGTTAGTATTTACAGGACATTTGCACGTTCAAGATGTTGCTTGTTCTGATGGAATATATGATATTACTACTGGTTCTTTAGTTAGCTATCCCCATCCTTATCGAGTATTAGAATTTAATCGAGATGAATGGGGGAGAGAATGGTTACAAGTTGTTTCTCATCGAGTTGAATCAGTACCAGATTTTCCCAATTTACAAACATTATCACGACAATGGATGGGCGATCGCTCTTATCCTTTCCTGATCAAATTATTAACTTTACCACCACTAAGTTTACCACTAGCACAAGCGCAAACACTAGCCCCCGGTTTACGAGACTTTTGGGCGACTATTGCTGATGGTGATGCCATGTTAGACTATCCCCACTTCCCTATCAATGTCCGTCGCTACATTGAAGAATATAGTGCCATTAATGATGGCAAAACAGCGTTAATTGATAACCACAGTACGCTTTTGATTGGTAAATAGGTGATTGGTGACTTGCCCTGAGCGTAGCCGAAGGGTTGGTAATAGGTGATTTTCTTTCTACTAACAACTAACAACTGACAACTGACAACTGACAATTGACTCCTATTCCCTTAAAGAACGACAAATGGCAAAAACAGAAGTATAACCATGAAGGAACGTTCTGCCACTTACAGGACCGATTTCACCACCGCAGAAAAAGCCACCCATTGGCACATCATGGAGATAGCTGCTAAATAGTTGAGAATCAAAATTAGGTTTGCCATAAAGTCCTGTTCCCCTGCCTAAACAAGTAAACATTAAAGCCCCTAGAGGAGAAGGTTCACTGACATTTTGATTTTGATATTCTTGCAGTAAAATTTCTAAATCTTCTGCTGATGCTTTGGCATCCCGCAAATGAAATTGTAACCTTTGTCCGGGACGAATGCGATCGCCAATTGCGATCGCCCCAGCAGAAGGATCTACTCCCAAAATATTGCGAATCAAAAAATCACCCGAATGTAAATTTAGCCTAAACTCATCCATTGCTAAACCCACAAACAAAGAATGCTGTGCTAGAGTTCTATCTTCTTCACTCAAACTACTAATTAAATCCCGCAATACCACCAAGGGGACTTTTTCATCCAACTCAACAATAATATTCCTTTCAGCTTTGGTAACTTGCAACGGTTCACCAATGGGACGACATCCTTGGGCAACAATAGTATCTAATACAATATTGCCACTCAACGCTATACCTACCGTCCCTTCTCGATACAACTTATCATTACAAAATAACCCAACCCGACCATTCATAAACCCGCTGCTGGCTTGTCCCCCCACAACCACCGAACCAGGATAGGCAAAATCTAAGCCCTGCAATAAATCATTCGTTCCTGAAGCAAAAGGACTAGACAATAAAATAAACTGGGGTACTGGTGACGGTGGTACACCCACTAAATCAATCCAAGCAGTAGGGGAACTATCCGAATCTGGCAATTCTTCTGCCAGAATATGAAAAGGTTTGATCTCCACACCAGGAAGATGAGCTAAAGTCAGACTTAGGGCTGGTTCTGATTCTATTTCTTCAGTTTCTCCTGTCTGTTTTTTCCCAATTACACCCCCAGCACTACAACCAATCAATATAGGTACAGAAAGTTTCTCTGCCAATAAAGGCAAAAGTCGGGAATATTCACTCATAAAAGCCGAAGAAATGAATACCAGCCCTAAATCCGCCGGTGCGGTTAATGATGCAACAGCTTGTTCTACAACATCGTTAATAGCCGCTTCTAAGGAAGGACGGGTTGATAGGGCATTTGTCCACTGCATTCGATCTGGCATGAGTTTTCAGCTTCTTTCTGTATTCAGGTTAGTTGAATATTTTAACTAACTTTGTCACTTGTTGATTAGGGAAGAAGGAACAGTGAACAGGGAAAAGTGAACAGATAAGGAATACAGAGATTTTTCTTTGTTCCAAAAATGTTAAATTAATTTTGCTCAGGTACATATAAACACCTATTCAAACACAGGAGGCCATAATTCAGAAATAGCAATTTCCCAACCAGGAAATAATTCAGCTACGGTTAATTTATCATCTTCTGTTAATAATGTAATTTTCTCATGAGGACGATAAACAGTAACAGTTAATTCATCAGGATTAATTAAAATTCCTACCTTTGCACCTAATTCTAAAAACAATTTGAGTTTATCTTCTAATTTAGAAACTCTATCAGTTTTTGATTTAATTTCTACTACTAAATCAGGAACTAAATTACCAAAATCTCTCACAGTACGTTTTAATCTTTGGGCGGATACAAAGGAAACATCAGGAGCGCGTAAATCAGTATTCGGCATAATAAACCCACCACTGGAGTCAAATATTCGCCCTAATTTACGAGGTTTTATCCAATTACCTAATAATCTAATCAATTCAGCACCAATTTCACTAGATTCTATATCCGATGGACCCATAATTAAAATATTTCCTTCTTGTAGTTCTATTTGATAGTCTTTATCATCATCTTTTAATATTTGTTCTATTTTTTCTAAGGTGTCAATTGTGAGAGTCATATAATTTTCATCTCCAATGATATTTGTGATGATTTAATATTATAGCATATTTATTCAAATGCCCGATTTCTTTAAGAAGTCGGGGATCTGGTTTTTGTTATTGCTGTTTTACCCATTGTCGAAACTTCCTTAAAGTGGGACTTCTTCCAAGAATACGACTTTGTTCAACAAATTGGGGAATTATTTCTGAAATTGGTAAATTAGGAAAATTAGGACTAATTTCTGATTCTATATATTTACCATTTTGCAAAATATTAATCTGTAACTTATCATTTTCATATCGCCATACTTCGGGAACTGCTAAAGCTAAATAAGCATCTAATTGTGTTTTGGAAGTAACATCAATTTCTATAACTAAATCAGGAGGAGGATCAATATTTAAATCAATTTTTTCTTTACCAATCATCTGTACATGATTTTTAATATAAAATGAATCATCTGGTTCTATTCCACTATTCATATCTTGACGTTTAAAGGTGGTTGAACCAAAACATTCACAATCAATTTCTAATTCCTCTAGAATTATTTTAACTAAATCTCCAATAATAACTTTCGCTACTTCATGCTTAGGTAACGGCATTTTAATTTCTAAATTCCCCTGATGATAAGCTAATCTACTAGCACGATTTTCTCCTAATTCTGTTAATATTTCTTCAAATTCCTGCCAAGAAATATTGTGTAATATAATTCTATGTCCTGGTGGTACTGTTAATTGCCTTATTTGTATTGTTACCATATTAGGAAAGCTGGTAAGGTGATTAAGTAAAAGATTCAGAAATAATTAATACTGGTTTCTCAACCTTTCTTTTTTCTCCTTTTTGGACATTAGATCCGTCTAAACTATATTTCTGAGTTATTTTATCAAGTTCTAAAATAGCTGTATCTAATTTTAACTTTTTCTTTTGCAACTTGTCAGCTTCTGAAATTAAATTTCTAACTTAGAGGATTAAAACTGCTTTAAATACGGGTTAGTATCCTCAATAACGCGAGTAAGTTTCGCTCATTTGGTAAAACGAATACCTGTATTGCGAATTGTTAACAAGACTTTAGGAGTCTGTTCAGAATGACATGACGCTATTGGCAAATCTTCCCCCACTTTCTATAATATTACTTTTTAAGGCAATAGATAATTGTCGCAATTTTTCGGGAACTTCTGCTTGAGGTAAGTTGGCTAAATGTACCGCGTGTCTTTGGATGTTTAAAGCGTCAGTTAGACGGGTTTCGTAGTAGGAAGATGCAGTTTTCCAGTCCCTTTTGTAGATACTCCTTAAATGCGGTTAAATTTTTCTAAACCAGATACAGATAAATATTTCAGACAAGCTATTTTTCTAACCTCACCTTGTGCATTAACAGGAAGATTTCTCTTTAAAATATATGGAACTGTCTTTCCAATCATTTCTTCAGCATTGTCAATTTCAATACTGACATAAACTTCTCTTTGTTCGCTAACATTTATATAATCTTCGTCGGTTGTTTCTAGAAGTTCTGAGATTTTCTTTGCTTTATAAGTATCATCTGTACATAGAAAATATAAAGAATTATCTATGAGTTCTTTTATATATTCAGAATCAATTTGATCATTTTTTCTGACATTTTCTAATGCCAATGCTGGCAATGCTGGTACAATAAGACATAAAGCCACAGGTCTAGTATCTTTTTGCTTTTGATATGATTTATGTGATACTTGAGTTTCTGCAAAGTATTTTGCTTTTTTTCTACGTTTATTTTTAGTATTATTATTGATGTACTTTATATACGTCAAAGTTGCTACAATTAGAGATCCTATTACTACAAGATATAATTTCATATCATTCTTCTCCACATATTAACAGGCTTACCAAAACTTTTTTCAGAGTTAATTATATTATCATTAAAAATTAATTATTCACTTTCCAATATTTTCCTAAGCTAGAAAATTTTTCAGCTAAATCTTGAGCTTTTTCTTGCATAGGTAGCCAGATGTTTCTTTGTTTTTCATAATCTAGCGTCTTTTCTTGGTGTGCTTTATTGAGTCTTTCTTGATATCGGTCAATAATATCATTCTGGATTTTATCCACATCTTGTTTTAGAAAATCAATCCGTTGTATGATCCAAATTGCAAATTGCTTGAATCTTTCTTTTTCGTTATCTCTAGCCTGCATTATCCAACCTCCTAGTAAATCTTCTGTGCTAGGTAATTTAGCATTATCACTAGATCGTTTTTCATATTCTATCTCATAAAATGTTTTTTTCCCTAACCATAATTTATACCAAACTCTTTTTCTCCTTTCAACTTTTATTTCTTCTTGCCAAGTTCCTTGTGTAATAGCAAATTCTGTTCTAAAGTGGAAACTAAATGTAAGTTTACAATCAACTTGAGTAAGTTTTGATTCAGGGAATTTAAAATAAAACATATTAGGTGCAATATTATTTGCTTTCTTTTCAAGATAGGATAAATTACACCGGAACAACTCAGATACAGCGTGTTCAATTCTATCTATTTGTTGTTTAGTTATTTGCTTTATCACATCTTCTATGATAATGTTCAGATGGATAGATAAGTTATTTAATTCCTCATTAATTGCTTTAAGTTTATTTTTTTCCTCTTCTGTTCTTGCTTCTATTGTTTTACCTTCTTTAGCAACAGAATCTGTGTAACCTAAATTAACCAAACGGTTTAAGTTGCTTGCTAGTAAACTAACATATTCAGCTTTTGCTTTTTTTAAATTCGGATTGTCTAAGTCTACTTTGCCAGTTTCTAAAGACCTTGCTACTGCATCCAAAACTAGGTTGATGCCTTTTTTAAATTCAAACTCCCATGAATGAAGTGGAAATAATTTTTCTTTTAATTCGTTATAAGGTTCTTTACTTTGGAGTTCTCCAATCTTGTTTCTTAAAGGAGACATTGGATCATCATTACCTGGTTGTGATTGTTCTGTTATTCTTTTTATACTGGCATTTAGTTCTTCAAACGGTTTCTTCAAGTTTGTGTTACTGTCTTGCAAAAAATACTTAAGTGATAATCTAGTGTCTGATATTTTTCTGCATTCCTGCTGATAGTATACTTCTGAACTATTAAGAATAGCTGTTGTTATTTGTGTTGCCCATTCTGCGATTGCATTTCCAGCAGCAATATTAAAACGATCTATCATTTGGGGAATTACTAACTGCGGAAAATGTTTATTAATATGCTCCCTTAAATTATGATGAAATTCCTCTGCATAAGATTTCTGCCATAATGCCTCAGCAACTCTATTTTTATCGTGGCTATTCCATTTTTGTGTGTTACGTGGCAAGTCTTGTAATATATCTTCAATTAATCCATTAAAATGGTTATCCGCTTTTTTACAAGCATCAGCAGTATAAATATAATTTGGAATTTGCAAAGATAATAAAGCAGGCCATGTACTCAATTTGACTACTTTTAAATTTTCAATCTCTTCTGTGTATTCTCTTAATTGATCAGTTAATTCATTTTTAATACTACGAATAGCTTTTTCAACAAACCGAGTTTCTGATTCTGGCCAGCTTCTATCTGCTCTAAAAACATCAATCTTATTTAGTACGAAAAGCATCCGCGCTGGAGAACCACCTAAATCTTTTACCTGCTGTACAACCTCTTGCAATAAACTTTTTACTTTCTGAGAATCTGTTTCCGCACTATTATAAGTAACTATACATAAAGCCTCTCGACATTGTTTAATAACATTAGCATTACCTTGATCACCCACATAAGCTAAACCAGGTAAATCAAGTATTCTGACTCTTGTTCCTTTTGGTAATTGTAACTGAGATTCTTTTAACAGTCGAAAAGGGTAAGAAATTGTAGATTGTGGACAGGCTAAATTTGGTTGTGTTTCTCTGTTTTCGATATAACTTATCATTGCTTGATAAAGACGTTGATAAATTTTATCGTCACTAATTCCTCTCCATTCTCCACACTCCCATAATGCTCCCGGTGTTTCGTGAATGATCAGAGATTTGTCTTTACTGTACTCAATAGTCACAGCCCCAGCACTCATTTCACTCACTGCAACCGGGACTATTTCTGCTCCACATAGCAAATTTACTAAAGTGCTTTTACCGCTACTTGTAGTCCCTGTTGTGGCTAGGGTAAGAGTAGGATTTTGCAATTCGTAAATTAGCTGAGTTAAGGCTGTTTCTAAGTTGTTAGATAGTTCTTGAATTTCCGGCTGATAACTCTCTGGTAAATGCTGAGATATTTCCGTGTGAAAATTATTCCAGTATTGAGCCAGTAGCTTGGCTTTAAACTCGATTTCTTCAAATACCTTATATACTGAGTTACTCATATTGCCAAAATCCATACTTGGTTTTGTTTAGTTTTGTCGGTCAATGTCTAAATATTATTACATAGTATACTTAGAATGTACAATAAAACAAGTCAAAGCAAAATCCAGTATATTCACAATACCTCTACCCCAATTTTGTGACAAGTTTAGTCAACTTTGATCATTGAAGCAATAACACCCTTACATCTCAAAAGAAGAGAGCGTCAATTCTCCAAGCGTACCGCACACTTTGATAATGGGTGATTAGACATCTCCGATAATGTAGAGACGTTCCATGGAACGTCTCTACAAGGGTTCTAGGATACGCATATTTAAATTCGGTCGTTGTCTATTAGGAAAAATGCTGCTTCTTCCCTGTCACCTCATTTAAAATTGCTCTAAATACTGGTTTATATCCTCAATAACGCGAGTAAGTTCCGCTTCGGTTGTCAGACGAATACCCATATTGCGAATTGTTAACAAAACTTTAGCTGCGAAAGGAGTAGGCCAGATATTAGGATTGCAGAATATTTCTATAAATACATCCCCAGTGTAACGATACTCTAAAGAGGGTTGGGGACTGACTTTACCTGTACCTGGAGTTTTACTAGCAACAACTTTGAGACTTTTCATCAATTCATCTATTGCTGCTTTTAATTCTTGCGCTGCTTGGGGTGAAAAACTGACGGAAACAGAACCTTCTACTAAATTCAGTGTGAGAGGGACAGAAGACATAAGCTACTTATTAAAAATTATTCGTAATTATCTATATTACCGGAAGATGTTCTCTACAATCTTTCTAAATTCTGCAAAGATTCCTAAAACTGAATTTTTGGATTTTAATTATAATTAATCTCAATAAAATCTAGATTATTATCAGGTGATAAATCTATTTTTCGTAGGTTGGGTTAAGGAACGCAACCCAACATTTCTGAGATTTTGTTGGGTTTCACTTCGTTCTACCCAACCTACAATTTTCTACGAACTAAGCGGATTCAGTGATAAAGAGATAAATTCTTAATTAGCAATTTTTTAGATATTTACTATATATTTATTCTGAGAAATAAATACCTATTGTTGCTACAGTAAGAGATAAAGAAAATAAGTTCTCTATTCCTTTTTTTCATAAATCACAATTATAAACATAATGACTTACGATAATCGCTCGGATGTAAGACGAGTTTTAATTATTACTCTGTTACTTAACGTATTTGTGATGGGGTTAAAAGCCCTTGTGGGTTATTGGACAGGTTCTTTAAGTTTGCTTGCTGATGCTTTACATAGTGTGACTGATAGTGCCAATAATATCTTAGGATTAGTTGCTATTAAGTTTTCTTCACCTTTACCAGATCGGGAGCATCCTTATGGACATAATAAATTTGAAGCTGTCGGTGCTTTGGGTATTGCTGCATTTTTAGGAATAGCCTGTTTTGAAATTCTGCAAGGTGCAATAGAAAGAATTCTCAAAGGTGGTGAACCTGTAAGAATATCACCTCCAGAATTATGGTTATTACTTATTGTTTTAGGAGTAAATATTTTTGTAGCGTTTTATGAACGGAATGTGGGGAGACGGGTAGGTAGTTCCATTTTAATTGCTGATGCTACACATACCATGAGTGATGTTTGGGTGACAATCTCCGTTATCGGTGGTTTGATTGGCGTTTGGCTGGGTTATCAGTTGTTAGATGTGTTACTAGCTTTCCCTGTCGCTTTATTGGTATTTTGGAGTGGTTGGTCAGTATTAAAGGAAAATTTACCTTGGCTTGTGGATCAAATGGCGATCGCTCCGGAAACAATTCATGCGATCGCAGTTTCTGTCCCTGGTGTAATTAACTGTCATGATATCGCTTCTCGTGGTGTCATTGGTCGTCAAGCTTTTATAGAAATGCACTTAATTGTTAATGCACCAGATGTAGAAACGGCTCATCACATTACAGAAGAAGTTGAACAACAACTAGAACAACGTTTTAGTCCCGTCAGGATTTTAATTCATGTTGAACCACCTGCATATCAGTCTGAACATATTACTTTTGAATCTCAACAAACTTAAATAATTAAAAATTAAAATATGAATAATCACCTTTTACCTATTTCCGAATATACACCAGAACCCATAAAATTTATTGGCTTTACTCAACCTCATGGAGTCTTTTTAGCCATAAAAGAACCAGAATTAACTATTTTACAAGTTAGTAACAATACATCCCATTTTTTGGGTTTTCCTCCAGAAGATTTACTCAATCAGCCTTTAAGTAAATTTATAGATCAGGAGCAAATTAATGTATTTCTAGATTATTTATCTCAACAGGATTTACAATCTAGTAATCCTATTGAATTTACTATTAACGTCAGGGATGAAAATATAGATTTTGATGGAGTTATTCATCGCAGTCAAGACATATTAATTCTAGAATTAGAACCTACTCTTTTAGATAAAAGTAAGGTGTTTTTTAAATTTTATCCTTTAATAAAATTAGCTGTTTCTAAATTAAAAGGTGCTGATAGTACACCTCTGATCTGTCAAATTTTAGCTAAAGAAGTCAGAAAA
This sequence comes from Anabaena sp. UHCC 0253, assembly GCF_009712085.1. Taxonomy (NCBI): domain Bacteria; kingdom Bacillati; phylum Cyanobacteriota; class Cyanophyceae; order Nostocales; family Nostocaceae; genus Anabaena; species Anabaena sp. UHCC 0253. The sequence continues at coordinate 476,711 of NZ_VILD01000004.1, forward strand.
ATTACCGGATTTGATCGGGTAATGTTATATAAATTCGATGATGATGGACATGGTTATGTAATTGCTGAAGATAAATTAGACAGTTTAGAAACTTATCTAGGACTACATTATCCCGAATCCGATATTCCTCGCGTAGCTAGAGAACTCTTTACTTCTAACTATACCAGATTAATACCTGATGCTAATGCTAAACCAATAGAAATTATTCCCTGCCATAATCCAATTACAAATCAGCCCACAGATTTAACTAATTCGATGTTAAGAAGTGCTTCACCTTGCCATATTCAATATTTACATAATATGGGTGTTGCAGCTTCTTTGACTATCTCCTTAGTCAAAGATCAAAAACTTTGGGGCTTAATTGCTTGTCATCATCAATTACCTAAATATCTCCCTTATGAAATTCGTAGTGCTTGCGAAATTTTGGGACAGATGACATCTTTAGAATTGGCAAACAAACAAGATAATCAAGATAGTGAATATAAAATACATTTAGCATCTATTCAATCTAAGTTAATTGAATATATGTCAATAGATAAAAACTTTATTGATGGTTTAATAAATCACAAAATTAATATACTTAATTTAGTTAATGCCCAAGGTGCAGCAATATGTTTTGATGGAGAATATATTACAATTGGCAATACTCCTGAACAAAAGGATATTCAAAAGCTGGTAGCATGGATCAATCAAAATCTACAAGAATCAATATTTTATACTAATACGCTATATCAATTTTATCCTCCTGCTGAAGAATTTCGGAATTTAGCTAGTGGGTTGTTGGTAGTTTCGATTGCTAAAAGTCAGAAAAACTATATTTTATGGTTTCGTCCAGAAGTGTTACAAACGATAGATTGGGCCGGAAATCCTTATCAACCATTACAAATTATGGAAGATGAAGGGATACCATTATCACCCCGTAAATCTTTTGAACTATGGAAAGAAATAGTTCAATTAAAGTCACTTCCTTGGAAATCCTGTGAAGTAAATGCAGCGTTAGAATTGAGAAATTCAATTATTGGTGTGGTTCTGCGAAAAGTAGATGAATTGGAAGTATTAAATCGGGATTTAGAACGTAGTAATAATGAATTGGATGCTTTTGCTTATATTGCTTCCCATGATCTAAAAGAACCATTGCGAGGAATTCATAATTACTCTAATTTCTTAATTGAAGATTATGGTGAAACTCTCAATGAAGATGGCCAATCAAAATTAAGAACATTAATTCGTTTGACTCAACGCATGGAAGATCTAATTGATTCACTGCTGCATTTCTCTCGCTTAGGGAGAATAGATTTATCTATGCAGCAAATAGATTTGAATAAAATTTTAGATAACATTTTAGATTTGTTAAGTCCTCGGATTGAACAGGAAAAAATTGAAATTCGGATTCCTGAACCTTTACCAAAAATTTATTGCGATCGCGTACAAATAAGTGAAGTATTTAATAATCTCATCGCTAATGCCATTAAATACAATGATAAAGATGAAAAATGGATTGAAATTGGTTATTTGCCAGAAACTAACCCATTACAATTCTACGTCAAAGATAACGGTATCGGCATTAAAAATAAACACTTTAATACCATTTTTCGCATTTTTAAAAGACTACATGGACCGAGTAAATATGGTGGTGGAACAGGTGCAGGATTAACAATTGTTCAGAAAATTTTGGAAAAACATGATGGTAAAATTTGGGTAGAATCAATTTATGGTGAAGGTACTACTTTCTATTTTACATTGCAAGGTGATGAAGTACAATAGTCATCAGGTTTTCAAAACTTAATATTGTTTTAATTATTCTAGCAACGCTAATATAATAAACTTTCAGAATTATTAAATCATAATTCTATAAAAAAAATAATTAATAATGACCTATTACAAATTACTTGTATAATAGAAACTAATAATACAAATCTAAATCAAAACAATAATAAATGATTGGCAACTATACCAAACCTTTTTTAGTAATTGAAGATAGCGATGAAGACTTTGAAGCTTTTTCTAGAGTTGTTCAACAACAAGCAGTTGTCAATCCCATTTTTCGTTGTACTGATGGTGATGATGCACTAGATTATCTATATCGCAACGGAATTTATCAAGATTTCAATTCTTTCCCTCTCCCGGCAATTATTTTACTTGATTTAAATTTACCAGGAACAGATGGTAGGGAAGTATTAAAAGAAATCAAGGAGGATGAATATTTAAAAACAATTCCTGTAATTGTCTTTACTACTTCTTCTAACCCCAAAGATATTGAAGCTTGTTATCAATATTCTGTCGCTAGTTATATTTTGAAACCAATAGATATTAAAAGATTAATAGCCACTATTCAAGGCTTCATTAACTATTGGCTGGATCTTGTAATTCTTCCTGAACCTATTAACAAATAATTTTATTTCTCCAAACGTACTGCATACCACTGTAAATATTCTCCTGGTCCAACATCTAAATTACAACTTGTATCGAGCAAATATTGTGCTTTTTCGGTAACAGACTCCAATTTTTGCAAATCTGGTGGTAAATCTTCATCAGAAAGTTGTGATAAAGTTTTTTCTAACTTTGTTAATAACTCAGCCGCTGTGAGAAATTGTTCTGGTTGATTTGTTTCTAAAACAACAAAATCATCCTGCTGATACATTAATGGATTTGGCATTTTTGGTAATTGGTGATTGGTGATTGGTAATTGGTAATTGGTAATTGGTAATTGTCAATTGTCAATTGTCAATTGTCAATTCTCTACGATGGATATACTGGCAAAGTAAAATGAAACCATGCACCACCGAGGGGAGATGAATCTACCCAAATTTGACCGTAGTGGACACGGATAATGCGTTGACATAAACAAAGGCCAATTCCATATCCTTCTGTGTTTTGATCACGTTGGAGACGGAAAAGATTTTCAAAAATACGATCGCGGTTTTCTTCAGGAATACCAGGACCACTATCACCAATACTAAATTGAACTTTTTGTGTAGTGCGATGCAGTCCCGCTACACTAATAATGCCACCCACAGGTGTATATTTGATGGCGTTATCTAAAAGATTCGTTAGCACTTGCCGAATCCGCTCTGGATCTACATATACATAGGGTAAATCTTGGGGAATATCTGTTTCTATAGTTTGAGATTTGGCAATGTAGCGATCGCTCAATTCTTCTAATACCTCTAAACACAGTGTTCCTAATTGTAACTTTTGTGGTATAATCGGCAATTCTGTATCTTCACCACGTCCCACTTGTAACAAATCAGCAATCATGCGATCAATAATCCGTGTTTGGGTGCGAGCTTGTTTTAATAGATGCAAAGCTAGTCCTGGCTTCAGACGTTGGAATGCTCCTATATCTGGATTGTAATTAGATTGAAGAGTTTCCAGAGCGATCGCTGCCGCCGTGAGAGGATTACGAAGATCATGCGCCAAAATCGCAATCACTCTGTCTTTAAACAGTAGCTGTTCTTGAAGTTTCTCTTTTTCTTGCTTCAGACGAAAAATTTCATCTGCAAGTTGAATCAATTCCGCCGAAGTAGCAACAGAATGAATGGTAGATTTAGGCAAGATCACCTGACTGGTTTCATCCTCAACTTCTCGTAAATCTTCCTGTAATTTTAAAAAGGTGTCAATGGCAGTTTGCCAGCGCGGCCACCAAGTTTTTAATTCCGGGATGATATTAGTACCAGCAATAGTTTGTTGGGGTTCTGGATGAATCTTGACTAAAGCAGGAGTTGCTACTAACTTAAAGTGTTCGGCTAAATAGGGTTGTTCTCCAACATCAATAATTTGTAGTTCAAAACTATACCCAGTCTCTAATTCTTTTAAGTAAGCGCGAATTCGTTGCACTTGTTGACGGGACTTAGGTCGTCCATCTACAAATAGCAACAGTTGGAGTGGAGCTTCAGAATATATAGGCTGATCCTGGGAAACTTGCATGACATCTTGTTTCAGCACTGGTAACAACCTGGCGACGCTTTACAGAAAGTAAAATGGACTGACGTTGGTTGATGGTCGTTGTTTTTTCTAATTTAATATCTATTTTAGATTCTTCCTACCGTAATCCGATCTAGGTTTTTGATATGAAAGGAATTGTTTTCGGAATCTTGCTGCCTTTTGCCCTTACTTTTATACCGATTAGGCTTCTAGCTCAGGAATTACAGCCCCCGACCGATCTAAGTCAAAATCCGGATTTGCAGTCAACAGAGGATAGTTTTTATACTACAACTGCTCGGTTAATCCAGCAGCAAAAAAGATTAATTGCCCGGATGGAAGAGGCTTTTAACTCACCAGATGCTAATAAAATGATATCTGTACGAGGACAATTAATTACCCAGACTATTCAAATAGAGGGTTTTCTCAAACGTCAGTACCCAAATTCTCAAAAATTATGTAATTCCCAAGGGAATTTTTCAGATTTTTCTTCTTTACCTATTCAGTTCAATGAGTCAAGAGCGCAAATTTACTGTTCTTTGTTTGCGTCTAGTCAGGAATTGTTTAAACTACGCCCAATCATAGATCGGTTATTATCTCGACGGGGGGAAATAACTCTAGTCAGAGAATTACCCTTAGTTTCCGGGGAACGACAATTAGATCCTGTACTTCCTATCGCTCCTGTAGTGCGTCCTAACTTGAACAAACCAGCAATACCGCTTGATAACAGAGAACCAAATTTAACTACACCTCCTTTAGCAATTATTGGTAGAACCCAAAAAACAGCTATAGCTAATTATGTACCGCCAATGCAACCGGCGATCGCAGTACCAATAGAAGCATTGAATCATCTCCAAACTGCTACTCAATTCTTGCAAACAGCCCCAGGAGCATTTCCCAGTCAGCAGCAAGCTTTTACGGCATTAAACCGCTTGAATGATCGCACTAATTCCCCAGAACAAAAAATTTACGCTAACTTTCTGGAACTACCTAACACAGGTATGGTTAAGGTGTTACCTAATTCAGCTTACCATCGTCAGCCGAATACTGTTCAGAATCGCTTAGAAGCTAATATTAACGGTTATCCTTTTTCCTTGGGAATTGAGACTAAAGGCAGTTTTGTTCCCAGTTTACCACTTCAGGTAGTTGGCGAAAACTTTCAATTAGTTCCTGAAAATATAGATTATGGCTTTATTGTTGATGTCGGTGATCTCGCTTTAGAAAAATTGGATGGGAAACTGGCAGTTCTCAACCAGTCAACAAGAGATTTTTTCCTCAACTACCAGCCACCCAAAGAGTTAGAATCTTTACAAATAGATAAACGCCGCTTTGTGACGGGTAAAAATCAGAACTGGAATCAACCCCAAGTCATCTTAACTGGTGCAAAAGCCCAATTAAATCGTACCTATTTAGTGCGATCGCTCCAATTCCAACTTCCAGACATTATTTTAAATAATCAACCCATAACCCGCCGTAATAGCCGCGCTAAACAGCAATTATCACAAGTTCCTAGTAGTGATATCATCATCGCCTTCCGCCCCGTTCGCAGTCATCTAGATGGCAGTTACACCATCCTTTGGCGTGTTCTTAACCAACTACCCGCACCGCAAATTGAAGATTTAGAAAAATACGTCCAGTAGGGGCAAACCCCCTGTGGTTGCCCCAAATACCGGGGTAGGCACGGGGGCGCTACCCCTACATTAAATACCATCATAGCCCCTCCTCGCCTGCGGGGAGGAGGTTGGGGGTTGGGTTGAACACAGTGAAACCCAACAGAACCAATGATTGTCGCTAAAGTGGAATAACGGAAAGCTGGAAACTGGGAGATTGTGCTATAATTTGTCAGTGATTACATTATCAGAGATTTTATGATAACATTGCAAGAAATTATTAATTCATTAGCAAATTTGTCAAAAGAAGATCAAGATTTTCTATTTGAAACACTCCGCAAAAGAAGAGAAAAGGAAACTAAGCAAGTTAGAGTTCATTCCTTACGAGGGAAGTATTCTAATTTAGCTACAAATAGTGATGATTTTGCAGATAAGAAACAGGCAGAGATTGCTTTAGAAAATTAGCAAGATGAATATTATTTTAGATGCTTGTGCTTTAATTGCTTTTTTCAGAAATGAGCTAGGGGCAGAAATTGTAGAAAACTATTTATCTGATAATCACTATATTTGCATGATTCATGGGATTAATTTATGTGAAGTTTATTATGATTTTCTGCGAACGGGAGGAGATGCAATTGCAGATGCTCTTGTTGAAGATGTGCAATCTTTAGAACTGGTTATTCGAGATGATTTGACTATCAGTTTTTGGCAACAGGTAGGAGGTTATAAGGCAAGTATCAGAAGAATCTCTCTAGCAGATTGTTTTGCATTAACTCTGGCTAATCGAGAAGGTGGTATTTTAGTTACTTCAGATCGTAAAGAGTTTGAACCTGTTGTTCCTCTTAATATTTGTCAAATTAATTTTATTCGTTAGTTTATCTAAGGTGGTGCAAAATTAAAGGGTATATTTCTGACGTTCAGTTGCTAGAGCTTTTATAGTAAGTAGGTAGGTGGGAAAACTTATAACTATGTCATTGCGAGTGGAACGGAGTGGAACGCAGCAATCCCAAGAGTTTTGGGTAATTTACAGTTCGTTACATAGTTGGGTTAATTAGCATCTACCTACTTATAGTATGGAAATAATCAGGTTATTATTGCCTTATGAACCAACCCATTCCTACAATTAATACACGACTTCTTGACTCTCTGACTCAAATTATCCTTTCACTTTCTCAAGAAGAATATCAAATCTTAGTAGAAAAAATTCAATACTCTCGACTAGCTGAACACCAGAAAACACAAAATATTGAATTCTTAAAACAGGATATAGCCACAGGTATTCAACAACTCCAAAATGGTGAATACACAGAATACGATGAAAATAATTTATCTACTCT
>NZ_VILD01000004.1:483603-494602 GCF_009712085.1 Anabaena sp. UHCC 0253
ATTGCGAGTGGAACGGAGTGGAACGCAGCAATCCCAAGAGTTTTGGGTAATTTACAGTTCGTTACATAGTTGGGTTAATTAGCATCTACCTACTTATAGTATGGAAATAATCAGGTTATTATTGCCTTATGAACCAACCCATTCCTACAATTAATACACGACTTCTTGACTCTCTGACTCAAATTATCCTTTCACTTTCTCAAGAAGAATATCAAATCTTAGTAGAAAAAATTCAATACTCTCGACTAGCTGAACACCAGAAAACACAAAATATTGAATTCTTAAAACAGGATATAGCCACAGGTATTCAACAACTCCAAAATGGTGAATACACAGAATACGATGAAAATAATTTATCTACTCTCATAACTTCAATTAAAGCACGAGGTCGGGAACGTCTCCAAGGAGAAATATCTGAGTGAATTACTTTCGGATTTCAAAACTAGCAGAAAAAGATTTAGAAGATATTTGGATTTATCTCGCTCAACAAAATGAAATATTAGCAGACCAAAAAATCGCACAAATTTTTGATAAATTTCCGATGTTAGCTCAATTTCCTAATATGGGAATAAAAAGAAACGAACTACAAACAGGACTTCGTAGTTTTCCTGTTAAGCCATATATTATCTTTTATATTCAAGATTCTGCAAGTTTAGAAATTGTCAGGATTTTTCATAAATCTAGAGATATAGAAAATCAATTTTCAAACGATGATATGTAGAAATTCTATTTAATTTTTTCCTGTGACTTTTGATTTTTGACTTCCGTAGGTGGTTGTGCCAGTTGAAAAACTTGAATTTTCTATTATTCCACGCAGGTGGACTTTGTTTGTGTAGCTGCGATTTATAATCACCAAGGCTTTTCAACCCAATAGCAGTAGTACAAAATTGCCCAAGTCACCAAGCCCTAAAAATGCTAGTATAGGAAGTGAAAATCAATTTGTGATTTCTTTGTGTTTTCCCGTAATCGCCCTGCTGTATTCCTGAGTTTAGCTGTTTTCCTATCTTCCCTAACAGCTTGTACCAATGGTCCATCTGCCAAAAATCTAGAACAATCATTAGCGGCTGATCCTCAGTTGCAAAATAATCCTGTTCCCTTTGGCAAACCTCAGACTCAGCAAGTAACACCAAACCCAAACACATCAACAATTAAGTTACCTGCTGATTTTCCGTCAGATATTCCCATTTATCCCAATGCGGAATTACAGGAAATTACACCAACTAATTCAGAAAATAAAATATCAATTCGTTGGCAAAGTGCCGATCCTAGTAATTTAATTACTAGCTTTTATCGTAGCCAATTTCAGGCTAAAAACTGGCAGATTGTGCAACAACCTCAAGATGATGTAGAAGGTGCTTTTACAGCCCGACGCAATGATTTACTCATCAACGTCACAATTGTGCCACAAACGGTTACTAAAGCTGAAGCCAATCAACCCCAAACAGCCACTAAATTAGTAATTGAATATTCGCCTAATTCTCAAACTACAGCGAATCAAGTTACCCCATCAGATAATCCCGAATTTATCGGTCCATTATTACCTAAAACTAATAATACTAACGTAGTCACCCAGCCAACTACCCAACCAGAGACTTTAGCAAGCCAAGAATTTACTGATATTCAAAAAGCACCTCCAGAATGGCGATCGCACATTCAAGATTTAGCTACATTAGGTATTTTATCCATCGAACCAAAAACCAACGAATTTCTACCTGATAAAACTATCACTCGTCGAGAATATGCTCGCTGGTTAGTTGCGGCTAACAATGCCATGTATGCTAACAATCCAGCCAAACAAATTCGGTTAGCATCCTCCAGCACTCAACCAGCTTTTAGAGATATCTTAACTAAAGATCCCGATTTTCCAGTTATTCAAGGATTAGCCGAAGCAGGTTTACTTCCTAGTGCCTTGTCGGGAGATGCAACAGCGGTTTTATTTCGTCCTGATGCCCCTGTAACGCGAGAACAAATGCTATTATGGAAAGTCCCTTTAGATACCCGTCAAGCCTTACCCGCAGCCAATTTAGAAGCCGTTAAACAAACTTGGGGTTTTCAAGATGCAGGTAATATTGAACCCAAAGCTTTAAGGGCAGTTTTAGCTGATTTCCAAAATGCTGAACAATCAAATATTCGCCGAGTTTTTGGCTATACAACATTATTTCAACCCAAAAAACCTGTAACTCGTGCCGAAGCTAGTGCAGCTTTGTGGTATTTCGGTACTCAAGGTGAGGGAATATCAGCAACAGAAGCCTTAAAGCTGAAGAGTTAAGGTTATTAATTGACAATTGACAATCGTCAATTGTTTTATTTATCGGAAATCACCCAATTAATATTTTTTCTGGTTGATAACGGATTTCATGAGTACAGGGACGACCTAGTTCAATATCACTTATATTACCCAAAGTAGTCTCAGCAATATTCTGTAAAGCCTCTTTCGTAAAAAAGGCTTGATGTCCAGTAATCAGAACATTCGGAAAAGTTGTCAAATGCTGAAAAACATCATCTTGAATGATTTCTTCGGACAAATCTTCAAAAAATAATTCCGATTCTTGTTCGTAAACATCTACACCAAGATAACCAATCTGCCCCGATTTTAAACCCTCAATTACTGCTTGGGTATCAATCAACGCACCCCGGCTAGTATTAATAATCATCATACCCGGTTTCATTTGAGCGATCGCTTCACTATTAATCAAATGATGAGTTTCCGGCATCAGAGGACAATGAAGAGAGATAATATCAGCATTAGCCAAAAGCTCAGGTAACTCTACATATTTACCACCTAAAGCTTCTAACTCTGGGTTGTGATAAACATCATAAGCCAGAAGATTACAGCCAAAGCCTTTCATAATCTGTCCTAAAATTAGCCCGATTTTACCTGTACCAATAATCCCTACTGTGCGCTCATATAAATTGAATCCTAACAGCCCATTCAGAGAAAAATTACCTTCTCGCACACGATTATAGGCGCGGTGAATTTTGCGATTTAGGCTTAAAATCAATCCTACCGCGTGTTCTGCGACTCCATAGGGTGAATAAGCCGGTACACGAACAATAGTAACTCCTAACTTGGCTGCGGTTGCTAAATCTACATTATTGAACCCTGCACAACGCAAAGCAATAAGATGAGTTCCCCCAGCAGCAAGAATTTCTAAAGTAGGTGCATCAACTTGATCATGAACAAATACACAAACACAGGGAAATCCTGCGGCTAAGATGGCGGTATCCCGATTTAGACGGGGTTCAAAAAATACCAACTCATATTGAGTTTGAGAATTTGCAGCTTCTAAAAACTGCCTATCGTAATTTTTTGTACTGAAAACTGCTACTTTCATGCCAAATCTCAGGCTATATGCTGCATGGGTTTCTCGTCCATCATAACTTGACTTCAAAAAAGGCAATGTTCAACAAGAGGAAGTCTAGACAAAACGGGAAAACCTTCTAAGCAGCGTATATCAAGGATGTCAATTTGTTGGTGTAGCTGTTGGTGTAGCTGTTGGTCTAGCTGTTGGTGTAGCTGTTGGTGTAGCTGTTGGTGTAGCTGTTGGTGTAGCTGTTGGTTTAGCCGTTGGTGTAGCCGTTGGTGTAGCTGTTGGTGTAGCTGTCGGTTTAGGTGTCGGTTTAGCCGTTGGTGTAGCTGTCGGTGTGGCTGTTGGTGTAGCCGTTGGTTTAGCAATAATGCTCTTAACTTCTTGATCTAGTTTTTGGCGAAGTCGTAAATCAGCAATACCAGTTTCTGGAAGCTGGTGTTTTTTCTGATACTCTTTTACCAACTCTTCTATTCGGGGACTGTAAAATTGATCACCGGGTAATAGAGGATTTGGCTTGAGTGCAGCATTCAAATTACGTTGGAGAATTTGAACGATAATAGCAGCGTGATTTTGGGTTTGGGGACCAGCTTTTCCATCCACCTTTAGCTTGTAACCTGTTTGAAATTCAGTAATAGCCTTTTTAGTTTCTTCGTCGGTAAGGGGATTTTTTGTAACTTTAATGTTATAACCTAACCCTCGTAATACAGAGCGGAATTCATCGGGCTGATAGTTGCGCTCACGAGCAGCAAAAGCTATATTTGAAGCCACAACACTAGCTGTTACGAAACAGGTTAGAGCAATACTCTTACTATATTTTCCTATATTACACCACATCATCAAAACTCCTTAGTAGTAAGATCAAGAATGATACCAGTCTATTTTAAATTTATTTAACAATTGTTTTCGCAATAACTAGTCATCATAAACAATGGTAATTTCTAAACTGGTTGCAGTTTCTAAGTTTACACCATAATCGGCGAAGCATTCGGGCGATTAATTATCCATTTTTTCCCATGTAGGGGCGAAGCATTCAGGCGACAAATTATCGGTTTTTTCCATGTAGGGGCGAAGCATTCAGGCGATTAATTCTCGGTTTTTTCCCAAGTAGGGGCGAAGCATTCAGGCGACAAATTATCGGTTTTTCCAAAATTTATTTTCCGAATGCTTCGCCCTTACACCGAAGGCTGATACTTCCATATCCCGTCAGGTATACGCCCTTACGAATTATGCTGTATTTACCTAAATTAGCAACATTTCAAGAATATTTAACTTCTGCAAAATTCGATTGCCGATAGTAAGAATCATAGCCTTTAAGTTGGCATTTATCACCATTAGCAACTATCCCTAATACATTGATTGGATATCTTTTGAGGCTATCCTGAACTTGTAAGAGGGCTGATTTATCTGTTTGATTCATTTTGACAACTAGTATGAAACCATCAGTATAAGGAGCTATTAATCTAGAATCTACTAATCCTAACATCGGGGGAGAATCATAAATTACTAAATCAAAATTCAGACGCAAATATGACATTAGTTGCCTCATTTTATCCGATGACAACAACCTCGCCGGATCAGGTGGTATTGGTCCTGAAGTAATCACAGATAAATTCTTCATTCCCGGCATTTCTTGAATCACCTGCTCTACTGCTATATTTGCAGAAATTAAATTACTTAATCCCCATAAGTTATTTAATCCTGAGAGTTTGTGAACTTGTGGACGGCGAAGATCAGTATCTACGAGTAATACCCTTTTTCCCATCGCAGCAGCTATTTGAGCTAAATGAAATGCTACTGTACTTTTACCATCTCCGGGAAGAGAAGAAGAAATTATTAAAGAACCAATTGGTTGATCAGAATTGAGTAATTGAAGATTACCATATAAAATTTGTAAAGATTCCCAGAATGCTCCTTGACTATAATAACTAGACTGGGTAATCTGACGAGTGAGCATATTAGACAATTGATCCGTGTTTTTAGGAAAATTATCTGATAGTTGTTCTTTCTTACTTACCTTACCTGCAATATCTAAGGATGAATTATTAGCTATAGTTTTATCAAAGGGAAGACTTCCTAATATGGGTAGTTTAATCTTTTCTTGCAGAGACTCAATGTTATGATATGTATTATCCATCTCTTCAATGAGTAAGGCTGCACCAATGCCTAACAAAGAACTAGCCACCAATCCTAATAGTAAACTGCGGGGAATATTGGGGTAAATTGGCAATTCTGCTAGAGTAGGTGATTGAATTAATTCCCAAGGAAGTTCTGTTTGTGCTACCTCTATTTGCAGCTTTTCCCGATTACCTAAAAACCTAGTCAAACTCTCATTGGCTAGTTGTAAATTCCGCTGGATATCAGTGTATTGCCTCGATAAAACTGGTAATTGCTCTAATTCTCTTTGCAGTTGTTGTTCTGCTTGTGCCTGTTGTTTACTATCTGCCTCTATTTTCTGAAGTAAAATTGTAGCTTCAGCTAATTTGATAGTTAAAGTTCGTTTTGCTTCTTCTCTAATAAGGGGGAAGAGGTTATCTCTTTTTTCTTGTAAGGTTTGAACGACTGGATTATCGGGTTGAAATCGAGCTAATTCTCCAGATATTTGGGTTTCTAATTGGCGTTGTTGAGTAATTAATTGTTGATATATAGGGGCATTATTAATTGCAGCAAATTGTCCTTCTTGTCCCTGTAAACTCATATAATTAGCTCTGGCAGCGGCTAACTGTTGATTTATAGTTAGTCTTTGTTGCGTCAGAGATTGGATTTGCCCAGAAATTCTTTGAGATTGGCTTTCTGGATCAATAAAATTATATTTTTGTCGGAATATTTGCATTTCTCTTTGTAACTGCGCTACCCGATTTTGGATATCAGGTAGTTGTTTTTCTACAAATTGAATTCCTTGACGCAGTTTTGTTTGCCGCTTGTCTAAGCTGTAGTTTAAATAGAATTGAGAAATTGTATCTAATATGAGTTGGATCTTTTGAGTATCATGACTTTGATATTTAACTTCGATTACTTTTGTTGCACCAAAGCGACGAATAGTTAAACCTTGTATAAGAGCATTATAACTAAGATCAGGATATGCTTCTTGCAACTTTGTCAAAACAGGTTGTAACAGTTCTGGACTTCTGAGAACCTGAATTTGACTTTCATAATCTAGACTACTTCCTGAAGAAGCGTTAGAATCGAGTAAACTTAGTTTCCCTACTTTGCTATCATCATTGACAGATTCAACTAAGATTTGAAAGCTACCTTGATATACAGATTCTTGATTCAGTGTTGAATAACTAACACCAGCCATTGTGACAGAGACTACCCCTGTGATAATAATTGCTCGACGTTGTATAAGACCAAAAAAGCGTTTTAAATTCCACTCATTAGCCTCTTCTGGAAACGGCGAAAAGGTTGCATAGGGAGATAGTTTAGAGCTAGGAATAGAGTCGCCGTAATAACTTCTATGGGTTGTCGTTTGCTTCTCAATCATTGATTTTTATTGGGTAAATAGTAAAGTAAAGATATATAAATGTTTTTTACTATCGTGAAAAAATGCCGTTGTTTATTTCGGCAATTAAAAATAAACTTGAAAACAAATCAAAACACAAGTAGGTTACTTGGATCAAGAGATGCAAAAATGCTGCATTGTATCAAAATTTTTGTAGAGCCTTTATTATACATAAAGCATTTTTATATTTTACACGCTGACTTGTCATTTGTCTGTATTTATAGCAATAGTATTTTAATTTTGAAAAAATCTAAGTATTTGTAGGGTGCGTTAGGCAAAGCCATGACGCACCATTAATTAAGTTTAGGGTGCGTTAAGCGATCGCTTGTCACTACGATCTATATAATAAGAGCCTAAAACTAAACTATCCATATTAGTTCTTAAGAAACACTGGATAGCTTCTTTAGGTGTCCTGACAATCGGTTCATTTTCGTTTAAGGATGTATTAAGGAGTAAAGGAATAGCTGTGCGTTGGTAAAAGGTATTAATCAACTCCCAATAGAGGGGATTACTTTTGCAGCTAACACTTTGTAAACGTCCAGTACCATCTACATGAGTTACAGCAGGAATTTGCTCTCTTTTTTCAGGACGAATTTTGAAGACTTTTTCCATAAAAGGTGCTGGTTCGTCAATTTCAAAGTATTCACCTACAAATTCTTCGAGAATGCTGGGAGCAAAAGGACGGAATTTTTCTCGGAATTTAATTTTTAGGTTAATAATGTCTCGCATATCAGAGCGACGAGGATCGGCTATCAAAGAACGATTACCTAATGCTCTAGCGCCAAATTCCATCCTTCCTTGAAACCAACCAACTACTTTGCCATCACAAATAGCATCTACAACATGGTTTAACATAGCTGCTTTCTCTAACTGCTTAGGCTGTAATTCATGAGCTTGCAATTCTAATAAGCATTCTTCATCAGAGAATTCAGAACCCCAATAAGCATGACTTAAAATAAACTGACGAGGTTGTTTGAGTATTTGATTCCAAACAAAAAAGGCAGCACCGATACAAGTCCCATTATCAGCAGCCCCTAAAGGAACATAGACATTTTTAAAGGGAGTATTTTGAGTAATTTTGCCATTGGCCACCGAATTCATGGCGACACCACCTGTTAAACAGAGATTTTCACTTTTATAGCGATCGCTCAATTGATTGAGTAAATGGAAAATTATTTCCTCTGTTATAGCTTGTAGGGATGTGGCAATATTCTGATGCTTGGGTGTCAGTTCAGTATTTACTTGTCTTGCTGGTCCTAATAATTTTTCTAGTTCTGAACTATGAAATGGTGCGACTGTGGGTGCGCCATTATCCCATTTCATAGCAATACCCTGTTCATGGTGAGTAAAGTAATCTAGGTTTAGCTCAAAACTATCTCCTTTAGGAAAAATAATTCTTCTGAAGGCTTCCAAATATTCTGGTTCTCCGTAAGGAGCTAATCCCATAACTTTGTATTCGTCACCATAAGCAGGAAAGCCTAGATACAGAGTAATGGCATTGTATAAATAACCAATAGAGTGAGGATAGTGAGTACGAGAAAAATATTCTAAATGATTACCCTCTCCTGCGGCTGTAAGGGTGCTAACAAAGTCTCCCATACCGTCAACAGATAGAATAGCGGCTTTTTCAAAGGGGGAAACAAAAAACCCGCTGGATAGGTGTGTTGTGTGGTGTTCTAGGGTATGAATAGGTGCTTTAATTTCCTGAATTTGACAATTACAAGCCGCTGCTAATTGTTCCTGAAGATTAGTAGATTTACTTTGTTTGCTAAATCTATCTAGGAGTGATGCTAACGATGGTCGTTGTTTGAGGGTGAATAGGAGTTTGCGATTAAGATTGGCTTTGGGATTGAAGGATAAAGCTACGTGATCTAAATCTGTGGCACTAATACCACCAATTTTGAGACAATAACGGATAGATTCTGCGGGAAATCCGGCCCAATGTTTAACTCTATTAAAACGTTCTTCTTCAACGGCTGCTATTAATTGACCATTTTGGATCAAACAAGCTGAAGCATCGCCATGATAGGCGTTAATTCCTAGTATATTCATTGTTGTATAGGGTTTTGAAAAAACTATCAGTATTGTTATAAACTACTTTCAAAAGAAACATAGTTTAGAATTGATCAGCAATGAGTTGGTATTACACAAATAAAGTCTACCTGTATGGATTTTCCCAAGGATATAATTAGGGCTTGCTGATAGCGTAGCGTGGCATTAGCCATAAAAGTTTTTTGGTTAGGGGTAGAAGTCAGGAGTCAGGAGTCACCGAGGAAGAATTAGAAGAAGAGAAGAAGAGAAGAATAGTCTTGAATCTGGTCAAGTGATAGGTTTTTGCTAGTTTCAACACTTATTCCTTGCACCTGATTCACCTTTTTAACCTTCAAACTCTTGATATATCTAAGTTTTAGCTTTATTAAGCAAGCTCTAATTAGCTACAGGCATAGAACGCTTATGAAAACGAGGATTCAAACTAGCTCCGGTACGACCTGATACTATCCATAATATCGAACGTCCAGTGTCTCGAATAATACGGACAATTGATTCTCTAGGTTGAGGAGAAGGGATAGTAACAGGGGTAAAAGTTATGCCTCGACTACCTAAAATCAGCGTTGCAATAATCTTAGCTCTGGGTATATGATAGGCAGCAGTAATTAAGTAAATGTGCTGAATTTTATAGCTTTGAAAATCTGCTACAAGGGTTGTAAAATTAGTAACGGTATCAACAGCGCGGTAGTCGAGATGAAGGCGGCTGTTGGAGATGTTTGCGCTTTCAAAAATCTCATGAGCTTGTTTTGCCGGTCTACCACTAGAAACCCAGATATTTAGATGTGGATGTTGTTGAGCAAATTGGGCTGTAAATTTTTCTCTTTCTACATCTCCACCAAGGGTGAGGATAGCTTGAGGATAGGGTGCTTGGTAGGAAGTGATCGCTATTCTTACAGGTATAATACTTAAAAAAATCAAGATAAAGCTTGTTGCCGCCAAAACCGTATACTTTCTAATTTTGCAGTACAACAATTCCATTAGAGATATTCCCTAGTGTTTTAATTTCTCTGCTTCGATTATATGTATACTGAGGAGAATTTCTGCTAATACACGCTGAAATGTATAATAACAGCCATGCCAACCATCAAGAATACCACCTTTGAGGATCAGACAATAGACTAAAATTATTAAAGGTGCTAAGATTTTCTTTTTGCGGATGCGATCGCCTAAACTAAGTTCATGATTAGGAGTTGCCAATAATTTTTTACTTTCCAAAATCATATAACGATCTTGCGCCCATAACCAACGACTCAAAGGTTTGCGATCGTCATGATAAATGTAAGCAGATAATTGGTCAGATTTACCTTTATTTCCTAAAATTTGAGTATGTCCATCATCAATATAAATGGCTTTATCTTTGCGAAAGAGTATTTCACGGGGGGGGAGTATAGTACCGCGTAAGGGTTTACCAAATACACAATACTTGAATTTAGCAAAGTAGCCATCAATACTGGTATTTACAGGTAAAGTAGTAATTTCATTAATGAGTTCATCTGTGAGGACATAATCCGCATCTAGGGATAAAACCCATTCTGTTGTAACTTGTTCTAACCCATAATTCCATTGATTAGCGTGAGTATCAAATTTCCTTTTAAATACTTCTACTTGAGGATAGGAAGATATAATTTCAAGTGTTTCATCTGTACTATAACTATCAATTACAACAATTCTACTAACCCAATTGAGTTTTTCTAGAGTACGATTAATATTAGGTGCTTCGTTATAGGTAAGAATCAGAGAGGTGATTTGTTCTAACATTATATTTTGATAATTTTATTATTTTAATTAAGATATTTTTGACTAATTAAAATTAAGATGGGTGATTAATTTACTTATTTTTCATGATGATAATCAATCCTTATTTGTATTAATTTATAGTACGTCGTTGATAATGTCTTGATAAACTGAAACCATTTTTGATGCCACCCTATCCCATGTATAATTTTCTAGGATAAATTGACGAGCGCGATCGCCTGTTGTTTTTGCCTCTTGAGGATAAGCTAAAATTTGTTGTATGGAAGTGGCGATCGCATCTATATTTAGTTCTGCAACACAGCCTAGTTGTTGCTCTGCAATCATATCAGCTAAAGCTACCCCAGGCGTGACAATAACAGGAATACCCGCAGCAAGAGCTTCTAAT
>NZ_VILD01000004.1:495251-553243 GCF_009712085.1 Anabaena sp. UHCC 0253
CTGCTCCCCTGCATCAATAAATCTTTGAATTCTCCTTTCACAAATCCTGTAAAATGTGTACGATTTTCAATACCTTGAGAAACTATTAGAGATTTTAGTTCATTTTCATAATCTGGATCACCACTCCCGGCTAAAATAAATGTAAACCTGTAATTAGCCAATTTCCCTAATGCAGGAATTAGGTAATCTAAACCTTTTTTAGGATGTAGGCGAGATAAAAATAAAATTATTGGTTCATCTATTGGTAAATTAAAGTATTTTCGCAGACGTTCGCGTGCATTAGTAATTATTGGTGAAATCGCAATACCATGAGGGAGAATAAAGCCTGATGAAGTTAAATTTAACTGTGCAGCTTCTTTTCGTTCTGCAAGAGAGGTAAAATGTATTCCTTGACTGTGATTAAGATTAGCTGTTTCTATAAGTTTAAGATATATTTGTTTTTTAATCGCACTTTGCTGTAATGACCATTCACATAATTGCCCTAAAGGACGAATAATATAGGGTATTTTTTTTAACCGAGCGATCACCATAGCAACCGTAGAAGTATAAGAAAATACAGCATGAATATGCAATAAATCATAATTGTGAATATTCTGCCATAACCAAATAGTGAATTCCCTAGAAAATGCAAACTCTCTTACAGAGTTAATAGAGGGAGAAAACCGGGAGAAAAACCACACAGGAACTTCTTGATAATCTGTACATTTCCCCAAAGGTACATTTAATAGTTCCGTTCCATTATCATTAGTGGTCGTGATTTCCGCCTCAACACCGATATTGTTTAAGGCTTTAACCATTTCTACAACTGCATGACTAGGACCACCTCGAACAGGAGCAACCGAAGGAATCACATGGAGAACTTTCATGATCGAATCTGTTCCCACCAATATTTCAATATTGCCAAACTCCAGCTACGATACCAAGAGTTGAGAGGTATATTTGCGGGTATATTTAGGTTTTGGAAATAATCACCAAATTTACTTTCCATCCAACTTTCAAAAGGAAAATAAAAGCCCTTTTTAGGTTTATTTATCACCCAATCAGGTACTTCTGTAACTGCTTGAGTTAAAAGCTTGTTGCCTGGTGCTAAACGAATCCTACTAGGAATTGGTGCAACAGCTTCTAGTAAAGCTTTATCTACCAGAGGAACACGCAATTTTAAACCCCAATTCATTCTCATGATATTACTATCTCGCAGTAATTGATTACGCATATACTGGGTTAATTCTAAATCTATACTCAGAATAGCCGCAATACCACACATAATTAATTATTCTATGTTGGTGAAAAAATGCTGATGCAAATAGCTTGCTAGACTATTTTGGAACTGCTCAAACCCAAAAGTATCAATGACCTTTTGACGTAGAAATTCTGGTTGGTACATCAAAGGGTTGGGATATGTACCTTGTAAAATTTGAATTAGAGTGTGAGCAATTTCTTCCATATCATCAGGATTTACCAATGCCCCCAGTTTACCATGACAAAGTGCGTCAATAGCACCATCTTGATTACCTCCTAAAACAGGTTTACCACAAGCTAATGCTTCTAAATAGACAATACCAAATCCTTCTTTTTTACTCGGCATAGCAAAAACATCACAAAGATTGTAGTAATCACACAGTTGTTCATCGGGAATAAACCCAGCTAAGGTGACATGATCTTGTAATCCGAGTTGGGTAATTAATTGCTCAATTCTAGTCTGGTCATTTCCTTTACCAACAAGAATGTAATGAACGTCGGGAATTTGCTGACGAATTTGAGGAAGTGCTTGAAGAATTTGGTCATAACCCTTATAGCGTTCAACTTCCGCTAGTCGAGCTACGGTTAATATGACTGCTTGTTCCTGCTTCAGTCCGTATTTTTCTAGTAAATAAGTAGGTTTGGGGGCTGGTTGAAAGCGACTAGGTTGAAACTGGCATGGTAAGATAACAATTTTATTTGGGTCGAGGTTTTGTTCTTTGATGAGGCGATCGCGTGTGTAACTGCTAACTGCTAAAATCAGGTCTGCATGATGTAAAGCTGTTTCCAACGGTGGGTTTTTGATATCCCAAGCTTCGATACCATGGGCAGTTGTCCAATAAGGGATAGTTGTCAGCCGTTTTAGCCAGTAGGCTGCAACAGTGAAATTCAGGTGGCCGGTAATGATTAATTTTGGGCGTTTCCAGATTCCCCAAACAATTAGCTGGACTGCAAATACAAGTGTTCTCAGTGGTAATGGTATAGATCCAGAAAAGTGAAACTGAGTAGGGGTTATGGTCGAGAAGTTAGGTGAGGAATTTCTATCATGTTTGACAAAGATATCATAGTCAATATCAGGGTAGATATTTTGAATGGCTTGGAGGAAAAAACGGCAGTATGTTTGAATACCACCTGTAAATTCAAATAAGTTGGGAAACCAGACGTGAAAGTTAACTTTATTCATAGATTTTATGTATATTTAAAAGCGATTGTACCTTATTGGCTAATCGTTGTCGGTACAAACCCCAATTTAACTCCTCCGCTTTGCGTCTAGCTGCTCGTCCCATTTCTGCTAATTCTTGGGGATGAAAATAACACCATTCCAGTTTATCCTTAAGAGCTTCTACATCTCGAATAGGAATAATAAAGCCTTCTACACCATCAGTGATGATATCACTTGCTCCGGTATTCATAGTAACAATAACAGGGATTCCGCAGGCCATTGCCTCAACAACTACCAATCCAAAACCATCAATCAAAGAAGGTAATACTAAAACATTAGCTTGGCTATAATACTGATTTAACAAGAAATGGGAGACCGATGGAATATGCTGATATAATCCAGAATAACGCTCTTCTAACCATCCTTGAGGAAAGCGATTTTCGCCAACAAAGACGAGTTGAGCTTTTTTTAACTGATTTTTAGATTTTAGTTCTTTCCAAGCTTGGAGAAGATAATGAATTCCCTTTAAAGGAGAAAATCTACCTATAAATATTACGCGAAAGCAATCATCAGATTTAAGTTGAGGCTGAAATGTTTCAATGGGTGATCCATAGGGAATAACACTAATTTTATTAGTGCCAATTCCAATATTAGTTAACGATCTTTGAGTTACTGATGAAGCGACAAAAATATGATCAGCAAGTTCTATTTCTCTTTGTTTACGATTTAACTTCCAATCTGGTTCATTAATAGTCTGGATACTTTCTTTAAGACTAGGAAAGTTTTTAGCTTCTTCTTGCATAATTTTCCTAGTTGTTTGATAAAAAGGAATAGGTAAATCATATAGACACAAAATGTTTTGTTTTTTAGCTTTTTCAAAGGTAATTGCGGCAATATCTTCATAACTATATATAGCAGTAATATTTTTGAGATGATTTTGAGCTACTTGACGATCTAATAATAAAAAACCCCAATTTCCTATTTGTTCAGAGGTTATTCCTGAAAATTTATTTAATTTTGTTCGTGATAAAAAAACACGTAATAGTTCATAGCTAGGATATTGAGTAATTTTGTTATTAATTTTCCAGGTTCTTTTACTAAGTTCATCTCGAATCAAACTATTAAGCCGAGATGGTAATAAATCTAGATAACGCCAAATTTTAGAGTGAGAATTATAAGCTAAAGTTGTGATTACTTCATTAAGTACACTGGATTCAGACAATGCTAATGCCGCTTGACGTACATTACCAGCGTTACCATGATGAACTAAAGATAAACGAACATCAGACATAATTTTAGGATTTTGTTTTTTGATATTCTTGGTAATATAAATATTCTGATTTTTCACGCCGTTCTAACTCTGGGAGAAGTAAGATAAAGCCTGCAAAAAACCAATAATAAATACCCATATTTGGATTAAAAACTACAGGACTAGTTATCTGAAGAGTGTGGAACAAAAAAGCAGCTATACCTACTTGAGATAAAAATGGATCACGAAGTTTTATTGAAGTTAACCCAAGACAAATAATCAAATTTATCCGAATCCAGTAAAATAAAACAAAACCAATTACGCCTATTTCTATAATTACTCTTGGAGGTTCTATTTCACCTATAGGTGGCAGAGTGTCACCTTGAGGCAAATTTAGGGATGTTCTCAACAATTGTGTTGCTTGATGAGTCGCACCAGTTCCATAGCTATCTATTTGTTTGAGTTTTATTATTTCGGGTATTGTTGACAGTGGTTCAATAAAAGGTTGCAAAATACGATCTACCCCTTCTTTTGAATTTTGTATAGAACGCTGAGAAAGTAAATCAATGCTCTTACTGAAATATGTAGGAACAATAACAGTCACAGCAATTGCTGGTAATATAAACTTCTTAAGGTTAAGAAATGCTTGCTTGGAATGTGTTGATAATAATATAAGTATATAACTAATTAAGAATAAGCCTTGATATAAAACTACTGCTCTCGAACCTGTCATAAAAGAAGTTCCTAATACCAGTAGTAATTCAAAAATAGTTAAATAATACCAAATAAGAGGCTGTCGCAATAATAGTAAAGGTATAAGTAAAGTTAAACTGGTACATAAATATGTTCCAAAACCAGTAATATAGGGAAATGTTCCCGTGACTCTAGCAATAGCTTCTCCTCCAACTCCAAAGGTAGCAATTTGATCTGCACCAGTAGCATAAAAATTCAAGGGACTTGAAGGAGGACTAAAAAACTGCGCGACCGCTAGTAAACAAACAGGAATAATGAGTAATGAATAATTTCTGATGAATTTATATAAATCCATTTTTGTAGAGAATAAATCTGTTAATATCCAAAATAGAGGAATATATAATAGATATCCTCTTAATCCAAAGAGTCCTATAATAGATGATCCTAAACTTGGGTTGAAAGCTTGGACAAAAGACCAAATTGCTAAGAAGTATATCAAAATATTAATACCGTGTTTTTTGATTTTCTTTCCCTCTATCAAGAAATATTTAATATAAGCCCCTATTAAAACAATATCTTTTATAAAGTAGATATACTGGCTTGCTTGTGGCCAAATCCATTTTCTTACTACTCCTTCTAATACTAGAAAAACTAGGACAAAAAAAACGGATTTTTTCCAATCCAATGCAGAAAGGTAAAGCAGAAAAAATATGGCAACAATGCCTATAGCTATGATCATAATTAAAGCAAAAATTTGATAATTTTCATAAAGAGGTAAATTCTAGCCTTGGTCATGGTTTATTTTAAATAAAGTTGCTACTTACCTAACCATGCCTGATAACAAGCAACTAATTTCACAGGGTTATAATTAAGTTCTTTTATTCGGCGCTTATCAAGTAATTTAGCCGGATTACCTACAGCAATGCCATATTCAGGTATATTTTTACTAACTACTGCTCCTGCACCGACTACAGCACCTTTTCCGATATGAACACCAGGTAAAATAATAGCATCTGTAGCAATCCAAGCATAATCATCAATTATTATAGGTTTAGAAAAAGAAGACCAAGATGGATCATCTATATTGTGACTGGCTGTGAGCAGCTTTACTCCATCATTAATTACCACAAAAGAACCAATTCTAATATCTGAATGTATAGCAATATGGGCCTGACCAACAAAAGTATACTCACCGATAGTTAGTAGATTTAAAAAGCCGTCTATCCTAACTTTGTTAGAAACAATACTAATATGAGTGATATTAGTTCCTAAAATTTTCAAGAATAGATTAGTTTTCAATACTGTAATTAACTTAGGGAAGGTTAAAATGCGTTTTGCCCAACTTTTGAGCCAGAAATAAGAAAAAATAGGTTGTATTTCTCGATTTTGCCAAAGATATGTAAAACTCATATTTCTCCATAACCTTATTTATTTAGATTAAGTAATAACTGCGATACAAATACAGTTATATGAGATGATAAATTATGAGATTGATACCAATAATACGACTTATCTGCTATGGTTTGTAGATCCAATTCGTTTGTCCAATTATTCTCTTTAGCATTCGGAATCCAATAGTGTTTTCCTGCTTCTATTCCATCAATTACTGAAACACTGCCTTTAGCATTAATTGGTAATAGTCTATAAGCACAGTAAGCAGCAAAAATAGTAGATTTTGCTAAATAATCAGGGTTATAGTCGGAGAAACCAGCAATAGAATCTGCTAAAATATCACTGACTTTATGTGCAGCTTGTTTTCCTATCTCCAAAATGGGTACTTTACCAATCGAGGAAGGAGTAATTCCTGTTGGAGTTCCTATATCGCAAATTTCCTTAATATTTAATCTCTGACAAACGTAATCTAGGACTTCCTGGGATTGGTTATAAACTCTAGCACGGTTAGCAACTCCTCCAAAAATTACTAACCTATGTTGACGTTCTGATAAATCAGGAGGTAATTTTTCAGGTTCTCCAACGGTAGAAAAAACGGGAAGGAATAAAACTTGATTATGTTTTCCTTGACTGATTTGAGTAATTATATCAGCATAGAGTTTTTTACTGGTAACACAGCGATCGCTCAATTGTGCCAACCGTGCGGCTAAACTCTTCTGTAGAGGAAATAACCAGAAAGAACTTGTCCAAGGTGGATATCCCGATGCGTAAAGTTCATGAAACATAGTAACAAGATTACTTTTGGGATATAAACTTTTCCAACGTTGTAATCCCTCGACTAACCAGACTGGACAACCCCTTTGAGCATAGCCATAACCTACATAATGTAACAGGATGCTAGAAGAGCTATCATTGCATGATAATAAAGTTAGTAGTGTATTAGCAGAGTTATCGGTAATTTGATTAACAGTAAATCCTTCAATTTCTGCTGTACCTTTCCATGTCGAATTACCCACAATAAAATGGGTGTGAATACTAAAATCTTTACGAAGCTGACGGGCTAAATTTAAAGCATAATCTCCTACGCCGTCAATTGCGGGAGGAAGTCGAGGAACAATTTGAATTATATTCATAATAATCAATAGTGCAATTTCTGGTGTTCTTTAACCCATTCCTCATAAGTTTCTGAAAGTTTCTTAATACTTGATTTCCAGGTAAGTGATCGCACTTTTTGCCATCCTTGTTGAGCAATTTTTATCCTCAAATCATCATCTTCTAATAACTTTTTAATGCTCAACTCCATTGCTTCTGTATCATTAAAATTACATATCATGCCTTCTTGTTCATGATGTAATTCTGCCCCAAACCCAGTTGGAGTAGTTACTACGGCACAGCTACAAGCCATTGCTTCAGCTAAAGCAAAACCAAATCCTTCATATTGAGAAGGGAAGAAAAATACCGCACATTTGCTTAAACCATTAGCTATTTCTTCATCAGAAAGATATGGATATACATGAATACGATCATGTAAGTTAACTGGAAAACTACTTAAAACTGTATCTTTTAACCCACCTGTACCATATATATCAAAGTGCAAGTCTGTATTTTCTATTAAAAGTTTAGACATTACAGTGATAATATTTTTAACTCCTTTACGACTTATCCATGTACCTGTAAAGGCAACTCGTTTCTGTTTATTAGGAATGAATGGTAAAGATAAATACTCTTGATCTAAACCATGCGGAACTACAGTAGTGCGATGAACAGGGTAAAGTCCTAATTCCAGAACGTGCCGTCTATCTGCTTCACAAATAGCCACGAAAGCATCTGAACACGAAAAGGCTTTTCTGGAAAAACGATCATGAGTTTGTTTAGCAAACAAATTATAGAGGTAGTTAGAATAAGGATTATCTGATCTTTCACGAATGGTAGCTAAAAGTTCTAAACCATTTGTATGAGCCACTAGTAGTGGTCTTTTTGCTAATTTAGATAAATGCGAAGTAGTTAACCAAAACTCATCTCCATAAAATTCGACGAGATCAAGTTGCTCAGGTTGTAGCGTTTTCTGAGCAAAGTTCCATGCTCCCCAAGCTTGACGAAATTTTGTAGCTCGACGAAATTTTACCCAAGGTTCGTATTCTTTTGGCTCAACTACATCAACTGAATGTCCTACACTTTGCAATCCTTGGGAGTATTTTATTACTGCTTTACCTGATCCCAATTTTAAGTCTAGTGGGCAATTAGTGAAGGAAAGAATATTCATGGTAAGTTATTAAAATCCGATCTTAATAATTTACCATTAGATTTACTTGTTTCAGGATGTTAAATATATTTGAAAATTTGTAATAAATCATTCATTAAAAATAGCTGATAATTTTTTTATGTTTCATAGTTCTCAACCAATCAAGTATAAAATTTGGCAGAGTTCTATTGAGAAGGGTGTATGATTTAATCATGGTAAGGGGCTGATAACTAAATATACCAAAGTTTTTCAGAAAAAACCACCACATACTTAAAATATCAAATAGTGTTTTATTTCCCATTTTCTCTTTTTCAGAAATTTGTGAAATTTTATACTTTAAAGTATATATTTTGCGAATTTCTACATCAAAATCATCTAAATTATTTAAAATTCCTTCTATACTTGTTAGACTTCTAAGTGACTTTTTTTGGTACTCATTAACATTAGAAGTGTTACCAGAATAGTTTTGACGATGAATTCTCCAAACTGAGAGAGGATTATCTATAAAGTATGAATAACCTTGATTTAACGTACACATAACTAGGTACTCATCTATATACATATCAACTTCTTTGGGAATAGAAAATTTATTAAGAGTGTCTCTTCTTACGGCAAAAGTTGAACCACCGCCAAAAAGCATCCGGTTTCTATAAAAATAGCTTAATAATTCTTTTCCAGAAATCTTATGAGCGATTATATGTTTAGGAATAGCTTCTGGAAATTTTTGATCATTATCAACTTCCCAACAAAGGGCAGGATGTGCCACATGAACTATTTCTGGATCACTTTCAAATATTCCAACTACTTCTTTAATTTTATTGGGTAAAAAAAGATCGTCAGCATCTAAATTGAAAACGTATTTACCTTGACAATTATCTATACCAACTTTTGTTGCCCAGGCTTTACCTGAGTTTTCTTGTAATATATACTTAACTCGACTTCCGTATTTAGTAACTATTTCTGAAGTGTTATCTTGAGAACCATCATCAATAACAATAATTTCGATTTGGTCTTGAGGGAAGTCAGATTTTAGAACACTATCTATTGCTTGTTGGATGTAGTGAGCATAATTGTAGGTTGGGATAATTACGCTAATGATAGGATATCTCTCAGACATAGAATTTAATATTTTTTAGCTACTAATATCAAGAATTTTTTTTGCGTGCTGAGGAATTTTCTGAAATACTGGCTGGTTGATGGATGTATAAATCATTTTATTAATTTTTAAAACAAGAATCAAGAAATCCTTTAGCGCGAGCTACAGTTGAATTATTTTTGATCCAATCGTAGGTTAGAGTTTGTAGTTGCAAGTATTCTTGAGGACTTAAAGAATTTATCTTATTTATTAGGTCTTCATAGCTTTTATAGATTATACAATTAGATTCATCTAGTCCATGAGGAGCGCAATTGTGTGGTTTTTGGTCAATATCTCGGAAACATAAAACACAGCCATTAGCTGCTAATTCATAATGTCGTAAACAATCCCAACCTGCTCGTTTAGTAGTGATGCCAAAACGCGATTTTTGTAAATCTTGATAATAATCATTTTCACATTCAAAGAAATAAGTATTAGAACCAAGTTCGGAAAATCTAGCTTCATTTATGTTCTTAGCAATTTCTAAATCAACTATATGGATAGGGAAATCTTTTATTTTTTGTGTATTCTCAACTGGAGTAATTTTTTCAAATGGAATAGAAAAACTGATAGGCATAGCATTTTCTGCTAGAGGTATCCAAGAATGCAACCAACTAGGCAGATATTTATCAATTCCATATCTATATCCACTACTCATCAACTCTCGCTTAAAATATTTGACTTTTGATATCGGAGTTAAAAATGATAAGGGGTAGTTTCGTATTTTATCTTTTATAGAAGCATAGGGAAAAAAAGCTGGTTGATCAGCACCATCCAGAACAACAATATTATTTAACTTGTACTGAGATAACAAAGTCCAGAATTGTTGCCATTGTTCCCATATATTAGCAATAACAATTAAGTCATAAGCATCAATATCTTTTTGCCAAAAGAAACGTTCTTGTGCTAATTCAGGGATATCTTCTAGTAGTCCATAGAGAGTAAAACCATTGCCTCTAAGTTTAGAACGCATTTTGTCAGTAAGTGGTGTGTACATACTGTCATAGCGAGGCACATCTACACAGTTTTTACCCAATAATATTCTAAGTCCATGAAATAGACTTTCTGCTAAATAATCAGGTTGATTATGATGAAGATATAAAACCTTCATTTTTATGCTACTCCTTTTATCAGTTCTCTATATTTATCCATTTTATTTTGAGCGATCGCTACGAAGTTGCTATATCTGAAATATTCGCCATAAAGTTCATAATTAAATTTCAGCAACCCGTTTTTACCTAATAAAAATACTTCATACTGAAATGAATTTAGTAACTCAAAACAAGACAGTAAAGTGCTTCCTGAACTTGGCCAATATTCACCATATTCAAACTGAATTATCCCTACTTTTTGCTGTCTCAAAACTTCTTTAGAACCTCTTAAAACCTGTAAATCGTAGCCTTCACAATCTATTTTTAAAAAATCAATATAGTCCCAATTACGATTTTTAATCTCTTGATCTATTGTGGATACTTTTACAGTTTTGGCAATACCAGAGTTTTCTTTGCATTTTCCTAAAGAAGAACTCTGCATTGGATATATATCATAAAATATAGCTTCTCCAATGCTGTTAGAACAAGCAGCTTGTATTAAAGTTAAGTTTAAATTATTGCTGAATTTTTTTTCAATTTCTTGAAAAGCAGATTCACCAGGTTCAAAAACTAAACCTAAACAACTTTTTGGAGCATAATTTAAAAAACATTCAGTATAGCCACCAATATAAGCACCTATATCCATGAATCGAGAACAATTAGGAGCAATCATTTTTATTAACCATAACTCACCATTTTCATGGTGATCAGAAGTTTCTGCTAAATGATAAGCAATTATGGAATTGCATTGATTTCTTAATTTTATTGCTAAATCAGTTGCAAGTTTGGATTTAGCTAAATTGTGTTGAATGGAATGTAGAATTTGCTTGAAGTTCATAGTTTGTTTAGTGCGTTATAAATTGACAATTTCATAAAAAATTTGCTGATCAGAAAAAGTCATCTTATCCTTTTGAATAAATTATTCAGCTTTATGTTTTATGGATAACAATAAAAGCTTGTTCTGCGAATTGTCCTTCTGTACCACAAGGATATTCAACCTCAAAGCCCTTTTTTGTTGCCCAATCATCAACTTCTTTCTTAGATGCTAAGTACACTGCATCAATATCAGCACTCATCATATCAGGATAAGATAAACAAATCGGAGATGTATTTACCAGAAAATTTCCTAAATTCATCTCAGTTTTTCTTAATGCTTTTGGTAAGCGTATTTTGCTATCATATAAGCTAAATAAGGCATCTATAATTCTACCCTGGCGTAATTTTGTACTAGCCGTCATCATAGGAGACAACCCTAACTGTTGAGATGAAAACCGACCTGATTCTATAAAATCAGGGAAAACTAATACAAGTCGGCCATTTGGTTTTATGACTCGTATCATTTCTGTTAATCCACGTTCTGGATAAACTAAGTGTTCTAAAACGTACAGAGAGAAACAAACCTCAAAGGATGAATCAGGAAAAGGAATATTATAAGCTGTACCACATTGCCAATTAACTTCAGGATGTTTGTGTCTGTTTTGCTGAATAACATAATCAGCAACTTCTACCCCACAGTAGCTTCCTTGATAGCCATATTGTCGAAGTTGCCTATATAAGCGTCCACTTGCACAACCTATTTCTAAAATTGTTTCTGGTTTTAAATCACAAATATACTGAGGCATTAAATGTCGCACTGAACTTAAATCAGTTGCAATTTTCTCTTGGGTATCTATCGCATCTATCATAGATTGATACATTTCACGTCCATCCTGCTGACTGTAAAACCAAGCCATTTGTTTATCTAAGGAAGATAGTATTTCTGGATCTCCTTTTACGCTAGATATCCATCTAAATTGGCGATTACACTTTTCAAGTTTCATTGATGCTTTATCCTCTAATGCTGAGAAAAATTATAGATTATATACTTTCACTCAGTATATATCTTTGGCAGATGTTTTTTTATATCAACCATATAATGAAGTGTTTTCAGTACAAGAATTGTATTTTTTCAAAAGTTAATTATCTCTATGTATGCAATTATATTTATTTACTTACTTACTTAGGAAGCGCAAATAAATGAACATTATCATACTTAGCAAGTAATTCTGGTGTGACATCTGTTAAAACATAGGGTAAAATTTCTTCAAAACTCACTAATTGTAGAAAAATTTTATATTCAGACAATGGCAAAAGCCCCAAAAGTTCTTTAACAGAACTTAATCTATCAGAAAAACAAGAACAATGAATTTCAATTTCTAATTTAGGTTTTGTTTTGAGTATCTCAGTTGCACCTTTCAACACTTCTATTTCATATCCTTCTACGTCAATCTTTAGAAAAGTTGGCTTTTTTCCTACAAAAACTTCATCTAATTTCACCACAGGTACATTAATCGTTTTACTACCGTCAGTCTTACCTACAGAACCATTAGGATAATTGTTAAACTCTACTGTCCCATGATAAGAACCAACAGCTTGATTTCTAATTTCAAAATTATTGACTTGATTTAGATCAATATTTTTACGAGCTATATCAGCATTAGCAGGTAAAGCCTCAAAACCCAATACTTGACCCTGCTCTCCTACGCACTTGGCAAAGAATAAACCTGTGAATCCGATGTTTGCACCACAATCAACAACAATATCACCTTTTTTCAGAGAGTTTTCTTTTAACCAAACCAACTCTGGCCAATTATCAAGATGGTCTGGACGATCATACCAACCTTTGGCAAAAAGATCGCTAATGATTAATTGAATCTTTTCTCCAGCTATAGTTTTTTCAATTTGATACGGTTTAAAAGTATTCTTTTTGTAAAGATAAGCAATTTTATTTGTGAACTTTTTAGTAAAAGATCCAAAAGATTCAGACAGAATGGTATCAACTGATTTTTGTAAAATCTTAAGCATTTGATAAATCTCCATTATAATAATGATTATTAAACCCTTTGTAATTAAGGTAAAAATTGACTAATAAAGTTGGTAAAGTAGATACTAAACCAAACATTATTACACCTTTGATATTTGATACATCTATGATAACCAATAATAGAATTTGTATCAAAATTGTGCTTGGTATAATTAACCAAGAATCTTTAATCCATCCTCTCGACGTATTTAAACTCCATGCTACAGAACTAATTGCAGATACCATAGAGGTTAATATTACTAAATATAATTCTCTTTGGAGATGATTATATTTATTACCAAGTATCCAGAGTAATTCTTTAGGAAAGATAACTGAAACAACAAGTAATAAAATTGATAGGAATAAATATATAAGCATAACTTTAAAATAACGTAATTTTAATAATTTCAAAGATTCACATTTAGCAAAACTAGGTACAACAATGTTACTAACAACAGAAGTAATTACCGTAAAAATTATAGATAATCTTCCTAAAGCACCAATCTCAGCAATACTATTAGTTGTACCAAAAATACTAATCAGCCAAATTGTTATCTGACCTTGAATACAAAAAAATGAATAATACGCAATCATACTGCGTATACTACCTACAATTTGCTGATTATATTCTTGATTAATCGGGATATTTTTTTCTAAGCTATCCTTATTCCATTGATAGAGATAAAATGTTTTTAAGCTTGATGCAACTGTTGAGCAAAAAGCATATGTCAAAGCATTAATTAAAGTTAAATGATTAATTACTATAAATAATAAACGTGAGCCAGAAAACATCAAATCCAATATTTGAATCTGTTTAATTTGAGATTTTAAAAGAGGTACAACGCCTAAGATACCTTGAATAAGGTAAAAATAAAGTTCTATGAGAATAACTATAATAATTAATAGAGCATAAATTAACGATGCTCCACTACTAGTTAATAGCCAAAAAAGAATAGGAGTAACTATAAGTACAGATATCATGCCAAGATATTTTTTCAGTCGCATACCTGCATTTATCAATTGGGTAAACTTATAAGAATCTTGAAAGACTTTACCTCCAATAGATAACAATGCTGAACTAATTCCACTAGCTGCTAAAACATTCATGCTTGACTGCATTGAATTAGCAATCGTAAAGTAAGCATACTCCTCTTTACTAAGAGTACGAATAATTAAAATCCCACTAGCGAATCCTAATGCTTGCACAATTAATTGAACAGAAACAAATTTACTAAGTAACTTAACCCAGTAAATAGCTTTTTCCGAGCGAGTTGACATTAAATTTCAGCCTCCAAAGAAATAGCTACTGCATATTATTTTCACTATACTGACCTAGTTAACCTCGCTTTTACCATCATTTTCACGACATCCTGCATTTTATATTTAGCTTCCCAACCTAGCTGTTTCTTAGCTTTACTGGGATTACCTTTACCCATTGCCAAATCTGTAGGTCTGAACAGGCTACTATCAACAACTACATGATCACGCGACTCTAAATTTACAGATGCAAATGCGGCTGATACAAAATCTTCTAAGGAAGTGCTTTCTCCTGTGGCAATTACATAATCATCGGGCTGTTCCTGTTGCAGGATTAAATACATTGCTTCCACATATTCTTGCGCCCACCCCCAATCCCGCTGAATTGACATATTACCTAAATATAATTTTTCATGACTACCTTGAGCAATACGACAGGCAGTAGCAATAATTTTTTGAGTCACAAATCTTTGGGGACGCAGGGGAGATTCATGATTAAATAGAATTCCTGAACAAGCAAATAAACCGTAAGCTTCTCGATAATTAGCTACTTCCCAAAAAGCAGCGGCTTTAGCTACAGCATAAGGACTTCTAGGACGGAATGGAGTGGTTTCTACTGCTGCTACATTGCCAGTATCACCAAAGCATTCACTAGATCCGGCATTATAAACTTTAATCTGAGCGCCGAGAAAGCGAATCGCTTCTAATAGGTTGAGTGTCCCTGTAGCGATACTTTCTAATGTTTCTACAGGTTGTTCAAAAGACAAACCCACTGAAGTTTGTCCTGCTAAATTATAGATTTCGTCTGGTTGGATTTTTGTGAGGATCTGTAAGACGCTGCGGAAGTCAGTTAAGGACATTGACTCTAGCTTTACTTGGTCTTTGATACCTAAATAAACCAAATTTCGGAAAGAGGACATTTGAGCATCTCTGGAAGTTCCACAGACTGTATAGCCTTGATTGAGCAGTAACTGTGCCAGATAAGCTCCATCTTGTCCTGATATGCCACAAATAAGAGCTTTTTTCATGTCAATTCATTACCCAGAAATCCTTAACACTGTTACCTCCCAGCATCCGAGATTGTCTATAGGTAAACTCTCCTACAGAGGGATTACGATGGGGATGAATCACACCTGTTGCTTGTTGCCAGATTTCTGCGGGGGCAAGAGATAATTTATATATGGATTCATGTTTATGTACATGATACCATTTTGTTTCTTGGCACTCTTCACACCAAAAAGCTTCTAACCATTCACCATGTAAAGAGACTGTGGTTTTAGCTGCTACTAAAAGCATCGCTTCTCTTCGAGCTATACCTCGCTCTTGTAGTTGTCCAGCTTGTTCAGCAAATAGTCCATATTTTTGGCTAACACTATCCATATAGCAATTATGGATGGGGCAGTGGATAGCTCTGCGCTTAGAACGTTTCCGATTTCGATCACACCTTCTCTGCACTTTGGCCTCCTGATCAGTAACTAAACAACAGATCGAAAGAAGGTTGCATTGGAGGGACTGAGATCAAAAAGACCATCAAAGCCCAACTCCTTGTTCAACTCCTAAATTTATGAAATTTTTTAAATTTAATAGTCTTAAATACCTGGGTATGTTATCACACTCTTTTTGGATTAGCGGAGAGTGAGACTTTAAATCATAGACTGTTCTAGCACCTGGAGATACTGTTTGGCTATGATTTCTGGGGTAAAATTAGACTGCAAGTATTCACGTGATGAGTTACCCATTTTTTCTGCAAGTTGGCGATCGCTCTTTAACTTACGAATAAATGCAGCTAAAGCATCACTATCTCCATTGTCAATGGTAGTACCAAATTTGCCATCTGTTATTAATTGGCGCAGGTAGGACTCTTTGGGGCAAATAGCTGCTATTGGTCTGCCAGCAGCTAAAGCTGGGTAAAGTTTACTAGGAGCAACTAAACTTTCTAGACCGACTTCTACGCTAACTAATGACAAATCACAAGCAGTCAGGGAATAAGGTAACACACTCTTGTCTTGATAGGGAAGAAAGAGAAAGTTTTTGAGTCCTAAACGAGTCACATCTTGAATAAAGCTTTCCCGTTTGGGACCACCACCAATACAAACAAACTGAATCGGTTCATTTTGTAGTTGTTTAGCAGTAGCGAGAATGGTGTCCATATCATGACACCTACCCATATTGCCGGAATAAAGAACCGTAAATTTGTTAACTAAATTATATTCTTTGGCAAACCAGTTGTGTTCTTTTGCTATTGGTACGATTAAATCAGGATCTCCCCAACTATGAATCACAGAAATCTTATCCGCTACTTCTGGGCAGATTGATATAACTCGCTCTTTCATGGCCGGACTTAAAACTATAATTCCCTTGGATCTTTGCCAAATCTGACGGTTGATTTGCCGCCAAAATTTTGCTAACCAGTGGTTTTTGGCAACTACTCCCAGAGCGATCGCAATATCTGGATACAGATCATAAATTAAACATACGTAAGGGAATCTTAACAACAAATGTGCGAAATATCCTGCTATTGATAAAAAAGGTGGAGCTGAGGTTAATAAAAATACACTATCTTTCCGGGCATTTTTGATCATGTGCAGAAAAGCCCGCAATGTAAACAAAATCCCATTGATTGCCTTACCACGAATCCTGCCAGACCAAACTTGAGTAGATCGGGATCTTTGGACGCGAATATCACCCACTTGCTCTAATGCTGGTGCTTTAGCGGTAGTAAATGCGTATCCTGGTTGTCCTGTGAACACCTTAATGCTAACTCCTTGTTTCTCTAGCTCTGTGACTAGTTCTTCAATTAGCTGTCCTGTAGCAGCATAGTCTGGAGGAAAAAACTCTGTAATTATCGACACATTAACCAGGTTATGATACCATATATCCTTAACTTCCGAGGACTCGAGTGGTGCTACTGAATGTAAAGGTGGTGCTGTGGAGTTCTTTCCTTTGTACATTATTGGAGGTTTGCTACTAGTTACGTCCGGATCACATTTCCTTGAATATTGATTTTTGTGGATTGTCGAATAAGAATTATATTTTTTCTGCCATTCACTTATTGCCATGAGCCATACAGTTCCATTGATAATATTTACTACAGATATACAGGTAAATCATGACTCCTTGATTACAAAAATTGTTTCTGTACAATAGCTTTTGTTACATCTTCGGTATCTTGTTATCAGTCACCCCTTCTTTAAATGACAACAGAGGAAATACTAGTTCCGGAAAAAAATAAGATACATTCCCAAAAATACTTTTCTATAACTTACGTATTGACCATAGGCATTGACAGAAGGAATGAATAAAGGATATGTTTGATATTTGAATCTACTAAGTAAGGTTATAGTTTTCCACACTGATCATGAGATTTATATCTATGCCCAGGATAGTTATCCACAGCTAAAAATGGCTTGATTTCGTTATTCTATTACAATCCCTAGTTAATTTGTACACTATTCAACCCCTATTTGTATTCCTTTCATAGTTTTAAAGTTAGGATCGAGGATTAGTTATTTCCACCTTCAAATAGGCTGAAATATGAACGATAGCTGGGAATAATAGCAATGAAACAACGTATATGCCTTACTCATAAGAAAAATGAGTGGATCACAAAAATGGTTTCAACTCCTTTTTGAAGGAATACAACTTAATTTTCATCTAACTCCTGACAAATGTCCATAAACTTGTTATACATATAGCAGAAATAAAGCGCTTATGAAAAAACACCCCCCTGGATTGTTACATTTCCCATCTAAACAATACAGGTTGCTAAAAAATAAGGTTTCACAAAGATTATAGATGTAATTGTTGCAATTTAACTTTATTTGATAATTACTCAATTTTAGAGGCATCCATCATGGAGAATCATTCTGCGATCACCTCAAGTTTCCGCAAAAAGGGACACTCTGAACATCAGTCTTCAAATATGCCAGTTTTTTCAGCATTTGAAGAAACATCTGATAGTGGTGACTTGCGGCAAATACTGGAAACACTGAAACGCAGATCGCTAGTAATAGCAGGAATATCTATTGTTGTCAACGGTGGAGTTACTTACTCTACGCTCACACAAGAACCAATATATCAAGGTAATTTTCAACTACTCGTTGAATCTGTTAATGAAGATAGCAGCTTAGGGAAAGTAAGCTTACTAGACTCTAATATCGCTAAACCCAGTTTAGACTATGAGAGTCAAATTCAGGTTCTTAAAAGTCCAGAATTGCTGCAAGGTGTTATTAAGCAACTACAAGAATCATATCCGGAAATTACTTATGGTTCTCTCCTACAGGATTTAACTATCCGTCGTTTCGGTGCAACAAAAGTAATCGAAGTCAGCTATAAAAGTCATGACACACAAAAAATTAAAGTTGTATTAGATGCAATTTCTCAATTCTATTTAAACTACAGCCTAGATAAACGCCAAACTAAGCTACGTCAAGGGGTTCAGTTTGCTGACAAACAGCTACCTAATATTCAAAATCGGGTAGCACAGTTGCAAAAAGAAATGCAAATCTTCCGGCAAAGATATAATTTTATTAGTCCAGAAAGCCAATCTGAAACCATTTCTGGGCAAATTCAATCTCTGACACAACAACGACTAGCTGTCAATCAACAACTAGCCGCTGCTAGAGCTAATTATATGAGTCTACAGAGACAGGAAGGACAATTAGCAATCCTCAATAATGCTCCTCTGTATCAACAATTAATCGCCCAGCAGCGTCAATTAGATACCCAAATATCTGGAGAATTAGCTCGATTTCAACCAGAAAACCCAGTTATCCAAACTTTAGAAGAAAAAAGAAATAACCTCTTACCTATCATTCAAAGCGAGGCTAGACGGGCTTTAACTATTAAAGCGGCTGAAGCTACAACTTTACTTCAAAGAATAGAGGTAGATAGTCAACAACTAATCCAAGCAGAACAACAACTCCAAAGAAAATTAGAACAATTACCAGTCCTATCTAGGCAATATACGGATATCCAGCGGAATTTACAACTAGCAAATGAAAGTTTAAATCGGTTTTTAACTAATCGGGAACAACTACAAATAGAAGTAGCACAAACAGAACTACCTTGGGAATTAATTCAAGCACCTATGCAACCAGAATCTCCCATATCACCAAATATACAACGGAGTTTATTATTAGGATTTGTGGCTAGTTCTCTACTGGGTGTTGGTGCTGCGCTGATTCTAGAAAAAATTGATAATACTTACCAAACAGTAGAGAGCATTCAAGAAAAGATCAAATTGCCCTTATTAGGGACTCTTCCTTTTGATAAAAGTATATCTCATCATCCATCCCGGCATCTTGCAAATAGTGTGAGCGAGCAAGAAGTAGTATCTGAAGATACGGCTCAAGGGATAGGTAGATTTTCTAATATGTTCAGTAATTCATCTTCACAACCTAGATACTATGGTTACGGTGCATTTTGGGAATCTTTACAAGTTTTGTATGGAAATATTCAACTTCTCAATTCAGATAAACCAATTCGCTCTTTAATTATTTCTTCAGCGATGTCTGGAGATGGTAAAAGTACAGTAGCATTTAACCTGGCTCAAATAGCAACATCAATGGGGAAACGAGTTCTCTTGGTAGATGCTGATTTGCGTTGCTCCCAGGTTCATACACTATCAGGATTAAATAATTTGTGGGGATTAAGTAATTTAATCTCTTCCAATATGGATATGGAGCAGGTAATTCAAGAAATGCCAACCATGAAGAATTTATCGGTGATTACGGCAGGACCAATCCCACCTGATCCGGCTAGGTTATTATCATCAGATAAAATGAAGCAATTGATGGACTATTTCCATCACAATTTTGATTTAGTAATTTATGATGCGCCCCCAATGTTGGGATTAGTAGATGTGAGACTCTTAGCTCCTTATACTGATGGTTTAATGCTAGTTGTAAGGATTGGGAAAACAGATAAATCAGCACTGACACAAGTTCAGGATAATTTCAAGGTTGCTCCTATCAATTTACTAGGTGTGGTTATCAACGGGGATAAAAAGAAGTTGCAAGGTTATAATTACTATTACAGTGATTACAATAAACGTGGTTAAGAACCTATTTCTAATCAGGAAGATTAGGTAAGTTTTAGAAATCGCCCATCCTCTTTGATTAGTTATCGGGGACTAAGTTTGGTTGGCTTTACTAGCTGACGACGCAAATTATCCAACGCTGCATTTGCACTGACATAACGAATTAAAGAACGACCCCGAATCGATCCAAATTTATGTTCAAAACTGGTTACTTCATCTCCTGGACCTGCTAAACCGATATACACTAAACCCACAGGTTTAGTATCTGTTCCCCCTGTGGGTCCAGCAATTCCTGTAATACTTAATCCCCAGGTAGTTGAGAGGTGATTTTTCACACCTCTAGCCATTTGTTCGGCTACAGTGGCACTCACTGCACCAAATTTCTCTAAATCCTCTGGGTTAACTCCTAATAATTTAACTTTGACAGAATTATCGTAGGAAATCACTCCTCCCCAAAAATAATCTGAACTACCAGAAATTTCCGTTAACATTTGTCCTAGTTCTCCCCCAGTGCAAGATTCTGCGACTGATAGGGTTTCTCTCGACTCTCGCAACAGTTTACCGACTACGGAAGCTAGATTTTCATCATCAGCACCGTAATAATCTAAACCGGCAATTTCTATCAGTTGTTTCTGAATGGGTGCAATTAAAGCCTCTGCTGTTGTTGCGTCAGTAGCTTTAGCTGAAACTCGCAATCTGACTTCTCCCTTCCCTGCATAGGGGGCTACTGTGGGATTAGTTAAGTCAAAATAAGGGGCTACTTTTTCTGCTAAAGCTGATTCTCCAATTCCCCAAAATCTTAAACTGCGGCTATAAATAATTTCTTTTCCCCAACCTTGACTTTTGAGAAATGGTACGGCTGTTTGGGTCCACATTCGATACATTTCGCTAGGAACGCCCGGAAAGGTAAAAATAGTTAATCCAGTGCGAGGTTGCCAAATTATCCCCGGTGCTGTTCCGGTGGGGTTGGGTAAAATGTCTGCTCCTTGGGGAATTAAGGCTTGTTTGCGATTATTGGCAGACATTACTCGTCCCCGTTGGGCAAATTTCTGGGCTATATCTTCAACAATATCGGCTCGTTCTACCAAAGGAACACCAAAAAAATCAGCAATGGTTTCACAGGTGAGATCATCGGGTGTGGGTCCTAAACCACCTGTAAAAATAAGAATTTTTACCCTAGAAGCAGCAATTTCTATAACTTCTTTGAGCCTCTCTGGATTATCTCCGACTACGGTTTGATAATAGTGGGGAATGCCTAACTGCGCTAACTGTTGGGCTAGATATTGGGCGTTGCTGTTGAGGATATCTCCCAGCAGCATTTCTGTACCAACACAAATAATTTCTGCACTCATGGGGATAGGAAAGAGGGAATAGGGGATATGTTTTGGATTTTAGAATAGTGATCCAAAATCCAAAATCTAAAATTCTCTACGCTAGGGCTGGTTGGGGAATTTCTAGGTGAGGATATAATGGGAAGCGATCGCACAATGCGGCTACTCTCATTAAACAGTCTTTAGTTACTGTATCTGAATCTGGTGAGAGTAAGCGATCGCTAATAATATTACCAATTTCTGTAAATTCTGCCACGCCTAAACCTCTTGTCGTCATGGCGGGAGAACCTAATCTTAAACCACTGGTAACAAAGGGTGATTCAGGATCAAATGGAACTGTATTCTTATTAGCCGTAATATTAACGGTGCTGACTAGCTGATCTCCTTTTTTCCCAGTCATGCCAATGGAGCGCAAATCTACTAACATCAAGTGATTATCTGTTCCATTAGATACTAGCTTGAGTCCTCTATTTTGCAGTTGGGTTGCTAAAGCGCGAGCATTTTCAATTACTTGCCCAGAATAGGTAGTAAACTCAGGTTTGAGAGCTTCACCAAAAGCCACGGCTTTACCAGCAATGACGTGTTCTAGTGGTCCACCTTGAGTCCCTGGGAAAACTGATTTATCGAGCTTTTTACCCAATTCGGCATCACGAGTTAAAATCAAACCACCTCTTGGACCACGTAAGGTTTTATGGGTGGTGGTGGTGACGACATCACAATAAGGTAAGGGGTTGGGATGATGACCGGTAGCGACTAAACCAGCAATGTGAGCAATATCTGCAAGTAAGTAAGCGCCAACTTCATCCGCAATGCTGCGGAATTTTTCAAAGTCAATAATTCGAGGATAGGCTGAATAACCACAAATTAAGAGTTTAGGCCGTTCTTTAAGGGCTAAATCCCGAATTTGATCATAGTCTAGTTGTTCGGTTTCTTTGCTTACGCCGTAATGACGGACTTGAAACCATTTACCAGAAACGTTGACTGGTGAACCATGAGTTAGGTGTCCTCCGTGGGACAAGTCCATACCCATAATTGTGTCCCCTGGTTTCAGCAGAGTCAGGAAGACGGCAAAATTAGCTTGTGCGCCGGAATGGGGTTGGACATTGGCATGAGCCGCGCCAAATAACTGTTTAGCCCGGTCAATGGCTATTTGTTCAATTTTGTCAACAAATTCGCAACCGCCATAGTAGCGTTTACCTGGTAATCCTTCGGCGTATTTATTGGTTAATACTGAACCTTGAGCAGCTAATACAGCAGCAGAGGTAAAGTTTTCACTAGCAATTAGTTCCAAGTGGTCACGTTGACGCTGTAGTTCTTGGTTAATTAGTTCGTTAATGGCGGGATCTGAGTTTTTTAGGAGGTCTGAGTTAGTTTTGTTCACGTTTATAATCCTTATGGAAGTTGACGAAAATGGAGATTGAGATTAAACCTAGTACCAAAGTTACAAATCAGGCAATTTGTTTATTATAGGAATTTAAGCTGAAAAGCTTTGAGAACCGGGAATGTCATCATATCGGAATTTCTCATTTTCATAAAGGTGGTAGTTTGAATTTATGTATTATTTTGTACTGAAATTCACCAAAGTCTAAGATATAGAAGATACAATAAAAGCAGATTAAATGGGTAGAATTTTTGCCCAGATCATGAATGTAGGTTGCTATATTTACGACAAGGAGGGATTTAGATGTTAGTCATTGTCATGGACAATCAGATCCTTAGCCCTGAAAAAGTTTGTCAGTCTTGTTTACTTGCAAACGGCAGCGGCCAACCCCGCTGGGGTGGAGGTAAATTGCGCTGTGGTCAAACAATTAGTAAATTTACTGAACAACAGCCTGATCAATATGAGTGTGTAATGGGTTTCCGTGTCGCCAATATAGAATAATGGTTGTTGAGCGAAGTCGAAATATTGTATTTGCCAGCAAGGTCAAGCATCTGCGTTATCCTATGCTCAATAGCTGTTGAAATTTAGCCATAGGAGAACACAAAATGTCTTGGCGCGGGTCTACAACTTTTCCTGATCGAATTCTTGCTTGTTTACCTTATTTACTGCCTTTGATTGAAGGTTTAATGTTCGGGAGCATTTTATTTAACCAGTTTCCCGTATTAAAACTGTTGTTTTTACCCCTGTTTCCTTTGCAACAAATCTACAGAAGCATACCATATGCGGGATTAATAATTTTCTTTGCTTTATGGTTGTTGGTAGTTAGAAACGAAAAAATTAGTCACTTTATTCGTTTCAACACTATGCAGGCAATTATTTTGGATATAGTCATATTCCTGTGCGTGATCTTAGTACAAATTTTAGCTCAGATGTCACAAGTTATTCCTGGTGTTAATTTTGCGTTAGAAACCTTTGCTAATACCATCTTTTTAGGAATAGTAGCAGCAGTTGTTTATTCGGTTGCTCAGTCATTAATGGGGAAGTATGCAGAAATTCCAGCAATTTCCGATGCAGTGCATATGCAGGTACGTTAGGAGCTAACGAGCAATTACATTGTTTTCTAGGCGACCGATACCTTCGATTTCTATGCGGATGCGATCGCCTATGTGTAAAGCCCCTACCCCCATAGGTGTACCAGTTAACACTATATC
Organism: Anabaena sp. UHCC 0253; assembly: GCF_009712085.1. Lineage (NCBI taxonomy): Bacteria > Bacillati > Cyanobacteriota > Cyanophyceae > Nostocales > Nostocaceae > Anabaena > Anabaena sp. UHCC 0253. The sequence goes on from NZ_VILD01000004.1 coordinate 519,517, forward strand.
CCCAGGTAATAGAGTCATCACTTGACTGATGTAAGACACTAAAAAATCTGGGGAAAATACCATCTGATCAATACAGGTAGATTGGACTGGATGAGGATTGTCATTCAAAAATGTCTGTAATCTCGCTCCTGGGTTTAATTCTCGGACAATCCAAGGACCAAGGGGACAAAAAGTATCAAAACCTTTGGCTCTTGTCCATTGGGGGTCTTTTTTCTGTAAATCTCTGGCGGTGACATCATTAGCAATGGTGTAACCCCAAATTTTACTTTGGGCTGCGGCTGGGGTACAGTCACAAGTGCGATCGCCAATCACTAAGGCTAATTCTCCTTCATAGTCTACTTTTTGAGATTGGTGAGGATACTTAATTTCTCTACCTGAAGCAATTACAGATGTCGGCGGTTTGAAAAAAATTAATGGTTCAGCCGGTAGTGGTGTTCCCATTTCGGCTGCATGATCAGCATAATTTTTCCCTACCGCGACAATTTTTGAAGGCGCACAGGGAGCTAGAATTGTGTAACGGTTAGGTTCTAGGGTTAAATCTGTCGGTTGACCATCTAACCAAGGTGGAGCGTCTAGCACTTCCACATTTTGGGAAAGCTGGAGCAACCCATAGTAAATCTTCCCTTCTTGACTTTGAACTCGCACATATCGCTGCGCCATAACTTGAATCAATATCCTTAAATATGCTTTCTTTGAGCAGAATTTGGTTAATGATTTTCATCGAAAACTGGTAAGATTATAAGATAAATGCTGAAAACCTTATGACTTTAATCTAGAAATCAAGTCTAGCCGTCAGACAAATACTGCTGAAAATTGTGTTAATGTGGGATTGCTAAAAAAATGTCAAAATTCCTTGTTGCTTGAACTGTTGATCAATAAAAGTATCGCTGACAGCAATATTTGTATGAATTAACACTTCTTCAGCCATTTTGTCCATAAGGTGAATTAAAGAATATGACCACAGTTTACGAAACCATGTATATTCTCCGTCCTGATTTGGGAGATGAACAGGTAGAACAAGCGATCGCTAAATACGAAAACTTAATCCGCGAAAACGGTGCTGAGAATATTGAAATCCAAAATCGTGGCAAGCGTCGTCTAGCTTATGAAATTAAAAAGCATCGTGATGGTATTTATGTTCAACTCAACTACACAGGACCAGGAACTGTAATTGCTATCATGGAACGTGCAATGCGACTAAGCGAAGAAGTTATTCGCTATATGACAATCAAGCAAGAAATTCCTAAAGAAAAACCAGAAGAAGAAGCTGTAGCGGTTTAATCGCCACATTTACCTCGCGCCCCTTGGAAATCTCTTGAGTGATCTTTAAAGTCCCCATCTTCATCACAGTAAGGTGGGGAAGATTTTAATAAATTTGCTCAGTATGTGATATAATCGGCGCAAGTCAAAAATCAAGTATAACTAAACAACGTAAAAACTTAATTTGATTGGTTAAGTACGTCGTCTCACCTAACGGTGTTGCAGTTTAATAAAGCTAGATTTCAATCGGACTTACTACTAAACAAAAACTAATATGATACGGTAGGGCATACCGGAATTCACGCTTGGGGAGAAGATACCTCTACCTTGGTTGGAGCAATCCTGTCAAAGCAAGTAACCTTAATAAACCAAGAATCTTAGGGTCCAAAAACTCTGAGAGTGTCAATATCGCAGTTATATATAAGAGCTTTAAGTGACTGTGAGCCAATCTGATATACCAAACATCCAAGAACTGTCTACCGAAATATCTCAGTTGCAACAAGAGTTGCAATTGCGAGATCAATTAGTGCAGCAGTTATCACAAGAACTATTTCGGCTAGTCAAGGGTAATACTAACTTTACCCCACCCAAATCTGAGCCAGAGATAGATTTGAGTCAATTGCAAGCTTTAAGAGATCAACTCCAAGCTGTTGAACAGCAGGTGACGTTCTACCAAGAGCAAATTACGAATCGTGATACTGAAATTTACCAACTACGACAGTCAGTACAGGAGCTAACTGATCGGAGTAGAATGTTAGAACAAGTAGTACAGGAATTACCCCAAATTTACCGTCGTAAGTTTGAGGAACGCATGACACCAGTGCGAGATAAGGTAGCAATGTTACAACGAGAAAATCGCCAATTGCAAGCCGAGTTGCAAAGCGTGAGTTATCGTCTAGCACTCAAAAACCGCTACACCAATCATGGTGGTATTGATTTACCTACTTTTCCTCGTTCAGAAGTTACACCAAATAATCTGTCTACTCCACAAAATGCCTAAAATTTGTGAGTGTATTTGATTTCAATCAAAACTTCTATTCCGCAGAGCCTGTCTTTTTTCAGGTACTGCGGATTTTAGCTTAACAGCAAGAAGCCCCACGTCTCACTCTTAGGAGCGTGGGACGAATGAACATTTTCTGATTCTTCTAATTTATGATAGAATTCAATCGAATAGGTGTAGTCCAATTAAATGCTGAAAAGCAGCCTATTTAAATAGAAACCAATTGTTTTAAAAGAACTAAAGAACCGTGGGACACACGGTCTTAAAGCTCAGTCAATGTCTTCAAAGAAGAGTCGCTGAGAAGCCCACACTCACCCGAAGGGGAGTGTGTGGAGTATGTCACGTATTTGTCAATAACCCCACCCTGCTTCGTTGAGGATGGGGGATCTCCCGAAAAAAAGATGAAAAATTTGACAAATTAGCTTGCTAATAATAGCTGCTGATTTTCAACAGAAGTAGAAATATCTTCGTAATTTGGGAAAATTTCAAATACTGAATCTAGTTGAGTAAGTTCCAAAATCAATTTAACAGGAGCTTTAACGTTACAAAGTACCAATCGGCAACCACTTTGACGTGCTGATGTGAGTCCTTTTACCAGGGGGACTAATCCAGAACTATCCATGAAATCTACTTCTCCTAAATCTATAACCCAGAGTTGGTGATGCTGAGGTTTTATTTCAGCCATCTGTTCGCTCAAGGCCGTACCACCCTCTAAGTCTATGCTGCCTTCGGGTTTAAACAAAATCACTTGGCGTTCTTGTGTAAGAGTCATAAATTTAACTAAGTATTGAAAGATTCGAGAAAAAACCGATACTAATACTGTCCACACTTCAACAATCTATTTACAGTTTAACCTGATCTAAAAGGTTTGACCGTAATTTAGTTGAAACAATTGTCTACAGTAGCTATACCGTATAATTTTTGATTAATATTTTCAGTATATACACAATCTTTCAGTAAATTCGGTATCAAATTTATCTTTTATAAATTTCTGATCGGTTTACAAGTGATTGATAAATTATTCATAAGCTAATTTTTTGACGATTTTACAATCAAAATTCAAAACCGCAATAAATTCTTTGACACTCCCAGCCAAGACAAGCGAAGATATGTAAAAGGTAAAATTTTGTAAACTCGGTGGTGCTGGATGTCTTTTGAGCTAATTTCACTAGAAAACATCCAAGAAATTGCTCATAATTATGGTTATTTGGCAATTTTTTTAGGAATCTTGCTAGAGAATTTGGGCATTCCTCTACCTGGTGAAACCGTGACTATTGTTGGTGGTTTCCTCGCTGGTAGTAATGAACTAAATTATTGGTTGGTTCTCGGTGACGCTGTTGGTGGTGCTGTAATTGGTGGTAATTGCGGCTATTGGATTGGTCGAGTAGGTGGTTGGCCTTTCTTGCTTCAAGCTGGGAAGATTTTCCGCATCTCGGAAGTACGACTGTTGAGTATTAAAGAACAATTTACTGAAAACGCTGCTAAAGCTGTCTTTTTTGGTCGCTTTTTTGCCTTGTTGCGAATTTTTGCTGCACCACTTGCTGGGATAGCGGAAATGCCGTTTGGCAAATTCTTGATTTATAACTTAGCTGGGGCGACAGTATGGGCCAGTGTGATGGTGACTTTAGCTTTTTTTGCAGGGAGAATTATTTCTTTAGAACAATTGGTGACTTGGGTAAGTCAATTTGCGATTTTTGCTTTACTTATCTTAGTTGCTGTGATTGCGATCCCAATTTGGTGGGAGTCTCGTGCAGTTAAGGAGCAAACAGAAGAGTAGGTAATGGGTAATGGGTAATGGGTAATGGGTAATGGGTAATAAATTATTTCCAATCACCAATCACCAATTACCAATCACCTAATTATTTATTCTGTTGCGCCCAAATACGAGTAGGTAGTCCCCAAACATAGATGAAGCCTTCTGCGGCTTTGTGATCAAATTGATCATCTGCGCCGTAGGTGGCTAAGTCTGGAGTGTAGAGGGAATTATCACTCCAACGGCCAACTATGGTAGCGTTACCTTTGAATAGTTTTAACCGCACTACACCAGATACTCTCTCTTGTGTTTGTTGAATAAAGGCATCTAACGCAGCTTTAAGTGGACTGTACCAAAGTCCGTTGTATACGAGTTTGGTGTAAGTTTCTTCAATGCCTCGTTTGTACTGACTGACATCGGCTGTTAAAGTCAGGCTTTCTAAATCACGGTGGGCGTTGATCAGAACTACCATTGCTGGTGATTCGTATATTTCCCGTGATTTGATACCTACTAAGCGGTTTTCAATCATGTCAATCCGCCCAATACCATGATTTCCGACGATTTGATTGAGTTGTTCAATTAATTCGACAGGGTTTTTGGTTGTACCATTGATGGTGGTAGGAAGCCCTTTTTGGAAACCAATTTCTAAGTATTCTGGCTCATTAGGAGTGTCAGCGATCGCCTTTGTCATTTCATAGATTTCTTCTGGCGGCTCATTAGCTGGATCTTCCAATGTACCAGCTTCAATACTGCGACCAAGTAAGTTTTTATCTATACTGAAAGGAGAGGATTTTTTTACTGGTGTGGGAATCCCAAATTGCTCACCATAGGCGATAGTTTGCTCCCGACTCATTCCCCATTCTCTAGCTGGTGCAAGGATTTTGAGGTTGGGATTGAGGGCTGTACAGGAAACATCGAAGCGTACTTGATCGTTACCTTTACCTGTGCAACCGTGAGCGATCGCATCCGCACCATATTTTGCAGCCGCTTCTACTAAAATCTTCGCAATTAGAGGGCGAGCTAGTGCTGTTCCTAGAGGATAGCGATTTTCATAGAGCGCATTGGCTTGAATTGCCGGAAAAGCATACTCTCTAACAAAGATATCCTTAACATCCGCTACTAAGGATTCACTTGCACCCGATTTTAGGGCTTTTTCTCGAACTGGTTCTAATTCATCTCCCTGGCCTAAATCTGCTGCTAGGGTAATTACCTCTTCTACTCCCCACTCTTTCTTTAAGTAGGGAATGCAAACGGAAGTATCTACTCCACCAGAATATGCCAGAACAACCTTTTTTGCGCGACCCATTAGTTTCTCCACTTAGGAAAACAAAGAATGAGTCATTATTATATCTGACTACATCGTGTATATTTTACTGATGCAACAGCGATCCAAATTAAAAATTCTTTTATTCAAAATTTAAAATCAAGAAACCCTGACTTTGTGGTATTTATCATATTCTAAATATGGATAATAGTATTTTCAGTAAAACTATGTTTTTTAGTATTGTAATTCCCACTTACAATCGCTTACCAATTTTGCAAAAGTGCCTCCGCGCTTTAGAGTTACAGGAATTGAAAGATGTAACGCCCATACAAGGTTATGAAGTTGTCTTAGTGGATGATGGTTCTACCGATGGTACACTAGACTGGTTAGCAGAGCATAAACATGAGTTCCCTCATTTACGGTGTTTTGAACAGGATCATGCAGGTCCTGCTGCTGCACGGAATTTAGGAGTGAACAAAGCACTGGGAGACACGATAATTTTTATTGATAGTGATTTAGTAGTGCTGAACAGCTTTCTACAAGCTCATGCAGATGCTTTGGTTCAGGGAAAAAAGAAGTTGGAGAGTAATACATCCGATACACCAAAAGAACGTTTTTTTACTTATGGTGCAGTCATTAACACTTGCAATTTTGAAAATCCGACTGCTGAACCTTATAAAATCACAGATTTTTCCGCTGCTTTCTTTGCTACGGGTAATGTCGCTATTTCCAAACATTGGTTAGAAGCAGCCGGTTTATTTGATACTGGTTTTCAACTTTATGGTTGGGAAGATTTAGAATTAGGGGTAAGATTAAAAAAATTAGGTTTGAGTTTAATTAAATGTCCTGAAGCTGTTGGTTATCATTGGCATCCAGCCTTTAGTTTACAACAAATTCCTAAGTTAATTGATCAAGAAATCCAACGGGGACGAATGGGAGTTTTATTTTATCAAAAACATCCTACTTGGGAAGTGAAAATGATGATTCAAATGACTTGGTTTCATCGTTTATTATGGGGGATTCTTTCTTTAAATGGGGCATTGAATGAAAAAACCATGTCTCCTTTTTTGCAATGGTTAATTAATTTAGGGAAACCGCAGTTGGCTTTGGAAATTGCGCGAATTTTCTTAAATTGGTATAATGTAAAAAGTGTTTATGCTGCTTATAAGGAAATGCAGGATAAATAGGGCTTGCTGATAGTGTGGTGTAAGCCATGTAATTGACAATGCTTAATAACCCAAGTTGCTAGTCATCTAGTTAAGGCTGATGATTGGTGATTGGTAATTAGTGATAAAATATTAGTCTTGATCCTGTACTTCGACTATGGCTACGCCAAGCAGGCGATCGCTCAGTAACCTCCTGATTCTGACAATTTATCTAACTCGAACTTTACGTTAATAGAAATCTTCTTGTTAATGGTTGTAAGTCATTTCCTAATAATAGGAGATTGATATTTTCAGGAGATGTGTATTATCTTATTTATTAGCCAGTTGTCAGTTGTCAGTTGTAAATTCTTACTCTGACTTCTGACTCCTGACTTATAAACTATTAGCTAAAATCACGTAACATTTTTTTGAGTTCGAGATTGTGCATCTCTTCTTGTCCAATCATGCCACGAGCGAATTCTTCTAGGTAAATACTGGCGTTAGTGACAGTTTCTAGAAGACTTTTGTACATATCCAAAGCGTTCTTTTCATGGGATAAACTTTCTTGCAAGATGTCCTTGACATTATGTTTAAAAGTTTCTTCCATTGGGGCAATTCTCAAAGTAGGATGTCCCTCTAAACCAGTGAGAATTTCTCCTACTTGTTGAGCATGAAGTAAAGATTCTGTGGCTTGCGCTTTGAAGAATGCCACAATGGGGATACGATTGGGACCTGTCACCATTAAGGAATAATGGGTGTAGCGAACTACCCCTGCTAGTTCAAATTCCATAATGGCGTTGAGGATGTCAATGGTCTTTTTGTGATCGAGTTCTTGCATTAGTTGTTAAGTTCAGCAAAATTACAAATAGAGAGTATTTAGCTACCAATTATGAGTGAGAAGTTATACTTTTTTCAGGTTTTGAAAAACAAAACTATTCTCACTCTTAGTTTTTAACTATTTTCTCTCTTATTCACCATTTTAAACTTCTTATTCTGTACTTCCAATGGTGTGAAAATACTAACTTTGTGCTTTAGTGTTAGTTTTTCCTAGCACTTTTTGAGTATTTTCCTCTATGGTTTTCACCAACTTGGTAACATCTTCAGGAGTTTTCACTGCTTGCGCGGGTGGGATAGCAGTAGTCCAAACTTTCACCAAATCTACAAAAGCTGTATCTATGGCTTTGTGTGCTTCAGGATTTTCCTGCGCCATTTGGCTAGAAATACCTTTATATAGCAATACTATTGCCAAAACCCTGAAAACCTATTGATATCGTCACGATTTTATTGGGTTTCATACCTATTTAGGAAAATTGGCAATAGTATTGTAACATATAAGACAATCACTATGACGATTAGAAATCGCACCTACATAGACAAAACCCGCCTGCGCGGATTATTTTATATAAATATCAAACAAATTGCATTTACGAATGATATGGATAATTATCAACTGATAACCATAGGAATTTCTCTATACAAAGAAAATAAATATAGTGAAGCTATTGATTGTTTTAACCAAATTATTGCTCAAGACCAAAATTCTTCTACAGCTTATCACTATCGAGGTTTAATTTGCAGGAAACAAAGAGATGATCAAGGTGCAATTACTGATTTACAAAAAGCTGATACACTTGTAGCTGATCAAGAATATACAAATATCTGTCAAAAAATTCAGAATTTAATTGGAAAAGATTATTCGCATTCTTCTAATAATAAAAATAATGATGAATTTTCGGATATTGAATATGAAGGTACTTGGCACTTAGAACAAGAAATATATGATTTAATATCATCCGAATTAAATAAATTTGAAAATTTCCTTTCTAGCCGATTAGAAACTATTGAGTTATTGCGAAAAAAGCGGGGTGAAAATTCTCAGTTCAATCAGGAAAAATTAGAAAGTAAACACTTACCTATATATAATTCTCATGAAGAAATTGCTCAAGCTATGGGAATTAGTGTTAAAGGATTGCGATTTCTGGCTTTTTCCCGCAAAGATAATCACTACATTCGGTTTCAAATACCCAAAAAACCGAGTGGATATCGGCAAATTTCCGCACCAAAAAAATTATTAAAAAAAGCTCAAAATTGGATTCTTGATAATATTCTCGAAAAGCTAGAATTACATAATGCTGCTCACGGTTTCCGTCTGAAATACTCTATAGTTACAAATGCACAGATTCATGTAGGTAAGGAAGTAATTATTAATATTGATCTCAAAGATTTTTTTCCTTCAATTTCTTATAAACGAATTAAGGGACTTTTTAAATCCTTTGGATATTCAGAAACAGCCTCAACAATTTTCGCTTTAATTTGCACAGAACCGAAAATTAAAGAAGTTGAAATAAACGGACAAATTAATAGTCTACTATCATGGACAGATCGTTATTTACCCCAAGGCGCACCAAGTAGCCCAGCAATTACAAATATTCTTTGTCGTAGGTTAGATAGAAGATTAAATTTTATGGCTAAACAATATGGTTTTGATTATAGTCGCTATGCTGATGATTTAACTTTTTCTGCTTCTGGTGAAAGTCTTGTGAATATCAATAATATTCTAAAACTTACCAATTTGATTGTTAAAAAAGAAGACTTTGAAATTAATGAAAATAAAACTAGGGTAGTTCGCAATTATCGCAGACAGGAAGTAACGGGTTTAATCGTTAATGAAAAACTTAATATTTCTAGAGATAAACTTAAAACTTTTCGTGCGGTTCTTTATAAAATTGAAAAAGATGGTTTGCAAAATTATACTTGGGGACAGTCTCAGGATATTATTGCCGCAATTGAAGGTTTTGCTAATTTTGTGGCTATGGTAAATCCAGAAAAAGGTGGTAAATTTATAGAACAAATACACCGAATTAAAGAAAAATATGTCCGTAAACGGGAAAAAGTTGTATTAGTTTATCAAGAGTTTTTGACTCAATCTAATATTCTAAAACAGATTAATGATAAACTTCGAGCAGTGAGATTTAATAAAATTAAGAAACGGCAATATCTGCAAGAAACTTATAATAAAAAATATCTTCAAGAATTAGCAGCCGAAGAACTATTAGACTTTTTACATTTCTTGATAAATTGGCAACCAGAACAATTCTCTTTTGATGACACAGATGATCCTCCTTTCTAAAAAACTTGCTTTTTATACATTCAATGTTTTATACTTTAATTATCACGCGCCATTGTCAAAAGGTACAACAGCCTTGCATTTTTGGGTGGTGGAGCGCCGCCCTCTGTTTTCAAGCTAATTCTTAGTCGCCTGGCTATCGCCTTCGGTGAGTCAGTATGTACTTTACCACGATCAAAACTTCCTGTGTACGGAAGTGAAATCTAATGTGGTTTTTTATGGGGGCTACGCCCTATGATGAGAGTACGGGATACTATGTTGCCTTCGGGCTAACGAAGGGGCAACCTAAAAACAGTGTCGCGTGATATTTTTTTAAATATTTATGTTAACAATTGAAATTTAATTAACTAACAGCAAAATCCGTATATTGTCGGACAGAAGGCAATTGAAAACCTAAAACAATATCTTCTTTTGGTACACCTAATTCAACCAATTCATTGGCAATTCCTACCTCTGTACCATCTTGCTGAATCCAGATTTTATCATCAATAATATCGAGATGTAAAACAGGTCCATAAATACGATTTTGATCACGCCAACCCACATAAATTAATTGATAATGGTTATTTTCAATATCAAAAATTGTCTGTGCTTGAATGCGTTTATCCCAGACCATACTAGCGTGTTGTTTCAGTAAATTCTGAATATATTGCTGATATTCTGCTAATTTTGCCATTTTGATATTACCTCCTGTTCAATATTATAAACTACTAAACAAAGTTGATTTGTTTTAATAACTGATTGAATAAAAGGCAGTATAAAAAATTCATAGTTACTTATATATTAACATTTGACAGTTGTAATAAAAACTAAAAATCCATATTGTATGTCTACCTAATTCAGGCTTAAATTACCAAAGCTTCAGATTCCTAATTTCTTCAAGCAGTTAGAATTATGAGATTATGTCATAAAGATTTATAAATGTTAACGATTGAAAAAATAAATATATAATTTGATGTATTTTTTATTATAAATAAAACCTAAAAAAAAGCCAAAAACATCTGCCAATAAGGCATTGTAAAAAGAGGTAAATTTTAGTTTGCTATTAATTTTGTTAGTCGTTATATTGCTTAAATTAGTCTGCAAAAAAACACATTAAAAAATACAGGGTCTCATGCACATACCAGATGGATTTGTTTCAGTACCAGTAGCAGCAGTTACCAGTTTAGCTAGTGCAGCCGCTTTATTTGTTTCTTTTGAGCGATCGCAAACAGCTTTTGGCATTCGTCGCGCCCCCATCCTTGGGTTAACCACCGCCTTTATATTTGCAGCCCAAATGATTAATTTTCCCGTAGCGGGAGGTACTAGTGGACACTTGTGCGGTAGTGCTTTAGCGGCGATTATTTTGGGTAGTCCTTGGGCGGGAATGCTATGTATAGCAACAGTTTTAATTATTCAAGCAGTGCTATTTGCTGATGGTGGAATTACTGCCTTGGGTGCAAATATTTTAAATCTGGGAGTAATTGGTGTTTGGGTAGCTTGGGGATTAACCCAAACCTTACAAAGACTACTTGGTGGTTCTAAAGGACGTTTACCCCTAGCAGCCGGAATTGCTGCTGGTGTGAGTGTAGTTGTCGCGGCGATCGCTTGTGCCATTGAACTAGCCCTTTCAGGAACAGCACCAGCTAACCTGGTTTTACCCACCATGGCAGGTGTACATATTTTAATTGGTGTTGGTGAAGGATTGATTACTGGGGGTGTATTGACTTATTTAGCCACAGCCCGTCCAGATTTGTTACCAGGTGAAGAAGAAAAATTTAAAGGCTGGTTAGTACCTGTTGTGAGTATTATTCTTGTAGCGGGTGTGTTGTCCCTATTTGCTTCCGCTTGGCCTGATGGGTTGGAAAGAGTCGCAGAAAACATGGGTTTTATTAACTTAGCTGAAGAAGTCAGAATAGAAGTACCCACGCCCTTTGCTGATTACAGTATTCAAGGTTTGGAACAAATAGGTACGAGTATTGCGGGTTTGATAGGTGCTACAGCTTGCTTTGGTGTAGCCTTTGGAATTGCCAAAGTGATGAAACCGAAAAATGCTTAAAATTTCCTTGCCATTACGCTTGCAATTATCGCTCATTATTGTGATTGGGGCGGCTTTTTTAAAGCATTATAGTTGGTCTAATTTGCTTGTGTATGGAGCGATCGCACTTTTGTGGGTGGGCATTTTAAAAGTCCCCATTCGCAAATTAGGGGGTTTGCTGGGTGCAGAATTCATTTTTCTCTCCTTGGTAGCTTTACCTTTGGGATGGGAAAAGGCTAGTTTTTTACTCGTGCGATCGCTAATCTGTTTAATTACCATGAACAGTTTTTTATTAACCTTACCCCCCCACAGTTTAGGCATTGCTCTGAAAAACTTACCACTACCTGCACCATTAAAGGAAAACCTGATTTTGGCAGGACAATATTTAGAAATTTTGCTCTCAGAAGTCACCCGGATGCAGCGCAGCGCCCAATTACGCGGTTTAAATGGGACTACAGGATGGCTACGCTACGCCAGTGCCTCGATGATTGGGGCTTTGTATCTCCGCACCTTAGATAGAGCCGAAAGGGTTTACGCTGCCATGATCACTCGTGGATATAACGGACAATTACCCATAGATTCCACCCTGAAACCGAAAGAACGCTTTATCTTGTTAATAGCTGGGGTAACAGCTACTTGTTTAACCCTAAGTTCCTACCTTACTGTTATTTGAGTGGTGAATCTTGACATCCTTAATTTCTAAACCCCAAATTGCTATCTCTCAACCGCATACTAATGTAGTTGAGGTACAAAATCTGGTGTATGCCTATTCACACCAGCAACCCGTATTACAAGAAATTTCTTTCACCTTGAGAACAGGCGATCGCGTGGCTTTAATGGGTGCTACTGGTTCAGGAAAAAGCACTTTACTAGAAAACCTGATCGGCTTAAAACAACCCCAAAGCGGTAAAGTCTGGATTAATGGTATACCCATCTCACCAAATACCCTGCCGCAAATTAGACAACAAATTGGTTTTAGCTTTCAAGACGCTAACGATCAATTATTTATGCCCACAATCCTTGAAGATATTACCTTTGGTCCCCTTAACTATGGTGTTTCATCCATAGCTGCCAAAGAAAAAGCCCATCAACTATTAGCTGACTTTGGACTAGAAGCCTACGCCCACCGTTCCGCTCATGAACTTTCTGGAGGACAAAGACGTTTAGCCGCCCTCGCCGCCGTTTTAGCCCTAGATCCGGCAATTCTCATCTTAGACGAACCAACCAACGGACTTGATCCAGCCTGGCGACGACATTTAGCCCAAGTATTATTAAAATTACCCATACAGGTGATGTTAATAGCCTCTCATGATCTCCATTGGCTAGGAAGAGTTACCCAACGAGCTTTAGTTCTATCTACTGGTAAAATCCAAATAGACGGCGATATTCAAACACTCTTGCAAGATGGAACAACTTTAGATAGGTTAGGGTTGCCGGTAGATTGGTAAACTGAATAAAGACAAAAATTCCTAATTGCATGACAAGAAAGGAATTTTGGTTAATATGAATGGGATTTTATTGCGCTTGGGATGTTAATGTTGTTTTCCCGTTTTACAGTTATTGCTCCTGTTAGCTTGAGCATTGCTTTATTCATTAGTAGTTGCAGCGAGAGTAAAATCTCCCAATGTCAGCGATTAATTACTGTTGTCAATGAGGGTACATCACTGATTGATACAAAAAAAGGTCAGCAGGTATCAACGAGCTTGCAATTATCTAAAGACCTGAAAAATGTGACCAAATCTATTCAGGAATTAAATTTAAAAGACCCCGAACTCAAAGAATTTGAACTCAGTTTTATCAAAATTTTTGATAAGCTTAGTGAAGCGATCGCCAAAGCTTCCAATGCTCTTGGGGACACTAAAACAGCCGAAGCATCATCAGATGGTAGGATAAAAATTGAAAAAGCTAGAAAAGAAATTGATTCTGCACTAACTACCGCAGCTAAAACTGCTGGCAAGGAATCAGATGCTTTAGGGGTTAAGTTAAATAGCTATTGCAGCCAGCCTCAATAGCCAAATATATTGTAGAGACGTTCCCTAGCACGTCTCTACATTGTTTTCAACCCATGTTTATTATCGAGAAGCAACTTGTGGATCTGCCCAAATTCCGGATCTTTCACCAAAAGTTACAGGTTGATCTCCCTCGGCTGAAATATCTACAGTCCTACCATCATTAGCCACTTGTACTAAAGGCCAATTTTCTTCACCTAGTTCACCAGCACGGAATAATACACTATTGGGCTGCTTTTTACTCCAGCCTAACAATATTGATATTTTTTCGTGATCATCTGGCGATTCTACAGGATGAACTACATTGATATTATCTTGTTGACGATTCCAAATTACAGCCTCGTCTGTAGCATCTGCTGTATTGAAAATCGCTACAAATTTACGTGCTAGGAAGCGATCGCCTTTTTCAGACCAGCTAACAGGCACGAATACCCCAATTTTACCATTATTATCAACTTCTTCCGCTAAACTTGCCTGTTTATTTAATAGGGGATCAATTACCATACCCGTTGATGTCATCACCCGTAGCTTTTTAGTTTGTCTATCTTCCATAAACAACACACTATTAACGCGGCTATTGTGCATTTCTGGTTTAACTTCCATTTGCACTCGGCTATACATCGCATATCTACCATCAGGAGAAATTACGGGGATACTGCGATAGTAGCGGACACCAGAAACACCTTGGCCACCAACCGTTTCCTGTGTTGCCATAATCCATTGCCAAGGGATGGGATGGGGACTACCTATAGGATCTACTTGTGTTATTTCTGACTCGTTTTGCTGTTCAGTTACAGTTATTTCTTTGTTTCTATTCTGTGATGATTCATTTCTACCAGGTGTAACTTTGACTGTTGCCAATACTGTAGATAAAGAACTCTCATTAATTGCCGTCTTTAATTCATCTTGTTCTTTCGCGGTTTTTAATCTTTGGATCAAATCCACTTGATGATCCGATTTTTGTTGTTGATATTGTGCAGTATCAACTGATGATGCAGCTTTAATAAAAACATGATTCTCTACAATTGGAGGATTCTCTACTTCTGCCCCTAAAACCACCTGATTAGCTGGTAAAGATTGTATTCCCTCACCAATAGAGATTTTTCCAGTTTGAGAGTTAACTTCAGCAAATTGTAAATTCAGTTTGCCACTAGTAGCACTTTCTGCCAGATTTGTATTGAATGTTCCATTTCCCGCACTAACATTTGCTACTTCGGATTGTTTGGCTAAAGTAGCATGAATAGACTTTCCCGCGAAGGGTGAAATGACGATAATAATGGCAATGTACTTGAGAAATGGTTGAACACGAAACCATCCTGACACCAAAAGGGGTTTAAGCATGATGAGACTCTCTAGGGGGGCAGTTGCTAAGTGCGGGCAGTATTTATACGGGAATGGAAAAAGCTATGACTATATGTATACCAATAAACCAAAAGCTTTTACGAGATAATTTATTCAAATTTTGCAATTGCTTTACAAAAGTTTTAGTGTCACCGTTCACACCTTCATAATCTTTACTTAATGTAGATAAGTCCGTTATTTAACTTAACAGTTAGTTACATCTGTTAATAAATACCATCATTCATGCTGTACTAAAGTATACTTGTACCCAAAACTAATTTTGAATATAGATATGTCTATGACAAGCATAATTGAGTTTTTACTGGACTAAAATTAGTAGCCAATACTTCGAGAATCTATTGAAAGTAACCGTAGCTTAACTTAACTAAAAACAGGTTTCTCCGTTTTGAGTTAACTGTCACAGCACAGACTTGATCCAAATAAAATTTATCTGCTTTTGGCAAGTTGAGACTAACTGATGCACAATCAATAATAAACATTAATCCGCCCAAAATCACAAAATGCAAACCACATTCATAAAACCGCGATTAAGCAAACGCAGTCTATTTGGACTTGGGTATTTATCAAATAGTTTTGATTTAGTAACGGGGCTAATAACTAACTGAAAAACACAGCTAGACACCAAAAACCAGCAAGTAGGAGATGCAACGAGCGATCGCTTAACATATTGCCCAAAAACTCAGGCAATTTTTGCGAAACCAATAGTAAACACTATACCATAAAACCGTTCAAATTCATGTCCTGTCACTAAAAACGCTAAACATAATTCTATTAATAATTAAGTTTAGGAAGTTGTCAGTGATGGAGAAC
Organism: Anabaena sp. UHCC 0253; assembly: GCF_009712085.1. Lineage (NCBI taxonomy): Bacteria > Bacillati > Cyanobacteriota > Cyanophyceae > Nostocales > Nostocaceae > Anabaena > Anabaena sp. UHCC 0253. The sequence continues at coordinate 535,264 of NZ_VILD01000004.1, forward strand.
ACACTTACCATTGATTAATGACTCAACACTCGTAATTAATGATTAACAACTAATGAAAATAGTATTTTTTGGTACTCCTGACTTTGCCGTTCCTACATTACAAAAACTCTTGGACAATAAGGATTTCCAGGTAATGGCAGTTGTCACCCAACCAGACAAACGTCGGGAGCGTGGCAATAAATTAACACCTTCACCAGTTAAAGCTTTAGCTACAGACTATCATATCCCAGTATGGCAACCTGAGAGGGTAAAAAAAGATGTTGAAACCTTAACACAACTCAAGCAGATAGAAGCAGATGTATTTGTCGTTGTTGCTTATGGGCAAATTTTGTCTAAGAAGATGTTAGATATGCCAAAGCTGGGATGTGTTAATGTTCATGGTTCTATTTTACCTCAGTATCGCGGGGCTGCTCCAATTCAGTGGTGTATATGTAACGGAGAAAAAGAAACGGGGATCACAACTATGCTCATGGATAAAGGCATGGATACGGGTGATATGCTGCTTAAAACCACTACACCAATTGCATTACTAGATAATGCTCAGGTTCTAGCGGAAAAGTTATCTATTATTGGTGCAGATTTACTCATCGAAACTTTATACAAACTAGAAAATCAGGAAATCCCACCTATTCCCCAAGATCATACCACAGCCACTTACGCATCTTTGATTCAAAAGCCAGACTATAACTTGAATTGGGAACAAAGTGCTATCCAATTACATAATCAAATTCGCGGATTTTATCCTAACTGTACGGCAACCTTTCGCAACCAACCATTAAAAATAACTGCTACTGTTCCCCTATATCCTGAGTATATTCACGAGTTACCAGAACAACTACAAGACAAAATAAACAAAATACCTGATCTATCAAGCATATCAGGTCAAGTCGCAGCAGTGGTTAATATTATCAAAGGATTAGGAGCAATTGTACAAACAGGGACAGGTTTATTATTGCTGCGAGAAGTGCAACTAACAGGTAAACGTCCCCAGTCAGGATGGGATTTTGTTAATGGTACTCGCTTACAAGTTGGTGAGGTAATTGGTAATGGGTAATGGGTGATTGGTGATTGGTCAGTTGTCCGTTGTCAGTTGTCCGTTGTCAGTTGTCAGTTGTCAGTTGTCCGTTGTCCGTTGTCCGTGGGAAAAACCTTATCCCTGCCCCTCTGCCCCTCTGCCCCTCTGCCCCTCTGCCCCTCTACTCCCCTATCCCTGACTTTCATAGAAACGGCAAGATTTACACGGTCCTTCTGGGTTAACGGCACAGCGAATAATTTCTGAAAGAGCATTAAAGTTACAGGTAGCATCACCTATAATCCAACGTCCCTCAACTAAACTTTTTTCTTCCGGTCTTGTCGCTTTTTGGACGTAGATAGCGATATTGTGTAAACGATAATGTCCTGCTTTCAACTGATACCTATGACAACGTTCTAAAACTGCATAGGTTTGTCCTTCAAAATCAATATAGTTACCCGGTTGAGGTGTCCAATCAAGCTGTAATTTACCAAGAGACTGATGCGAACTTGTCAAAATTACCTCAGTTGGTAAACAATCTGACTCCATAATAAGTTTATGTTATGTAATTTGCATACTTAAAAATAGTATCGCAATATTGTGGTGATATTTTTGCTGCGGTATCTTTAAATAAGATTAAGCAGATATTTTATTTTTAATAAAATTTAATATTTGATCACAACCTGAATAAGACCAATCACTATATAGATTAAAGGTAATAGGTATTATAGATGACCTTGGTGAAAATGACTTTTAATTTACACATCTTTACAATTTGCCACCTTTAGAAATTCCTTCCTTGAGTAAACACCTGATAGCTATGTTGCCGATTATGGCTCAATAAGAGCGATCTTAGTAAATAAATTGTTCAAAGTGTCTATTACATTGTTTAAAGTTATGTAGCCTTTTACTTACAGGCTATCAACCCCTGGGGTAAACTATGCGTTGATTATGATTCTTTCACTCCAGAAGAACACCCGAAAGGAGCAGTTTTTTCAATGTCTCATACCGTAAAAATCTACGACACCTGCATTGGCTGTACACAATGCGTCCGCGCTTGCCCTACTGATGTACTGGAAATGGTCCCTTGGGATGGCTGTAAAGCTGCTCAAGTTGCTGCTTCTCCTCGCACTGAAGACTGTGTAGGTTGTAAGCGGTGTGAAACTGCTTGCCCAACAGACTTTTTGAGCATTCGCGTTTATCTAGGCGCTGAAACAACTCGCAGCATGGGCTTGGCCTACTAAGAATTCCTAAATTCTTGGTGCTTTTAGTGCTGAGGAGTGAGAACAGAAGAAACTTTTAGATTCTTCCCTCGTTCCTCAGCATTTTTGTTGTCAGTTGTCAGTTGTCAGTTGTTAGTTGTCAGTTGTCAGTTGTCAGTTGTTAATAATCAATTACCAATCACCAATCACCAATCACCAATCACCAACCCTTCGGCTACGCTCAGGGCAAGTCACCAATCACCAATCACTAATTTGCTTTTATTTGCTAAAGTGGCTGATCTATTCCAGCAACTATACTTAAAATTTAATCATCCTTCCTTTGATTGGAGTGGTTTAAGCAATGTGCGGAATCGTTGGATATATAGGCACTCAGGCAGCGACAGATATTTTACTAGCTGGACTAGAAAAATTAGAATATAGAGGTTACGACTCGGCGGGAATTGCCACTATTTTGGAAGGTGACGTTCATTGTGTACGGGCTAAGGGTAAATTACTCAACCTGCGTTCTAAACTTGAACAAATCGAAAATCCTGCCCAAATTGGGATTGGTCACACGCGCTGGGCAACTCATGGTAAACCAGAAGAACATAATGCCCATCCTCATTTAGATACGGCGTTGCGAGTTGCAGTGGTGCAGAATGGTATTATTGAGAATTACCGCGAGTTAAGGGAACATCTCAAGGCGCTAGGACATGAATTTCGCTCAGAAACAGATACAGAAGTAATTCCCCATTTGATTGCTGAGTGCTTAAAACATACTCCTGAAAATTCCCTTTCCCCTTCCGTATTTTTAGACGCGGTGAGGGAAGCGGTAAGTAAGTTAGAAGGGGCTTATGCCGTAGCTGCTATTTCCGCAGATTATCCCGATGAATTGATTGTAGTTCGTCAACAAGCGCCTTTAGTTATTGGCTTCGGACAAGGTGAGTTTTTCTGTGCTTCTGATACTCCAGCGATCGTTCCCTATACACGGGCTGTATTGTCCCTAGAGAATGGTGAAATTGCTCGTTTGACTCCTTTAGGGGTGGAAGTCTATAACTTCGCTGGAAATCGCTTGAAAAAGTATCCCCGCACCCTGAACTGGAATCCCATTATGGTGGAAAAACAGGGTTTCAAACATTTTATGCTCAAAGAAATCTATGAGCAACCGGGAGTAGTGCGGGATTGTTTGGAGGCTTATTTTGCAACAGAAGAGAATGCCCAAATAACTGATAAATCACCTGTAAAATTGGGTTTACCAACAGATTTTTACACAGATTTAGAACAAGTTCAAATTGTCGCTTGTGGTACAAGTTGGCACGCTGCATTGGTGGGTAAATACTTATTAGAACAATTGGCGGGAATTCCTACTCAGGTACAGTATGCTTCAGAATTTCGTTATGCACCATCACCGCTAACTGCTAATACTCTGACTATTGGGGTCACTCAATCTGGAGAAACTGCTGATACTTTAGCGGCTTTGTCTATGGAAAAGGAACGCCGTCAAGGTAAAGAAGCTAAGTATCAAGCGCGACTTTTGGGAATTACTAACCGCCCCGAAAGCAGTTTAGGTAATATGGTGGCAAATATTATCAATACTCATGGGGGAATTGAAATTGGTGTTGCAGCCACGAAAACTTTTGTAGCGCAATTGATGGCGTTTTATGCTTTGGCGTTAGATTTAGCCTATCGTCGTCAGATGATTACTTCTCAAAGATTTGAGGAAATTCTCACAGGTTTACGGGAACTACCAGGAGAAATTGAAGCAATTTTAGAAACTCAAGAACGTTATATTGAACATTTGGTACATGACTTTACAGAAACAAAAGATTTTATCTTTATTGGTAGAGGAATTAATTTTCCCATTGCGTTAGAAGGGGCTTTGAAATTAAAAGAAATTAGTTATATTCATGCGGAAGGTTATCCAGCGGGGGAAATGAAACATGGACCAATTGCGTTGTTAGATGCAAAAGTTCCGGTGGTAGCGATCGCTGTTCCTGGTACTGTATATGAAAAGGTGATTTCTAATGCTCAGGAAGCAAAAGCCAGAGATTCCCGGTTAATTGGTGTGACTTCTGTTAAAGATGGTGAAGCGGCGGAAATCTTTAATGATTTGATTCCTGTTTCGCAAGTTGAGGAAATTCTTTCACCTATTCTCACAGTTATACCGTTGCAATTGTTAGCTTATCATATTGCCGCCCGGCGCGGTTTAGATGTAGATCAGCCCAGGAATTTAGCCAAGTCAGTGACAGTTGAATAATGAATGTTTTGCTGATTTATCTATTGTGGAGAAATAATAAAGTTGGAAAATAGATAAAAAAGTTGTACAATTTCTCCTGTGGGTGCATATACTAATCATCCAGAGGAGATTTTTTTTGTATGCAGTATCTTAAAATAGGTAAATTTATTCTACTCTACTCTACTTCTAGCAAATTATATAATTAACTAACTATGAGCGCACCATCTAATATTATTCAACTGGTTGAAAGTTTCCATCAACAAATAGAAGTATATCTTGCTGGTGGGTTAAATGAAACACAAACTAGAATTCAATTTATTGATCCATTTTTTGAAGCATTAGGATGGGATGTTAGAAACCAAGAACAAGCTATTAGTCTTTATCAAGAAGTCATTCACGAAGACAGTTTAAAAATCAGTGATGCGAACAAAGCCAAAGCACCTGATTATAGTTTTCGGATTGGAGGAACTAGAAAGTTTTTTGTTGAAGCTAAAAAACCTGCTATTAACGTTGGAAAAAACATCAGTGCGGCTTTTCAACTGCGACGTTATGGATGGTCTGGTAAATTAATTTTGAGTATTTTAACAGATTTTGAGGAATTTTCAGTTTATGATTGTCGGATCATGCCTAATAAAAATGATCCGGCAGTTACCGCTAGAATTAAGTATTTTCATTATACCGAATATATAGAAAAATGGGATGAAATATATAATATTTTTTCTAAAGAAGCAGTATTAAATGGTGCATTAGAAAAATTTGCAGAAACTAAAATCAAATCAGAAATTACTGTTGATCAAGCATTTTTACAAGAAATTGAACTTTGGCGAGAAAATTTAGCAGCAAATCTTGTATGGCGCAACCCACAAATTCAAGCGAGAGAGTTAAATTTTGCCGTACAGATGACGATTAACAGAATTATCTTTTTACGCATTTGTGAAGATAGAGGAATTGAGCCTTATCAACAGTTATATACTTTATTAAAGTTTGAAAATATTTATCAAGAATTAGGGCGTTTATTTATTAATGCAGATTATCGTTATAATTCTGGATTATTCAATTTTCAAAATGAAAAAGGTAGAGAACAACCGGATGATTTTACAATCAATCTACAAATTGATGATAGCATCTTAAAAGAAATTCTCAGAAAACTCTATCCGCCAGAAAGTCCTTATGAATTTTCTGTAATTCCTGTGGAAATTTTGGGACAAGTTTATGAGCAATTTTTAGGTAAAGTCATTAAAATATCTGCTAGTCGTCAAGCGGTTATTGAAGATAAACCGGAAGTTAGAAAAGCCGGAGGGGTTTATTATACTCCTAGTTATATTGTTGATTATATAGTTAAACAGACTATTGGTAAAATTTTGGCAGGTAAAAAACCAGAAAAAATTCAAGAAATTACAATTCTTGATCCTGCTTGTGGTTCAGGTTCATTTTTAATTGTTGCTTATCAATTTTTACTAGATTGGTATTTACAACAATATTTGCAAAACAAAAAAAATACAAAGATAAATTCTATCAGATATCTAGCAGTAATTGGCGGTTAACATCTTCGGAAAGAAAACGCATTCTATTAACTCATATCTATGGTGTGGATATTGATCAACAAGCAGTAGAAACAAGTAAACTATCTTTATTATTGAAAGTTTTAGAAGGTGAATCTGGGGAAACAATTACTAGACAATTAGAACTTCTCAAAGAACGGGCTTTACCTGATTTAGATCATAATATTCTCTGTGGTAACTCTTTAATAGATGGAGAATTTTATCAAAATATGCAAATGAATTTATTAGACGAAGATACAGCTTATAGAGTTAATGTTTTTGACTGGGAAGCTAATTTTTCGCAAATCATGAAACGTGGGGGATTTGATATCATTATTGGTAATCCTCCTTATATTCGTATTCAAGCATTAAAAGAATGGGCTACTTTGGAAGTAGAATTTTATAAGAAATCTTATATTTCTGCAAATAAAGGAAATTATGATATTTATGTTGTTTTTGTAGAAAAGGGATTAAAGGTTTTAAAAAAAGATGGGCGTTTAGGTTTTATTTTACCGCATAAATTTTTTAATGCTCAATATGGTGAATCTTTGAGGAAAATCATATCTGAAGGTAAAAATTTAGAAAAAATTGTTTATTTTGGAGATCAGCAAGTTTTTCCAAAAGTATCAACCTATACTTGTTTATTATTTTTATCTAAAAATAAAGGAGCAGAAAAAACTTTTATTCAAGTTAATGATTTATCGAAATGGATGCTGAATTGTGATACAGAAGAAGAATGGATAATTAATGCAACTGTATCTGGAGAAAATTGGAATTTTAGTAAAACTGAGCATTCAGAATTTTTGCAGAAATTTCGACAATATCCGTTTACAACTTTAAGCCAAATAACAGCTAATATTTCTCAAGGAATTAGAACCAGTGCAAATGATATCTACGTTTTAGATTTAATTTCTCAAGAAGATAATATTTTTCAAGTCTATTCTAAAGCATTGAATGAGGTAGTACAAATAGAATCTACTTTAATTTCTCGTTTTTTACAAGGAAGGGAAATTAAACCATATCAATTGTTATATTCAAATAAAGTATTAATTATTCCCTATGAATCAACTAATGGAAATATTAATCTGATCAAAGAAGATAAATTGCAGATTCAATTTCCTTTAACCTTTGAATATTTAACTAGAAATAAACAATTTTTAGAAAATCGAGAAAAAGGTAAAATGATTGGTTCAAAATGGTATGCTTACATTTATCCCAAAAATTTAGAATTAATGCAGCAACCTAAAATATTAGTACCAGATATTGCAAATCAATCTTCTTTTGGTTGGGATGAACAAGGAGATTATGCTTTTACAAGTGGTTATGGAATCATCCTTAAAGATCCTGTTCAAGAATCAATTAAATATGTTCTAGGGTTACTGAATAGTAAATTATTAGATTTTTATTTAAAAAAGATTAGTACAATTATGCGCGGAGGGTTTTTCCGCTATTTCACTCAGTTTATTGAACAATTACCAATTAGATTAATTGATTTTTCTAATTCAAAGGAAAAAATCTTCATTATCGAGTAGTTCAACTAGTAGAACAAATGCTAAATCTTCATCAAAGATTGAAGGAAGCACAAACACCTCCAGCGAAAAAAATGATTCAACAACAAATTACAGCTACAGATAGACAAATCAATCAATTAGTCTATGAACTCTATGAATTAACTGATGAAGAGATTGATATTGTGGAGAATAGCTAACATGATGTTTGAAAAATCCTGAGTTATGCTTCAAAATCTTTGAAAACAACCTCTAAAAAATGACCAATTAAATATAAAGAACCGCATAATACAACTTGATTATCTGTGGTAACAAAAGCAGCGTCTAGGGCAGAAAATACATCTGAATAGGTGTGACAAAGTTGTAAATTTGGAGAAATTGATTTTGCTAACTTTGCTAATTCTTCTAAATCTGCTGAATTGCTATCGGGTACTGGCACTAAATATAATTGATCTCCTGGTTTGAGAACTTCCTGAAAAATCTCAGTATGATCTTTAGTAGCCAGCATTCCCATTACCCAAGTTATATTTTGAGTTTTGAGTGTATCTACATAATCACGCAAAACTGTTGCTGAGGCTGGGTTGTGTGCGCCGTCAATGAGTAGTTTATGGTTTTTCCAAGTTATCCATTGCATTCTGCCTGGCCACTTGGTTTTACCCATTCCTTGAATAATAGCTTCCTCGGAAATTTGCCAATTTTGTTTTTGCAAGATTTCCAAAGCTGCTAATGCTAAAGCTGAATTATGTAGTTGGATTTGTCCCTGTAATGCTAAGGGATATTTTATTGTTTCTAGACTTTCGATTTTTTGATATTCTGCCCAATTTTGATTAATTTGATGAGATGGTTGTGGAGTAAAAATTGGGCATTCTAATTCTAGGATACGCGATCGCACAACTTCTTGAGCATCTGCTGGTAATGAACCTACTACCACAGGACATCCCGGTTTGAGAATTCCGGCTTTTTCTCTGGCAATATGGGCTACAGTTGGTCCTAGTTGTTGCCAATGTTCTCGACTGATAGAAGTGATGACTGTTACTAAAGGATGATCACAGACGTTAGTTGCATCTAAACGCCCTCCTAATCCTACTTCAATCACGGCAATATCAACTTGTTGCTGGGCAAAATATAACCAAGCCGCAGCGGTAATGACTTCAAATTGAGTGGGTGATTCTGCTTCTGGGTTAATAGCTGCTTGAATTTGCAGTATTAATTCACACAGTTTATGACTATCAATGGGTTGTTCATTAACACAGATTCGTTCTGTCCAATCAACCAAATGGGGAGAGGTGTAGCGTCCTGTTTTATAACCAGCCTCAGTAAGTACCGCAGACAGGTAAGCACAAACAGAACCTTTCCCATTAGTACCAGCAACATGAATAATCGGCACTTGGTGATGGGGATTTCCCAACTTTGCCAATAAGTTGACAATGCGGGATAATCCCAAATTTACACCAAAATGCTGAAAAGGTTGGAGTAGGGAATTGACGTTCATGGGTGATTGGTGATTGGTGATTGGTGATTGGTGATTGGTAATTGGTAATTGGTAATTGGTAATTTTTCCCTTCTTCCCTTCTTCCCTTCTTTCCTTCTTCCCTGTCACCTGTCACCTGTCACCTGTCACCTAAAATTACGCTTCTCTGCTCAAAAAGTTTTGCACTTGTCTGATAGCAGCAGCGCCGATATTGAAAGCAGCCCAACCAGCAGCGATCGCTACAGGTGCTAGAACAATTACTACACGGTTATCAATGTCCATATCTAGAAACCCTCTCTAAATTAAAAAATCTTAAGTTTTGTCGTTTCAATCCAAAATTACTTCAATTAGTAATTGTCACTCAATTTTTATTGTGATCTCAAGTAGGGAATTTTTTCAAGCTTCTATGTAAAGATTAATTAAATGTCAGTTGTCAGTGGTCAGTTGTTAGTAGTTCGTTGTCAATTGTCCATTGTCAATTGTCAATTATTCATTGCATGAAGCAGGGCTAATTGATAGTATTTTTCGGCGTGTTCGATGAGTTCGGCGATTTCGGTGTTTGTGAGTTGACGGACTACTTTACCGGGAACACCCATGACTAGAGAACCGGGGGGTACATTTTTGGTGACTACTGCACCTGCACCGATAATGCTTCCTGTACCGATTCTTACGCCGTTTAAGATGATTGCACCAATACCGATTAAACTACCACGTTCAACGTGAGCAGAATGGACTACAGCACGATGTCCGATAGTGACATGATCTTCTAAGATTGTGGGAAGACCAGGATCACCATGTAGAATTGCTCCATCTTGAATATTTGTGCATTCGCCAACTTCAATCCGTTCTACATCACCTCTAACCACAGATCCATACCAAACGCTGGATCTGGCTGCTATATTGACAGAACCAATGATTACGGCATTGGCTGCCACAAAAGCAGCTTGAGAAAATATGGCTTTGCCACGCCAGCTATCGGAAAATTTCGAGTCAGAAGAGATAGACACGATAGAATATGGATATGGTACCCAGGAACACTGGAGAAACTCCAACCTTTAGGGCTGGTTGCAAAACCAGAATATCACAACGTTGGCCTGCTTTGGTAACAGCAGTTGTGAGACTTATTCCATGGCACTTTCTCCATTTTTGTGGATCACGGAGCAAGTTATCTAAAGTAGTGGAGTAGAAGTGTAAAGTTAAACCTACTGGTGCTGGTGAAAACAAAACTATGTTTGTACACACTTCATGATAAATCCAGGCTTGCAGTACCCGATATTTGGCCCTGAAATACAGTGTCCTCACTGTCGCCAAACTATTTCCGCATTAACGCTGACGGATACTTATCTCTGTCCCCGTCATGGCGCATTTGAAGCTGAACCCAAAACTGGTGAGTTAGTTCATTTACAGTCTGGTCGTCATTGGCGCAGATGGGATGGTGAATGGTATCGTCAACATACTCACCCTGATGGGATTCGGTTTGAAATTCATGAGGCTTTGGATAAGCTTTATACCCAAGGCTATCGCGCTACTAAGGTAATCATTGCCCAACGTTATCAAGACTTGATGAGTGGTTATTTGGAACGTAGTACACCTTGGCGTTCTGGACAAGGGGAAGCTACGGGGGCGCGATTATATGGTTTACCAGTAGAGTTTAGTCCTGATCCGATTGCAGAACCTTGTTGGGATGTGATTAACTTTGATTTGGATAAGGAACTTGGTGTACCAGTGCGTTACCCATATTTCCGGTTGTTTGAGTAATAGTCGGTAGTCAGTGGTCGGTGGTCAGTGGTAAGAAAGAACTAACAACTGACAACTGTACGGGCGAAGCATTCGGGCGACTAATTATCAATTTTTGTCCAAGGTTATTTTCCGAATGCTTCGCCCCTACGACAATCAACAACTGACAAGATTATGCACCATGCTTCGATTCGGACGGCAAATATCCATCTAGCGATCGCTTTTTATGAGCAGCTAGGGTTCACGGTGGGCGATCGCTTCACTACCGGTTATACTCTAGCTTGCTGGATGGAAGGGTTAGGTGGGAGAATTGAACTCATCCAAATTCCCCAACCCCAACCTGCCCCAGATGCTTTTGATGATGAACATTATGTAGGCTACTATCATCTTTCTTTTGATGTGACTCAGATCACACCAGATTTGCCTACCTGGTTAGAAAGTTTAAGAACACGGTTGGCTGTAGTAGAAAGTTTACCTCCTCTAAAGATTCTTTTAGAACCCACACAGCAGCAAATTGGCGATAACATCTTAGAAGTCACGTTTATCGCTGATTTTGACGGTTTACCTCTGGAATTTATACGGTTTTTAAAGAAATCGGCTTGAACTTACTATTAATGCCTTTTGACTGATATAATATCTTTCCTTTTCAGGTACATTTTTAGTTTCAGTGAGGTGCAGAAACATTTGCCCTATTTTTCTAGTCAAACAGTATATGTAACTTAAATTACATATATCTATTCGCCAAAGATATGTCTTTTTTCTCGATTGCACAACGACATCGCGTTTCTTTAATCATCTTGAGTGTCTGGATAATAGCGGCTTTTGTGTTAAATCATGATGCTGCTTTTAGCCTAGAAGGGGCAGGTTATCCAACCAGTCCCGACAACTCCAACTCGGAAAAATCTCAGAAAACACTAGTTGCTAAGGAAACACCAAATCTCGCCATTACAGCAAATGTGCGGAAAACCGTCTTAGCTAATGGCTTAACTGTTCTTACCAAAGAAGTACATAATGCCCCTGTGGTGACTGTACAAGTATGGTACAAATTTGGTTCAGGTCAAGAAGCACCTGGAGTCAATGGGATTGCTCATCAATTAGAACACATGATGTTTAAAGGAACTAGCGATCGCCCCATTCAATTTGGGCGGTTATTTAGTGCTTTAGGCAGCGATTCTAATGCTTTTACCAGTTATGACCAAACGGCATATTACAACACTGCGGAACGGGATAAACTCACCGCTCTGTTGACATTAGAAGCTGATAGAATGAAAAACTCGCTGATTGATCCTCAAGAATTAATAAGTGAGAAGCGGGTAGTTATTTCGGAATTACAAGGTTACGAAAATAGTCCAGAATATCGGCTAAATCGGGCTGTGATGATGTCCACTTTTCCCAATCACCCCTATAGATTACCAATTGGTGGCACTAAGGCTGATGTAGAAAAATTCACAGTTGAGGAAGTACGGGAATATTACCAAAAATTCTACAGTCCGGAGAATGCTGTCTTGGTAATTGCGGGAGATTTTGACACCGCACCAACTTTAAAAAATGTGGAAAATGTGTTTGGTAAAATCCCCAAACGCCAATATTCACCCCATAATCTGATTACTCCATCACCTTCTCCTAAACCTGTACCTGTCGTCAAATTACAAGAACCAGGGGGAAATCCTCTACTACAAATAATTTACCCACTTCCCCAGATTAATCAACCAGATATTCCCGCTTTGGAAATCATGGATTATATCTTAACTGCGGGTAAAAATTCCTACTTGCATCAGGAGTTGGTAGAATCGGGTTTAGCTAGTAAGGTTTATGGAAATGTTGCGAGTTTACGGGCAGGTGGCTGGTATGAAATATTAGTTACTGGTGTAGGAAATCAGGATTTAAGTAAACTTGATGCAGCGGTAATAAAGGCGTTAACAAAACTTGCTAAAGTCGGTGTGACAACAGAGCAAGTAGAACGAGCAAAAACCCAATTAACAGCCGCAGTTATTTTAAATAACCGTGATATTACCAGTCAAGCCATGCAGTTGGGTAATGATCAAATCACAACGGATAATTACCAATATACAGAACGTCACTTAGTAGATATTCGTAAAGTCCAAACGGCTGATGTGATCAATGTGATCAATAAATATCTACAAACAGAAGCGCGGACAGTCGGATTTTTTGAACCCACAAAACAAACAGAAACAACCCGTGTTTCGACTTCGCTCAACAACCAGAGTTTATCTTATTCAACACCAATAGAAGATAATTCTGTTGTTGATATTGCTGTAGTCTCCGCAGAGGTAAAGAAATATTTACCACCTCTAGATAGATTACCCAAAACTAGAGAAAAAGAAATTCCCCAACAGTTACAATTGGCTAACGGGTTACGAATACTATTGTTACCTGATAGAACTACACCAACAGTCACTTTAAGCGGACATATCAAAGCCGGAACAGAATTTGAGTCAGATGATCAAGGAGGAATAGCGTCTTTGGTGGCGAAAAATCTCATGAATGGGACAAAAACCAAAAATATGCGGACAATTGCTCAAGAATTAGATGCAAAAGGCGCAAATTTGGGATTTGAAACCTATCGTGAAGGTGTAAGGATTCAAGGAAGTAGTTTAGCAGTAGATTTACCAGTTTTGCTGGGAACATTAACAGACGTAATCAGAAATAGTACATTCCCCGTTAAAGAGTTGGAACTCTCCCGTCAACAGGCTTTAACTTCCTTAGATTCAGAGTTAGATGATCCTGATAAAGTCGCAAGTCGCGTTTTTGTTCAGGCCATTTATCCCAAAAAACATCCATTACATACCTTTCCGACTGCGAAAAGTATTCAACAAATTAAACATCAAGATGTGATTGCTTTTAAAAGCCAACATTATCGTCCTGATACCACAGTTTTAGCACTTGTAGGGGATTTTGATGTGAATCAAGTGCGATCGCTCATGCAAGCACAATTGGGGGATTGGCAAGTTAAAGGCAAACCACCAACGGTAAAATATCCCAATGTCAGGATGCCAAAAAACGTAGTCAATGTTAATCCTGTTGTTTCTGGTAAACCCCAAGCAATTACTTATATGGGTTATACCGGGATTAACCGTCAAGATAGACGATTTTACGCTGCCATGATTTTGAATCAAATTTTAGGAGGAGACACCTTATCGAGTAGACTAGGGGCAGAAGTGCGCGATCGCCAAGGACTAACCTACGGAATTTATAGCAATTTCATCACTGGTAAGAATGTAGGGACATTTTTGATTGAAATGCAAACCAGTCCAGAAGACGCAAGAAAAGCAATTTACAGTACCCGCAACCTCCTTAAACAAGTTCATCAACAAGGTGTGACAACACAGGAAGTGGAAACAGCTAAACGTAATTTAATCAGTAATTACAATATTTCTTTAGCCAATCCCGAACAACTCAGTCAAAGAATAGTCATGAATGAAGTTTATGGTTTAAATCAGGTAGAATTGCGATCGTTTATCAGCAAAATAGAGCAAGTCAACCTCAATCAAGTGAATCAAGCCGCCCGTGAATTACTTCACCCTGATAAACTAGTTGTAGTTACAGCAGGTCCACCAATTCTTGCCCAAAAAAGGTGAAATAAAAACCATTAATTCATCCGCTCTTATCTGGGTTCATCTGCGTTCATCTGCGGTTAATCATTCTTAAAATCTGATCCTGTGCAGCTTCATCTTAATTTGGTATTAATCAGGAATAATAGGAATAGGTGTAATTTACAATTATCTATTCAAGCATGAGTAACTTTTTGATTTGCATATTCTCCCTGCTAATGAGTCTGGTAATCATGGGTGCATCTCCAGCAACAGCCGAGAATCTATCTAACAATCTACTAAAACAACCACCTATAGAAATTACGGTCAGCTTGGGTAATGCTGCCAATGAATTGAAATTTGAGCCAAATCAGTTAGAATTTATCTCAGGTAAACGCTACAATCTCAAATTAAATAATCCTAGCCCACAAAAACATTATTTTACAGCAAAAGACTTTGCGGATGCTATTTGGACACAAAAAGTCGAAGCCGGCAACGTAGAAATTAAAGGTGCTATTCACGAATTAGAACTTAAACCAGGTGCAAAAGCAGAATGGGTATTTGTCCCCCTCAAACCTGGTAAATATGCTTTACGATGTACTATACCTGGACACGCAGAAGCTGGTATGAGAGGAGAGATTCTGATTAAGTGAGCAAATCGGAATCAGGATATACAAGATAACTTTTTAACCTGTCACCTGCTATTTGTGTTTCTCTAAAAACGCAAAATACGTTAACTTAAAATATAGATATTTTTCGCAATAAATCTCAACAACGTTACACATAATCGGTCAAGCGCCGCTAATTCCTAAATTTCATGATGAACATTTTCACCAACTTGCTTTCTCAACCAGCCCAGCCAAAACCCGAAAAACGACAACGCCGGGGGATTGAAATTAAATCAGCCCGTGAAATCGAAATTATGCGGCAATCAGCAAAGATTGTGGCAACTGTCCTTAAAGAAATTTCGGAAATAGTTCAGCCAGGAATGACGACGGCTGATTTAGATACTTTTGCCGAAAAACGTATCCGCGAAATGGATGCAACACCTAGTTTTAAAGGATATCACGGCTTTCCAGCCTCCATTTGTTCCAGCATTAACAATGAAGTTGTGCATGGAATTCCTAGCCCTAAAAAAGTAATTCGCACGGGAGATGTTTTAAAAGTAGATACAGGTGCTTTTTATCAAGGTTTTCATGGTGATTCCTGTATTACTATCGCTGTGGGTAGTGTGACAAGTGAGGCCGCGAGACTGATTAAAATAGCTGAAGAATCTTTATATAAAGGCATTGAACAGGTAAAAGCTGGTGTCCACCTCAAGGAAATAGCAGGTGCAATTGAAGACCATGTAAAAGCCAATGGGTTTACAGTGGTGGAACAATTTACTGGTCATGGTGTAGGTAGAAATTTACACGAAGAACCGGCAGTTTTTAACTATCGGACTCGTGATATCCCCAATGTAAAATTACGTTCAGGAATGACTTTAGCAATTGAACCAATTTTAAATGCTGGTTCTAAAAATACCAGAATTTTAGCTGATAGATGGACTGCGGTAACAGTTGATAATGCTTTATCTGCTCAGTTTGAGCATACTGTATTAGTGACAGATAGTGGTTATGAAATTCTCACTGATAGAACTCATCTTTAACATAATTAATGCACCCTACAAAATCAGTGATCGCTTACAGCAGTGCGCTATTTTGTAGGATATGTTGTAAAATAAATACCCATAAGGAAAGTGCGTTACATTTCATTAACCCACCCTACAAGAATAGCAGCACTTTAAGCAAAAGCTCAAATTGTAACATTGCAAAGTATATAAAGAACAGCAACCTTGTATGTCAATCATTAATATTACGGAATATTAAAATACAGGACTTACGCAACTGGCACAGGCGATCGCTATATTATAGTATTTTTGTACTGAAACAAGTGACACAACTGGCACAAATAGTGGGCGGGCTTCGCGGGAGCAAAGCGACACATTGAATCAAACCAAACACATAGAAATACTTGGGCGTTTGAGTTGCTCAATTAAATAATTAGAAAGCAATTTCTGCTTGATTTGATAAATAGTTTGACCAGTTCTATAGGCTAAATTCTTTAACCTAACCCAAACCAACATAGCACAAGCAATATGATTTAGTTGCAGTCTAGCTTTACGACATTGACAAGATTCAATGCCTGTTAATTGTTTAATTTCCCGATGAAACTCCTCTATTTTCCAACGAATTTTACACACCTGTTGTACAACATCCGTAGAACTTTGAGATAAATCGTTAGTTACGACGTAATCCGTTCTGTTGGTAGAAACAGTAACCCGGAATAGTTTCACTTTTTTATTAGCGGGAAAACCTTTAATTTTTATTATTTTACCACATTCTAATTCTTCTTCACTCCATTGTAATAATTCAATACGTTTATATTTTTCTTTGCCAAAAGTATCATCAACTAAACGATTATTCTTTAAAGGACAATAATAAATTTTATCTAGACTATCAATATAAAGCATCAGATTGTGTACCGCATACCATGTATCCATCAAAACGGTATCAAATGGTAAAAGCTTATGATACACAAGGTTTTGCAGCATGTCTTTAACATGGTCTATCTTGGTTTTACCGTCTGCATCAGGATTAAAAATACGGTAATCTACTACCCAAAATCTTTGAAGGTTAGGATTCACATATACACAGCTGACAACACCAATTCCTTTGAGTACACCATGTTCATTACCACTGTATTGTCTCCTGACTATTTCAATTTCTTTAGAATACCTTTTATCTAAGATACTATCATCAAATATAACGTAACCGTTATCATCAGTCATAATTACATCTTTAACATTATCCCAAAGTAAACGAGGTGTTAACTTTGCATTTTTCAAATAGTAGTTAATTTGATCATGACTAATATTTTCTAAATGCTCTGCCAAGTTAGTAATAGTATAGTTAATTTGGCTACTTAGCAGATATTGGCAATAATCTAACTTAGTAAATTTCATATTAACTCAGAATTGATAATTCATGGTCTTGATTATTTTACCATGTCAGGAATAATCGGATTTTTATTATTTATGATCTTTGTGATTAAAAATATATTTTAATAATTGCAAAATTGGCTTTTTACTGGAGTTTAGTCGAAGGCGCGACGCTTCCGTCGCACCGAGACTGATTGTGCCAGTTATGTTACTTATTATAATACAATAATACTATTATATAGCGATCGCCTGTGCCAGTTGCGTAAGTCCTGGTTTACTCAAAGAATTAATAGAGTTAAAAATTATGCCAGATCCTCGTGCTAAAGAAATGGCAGATGTAGCTTTAGCAGTGATTAAATTAATTCTACTCCTGAAGATATAGTGAAAATTACAGGAGAAAATAATTATTAAGAATTGGATTTTGGAAGGAGAAAGAGAAATCTAAAACTAAAAAAGATACTCAGAATGATCAACAAACTAGAAATAAAAATCAAAATTCAGTAGGTGATAATAAAGACTATTGAAGCTCCCTTTTTTATCTAAAACTAATTTTTCATCCTCAAACTAAAAATGCTATCAGAACGCTTTACCCAAGCCCTTACCTACGCCCACGAACTCCACGCCACCCAAAAACGCAAAGCTAGTGAGATTCCCTATGTCACCCATTTACTAGGAGTAGCCAGCATTGCCTTAGAATATGGTGCAAATGAAGATGAAGCGATCGCTGCCCTCTTACATGATG
>NZ_VILD01000005.1:0-13011 GCF_009712085.1 Anabaena sp. UHCC 0253
GCTGCAACAGGATACTATCCAGAATCAGTGCATGTAGATCAAATTTATCGCACCAAGGATAATAGAAAATGGTGCAAAGACAGAGGGATTAGAATTAGTGGACCACCACTGGGAAGACCACCAACAAATGTCAGCAAAGAAACCAAAAAGCAGGCACAATTAGACGAGAGAGATCGTAATTGTATTGAAGGTAAATTTGGAGAAGGCAAAAGAAGATATAGTCTTGATCGAATGATGACTAAACTTTCTAATACTTCAGAAACAGCCATTGCCATAACTTTTTTAGTCATGAATCTTTCCGCATTACTGCGGCGGATTATTATGACTTTTTTTGTATCTATTTGAGGAAATACTATGTTTTTCCTATTTTTAGATTTGGATGATTAGAAAATATTATATTTACTCAAATTACTTCATACAATGAATTATGTTTTCACTTACAAGCATTGTTAATTGATTCTTGGTCTGGCTTCAATACGACTTTTTCAGCAAGCCCTAATTAGAAAAAAATTGTGCGCTCAAGCGATCGCTCAAAGATGTATGACACCCACGATACTGAGATAGACTATCATAAATATAGTTTGTAAAGAGATGTAAATACTGTGATGCTACAAGATAAAGTTATTGTCATTGTTGGTGCTACTGGTGGTATTGGTGCAACTTTAACTCGTCAACTAGCACCCACAGGTGCGAGGTTGGTACTCGCAGCTAGAGACGGTGAAAGTTTAGCCGCATTAGCAAATGAGCTACCAGGAGATGTATTGACAGTTCCCACAGATATTACTCAACCCCAACAGGTGGAAGTATTAATCCAAACGACAATAGCTCAGTTTGGACAAATTGATGTCTTGGTAAATGCAGCCGGAGCAGGTATTCTCAAAGCCTACAACAACATCGAACCAGCAGATTTAGAAAAAATGGTGGATCTGAACTTAAAAGGCTGCTTTTATACGACTCAAGCCGCAGCTAAAGAGATGCAAAAACGTAAATCAGGTCATATTTGTAATGTTGTCGGTATTCTGGGTAAACATTCAATGCCCATGGCCGCTGCTTATTCTGCGTCTAAATTTGGTGTGGTTGGTTTTAGTAAATGTATT
The DNA here is from genome assembly GCF_009712085.1 of Anabaena sp. UHCC 0253. NCBI lineage: Bacteria > Bacillati > Cyanobacteriota > Cyanophyceae > Nostocales > Nostocaceae > Anabaena > Anabaena sp. UHCC 0253. The sequence goes on from NZ_VILD01000005.1 coordinate 1,098, forward strand.
GCAGAAGAACTGAAACGCTTTGGTGTGAAAATCACACTTTTTTACTTTGGGGGGATAGATTCCCCATTTTGGGATCAGGTAAATTTAAAAGTAGATCGCCAAAAAATGCTTAGTTGTGAAACTGCTGCCAATGCTATTTTTTATGCTTTATCTGCTGAACCTCAAGCCATACCAATGGAGATTAATATTCAACCTGAAAGTCATTTATTTTTTTAGGATGTAATTAGATAATACTGTAAGTTGCTAGTTAGAGAATTCGTTCGCGGAGCGTGGCGTTAGCCATAGCACAGGATTTAAGGATGTCCAGTATGAAAACTGGAATTTTATCACCAATTACCAACCCTTCGGCTACGCTCAGGGCAAGTTACCAATCACCAATTACCTCACTAGATTGTCAATAAATTATGCTGCAAATTGATCACGTTCACTTCTATGTCGAAGATGCCCAAAGGTGGCGAGATTGGTTTGTAAATTGTCTTGGGTTTCAAGTAGTAAATGATGGTATTTTTCATCATCAAAAATCCTTGCATACTTGTACGGAAATAGTAAAAAGTGGATCTGTCTACTTTTTACTTTCTTCTGCGATTTTAGACATTAGCCCAGTGGCTGAATTTTTGCGTCAATATCCTCCTGGTGTAGCTGATGTAGCTTTTGCCGTTGAGGATGTGGAAGCATTAACAGCCAAGGCTATCAGCAATGGTGCTACAGTTCTCGAACCTGTTCAAGATGCTGTATTGTATAAGTATGCCAAAATTGCTGCTTGGGGTGGCTTTAATCATACATTAATTACCAGAAAAAAGGTAAAAAAGCAGAGGGAGAAAAGATTATCCACGCTCCTATTATGGCGATTGATCATTTAGTTCTGAATGTAGAAGTTGGTGAATTGGAAAATGCTATTAATTGGTATCAAAAAATTTTTGATTTCCAAGCTCAACAAAGTTTTAACATTAAAACTGATCGTTCAGGTTTGCATAGTCAGGTGATGATTTCGCCCCATGGTAATATCCAATTACCAATTAATGAACCAGCTTCACCTAATTCACAAATTCAGGAATTTTTAGATGTGAATAGAGGTGCAGGGATTCAGCATATTGCTTTGCGGACACTGGATCTTGTTAATGCGATCGCTCATTTTCGGGCTGCTGGTTTATCCTTTCTTTCTGTTCCTGAAAATTACTATTCCCAGCTACAAAAAAGATATAAATTTTCCCTTTCCCCCCAAGAATTACAAGCGATCGCTCACCAAGAAATACTAGTAGACTGGCATGAAGATGCTCCCCAAGGACAACTATTATTACAAATCTTCAGCCAGCCAATTTTTCCACAACCAACTTTTTTCTTTGAGTTTATTGAACGCCGTTTTCTAGCTCAAGGTTTCGGTGAAGGTAACTTTCAGGCATTATTTCAAGCTATGGAAAGCGAACAAATTAAACGCGGTTTCGTCATTAATTAGTAAATTGCTAATGGAGGGAATACACAGACAAATTTTCCCAATTCACTCAGAACGCTTAATGTTACCTGCTTTAACCCATCCTTCTTGATTAGTATCAGGAATGCGAATCTTTTGCCATTTTTTATCTGCACTTTCCTCTAAAATTATCACTTCTTTATTCCCAGCAACCCCACCTGTACTTTGAGAATTTGCATCTGGTTCTGAGCGAATACTTAGCCCTTGCGGCCAAGTAACCGTTCCTTGGTAAGCACCTGGTGGTAATGAATCAGACGATTCTGTGGGTGTAGGGGTAGGTTTAGGCTTAGGGCTAGATTTGGGAGTAGCTTTTCCACCTGCTAGAGGTTTTACACTAGCTTTAGGTTTGGGAGTATTACTAGAGGGATTATCATTAGCAAACATCGGTTTGGGAGGGGCTACAGCGGTGCGATTGACAAAATAGAGAGCAACTGTCAAGCCAGTACCCAGTAAAACTGCGATCGCCAAAACAAAACCGAGTATAAATTTAAGTAAGTTCGTAAACATAGATATAACCTCAACACCATTGGCATATAATTAGTAATCCATAGTAATTGGTAATTGGTAATTGAGAAATTGGCAAGAGGCAATATGTTAAATATCCTAATCTTGATTTTATATCATGTCCGTTAAATCACTCATAATATAAATAATGAGTGCATTAACTATATCTAGTTACTCAATTGAATACCATTATGGCATTAGAGTGGGCAATGGAAGAAATCGTAATCGAAGAACAACTCAAGCAATTTCTACTTGTACTTTCTGTATCTCTGGGTGTAGCGACACTACCTCAAGTTTTTAGTTGGTTTCGCCGCATTCCTTACACCCTACTCCTGGTAATCGTGGGATTAGGGTTAGCATTTGTCAATGTGCGACTAGTGAATCTCTCCCCAGAATTGATTTTGATGATTTTCTTGCCACCACTGCTGTTTGAAGCTGCTTGGAACTTGAAATGGTCAGATTTAAAGCAAGATTTAGTCCCGATTTGTTTGTATGCAGTGATTGGGGTAGTCATTTCTATTGCTGGAGTGGCACTAGGTCTGAATCAATTTGCTGGACTAGAACTAAGTATTGCTCTATTAGTAGGAGCTAGTCTATCAGCAACTGATCCAGTGTCTGTAACGGCTTTGTTTCGGGAACTAGGCGCAAGCAAACGTCTGACAACATTGATGGAAGGGGAAAGCTTATTTAATGATGGTATGGCGGTTGTGGCTTTTGGCTTATTAGTAGCCTTGCCATTAGGTACTACCACACTAGACGTACAATCGGCTTTATTAGAATTTTTTCAGGTAGTAGGTATTGGTATCGGCATTGGTGGACTAATTGGGTTTGGGATCTCCTATCTGACACAACGTTTTGACTTACCACTAGTAGAACAGTCTCTCACCCTAGTTTCTGCCTACAGCACTTACCTTATTACAGAACATTTAGGTGGTTCTGGAGTAATTGGAGTTGTCACCACAGCTTTAATTTTAGGCAACTTTGGCTCACGGATTGGCATGAATCCACGGACACGGATCATCGTTTCCGAATTTTGGGAATTTTTAGCTTTCTTTGTCAATTCAATTGTGTTTTTGTTAATTGGTGATCAAATCCGTTTTGATGTCTTAGGAAATAATCTCAAAACTATTGCCATCACTATCGCTGCCTTGATTTTGGCACGTGCAGTATCCATTTATGGCTTAAGTAGTCTTAGCAACTGGTTAGCTAAGTCCAACATTTCTTTACCTGAACAAACTGTGCTGTCGTGGGGAGGTTTGCGGGGATCTGTCTCTATTGCCCTGGTTTTGAGTGTACCAGCGACATTACCCCACAGAGAGGAAATGATTGCCACAGTATTTGGAGTGGTTTTATTTACACTCTTAGTACAAGGTTTAACTACTCAACCATTATTAGAAAGACTCCAACTTTTAGGTTCGCAACCGCTACGTCAAGAATATATGGAAGCAATTACCCGTCAAGTTGCTCTCCAAAGGGCGCTGGAATATTTAGAAACAGTGCAGAAGCGTCCCGGAATTCAGCCGGAGTTTTATGACTATCAAAAACAACTTCTTGCCGGAGAAATTGCCCGTTGGCAAGAAAAAATAGACAAATTACTGGATGAATACCCAAATTTACAAGAATTTACCACCCAAGAACTAAGAGGGGAACTATTGGCAATTGAAGCCGATACCTATGCTGAGTTTGTCCGCATCGGTAGGTTAAATAAAGAACTTTTACCTTTTTTGCAAATAACACCGATTGATAATTGATAATTGATAATTGACAATTATCAACTCTTAAATAACCCAGATTCAAGATTATTCTTCCTCCTTCTTACCTGTCACCAATCACCAATCACCAATCACCAATCACCAATTACCAATCACCAATTACCTTCTCCTAACCCTCTTTAATTTCTGCTATTGCATTCTATCAATTGTCCGATATTGAATCGCTTCCGCTACGTGCTGGGGTTTGAGATATTCATCTCCTGCTAAATCTGCAATAGTTCTTGCTACTTTGAGAATGCGATCGCTTGCTCTTGCAGATAACCCTAATTTCCTAATTGCAGCTTCTAATAAATTGCGACTAGCATCATCTAAATTACACCATTTCTGAAGATGACGACTTTGCATTTGGGCATTACATTGCAGATTTTCTTGTTCCTGAAACCGAATTGTAGCCTGTTCTCTGGCTTTTTGGACTCGTCCCGCTACAGATTTTGATGATTCTCCCGTTGGTTGTTGCAGAATTTCTTCTGGTTTCAACCGATTTACTGCCACCTGCAAATCAATTCTATCCATTAATGGACCAGACAACTTTGCCCAATATTGTTCTCGTTGTCGAGGGGAACAAGTGCATCCTTGAATTGTATCGCCATAATAACCGCAAGGACAGGGATTTGTGCTGGCTACTAATGTAAATTGTGCTGGAAAAGTTACCGATTGTTTAGTTCGAGAAATCGTTACATAACCATCTTCTAAAGGTTGACGCAGAAACTCTAAAACATCTCTTTTAAATTCTGTTAATTCATCGAGAAAAAGCACACCTCTGTGGGATAATGAAATTTCGCCAGGACGGGGAAAAGTGCCACCACCAACCAAAGATGGACCCGATGCGGAATGGTGAGGACTGCGAAAAGGGCGATCGCGCACTAAAGAACCACGATTTTTCAACAATCCAGCCACAGAATGAATCCGTGTTACTTCCAAAGATTCCGAAAAACTTAGAGGTGGTAAAATCCCCGATAAACGTCTTGCTAACATCGTTTTTCCGCTGCCTGGTGGTCCCACAAAAATCAAATTATGTCCCCCCGCAGCCGCAATTTCTAAAGCTCTTCGTGCATGAGCTTGTCCTTTGACATCTTGCAAATCTGCTAAATTTAAAAATGTTTCCTGAGTAGTTTCAATTGTTGGATTTAACTGGACAGGTTTGTAATTTCTGGGATTATTTAATAAATCCACCACATCAGCAACATGATTACAACCATAAACCGCCAAACCTTCAACAACAGCCGCTTCTTGGGCATTATCAACAGGAACAACTAAACCAGAAATTCCCATTTTTTGTGCAGTTGCAGCAATAGGTAAAACACCAGCTACAGGACGCAAACTACCATCTAAAGAAACTTCACCTAAAAATAAAAAATCTCCCAACAAATCGGCGTTAACTTGTTCAGAAGCTGCTAAAATTCCTACACTTATTGGTAAATCAAAAGCCGGTCCTTCCTTTCTTAAATCTGCGGGAGTTAGGTTAATAACAATTTTCCGCATGGGAAAAGCAAAACCCGCATTTTTTAAAGTTGCTTTCACCCGTTCTTTAGATTCTTGAATAGCCGAATCTGGTAAACCCAAAATCACAATTCCTGGTAAACCTCCAGAAACATCAACTTCCACCCCAACTTTAACCGCGTCAATCCCAACAATAGATGCACTCCAGACTCTAGCCAGCATTTTTTATATATGAATAAACTTTAGTAATATCAAAGCAGATTTGTAGGTGCATTAACATGAGTGAAATCACAGAGATAATTAGATCAATACCTCATGAATTCATGTTGATTTCCCGGATTTTATTCAATCGGGCGATCGCTTTTTGGGGAAGAGTTGTAAATCGAAGCAAAAAATAATTTTCGTCAACAGTAGATTTTTTAACTACTTTTGCATATATATCTGGCTCTTCATCACATAAAGCCGTATCTGTCAATAATTTGATTTTAATATTACTTAATCTTTCTAAGGAATGTTTAGAACTCAGTTGTGCGCCATGTTCAGAAAGTCCTACCAATGTACCAGCAAACAATTCTCCATCTACGTGCTTCCCTTGTAATATCATATATTCAATTAATAATTCCTCACTCAAACTGACCATACTTTCTTCTTCCGTCGGCAAAAATAGCTGATATTCCCCACCAATACCACCAACTTCATATAAATTTACAGGGTATTTTATCCCTTTAGCTTCTACTTCCAATTCACTATCAATTCGCAAATCAATATCAGCATCATGATAAGTATGCTCAGAAATAAAAATCTGCCCTCCCACTGTATATGACTCAATTCGCGCTGCTAAATTAACATGACCACCAATAACAGTATATTCTGCACGTTTTTGAGAACCAATATTACCTGCAACTACATCACCAGTATTAATACCAATACCCATTTCCAGGATTGGCAAATTCATGGCTTGATTTGTACTATTTACTTGCTTCATTGCTAACTGCATCGCCACCGCACAAGCGATCGCTCGCTGGGAATCATTTTCACGACTAATTGGCGCACCAAACATCACCAAAATGCCATCACCCATAAAATCATTAATTGTCCCCTTATATTGATGAATAATATCAGTCATAGCCTCTAAATACAAATTGAGAATTTTGACCACTTCTTCGGGGGGAAAATTCTTCAGAAATTGAGGAAAACCCTCTTAAATCAGACACTAAAACTGTGACTTTTCTCCTCTCTCCTCCCAATTTCAAAGCAGCCGGATTTTCTAATAAATTATTAACTACTTCATCTGTTAAATAACGTCCAAAAGTCTTTTGCATACTGGTTGCATTACTAGCCACATACTGGGTAATAACCATTGCCGATCCAGCTAATGCTAAAAGTGGTGGAATTACAGGAATCCACCAACCAAATATAAATAATAGAAAACAACCACTAACTAAACTACCACCTGCCAAAATAATACCAATTACCAAGAGGCGATAACTATAGCGTAATTGCCAACTGACAATAGCACCAATAGTTGACCAACTAAATATCCAGATATATTCCCATGGGTCATCCCAAGTCTGAATTAATGGACGACCATCTAGGGCGGCACTTAAAATTTGACTAGTTAAATTTGCGTGAATTGTTACACCCGGCATTCGTTGTGGAGTAGCGAATACCTTATTAGTATAAGGTGTGTAAAATAGGTCTTTTAAACTTCCGGCACTAGACCCAATTAACACCACTTTTTCCCGCATAAAATCTGGAGGAATCCGATTTTCTAAAACGGTTGTTAAAGAAATAGTAGGAAACTTTTCTATACCTCCTCGGTAATTTAAAAGAACTTGATAGCTTCCTTCTCGCGTTCTTATATAACTACCATCATTTGCTGTAAATCGAGGAAAAACACCCTTCCCTAATTGTAAATAATCTGGATTAGTTTTTGCAGCTTCTTCTGTAATTCCCTCTGGCTGTAAATATAACAATGCCAATTTTAGAGATAAGCTTTCTAAAACATCACCATTTTCTAAAAATAAGTAAAGTAATCCTCTCCGGACTTTACCATCATCATCGAGAATTAAATCGTTTCCTCCTGCTTGTTGCTTTTTTTCAAGTATAGATGGTGGTTTAATGGGTGAATTATCCTCATTCTTAAAAACTTTTTGGATACCAATCAAATTAGGAGTAGATGAAAATACTTTTATTAAAGATTCATGTCCAGGATCAACCTTTAAGTTTCGATAAATATCTAAACCAATAGCTCTAGGTTTTTGCTGTTTAATTTTCTCTAATAAATTGGCCAATACGGCATCAGAAATAGGCCATTGTCCTTGTTTTTCAATGTCTTTTTCATCAATTGCCACAATAACGACGCGACTATCAACTGGCTCTTTGGGACGGAGGAGAAAAAATTGATCTAAAGCTGTTAATTCAACTAATTGAAGTAAGCCTGTCAACCTGATCAGGGTGACAATAACTGTAGCATTAGAAATAGCAATTAATACTCCCCGCCATTGCCAGAGTTTGCTGATCAATTTTTCTTGCATATTATCTATTATTAACCGAGCAGGAATTGATTAATTTCTTAGATATCATTTCATTCAATCCCGCTGATTCTAAAAATTGTCTCCACTTCATCCTCACTAATAAGTTATTTGGTTCAATGCAGCGTTGTTTAGCGATCGCATTGAGTCCTTCATTCCAAATTCCTGCTTCTCCATAAATAGCCGCTAGATTTCGGGAATTAGACCTTTCCAGATTTTTCAATAAAGAAGAATCAGCTTCGATTCGTTCTACCCAGGAACTGACACGAGGATTGGCGCTAAAGTCCTCATTATTACAAATCATGCTGATAGACCATTGATAAGTTTGATTAATTTTGAGGGGAGGTGCATTTTCAGGCAGAGTAAAACTAATAATTCCCGATTCTTTGGGCATAGGCAATTTACCTTCATATAAATTTTCAGTTTCACCAACAGCAAAAATATTAAATTCGAGGGTTTTAGCTGTGGAATCAGGTACATACAAGAAGAAAGTAGGACGCTCAGATACAGTTGTCCCAACTATATTTGCTGGAGTTAAAGGTTTTAGTGATTCTGGCTTTTTCAGGCAGGATCTTCCTCTAGTAGCTCCTCCATCTGTAACTGGGTTCGGTTTATTATCTACTCGTGGCTTAAATTTCTGACTGATTTGTAAAGGTTTGAGATTGGAGAATGACTGAGCTTGGACTAAACCTATTTGAGAAAATAAAGTTACAGAAAATGCTAAGGAAAATAGAGATCTTTGAATCAATTTCATGGTCAAATATCCTTTTAATTTAGTTATTCAATCTGGCAATTATGAACAAGTAATGAGTATGTGAAAATCAATCGCTGTCAAAACCCTATTCCTATTGATCACCTCATCGGCATGATAGGATTAAAGAGAACATTTAGGGAATACACAGCATGAATAACAATTTACGCAGTAAAATCTAGTTTTGTTGATATTTTCCCATGAGGTACTCAAAGTAGTATCTTGTTAAGGGGTTACATAAATGCTTTTACTAGTAAAAAATATGTAAAATAAAACACATATTAACACATTTACAGTGAGTTGTGGATGAGGTCATAGCTATGTATAACCAGAAGACGAATCGCTTGTTAACCGTGTTCCCATTTTAACTCGAAGACGGGAATAAATGCTCATTTAAACAGTAAATATACATAAGCATACTTAAATTTTCAATCCGGGACTAACTATGGTTTGCTAATAGCATCGCGTGGTGGAGAGAGGGAACGGGTCGCCCAGACATAATGTGAAGTAATATTACAAAGCTTGGAAAAATATTGAGAAATTGTTCTCCTGGCAAACATAGCTCTAAGGTAGAAGCTATAGAAAAGAATTGAGACTAATTAAAATGAACAAAGATAATATTCAAAACTATCGGTTTGCTTGCACTTTAACTTTCGGTGATATCTACGGCCAAATTATCGTTTGGTTAATCACGATTACTATTAGCTTGGCATCAGCTTTAGCCTTAATGGGTGCAAAGCGACCAGTATACGCTTTGGCTACAGTAGGTCTTGTAGTTCTATTATCTCTACCTTTTCTACTTTTTGCGTTTGTGACGACTTTATTAAATAATATTGAACTCAATGCTGTAGAACCGGAGACCCAAAGTCAACCAGCAAAAAGCAATATGTCCCGACAAACTCCCATACAAGCAATTAATTAAAGGGAATTTTCCCAAATTACAATTTTCTTATTACCCTGTCCTGTAGACAGGGAATTTTTTTATCTCGGTGATTGATAATGCTAGAACATGATGTAATTATTGTTGGCGGCGGTTTAGCGGGATGTCGGGCGGCGGTGGAAATTGCCCGTACCGATCCTAGTTTAAAGGTAGCGGTAGTTGCCAAAACTCACCCGATACGGTCTCATTCGGTAGCTGCTCAAGGTGGTATGGCGGCATCTTTAAAAAATGTTGATGATACGGATACTTGGGAAGCCCACGCTTTTGATACTGTCAAGGGTTCTGATTATTTAGCGGATCAAGATGCTGTAGCGATTTTAACCCAAGAAGCACCGGATGTAGTCATTGATTTAGAACATCTGGGAGTGTTATTTTCTCGTTTACCAGATGGTCGCATTGCTCAACGAGCTTTTGGTGGCCATTCTCACAACCGCACCTGTTACGCGGCTGATAAAACCGGTCATGCGATTTTACATGAGTTGGTCAGTAATTTACGCCGTTATGGTGTGCAAATTTACGAAGAATGGTATGTAATGCGCCTGATTTTAGAGGATGGTCAGGCTAAGGGTGTGGTGATGTTTCATCTCTTGGATGGGCAGATTGAGGTGTTACGAGCCAAGGCTGTGATGTTTGCCACGGGAGGCTATGGTCGCGTTTATAACACGACTTCTAATGATTATGCTTCCACTGGTGACGGTTTGGCGATGACGGCTTTGGCTGGTTTACCTTTGGAAGATATGGAATTTGTGCAATTTCATCCTACGGGGTTGTATCCTGTGGGCGTGCTGATTTCTGAGGCTGTGCGCGGAGAAGGGGCATATTTAATTAATTCCACAGGCGATCGCTTTATGGCCAATTACGCCCCCAGTCGTATGGAATTAGCCCCCCGTGATATTACCTCAAGAGCGATCGCTTATGAAATCCGGGCTGGTCGCGGTGTGAATACTGATGGTAGTCCAGGCGGTCCTTTTGTTTATCTGGATTTGCGCCACCTGGGTAAGGAAAAAATCATGAGTCGTGTTCCCTTCTGTTGGGAAGAAGCCCATCGTTTAGTCGGTGTAGATGCTGTCACTCAACCTATGCCTGTCCGTCCCACTATTCATTACTGTATGGGTGGTATTCCTGTTAACACTGATGGACAAGTTCGTAATAGTGAAGATGGCTTTGTCGAAGGCTTTTTTGCCGCTGGGGAAAGTGCTTGCGTCTCTGTCCACGGAGCTAATCGTCTCGGTAGTAATTCTCTATTGGAATGTGTAGTTTATGGCAAACGGACTGGGGCAGCGATCGCTAATTATGTCCAAAATCGCCAATTACCATCAATAGATGAAACACGGTATATCAAGGAAGCTCAACAACAAATTCAAGTTCTGATAGAACAACCAGGAAAATACCGCATTAATCAAATTCGTCAAGCTTTCCAAGATAATATGACTGAATATTGCGGCGTTTTCCGTACCGCCGAATTAATGGGTCAGGGATTGGATAAAATTGCCGAATTACAACAGCAATATTCACAAATATATTTAGATGACAAAGGTACTAGCTGGAATACAGAATTAGTCGAAGCCTTAGAACTGCAAAGTTTAATGGTAGTAGGACAAACCATTTTGGCTTCAGCCCTGAATCGCCAAGAAAGTCGCGGCGCACATTTCCGAGAGGACTTTTCTCAAAGGGATGATATCAACTTTCTGCAACACACAATGGCTTATTATTCACCCACAGGAATTGATATTCAACCCACATTCCGCAGATGTAACTCAGATTATTGATATTTTTGAAAAATCCCAGCCAGGAAAATTTTATTTACCTAATTTTTCTGGTTGAGTTTAACTTTATCTACCAAAAAATAGAGAATATTACCGAAATTAATTTCGCTAGGTTTTAAAATAGATTCTCTCTCTCAATTAAAATAGTCATTTCGGCTTAAATAAACATGACAATTACAGCAAAAAATATTTTCACTCTTTGCTAAAAATTTCTATTTACTAATTTTATCGATCACTATCTACATCTTTTTTGGTCTAATAAACTCTCATCAAATAATTAGATAATATTTACTACAACTCCTTCCTAAATACCTGACAATCTTTTCACGTTCCTCCGTTAAATTGCTCATTTGTTTTTGTCCATTTATGATTACCAAATGTACAGCCTGAAACATCTGAAATACCCACCTCATTGTCGGTTTATTTGTGATTTTATTGACTTGATTTCTAATCCCATCATCAAATTTAGCTAATTCTTGCCTTAATTTTCTTTGTGCAAGATTATAGACTAACAAGCACAATCCCATTATCATTGCTATTGATTCTACTCTTTCAGGAGTTTTTACAAATACGCTTGATGTAAAAAACAACGGGTCTTTTAAAAATCTAAATCCTCTCTCGTTAGATTGTTGGGCTTTATATTCCTCTAATACTTGCTCATCACTCAATTCATTTTTATCTAAGATATTCGTTGCTAATATAAATCTCCCGCTTTAATTTTTTCAGCTTCTATCACCTC
>NZ_VILD01000005.1:14246-15924 GCF_009712085.1 Anabaena sp. UHCC 0253
GTAATAAGATCAAAGCCGACACAATTAGAACAAGAGTTTGCCGGATCGATTTTGATATGATTCTTATTGGGATCACGCATTTAGAAATGCCTCGAAAAATAGGTATTTTATTAAAATTGGAAATGGATGGTTGATTTACGTCGTGCTGTACTAAGTAAAAAATCGTTTTTGTAAATGTCAGCAACGAGAGTTGAAATCGTGACAAGGATACTTTCAGACATTACACCACAAGAGAGCAAAAATCAATAGAGGAGAAGTAAGTAGCGATTGTTTTAAAAATAGTCGTTGGGCAGGGAGCAGGGGAAGTAGGAGAAAAAAATATTCTTTTGCAACTGACAACTGACTCCTAACCCAGCTAGCAATGGATTAAACTAGTTATTTGTAGTATTAGTTTGTAAAACGTCGTTTTTGACTTATTTATCTATGATGACCAAACTTGCAGATGTGTATAGTATGGCAGCAGCGCCAACAGTGACACCAGATCGGGTTAATCAAGTCACTCGGAAAACTTATCCTAATTACAAGGTGATTGTATTGAATGATGATTTCAATACTTTCCAGCACGTAGCTGAGTGTTTAATGAAGTATATACCGGGGATGTCGGGCGATCGCGCTTGGGATTTGACTAATCAGGTTCACTATGAAGGACAAGCTATAGTTTGGACAGGACCTCAAGAACAAGCAGAACTATATCACCAACAACTGCGTCGGGCTGGGTTAACAATGGCTCCTCTGGAAGCAGCTTAATTACTATGCCTAAACCCACCGATGGTAGACTTGTTTGGAATCACTCTACCCATATTCCCGGACTTATTCCTATTTTAGAACGCTTGTGTCAACATGACGGTATTGGCACTGTGACACCTGCGGTAATTGGTAGAGTCAGAGGTCATGCACCAAAAATGCTTTTGCGTGTCTCAGTACCCATTCGCGGTGGTTATAAAATCATTGCCCGTCAGGGTAAGACTGTACAAGAGGTATTTATCCTGACAACTTTACTCCAGGATGAACTAGAAAATGCGATCGCGATCGCGATGAGAATTAACTAACTGTGACTTTCTATTACTCTTCAATTCTATGAACTGCAAATTTATGTAACGGTAAACTAAGAATACAAGAAAATGTTAAGAAATATGACAAAGCTATAGTAATTCTCAAACTGACAACTACGATTTCCCAATCAAATAAAAATACTTTTTCGATAGCAAAAGCGATACAGTATACTAACCAGTAAGCAAAGCTCATTCTTAACAGATTTTCTTCTGTTTCTTGGAAATTGTCTATTTCTTGATTGTTGTCTTTCAATAACCAGATACCAACAATACAAGCGATCGAGGAAATAGCAACTACAAACTCATGGCAACACAAATTTACCGTAGGCATTTGTCCTTGTCTCCATTTTCAATGTTTGATATTTCTATGGAAACCTAGTCTAGAGGAATATGCCTTGGGGTTGTACACAATAGTTACAAATTGAAATAATGTAAATAATTAAAACAAAAATCGCCTTTTTTTGTTAAGTATTTTTACAAAAGAAGGGAACAGGGAACAGGGAACAGGGAACAGGGAACAGGGAACAGGGAACAGGGAACAGGGAATAGGGAATAGGAATAGGAACAGGAAATAGGGAATAGGGAATAGGGAATAGGGAATAGGGAATAGGAACAGGAAATAGGGA
>NZ_VILD01000005.1:16146-32127 GCF_009712085.1 Anabaena sp. UHCC 0253
ATAGGGAATAGGGAATAGGGAATAGGAACAGGAAATAGGAAATAGGGAATAGGGAATAGGGAATAGGAACAGGAAATAGGAAATAGGAAATAGGAAATAGGAAATAGGGAACAGGAACAGGAAATAGGAAATAGGAAATAGGGAATAGGAAAAATGTCAGATATTAATGACTTTAAAGATTTAACGATTTGGCAAAAAGGGATGGATATTTCTGAAAGGTGCTATTTCCTTACTAAACTTTTTCCCAAAGACGAGCTATATGCTATGGTTCAACAAATTAGAAGAAGTGCAGTATCAATTCCAGCTAATATAGCTGAAGGATATGGGCGACGATATACAGGGGAATATATAAGATTTTTAAACATAGCGCAAGGTTCAGTTAATGAATTAGAAACTCACCTAATTTTATCTAAGCGAGTAGGATTATGCTCAGAAAAAGATATAGAAATGATTCTTAATTTATTAAAAGAGGAAAGCAGAATGATTATTAGTCTTATTAAAAACTAGAAAATTAAAAATTTTTTCCCTATTCCCTATTCCCTATTCCCTGTTCCCTATTCCCTGTTCCCTGTTCCCTGTTCCCTGTTCCCTGTTCCCTGTTCCCTGTTCCCTGTTCCCTATTTCCTGTTCACATATACCAATACTTACCCAACTACTAGAACCATCTTGCCAATGTTCCTTTTTCCAAATAGGTGCATTGTGTTTTAGAGTATTAATAGCATACTCACAAGCTGCAAAAGCCTCACCACGATGGGGACAACCGACAGCCACAACCACGCTAATTTCCCCCACTGATAATCTGCCAATCCGATGATATATCACCACAGGATTCACAATAGGCCATTGCTGACGAATATCATCAGCGATTTGATAAAACACCTGTAAAGCCATTGGTTCATAAGCTTGATACTCTAGCGCCACCACAGGCTTACCATCGGTTTGATTACGAACCATACCACTCATCACCACCACTGCACCATTAGCAGGATGATCTGCTTTAGTGTATACCTCTTCTACAGATAATGGTGCTAATGTAATCCCAAAGCTATCTTCCTGCCTGGGTTTAATGGGAACAGCAGATTTAGTTGTAATCATTTTTCATTACCAACAACAGGTACAGACACATTATCATCTGTATTTTACACAATAAACATAAAACGCAATGTTTCTGTAAAATTAGGTAAAGTAATTTTTCTATCCGTTTACTAAAAACTACAATCAGCCCATGCAACTGCAACTCAGTGGATCTAAAAATCCTTTAGCTTATCTATTTTTAATTGCTCCTTTTTTCCTCTGGGGGACAGCAATGGTGGCCATGAAAGGCGTAATTCCCCATACTACACCACTATTTATGGCCGGAGTCAGATTAGTACCTGCGGGGGTGTTAATTCTGATAGCGGCTGCATTTATGGGTAAACCCCAACCTCAAAGTTGGTTAGCATGGTTGTGGATTACGATCTTTGCTGTAGTTGATGGTACTCTCTTTCAAGGCTTTTTAGCAGAGGGTTTAGTGAGAACCAATGCCGGCTTAGGTTCGGTGATGATAGACTCCCAACCGTTAGCAGTAGCGTTACTTTCCCTCTGGCTATTTCAAGAACATATTGGGTTATGGGGATGGTTAGGATTAGGTTTGGGAGTCACAGGGATTAGTCTGATTGGCTTACCAGAAGAGTGGATTTTCCATCTTTTTGAATCAGGAGAGACTATTAATATAGATAATTGGCAATTGTTATTTGCCAGTGGTGAGTGGTTAATGTTACTAGCAGCGTTATCAATGGCTGTGGGGACTGTATTAATTAGGTTTGTATGCAGATATGCAGATCCAGTAACAGCAACAGGATGGCACATGATTATCGCTGGGTTGCCTTTGTGGGGAATTTCTTCAGTTGTAGAAACCCAACAGTGGCAAAATCTTGTGCCATCAGACTGGATAGCTTTAGGATATGCTACTGTATTTGGCAGTGCGATCGCTTATGGTTTATTTTTCTACTTTGCTTCTAGTGGAAATCTCACCAGTTTAAGTTCTCTCACTTTCCTGACACCCATTTTTGCTTTAATATTCGGCTATATTTTCCTCTCAGAAATCCTGACAACTATCCAATGGCTAGGAGTTTTTCTCACCTTAATTAGTATTTATTTAATTAACCAGCGGGAAACCCTGGGAAGAACAAATCAAACAATTACTATCACAGAAACAAATACTCCAGAACAATCATTAGTTTTAGAAGTATCCGCTTTGAAGAAACAAGAAATTCAGAAATAACCAAGTCACCTAGAGATGAGAAAAATGAGGGATAAGTACCAATTACCCATTACCAATTCCATCCTAATATTAACATCTTGTATTTGTCTGAGTTCATACCCTAGTCGCATCATGGCTGCGACAACTAACCCAGCACCTACCCCAGTCACAATTCTCACTCCTGGAACTAAAGATCCAGAAGTTCAAGTTATCCAAGTGCAACTAAAAGCATTAGGTTACTACAATGGCATCATAGATGGAGAATACGGACTCAGTACCCAAAATGCTGTAGCACAGTTTCAGCAACAAAAAGGATTAAAAAGAGCAGATGGTATTGCTGATTGGGCGACGAGACAGGATCTCAAAAATGTTTTAGTAGAGAAAACTAACTGTAATGTTTCTTCTATTGTTAGTAACCCAGAAACTACTCAATCACAACCTCAAACAGAGTATACCTTATGGTTGAGATTAATCAGTGTAGGAATTTTAGGAAGTCTATGCTTATTTTATTATCTGATTCAGAAGTTAGGAGAGACGAAACCAGTTATAGAATCGGAAAATTTGGCAAACCCACTTTTGAGTGCATCTAATCAAAATAATCCCAAATATTTTTTAAACCCTGCACCAACACTTCCCTCATTACATTCCCTAAATTCCCCAGAATTAATCCTAAAACCACAAAACTCTGCCCTGCCTACAATCGGTTTCTTTGATACATTCATGGAAGAGTTGCAGAGTGATGATGCAACCAAACGACGAAAAGCAATTTGGAATATAGGTCAAAAAGGTGACTCGCGGGCAGTTCAACCCCTAGTAGAATTGTTGATGAGTGCAGATTCTCAACAAAATGGGTTAATTTTGTCAGCTTTGGCAGAAATTGGGATTCGCACACTCAAACCAATGAACCGGGCTTTAGCTTTATCTATCCAGAGTGAAAATCCCCAAGTCCGTCAAAATGCAATTCGTGATTTAGTGCGGCTGTATGACATGATGGCACAAATGAGTCAAATTTTACGCCATGCTTTAGAAGATACAGATCCGGAAGTACAAGCAACTGCTAGGTATGCTTTAAATCAAATCAATCGTTTGCGTGTTGTTCCAGATCAACAGAGATTCACGGAAAATTAAGAGCAAAAATAGCGACAATCTGCCTATATGATCACCATTATTTACATTTTCTGCTGATGTCAGCCCCTATCTTACCCCCACCCCTCAAACCTGGTGATTTACTCCGCGTCATCGCCCCTAGTGGTGCAGTACGGGAATTTGAAGCTTTTAATCAAGGTGTGGAAATTTGGCGATCGCACGGCTACCGCGTCCAAATTAGCGATCGCCTAGACAGTAGACATGGTTATCTGGCTGGTACAGATGAACATCGTCGTCAACAGTTAGCAGCAGCATGGCATGATCCCGAATGTCGTGGGATCATCTGCGCGAGGGGTGGTTTTGGTAGCACCCGCATTTTAGAAGACTGGAGTTGGCAAGAAAATACAATTACACCTAAATGGTTAATCGGCTTTTCTGATATCACAGCCCTGTTGTGGAGTCTCTATAATGCCGGAATTTCCGGTGTTCATGGTCCCGTCCTCACTACCTTAGCCAATGAGCCAGAATGGTCAATACAGCGGCTATTGGACATAGTAGAAGGTCGGGCGATCGCACCTTTAAAGGGTAAAGGTTGGGGTGGTGGTAAAGTTACAGGTGTGCTACTTCCTGGTAATCTGACAGTAGCAACTCATCTTTTAGGTACACCACTTTTACCTAACCTGGATGGTGTAATATTAGCATTGGAAGATGTGACAGAACCACCCTATCGCATTGATAGAATGTTAACTCAATGGCGTGCTAGTGGGGCTTTATCTAAAGTCTGCGCGATCGCTTTGGGCGGTTTTACTAAGTGTGACGCACCTCCGAATATACCAAGTTTGAGTATAGAGGAAGTTTTGCGCGATCGCTTAGGTGATTTAGGTATTCCCATTGTCTCGGATTTACCCTTTGGTCATGATAGCCCGAATATAGCCTTACCTGTCGGTGTCATAGCCAGCTTAGATGCAGAATCAGGTACATTAGAAATACAACCATAATCAACTATAAAAATTTGATTTTATGACTAAACAATATATTCCCAACGCTTTTTTGAAGATAGAAGATGATAAACTATATGCGATTTTTGCTTGGAGTCAACGCACAGCCGAAACTATTACGAAAAAATCTTGGTTAACTATCCTAGAAATATTTGTTCATCAGCATTATTTAGAAACAGCCTATCAAGAATTTCAAAAAATTCAATTTGCACCCATTCAAGATCATGTTATTCAAGAATTAAATAAATATGAACAGCTAATTGCCGAAGCGATAATATTTTTAGCCAATGGGAGTTTAACAATCTTTGGGAAAGGCTTTCGCAGCTTTATCGAAAAAGAAATGCAGTTTGAACTAGGAGAATTAAGTAGAGAAAATTACCAAGTTCTGCAAAAACTGTTTTCTCAAATATCCCTAGAAGATGATTTAGCAGCTATTAAAAATTTAGAAGACTTCCAGAAAATAGTAGAACATTTAGAAAAACTAGGTCTATTATCACTAGCACCTCATACTATTAATTGGGGAGATTTAAAGAAAACCGTCCCTATTTGTCAAGCCTTTGGTTTAACAAGAGGAACACCTGTAGATAGATATTATCTCAGTAAATTTCTGACAGAAATTCAACCCCAAATTTTTGGTAATATCCTCGAAATAGGAGGAACACCAAAAGACAAAGACTTTTATCAAGTCAATCCTGGTACATCATATAAAATTCTCAACATAGAAGCAGGACCAGGAGTAGACATAGTGGGAGATGTTCATGAAGAAGCAATTGTAGAACCAAACTCTTTTGATTCGATCATTATTTTTAATGTTTTAGAACATTGTTATGCACCTTGGATAGCAGTAGAAAATATCCAGAAGTGGTTAAAACCAGGTGGAAAATGTTTTGCAATGGTCCCTAGTGCCATCAGACTTCATGCTACTCCTATGGATTATTGGCGGCCTTTACCTGATGCTTTTGCTTGGATATTTAGAAATTTCTCCCAACAAAAACTATATGTTTATGGTAATCCTATTAGTGTCATTGCTAGTTATCATGGCATAGCCCAAGAAGAACTAACAGCAGAAGAACTAGACGCATTTCATCCCGATTATCCTGTAGCTACCTGTATCGTCGCTGAGAAATAAAATTCACCATCTCTAAAATTGCCATGAGTCCTATTAATTTTGATATCCAACCAGAAGTTAGCATCATTTTGTGTACATATAATCGAGGACAATATTTAAATCAATGTATTGATAGTGTCATCAATCAAACTTTTCTAAATTGGGAATTATTAGTTGTTGATGATGGTAGTGATGATCATACCTTTGAAATTGTCAATCCTTATTTACACAAGTCTGTAAATATCCGTTATCTAAAACACAAAAACCGCAAATTAGCTTATTCTAAAAATGTGGGTATTCAAGCTTCATTTAGTCCATATATTACATTTTTAGATAGTGATGATACCTATGCACCTCATCATATAGAATCTCGTCTTAGTTATCTAAAATCTCATCCAGAAATTGATTTGCTACAAGGTGGTTTCTTTTCTGAAGAAGAAATTCTAGTTGCTGATTATTATGAACCAGGAAAAACCATTAATTTAAAAGAATGTGTTTTAGGTCCAACATTTTTTGGAAAACGGAAAGTATTCTTTGAACTAAAAGGATTTAATAATATAGCTTATGGTGAAGATACAGACTTATGGGAACGGGCAGAAAAAATCTTTAAAACTCACAACTTAACTGCACCAGAAACCTATAATTATACCAGGGCAGAAACAAGCATTACCAAGAGTGTTTTAGAGAAGATTTCTGCATCTAAATAATTAAAAGTTCGTAGTGAGGAATTTATTCCTCATTTGAGGACTGAAGTCCTCACTACGAAACTATCTACAGACTATTTTACATTACTTAATCTACTTTGATTTATTCTCGTCTACTTACTTATGGCAAACTTCAAAAGTTATTTTAATCAAGTTATTAATTCTGGTAACAGGTTTTTAATGATCGGATTAATCTGCTGTTTATGTCTTGTACTTACATCTAGTTGCCAAACAACATTACTACCAAAAAATAATGTAATTCATCTGACATTATGGCAAGGGATAAATCCTCCTATCAATCGGGATGTTTTTAATAAACTGGTAAATAAGTTTAATCAACAACATTCTGATATTCAAGTTAACTCTATCTTTGCTGGGGGACTTGATCAACAATTGCCAAAAGTATTAACATCTGTAGTTGGTAATTCATCTCCAGATATTTTATATTTTTATCCACAACTTACAGGACAATTTGTAGAACTGGGGGCAGTTGTCCCTTTAGATGATTGGTTTGATCAATTACCTGTGAAATCTGAAGTTATTCCCAATGCCCTGGATGAGTTAAAATTAGATGATCATCTCTGGTCTATTCCCCTTTATACTAGCAATATCGGTATTTTTTACCGTCCTGACTTGTTTAAAAAAGCGGGAATTACCGAAACTCCTAAAACTTGGGCAGAATTCCGACAAGTTGCTAAAAAACTGACAATAGATAAAAACGGTGATAAACAACCAGAACAATATGGAATTGTCTTACCTTTAGGAAAAGGAGAATGGACTGTTTTTAGTTGGTTTCCTTTTTTATTAAGTGCTGAAGGTGAATTAATTAGTAATAACCTGCCAGATTTAAACAACCCAAAAGCTATTAGTGCTTTAGAATTGTGGGAAAATTTAATTAAAGATGGTTCAGCAGCTTTGTCACCTCCAGAAAGAGGTTATGAAGAAGATGCTTTTCTCACAGGCCGTGCAGCTATGCAAATTACGGGACCTTGGACTTATATCACTAAATCTCAAGTTGATTTTGGGGTATTTCCAATACCTGCAAATATTACTCCCGCGACGGTGATAGGTGCTGGAAATTTGTATGTGATGAAAACCACTTCCGAAAAGGAAAAAGCGGCACTCAAATTTTTAGAATTTGTTTTAAGTGCGGAATTTCAAACAGAATGGAGTATAGGTACTGGTTTTTTACCTGTAAATATTAAATCTATTCAAAGTCAGGAATATCAAACATATTTGCAGTCAAAACCTTGGTTAAAGGTATTTGTGGAACAAATGCCTGTGGCGGGTTCTCGACCAATTGTAGCTGGATATAATCGGATTTCTGACAGTTTGGGTAGAGCAATAGAAGCCACCTTATTAGGTAAGTCTTCGGCAAAAGCTGCTTTAGAAGAGGCTCAAAAAAGGTTAGATGTAATTTGGGCGCAAAATTAATATTTGAACCCACACCAGAAGTCTAAATTCTGGTGTTTTTAATCTTGATTTATGCTAATTAATCTTCCCTTCTTGTTCTAGGAGATATAACTTAGAAGACTGTTCATAAAAAGCTGTAGTTGCAGCAGATTCTGAAGCAATTAGACGACGAATAAGTTCATCAGTTTTTGGTGCTAATGGATGTTTTTCGTGAACATAATCTAAAGCACTGTAGCGATACCAATGAGCTACACCAGGATGAGGACGTAGTTTTTCACGAATACGATCGCCTACTAGAAAATTATGTTCTGTAAATAAGTCATGCCAATATTCACGAGGACGTAAATTAATATGTCCGTCACTTTCTTGGGCTGGAACTGATGCCGAAAATACGACAACTGGAGCAACTTTAGTTAACCAATGTACTAAAATAGGTGAAGTTTCTGGGTTGAGGTGTTCAGCTACTTCTAAAGATAGTGATAAATCAAAAGATTTGTTAGTGAAAAAATTAGCGATCGCGTCTGGATCATTCAAATCCAAAGTGTGGAATTCTACAGAAAATCCCGAAAAATCAGGTTGAGAATAACCGTCAACTGCTGTTACCTTTACTCCTAATTTGGCTAGTTCTTTACTCAAATGGCCAGGACCACAACCAAATTCTGCTACTGTTTTCGGTTGAAAAATGTCTACAATCGTCGTCGCTATAGTTTTATAATCTGTATCAAAGAACCAACTACTAAAATATTCTGATGTGTAAGGAATAGTTTCTAGAGTCATAAGATTTATTTTCGATGATTTTTTGGATATTTTGAGTAGAAACTACACATTAGGAGTAATTCTACTTCAGAAAGTATACACTTATAAGTACCTGTTTTTACTAATTTATTTGGTTAGCAATAACACAGAAGCAACAGCAAGACTTAATTAGTTTGTAAAGTTATGTAAAAGTGTATCTTCAGAAAAAGCTAATCTTTGAATGGTAAGCTAAATGGTGACATATAAAAGTGACTTAGGATGAAGTGTTAAATGGGTGTTTCCTCAACGGCTCCTCTCCTCCTTCGGGCTGCTCGTGGTGAACAAGTAGATCGTCCCCCTGTATGGATGATGCGACAAGCAGGACGATATATGAAAGCTTATCGGGATTTGCGGGAAAAATATCCTTCATTCCGCGATCGCTCAGAAATTCCTGAAGTAGCGATCGAAGTTTCCCTCCAACCCTGGAGAGCTTTCCAACCCGATGGAGTTATTTTATTTTCCGATATTGTTACCCCCTTACCAGGTATGGGGATTGACATGGATATTGCGGAAGGTAAAGGCCCAATTATTTACGCGCCCATTCGCACTAAAGAACAAGTTGATCACCTGCATCCATTAGATCCAGAAGCATCCCTGCCATTTATCAAAACGATTTTGCAGGCATTACGGCAGGAAGTAGGCAATCAATCAACGGTGTTAGGCTTTGTGGGCGCACCTTGGACATTAGCGGCTTATGCGGTGGAAGGTAAAGGTTCTAAAACCTATTCCATTATCAAAAACATGGCCTTCTCAGATCCGACGATACTGCATCAGTTATTGACTAAATTAGCAGATGCGATCGCTGATTACGTGCGCTATCAAATTGACTGCGGCGCTCAAGTGGTGCAAATGTTCGATTCTTGGGCAGGACAATTAAGCCCCCAAGATTATGATACCTTTGCTTTACCTTATCAAAAAATGGTCTTTGAGAAAGTCAAAGCAACTCATCCTGACACACCATTAATTTTGTTGGTGACAGGTAGTGCTGGACTTTTGGAAAGAATGCCTGCTTCTGGTGCAGATATCATTAGTGTAGACTGGGCAGTAGATATGGCAGATGCCAGAGCCAGATTAGGTAAGCACGTGAAAGTACAGGGTAATCTTGATCCGGGTGTGTTATTTGGTTCTAAAGAATTTATCCGCGATCGCGTTTTGGACACCGTTCGCAAAGCCGGTAACTGGGGACACATCCTCAACCTGGGACATGGTGTATTACCAGAAACACCAGAAGAAAATGTCGCTTTCTTCTTTGAAACTGCGAAAAATCTCAACGCTTTGGTTTAGTTTGTTGGGTGGGTTTTTTACCCACCTGATTTTTATTAACCGCAGATAAACGCGGATGAACGCGGATATTCAATGTTTGACTTTTGACTTTTGACTTCCCGAAGGGTGTCCTGGTTGTCCTGATTCTGACTTAAATATTTTTCTAAATTTCTGTTTTGAAAACTTGCTGTAAACGATGATTTTGATTTTCTGCTTCTTTGAGTAAATCATTCCAATCATCTGGAGGATTTCCACTTTCTAGCATTTTTTGGAATACTCGATAAGCGTCGGTTTTACTTTGATATGCTCGCTTGGTGTTTTCGTCATTCACCCAAGCATAAACAATGATTTTACCTTCTTGATGATATCTAAAAAATAATCGGTATTGCTGAAAAAATTTAGCTCTAAACCAGTGTTTATATTCATCTCCCAGGGTTGTACCTTGACGATAATCGTTTAATGTTGGATCTTGAGGAATGACATTAAATGCAAGTTTGAATATAGCACCTAGACGTTTTGTGGCGTTTTTCTGTTTGTAGTCTTGAGGATATTTCTGACGTAAATTTTCTACCTGTATGCTCAGTTCTTCTAAATGTTCTAGAAACAAGGAATGAGCAAATATAGTCCATCCATTAATTTTTAAAGGTTGATTTTCAGACAATTTTACTCATCCTCGTCTGATAGTGGTGCATCCAGATCAATTTCTACATCAGCAACTAAGGATTGAATACGGTTTACTAATTCTGCTTTAATTGGTTGTAGATGCTGAGGATTTTTTTGGATGTCCTTGGCGATAAAGTTTAAAAATTCCCACAGGATCGGATCTTCTTCTTGTTGATCAGCGCGAGAAATAACTACTTTACCGTCAGGTTGAATCACATAGCGAATTTTATCACGTTTACCCAAGCCTAGAGCTTTACGCACGGGTTCGGGTATTGTGGTTTGATATCTGTCGGTTAGGGTGGACTCTGAGGATGGTGTGGATTTGACAACCATAACAATTTTGAGGTTTATTCTTTATTTTTAAGGTAATGCAGTTGCATTGTGTTGTCAATGTTTGGGTTTTTGTACGTCCCTTAGATCCCCAACTTCTTTTATTTATTGTGTCCAAAAATTACAAATTGATCTCAGAAGTCGGGGATCTATCTCCTCAAGGAAAAACAAAACTATAATTATGTTATAATTATACACCGTTATCAACCATTCCC
This sequence comes from Anabaena sp. UHCC 0253, assembly GCF_009712085.1. Classification (NCBI taxonomy): domain Bacteria; kingdom Bacillati; phylum Cyanobacteriota; class Cyanophyceae; order Nostocales; family Nostocaceae; genus Anabaena; species Anabaena sp. UHCC 0253. Next base: position 26,964 of record NZ_VILD01000005.1, read on the forward strand.
AAAAACCCCAACATCAAATTTCATGACTACAAAACGGATTTTAGTTACAGGTGCAAGTGGCTGTATCGGTCACTATATCAGCGAAGCCTTAATTCAAAACACCAATCACGAACTTTATCTATTAGTTAGAAACCCCAGCAAACTACAAGTTGATACTACAGCCCGTCCCGGCATCACCATTTTGCAGGGCGATATGCAGGAAATTAGTAAATTCTCTAATTTACTCAAAACCATTGATACTGCTGTTTTAACAGCCACTTCCTGGGGTGGTGAGGGCATTTTTGATATCAATGTCTTTAAAACTCTAGAATTAATGAGTTTATTAAATCCAGAAAGATGTGAGCAGGTAATTTATTTTTCTACTGCGAGTGTTTTAAATCATGATAATCAACCACTCAAACAAGCAGGAGAAATCGGCACAGATTATATCCGTTCTAAATATGATTGTTTACATCAAATTGAAAAATTAACCATTTTTCCTAAAATTACTACTGTTTTTCCCACCTTAGTTTTAGGTGGTGATGATACAAAACCCTATTCTCATCTCACATCTGGTATTCCCGAAGTTACCAAATATATTAATATTATCCGTTTTTTAAAAGCAGATGGCAGTTTTCACTTTATTCATGGCCAAGATATTGCCACAGTTGTCCAATATTTAATTGATTATCCACCACAACCAGGAGATCCAAGAAGATTTGTTTTAGGTCAATCGGCATTAACTGCTAATCAAGCCATTGAAGAAGTTTGCACTTATTTCCGGAAAAAGATTTATTTCCGCATTCCTATATCTTTAGGTTTAGCTAATGTGATTATTAAATTATTTAGTATTCAAATGGCTGCATGGGATAGATTCTGTATGAATTATCGGCATTTTCGCTATGCTAATGCCATTAATCCTAGCAGTTTTAATTTACCAAATTACTGTGCAACGATGACTGATGTTTTGAAAATTAGCGGTGTGAAAGCTGGGAAATGAATGTGCTAACCCTTTTTGCTTCTTCACGGCGTTCCGCGATTAATTAATCTACCAAACTTCTGTGCTTTGGCACTTGTGAGAACCGAGCTTTCAGCCGCAACTTAATCGTTTCTGCCTTCTCTAGTACCAGCCGCCCGTCTTCCTCACGAGCAATCAGAGCATCACCTGGTTCAAAACCCAGCGATCGCCTTAAAGCGGCTGGAATCACTAAACGCCCCTGGGGACCAAGATGGACTGCTACAGATTTGGATAGTTCATTCATATTATTCTTTATTGTGCCACTTTTTTCCGGTAATGCCACATATTACTAATATATGGCATTAATCTACCCTCATCCACTATTTTCCATTGTTGAATTTTTACTAAAAGTAGGAGTTTCTAAAACGTTGACATCAACTAAAGGTGTGACGTTAAAATTTTGTTTTAATAAATGGGTTTGAATTGATTGGGTCAGGCGATCGCTGATTTCTTGATTAGATGCTGTAACTTGGGGTTGACGCTGCACGTAAATAACACAAAGGAGGGTATCCTGTCCAACAATATTGGAGCGTGTAAAGCGTACATTCGACTCAATTAATTTTGCTAAACCAACTTGTTCTACAGTTTTTTGGACTTCAGCATTGGCACGTTGGGCAAGGCTAGAACGTTGGAGATTTGGCGAATTGATAAATTGCCAAGTCAGCAAACCTGCTAAAACAATGATAGTGATCACCAAGGCAGAAAAGAATACTTTTTGTTTACCACGCTGATAACGAGTTCCTTGAGCCGATAACCCAAAAATTCGGAACAAAAGGGCAGCCGATAAATTAATGCCGCATAATTGCAAAAACAGTAAAAACAGCCCCGAAATTACCATGTCCCATCTGCCAATTGCACTGGACATCCCGATAATTCCCGCAGGTGGAGCTAATGAAGCAGCAACTAACATTCCTGTAGCAGCCCCAGATACTAAACTGCTCCGTTCTGACTGCACTAAATTCAGCGCCCCTGCTGCTCCGGCTGCCAATGGTAAAATCACTGCTACCGCTGAAATTTGGCTATTATCTAGCATTAAACTTGTAGGAATTTCTTGCTGTAATATCAGGCTAAGTAACCAAGTAGTGAAAATAGTCACTGCTAAAGCTGCAAAGTATCTGAAAATACTCCTCCCTAAGAGTGGGCGATCGCCCCATGCAGTAGCAATGGCTGTATTCATTGCTGGTCCGGCAAAAGGTGCAATCAGCATTGCCGCCACCAGTAAGTAAGTTGTATTAGTATACAAGCCAATCCAGACCACAAAACCTGCCAGTGCGGCATAACCAAGAAAGCCCCGCCATGAGCCAACACTTTGCAAACCAGAGAGAAAAATCTCAATCGGACTGCGTTCCTCTACATCCACAACCTGCTGCGGTGCTTCTGAAGCTGGTGGTTGCAGTGTGATTACACCAGTGGGGATGATTGAGATGTGAACTTTAGGTAAGTCTTGCAACTGCTCTACAAATTCCCCAACCTTTTGATTAGAGATGTGAACCATGACTAGATCAATTGGTTCATCTGCATTCCCTTCAAACTGTGCCAGATTTGCACCGTTATGAGATATAGCAATGTCAATAACAGCTTTTCCGTTGCCGCGTGGCACTTGGATAATGAGTTGACGCATTTTCACCTCCTACTAATAACAATTTTGCTTGAGGGAGCAAACTTATTCCCAAGATTGAATATTGTGATTGTTGTTTAAAGTTTTCATGACTTGGTAATATTGTTTTTCCACATCTTTGTAACCTTGTGCTTGTGAAAGTCCCTCACGGCTTTCTTGTAAAATCATGTCAGCATGATGCCGGAGAACAGCTTGATATTTAGAATTGTTAGTATAAGTAGCAATTAAAGCTATAGCTGCTAATAAATGAATAGTCACTGTCATATCACACCGACCATAATGGCGAATTTGGTCAAAAGCAGCATCCATTAATTCCGGAAACTTTACACCTTCAGCGATTACGCGCAGTTTATTATTTTTGTCGTAGCGATAAGATGAAGGGAAATTTCTCTGCACAAGGTGACAAAATCCAGAACTTAATTGGTCAATACAGCGAATTGCTGTAAATGGGTCATTTACAGCAGGAGAGATAGCACGTAAGGCAATTTCTACTAACTGATTGATGGGAAATTCTACATCCTGTTGTTCTGTCCGTTCTTTGCCGAAAATAAAGGCATCATTGATTTTTTTGTAAGTTTTTTATTGACTTTTTCACTAGGAAAAACCCAGATTAAATCACTACCTTGAACAACAAATTTTCCTGGTCGAGTTTGAAGGCGTACCAGTAAATTATACTTAGCAGTGATTTTGATCAATTCTTCGTCATCAATAGCTTGTAAATAACCAGTGCTATTAGCTCGAATTGGTACAGATTCCTGTTCAAAAGAGATAGGAATTTCTGCTATTGCTTGTTTGTGTTCTGGTTCATCATGACCTATTTTTTCGGGAAATAGTCGTTGAATTGTTGAATGTAAATCTGCACTCACATTTTGAATTACGTGAGATGCTTGAATTATTGTTGAAGCATGATGAATAAAATAAATTAAAATGCCAATACTAATAATTGCCAGTAAAATGCCAATTGTTACTGAAATTTGGGGTACAAATTGGCTATATCCATCTCCTTCTCCACGAATTGTCCGCAGTACGAGCAAGCAGTAAATAAACGTACTAATAAATGTGCCAAGGACAACTTGATTTCCTGTATCCTGCATAAAATTACGCAGCAGTCGGGGTCCAAAATTAGAAGCAGCCAGTTGAAGGGCTACAATTGTAATTGAAAAAGCTGTAGCAGCAACACTCATCATTGAACCAGCAACAGCTTCCAAGAGCGATCGCGCTCCATCTGCTCCACCAGTGTAAATCCACCAATAATCAATATCTATTTGGTCTTTACGGTCAACATTGAGCATTATTAAGGCTAAAGCGGTAGCTACTATTGCCATAACTGCTGGTATGAACCAGTAGCTAGAGTGGAGGCTATCCCAAAGTTTATTGATTTTGATATTTCTCATTGAAAGTAAGAAAAAGTTTTTCTGGATCTTTCTCTGACAAAAGAGAATTTTTTAACCAAACTATCCAATTATCAATCGAATCATTGATAACCATCTTCCTTTTGCAGGCGATCGCTCTACTACCGCAAGATATATTTTTACAAAAACAATTGATCCTCAATTAACACTTGATTATTTTTGATCAGTTGCCAAGTTAGATATCAAAAACTTAGAGATTCTAGTATTTATTGGCTTTTTATGCTAATTTTATGGAAAATTGAAATATTGTTTTGACTACATCTCAAGTAATAATTCATTTCGTCCTTTGGGAAGATTTTCTATTGATAGCAAGTTATTTATTGGAGAAATTCACATTGCCTAATATTTATTGAAATATAATAAAAGAAAATACTTAAAAAAACAGGAGGCATTGATAATGACTCAGTTAAATAAGTTAGCATCAGTAGGAATATCTTTACTAACTTTAAATTTGGTAGTATTGGCAGTTGGAGCATTAGAAACCTCTGCCCAATCTTCACCTGTAACTACCTTTAGTGACGTTCCATCTAATTACTGGGCGCAACCATTTATTCAGGGTTTAGCGGCCAGAAATATTGTAGTTGGATATCCTGATGGTACATTTCGTCCAGAACAGCCAATCAATCGAGATGAGTTTGCAGCAATTATTCGTAAAGCTTTTGACCAACCACCAATTCGTCAGATCGAAAGTGGTGCTGTTTATAAAGATGTTCCTGCTAATCATTGGGCTGTTCGTCCCATTGAAGAAGCCTATCAGCAAGGATTTATGACGGGTTATCCTGGTGGCTATTTCCGTCCTAATCAACCCGTTTCTAAGGTTGAAGCTATAGTTGCTTTAAACAAAGGTCTGAATCTAACTCCTGATACATCAGCAGCTATTGTTCCCCCAGTTGCCCAGAGAGGATTTCCCCAAAAAGCTTTGAAAAGACGCATTTTTATGCCGCTGGGATTTACTCCTTTAATGCAGCCTTTATTAATATCAAAAGCCCCAGCTATAGCAGCTAATACAGTTACTCCTGCCACCACTGATCAACAGGCTGTAACTCTTCAGCGTCCTGCATCATTTATTATTACTAACACTTACGCCGATGCCAATAAAATTCCACAATATGCAATTGGAGATGTAGCAACAGCCAC
>NZ_VILD01000005.1:32152-42595 GCF_009712085.1 Anabaena sp. UHCC 0253
CAACCAAAATATTCAATAACTGCACTCAATTGTCCTAGTATTTAATTTTTGGAAAACCAGATGAGCTAGACCATAAGGTATAGTCTCAGTCCATAGTTTCTAGCTAACACGAGTTAAATTTGATTCCTATATCACTCTTCAGATGGAAGGAGGATAAGCATAAGGATTTAGCATTGTAAATATAGGTTTGGGAGTAAAATAATATGGCTTTATACAAATTAGAAGATTTTGCTTCTCACTATGGAAATACTGAGTTTGATCACCATGACGACATCAAGAATTTTGATGTTTATTCAGACATAGATGATGATAAAGTTGGCACTGTCAAACACATCTTGGTTGATGATTCAGGTCGTTTCCGTTATTTAGTAGTTGATACAGGTTTTTGGTTCTTTGGTAGACAAGTCTTATTACCAATTGGGCGTTCCCGAATTGACTACAATAATCGGCGCGTGTATGCTCATGGGCTGACGAAGGAGCAAGTAGAAAATTTACCAGATTTTCATGATTTGGAACAAATTGATAACGACTATGAGGAACGGGTGCGGGGAGTTTATAGCCCACAAATAAGACAAGAAACCTTAGAAACATCAACACCTTTAGATGCTCCACCGGTTTCTCATGAACGTATCCGTAGCGATCGCGATCGCCAACCAAGAGTAGCTCCTGAACGTCATAATTACAGGTATGAACGTGAGCCAAATCTTTACGATACAAATGAGCAGGATCACCAAAACCTCAAACTATACGAAGAACGTTTAGTTGCCACTAAATCTCGTGTTAAAAAAGGAGAAGTATCTATTGGCAAACACGTGGAAACTGATACAGCAAGAGTTTCTGTACCAGTTGAAAAAGAACGCATAGTTATTGAACACACTACTCCAACGCAGACTACGAGAACTGTATTACCTGGTGATGCTAACTTCAATGAAGGAGAAGTTGCTCGTATGGGGATTTATGAAGAAACTCCTCAGATTCATAAAGAAGCGGTTGTGCGTGAGGAAGTGAAAATTCAGAAAATAGTTGAACAGGATACAGTTGAAGCCGAAGATACTATTCGTCGTGAGGAATTAGACATTAATCGCAATGATCAACGATTAAGTGAGAGAAGACGCTAGGGAATTAACACGATTGTGTGATTGTGGGCGATGGCGTTGCTGATTAACGGTATGAATTTTAGTCTCACGCAAAGGCGCAAAGGCGCAAAGGTAAGAGTTTTAAAGATTCAATTTAGGAATTTCGGTGTTGCTGATTAAGAGTATGATTTTGTTTCACGCAGAGGCGCAGAGTCTACAGAGAGTAAGAGTTTGAAATCATTGATTTTTGAATTTCATACCCTAATTCAGCAACGCCGGAATTTCATACCTCAATTCAGCAACGCCTGGGCGATCGCTTTTTCAAGAGTTTGCTGTTAAATATGTAAAACTCACGCAGGTGGGTTGTAAACCATTGATTTTGTATTAGTCCGCCCAGGCGGACTTTATTTATTTAATACTGACTGATTTTTATTAGAAACTTTAAAAATACTCTTATATCCAATAAAATGCTATTATCCAAAAAAAAACAGATGATGAGTCAGTATTTCCTGTCATCACGATACGGGCTATATTAATAATTGACAATTGTACGGGCGAAGCATTCGGGTGATAAATTATCGGTTTTTTCCCAAAGTTATTTTCCGAATGCTTCGCCCCTACGACTCTTAACAACTCAAGACAATGATTTTCCGCCGCACTTTTATTAGCATTTTATTTGCCACTTGTTTGGCTGTTATTAATTGGTTGAATTTTATCCCTGATGCTCAAGCTTTAGGTGGTAAACTACCCGCAATTAATCAACCTGCTCCTGAATTTACCTTACCAACTAATACAGGTAATGGTAAAATTTCCCTGACTGATTTCCGTGGTAAGTGGGTAGTTGTTTATTTCTATCCCCAAGACTTTACCTCTGGTTGTACAATTGAAGCAAGACGTTTTCAGCAAGATTTACCCAAATATATAGAGAAAAATACGGAGATTATTGGTATTAGTGTTGATGATGTTGATTCCCATGCTGAATTCTGTGATTCTGAGGGGCTAAAATTTCCGTTATTAGCTGATACCAAAGGTGAAGTTAGTAAAGCTTATGGTTCTTGGATAGGTTATGTATCTATGCGTCATAGTTTTATTATTGATCCTCAAGGAATATTGCGAGAAATTTTTGTAAAAGTTAATCCTAGTATTCACAGTACGGAAGTTTTAACAAAATTAGAAAAATTGCAATCTTCTGTTTTTTAGAAAGATGGTATAGGGATAAGAATCAAAATAAGAAAAAATATTTTTATTTTCTTCTTATCTCTTACCAACCCTTCGGCTACGCTCAGGGCAAGTCACCAATCACCAAATTCTATAGGAGTGCTATATTTTTAAATGAATCATGATCCTTATATTGTCAAACCAGGTTCTCAGATTTCTTTACAAAAAGACTATAACCCAGCTTATAAATGTGAGTTTCACCAAAAAACTGATGCAGTTAAAAAATTAAAAGCAGGTATTTCAAAACTAGCTGAATATCAAGATATTCTCTATGCTCAAAATAGCTATTCTTTGCTAATTATTTTTCAAGCAATGGATGCTGCTGGTAAAGATAGTACCATTAAGCACGTTATGTCTGGGGTAAATCCCCAAGGATGTCAGGTATTTAGTTTTAAATCACCTAGTGAGGAAGAATTAGATCATGATTATTTATGGCGTTCGATGAAGGCTTTACCAGAAAGGGGGAGAATTGGGATTTTTAATCGTTCATACTATGAAGAATTACTCATAGTGCGTGTGCATCCAGAAATTCTTAAAAAGCAACAATTACCTAAATTTCCTCAAGGTAATCAGATATGGAAACAGCGATTTGAAGAAATTAATAATTTTGAAAAATATTTGGTAAATAATGGGGTGATTGTTCTCAAGTTTTTTCTGAATGTCTCAAAATCAATGCAAAAAAAGCGGTTTTTACAAAGGATTGAATCTCCGGAAAAACATTGGAAATTTTCTGCTAGTGATGTGAAAGAAAGAGGTTTTTGGGATAATTATATGGATGCTTATGAGCAAGTTTTCAATCACACAAGTACAGAATTTGCTCCCTGGTATATTGTGCCGGCTGATCGAAAATGGTTTACAAGGTTAATAGTCGCGGATATTATTTGCACAAAATTACAGGAATTAAATTTGCAATACCCTCAAGTTAGTGAGGAATATAAGCAGCGATTGTGGGAAGCAAAAAAAACTTTGGAAGCAGAACAATAAAATAATTCAGGTAAGTTGCTATAGCAATCCTATTTGAGTTATGGGTGTTGCTGAATTAGCGGATGATTTTTGGAGGTAGAGACGTTTCATGGAACATCTCTATAAAGGTCTTGAACGTATGCAAAATTATTTTCATCCCTAAAATCAGCAATACCCCAATTACCAATCACCCATTACCAACCTAAGTAGGTAGATGCTAATTAACCCAACTATGTAACGAACTGTAAATTACCCAAAACTCTTGGGATTGCTTCGTTCCACTCGCAATGACATAGTTATAAGTTTTCCCACCTACCTACTTAAATTCTCCCAACTGTGAAATTACTATCCGTCAATGGGTGTATGGAATAAATTGAAAAGTTTGATATTTTCAAAGTGGGGGAAATTATAATTTTTAAGGCAAATAATATGCCAGTTATTTCTAATTTTGATGTTGTAGCATTGGCAGCTTCCGCTGGTGGATTAGCGGCATTAATTGAGGTGCTGGCTCATTTACCTGCTGATTTTAGGGCAGCAATTGTTGTTGTTCAACACTTAGATCCTAATCATCAATCACTCATGGCAGATATTCTGAACCGTCGGATTTCACTCAAAGTAAAACAGGCGAAGGAAGGAGATATACTGACTCCAGGGGTTGTTTATATTGCTCCTCCTGATAATCACTTGTTAGTTAATAGTGATGGTACTATTTCATTGTCTCAGTCAGAAAGAGTGCATTTTCTCCGTCCTTCGGCTGATTTATTGTTTGAATCTGTAGCAGCAAGTTACAAGAAAAGAGCGATCGCTATTGTGCTAACTGGTACTGGTCAAGATGGATCAATGGGAATAGTAACAATTAAAAAAATGGGTGGTACGGTAATTGTCCAGGATGAAAAAACTGCTGAATTTCCAGGAATGCCCTCCGCTGCAATTCATACTGGAGATGTAGACTTTATACTACCTTTGAAAGCAATTGCTCCCACTTTAGTGACTTTAATTACGCCTAATAGTTAATAACACAGGGCAAAATTCAAAATTATCAAAGCAAATTACACAAGCTTTTGAATTAAATATGATTGGTTATAATATACTACATCGCGTTATATCTCTGTAGGAAATATTTAACGCCAAGAATTTTGAAGTTGGCTATAAAAAACGGTGTCATAGAGTTAATATATTCATGTATATTAAGTATTTGTACAAGGAGTAGAAATGGGGAATGGAAAACAGGCAGAAAATGGCTGTAATTAATTTTGCCTGAATACCTAAAATAGGTTTTTATTAAAAGTTGTGGCAAAAGTTTTAGTTCATCTACCAACAAAATTGCTATTGATTCTATGAATTATTCAGATCAAGACCTTGACTTTGAAAATCTCCTCAAATATTTGAGAACCAACAGAAGTTTTGATTTTACAGGTTATAAACGTTCTAGTTTGATGCGTCGTGTTAGGAAACGGATGCAAGTTATAAATATGGATAATTTTACGAATTATCAAGATTATTTAGAAGTTCATCCAGATGAATTTAACGATTTATTTAATAATATTTTAGTTAATGTGACTGCTTTTTTTCGAGATGCTTCAGCTTGGGAATATTTAGCTACGGAAGTTATCAATAATATCATTAATAATAAACCAAAAAATGAACAAATTAGGATTTGGAGTGCTGGTTGTGCTTCTGGAGAAGAAGCGTATACTTTAGCAATAGTGATAGCGGAAATATTGGGAATAGAGGAATTTTGTCGCCGAGTAAAAATTTATGCTACAGATGTAGATAAAGAAGCTCTGAAGCAAGCTCGTCAAGCTGTTTATTCAGACAAAAATATTCATACAGTCCCATCAGAACTGCGCGATAAATATTTTGATTTAGTAGGTGAAAATTATGTTTTTAACCAAGATTTGCGCCGTTGTGTCATTTTTGGTCGTCATGATTTACTACAGGATGCGCCAATTTCTCGTTTAGATTTATTGGTTTGTCGAAATACGTTAATGTATTTTAATGCGGAAACACAAGGGCAGATTATTAATCGTTTTCATTTTGCTATTAATGATAATGGGTATCTGTTTTTAGGAAAAGCAGAAATATTAGTGATGCACTTCAATTTATTTATATCTACGGATTTAAAAAATCGGATATTTCGTAAGGTTTCTTTGGACAAAACACGCAATCGGCAAAGGTTTATCATCAGTTCACGAGATCAGGAATCACCAAATGGTATCAATCAGGAACTATTGATTAGAGAATTAGCTTTTGATACAGCCTCTACTGCCCAAATTGTTATTAATACTCAGGGCATATTAATAATGATTAATGAACAAGCGCGGAATTTATTTGGTTTGACATTTAAGGATTTAAACCGCCCTTTTCAGGATTTAGAATTATCCTATAGACCAGTAGAATTGCGATCGCTCATTGATCAGGCATATAATGAACATCGTACTATTACACTTACCCATGTTGAACGTTATTTACCTAATTCCGAAACTCAATATTTAGATATGCGGATTATTCCCTTACAAGATGCTGAGAAAATGATTATCGGTGTGACAGTTGCTTTTAATGATGTCACCCGTTATTTGAAACTCCAAGCAGCACTACTACGCTCTCGACAGGAAATAGAAACAACTAATGAAGAATTGCAATCTACTAATGAAGAATTAGAAACAACTAATGAAGAATTGCAATCTACTAATGAAGAACTAGAAACAATGAATGAAGAACTTCAATCAACAAATCAAGAAATGGAAACAATGAATGAAGAACTTCAATCAGCTAATAAGGAATTACAAACAATCAATTATGAATTATGCGATCGCACCTATGATCTAAACAATACCAATACCGTTCTTTCTTCCATTTTAGGAAGTCTGCAAATGGGAATAATAGTGATGGATAGTAGTTTTACGATTTTAATTTGGAATCATACAGTTGAAAATTTATGGGGTTTACGGAGTGAAGAAGTAATCAATAAGTCTTGGTTTAGCTTGGATATAGGTTTACCTGTAGAACAATTACGAACTCCGATGCGTGATATTCTATCTGGGAGAAAAAAATTCCAGGAAATACTCCTTGATGCTACCAATCGTCGCGGTAAACAAATTCAATGTTATATTGCTTTCAGTCCCCTAATTAGCGACAAAGCTGAAGGTATTATTTTAATGATGGCAGATGTGGAAACAATCAGTAATATGATTTCTCCTGCGGAAATTGAAAAAAGACAAGGGGAAACTAGCGGCGACTAGAAGTCGCTACTACACAAACAAAGTCCACCTCCGTGGACTGATGAAAAATCAAAAATCTTGAACCCACGTTCGCGGAGTCTATGTAGCTATCGGCGACTAGAAGTCGCTACTACACGAACAAAGTCCACCTCCGTGGACTGATAAAAATCAAGAATCTTGAACCCACGGAGGCGGTCACTGAGCTTGTCGAAGTGTGGGTTTTGTCTATGTAGCCGCGGTTTCTAACCGCCAGGTACAATTTTTTTAATTGCTGATCTATGTCTATAATTATTGCTGGAGAACGTAGCGGAGTAGGTAAAACAACAGTTACACTTACCCTTTTAGCCTCTTTATCTCGTCGTGGTGTCAAGGTGCAATCTTTTAAGGTGGGACCGGATTATATTGATCCCATGTTTCATCAATATGTGACTGGTCTTCCTTGTCGAAACTTAGACCCTGTGCTAACTTCAGAAAGTTATGTTCAGGAATGTTTTCTCCGTCATTCTGCAAAGTGTGAATATACTTTAGTTGAGGGTGTGATGGGTTTGTTTGATGGGATTGGCCACTTATCAAACACCAATGGTAAAACCGACTTTGCCAGTACAGCACACATTGCTAGATTATTAGATATACCTGTTATCTTAGTAATTGATTGTAGTCGTTTATCAGGTTCAGTAGCCGCAATTGCTCATGGTTATTGTTCTTTGGATAGTAGAATTAAAATCGCTGGATTAGTCTTAAATCGGGTAGGAAGCGATCGGCATTTATCATTATTAAAAGCCTCTCTCGCACCTCTACAATTACCTATTCTCGGTGTATTGCGACGACAAGATCATATTACTATTCCTGATCGTCATTTGGGTTTAATCCCCACCGCAGAATTACCAGAATTAGATCAGATAATTAATAGTCTTGCAGATTTAGGTGATGCTTATTTTGATTGGGATCAACTTCTACCACTTTTAAAATCACCATCTTCTCCAATTGCTAATTCTCAATTCCCAGTTTCCCCTACTCCAGTTAAAATTGCCGTAGCGCGAGATCAAGCTTTTAATTTTTACTATCAAGATAACTTAGATTTATTAGAAAAGTTAGGTGCAGAATTAGTATTTTGGAGTCCATTGCATGATGCTAAATTACCAAAAGATATTCAAGGAATGTATTTTGGTGGTGGTTTTCCAGAAGTATTTGCACAAGAATTATCTGCCAATCTTAGTCTAATTCAAGATGTCAAGAATTCGATTTTAGCAGGAATACCCACAATTGCTGAATGTGGAGGTTTGATGTATTTATGTGAGCAAATTATTGATTTTGACGGTAACTCTTGGCCAATGGTGGGAATATTACCCACATTAGCACAAATGGATAAAAGATTAACTTTAGGATATCGTCGTGCTGTAGTTTTAGAAAATAATTTTCTCTTGAATATCAATACAAATATTTTTGGACATGAGTTTCATCGTTCTCATTTAATCACTAATTCTCAACAACCATTATTTAATACTTATCGCTATGATTGTGATGAACATACAGGTTTTGAAGGTTGGTGTTTATCTAATGTTCATGCTTCTTATATCCATCAACATTGGGGAGAAAGTAGAGAAATTCCCCAAAGGTTTCTCCAAGAATGCTTAAAAAATCAACTGACAACTGACAACTGACAACTGACTAATGACTAATATTTTCATTCAGTTTTCTAATCAAACGCGATAACTCACGAATAATATTCACGGCAATTTCTGGAGTTTCCTCAATAGCATCATAAAGTTGTTCTTGAGTAAGTTCCAAACATTCACAAGATTCTAAAGTAGTGATAGAAGCAGAACGGGGTTGAGTATCAAATACTGCCATTTCTCCAAAGTATTTTCCTCGATCAACTTCTGCTAACTTAGTATCACCAATATGGACTTTAACACGACCTGATACTAGAATATAAAGCGATCGCCCTTCTTGTCCCTGTTGAAATATTGTATAATTAGATGGATATGATAACTCATTCATCACAGAAGCTAGTCTGACAATGAAATCATCCCGTAATTCTTTAAAAATGGGGACTTGTCTAACAAATAATAACCGATCAACACTGGTAAGCATAATTACTGATTTTTCAATAAACCCTTGACAAAATTAACTAGGATCACAGGACGGAATTAAAAACTAAAAAAGCAGATGATATAAGCTTTTTGGGGATTTTTAATGGTTGGTTTATTTACGCCTTTGTGTACTATAGGACTCCTATTTGATTTTTGATAGCTTGCGTGACGGAGTTATACAAACTCAGTACACCTTATATTCCTTCTTTTCTGTTCCCTGTTCCCTGTTCCCTGTTCCCTTACCCCAACGACAATTTTTAACGCCCACCTACTTAGACATAGCCTAACTCTAAAGAAATAAGCATCTAGATTTATCTTATACCAAATAATCATGAAAATGATACACAGAATTGGTATTAGATCAAATTAATATTAACAAGCATCAAGATTATGGTTTGGAAGTGGCATTTACGAATATTAATTTTATTTCTGGCTCTGGGACTATTCTTAAATATAGTATCTCATCTAGGCGCAGAAATTTTTTGGTTTCAAGAAGTTGGTTACATAGAAGTATTACTGATAAAACTGCTAACCCAGGGAAGTTTATGGTTATTTGTGGTGAGTTTAAGTGCTGTTTATCTTTTAGGTAATTTAACTCTAGCACAAAGATGGAAATACCACCTATCTGCTAAGTCTATTCCCGGTAGAGAAAGAAGACTTACTCCCCAATTAAGCAATTTTCTCAGTCCCCAATATAACAAAAATGATCAACCTTTTGACTGGCATAACTATACCACTAAACTAAAATTACGGTGGCTGTTACCTCTAACATTAGGATTAAGTTTGTTAGTGTGTTTAACATTAGCTTACTATGGAGAAATTACGCTTACTTATTGGTCAGATCAAGTAATTCAGTCTAAGTTGTCAGTACCACGACTATTACAACCAGAAATAATTTTACAGTTAGGCAAAAAAATTATTAGTCAAACTTGGTATTTAGGATTAATAGGCGTATTGTCTGTAGCTTTATTAATTTATAGCAAAATTTTGCTCAGAGCGATCGCCATTATTTTTAGTCTCAGTTTTGGATGGATTATATCGCAACATTGGTCAAAAATTCTCCTCTACTTCCATAGTATTTCCTTTGAGAATTATGACCCATTATTTGGTAATAATATCAGCTTTTATATTTTCTCACTTCCTTTCTGGGAACTTTTAGGATTTTGGTTAATAGGACTATGTTTATATAGCTTTCTTAGCGTTACTATCACCTATTTATTATCAGCAGATAGTCTCAGTCGAGCCATGTTTCCAGGATTTTCTTCGCAGCAAATCCGTCATTTATCCGGGTTAAGTGGTTGTTTAATGTTAGTAACAGCTTTAAGTTATTGGTTAGGGCGTTATCAACTGCTTTATTCTAATAATGGAGTCAGTTATGGGGCTAGTTACACTGATGTTAAAGCCGAATTACCAGCAAACACCTTATTATGTATTTTATCGTTAGCCATAGCTGTTTATCTATTATGGATAACTGTATTTTGGCGACCAAAATCTTTAAACTTGCGCCGATTAATCTATGGTTTTAGCATTTATCTAACTTTCATATTGACAGGTAATTTCATTTTACCAATAACTGTACAAAAACTAATTGTTGAGCCAAATGAATTAAAAAGAGAAGAACCCTATATCAGCAGAAATATTGCCTTAACTCGTCAAGCCTTTAACTTAGATGTGATTGATTCCCAAACATTTAATCCATCAGGAAAACTCACCGAAGCTGATATTAAAGCCAACGATTTGACAATTCGGAATATTCGTCTTTGGGATCAAGAACCATTATTAAAAACCAACAGACAACTACAACAAATTCGCCCTTATTATAAATTTCCTGATGCTGATGTTGATAGATATCAAATAAAAAATAGCCTGACA
>NZ_VILD01000005.1:42620-56335 GCF_009712085.1 Anabaena sp. UHCC 0253
TAATTTCATTTTACCAATAACTGTACAAAAACTAATTGTTGAGCCAAATGAATTAAAAAGAGAAGAACCCTATATCAGCAGAAATATTGCCTTAACTCGTCAAGCCTTTAACTTAGATGTGATTGATTCCCAAACATTTAATCCATCAGGAAAACTCACCGAAGCTGATATTAAAGCCAACGATTTGACAATTCGGAATATTCGTCTTTGGGATCAAGAACCATTATTAAAAACCAACAGACAACTACAACAAATTCGCCCTTATTATAAATTTCCTGATGCTGATGTTGATAGATATCAAATAAAAAATAGCCTGACACAAGACACAACAGAAAAACAACAAGTCCTAATTGCCGCCAGAGAATTAAATTATCCAGATGTCCCTCTCCAAGCACAAACATGGGTAAACCAAAATATGATTTATACTCATGGCTATGGCTTTACTCTGAGTCCTGTTAATACAGTTGCTATTGGTGGACTACCAGAATATTTTGTTAAAGATATTAGCCAGAATGGTAGCGCCTTAAACACTTCTAGTCCAGCTATCCGTGAAAGTATTCCCATTGGTAAACCCCGGATTTATTATGGAGAAATTAGTAATACTCACGTCATGACTGGGACAAAAGTCAAAGAATTAGATTATCCTAGCGGAAGTGATAATGTTTATAATACTTATGATGGATTAGGTGGCATCAAGCTAAATTCTCTCTGGAAAAGATGGCTATTTTCAATTTATTTAAAAGACTGGAGAATGGTCTTCACAAGGGATTTTTTACCAGATACTAAAGTATTATTTCGGCGAAATATTAATGAAAGAATTCGGGCGATCGCACCTTTTTTAAAATTCGATAGTGATCCTTATCTAGTCGCCGCTGATGCCCATATAGACAATAAAAATCAACAGTTTCCTGGTCAAGAAAATTTCCTTTATTGGATAGTAGATGCTTACACCACAAGCGATCGCTATCCCTATTCTGATACAGGTACAGACGACATCAACTATATCCGTAATTCTGTCAAAGTCGTAATTGATGCTTACAACGGCACAGTTAAATTTTACATTGCCGATCCCTCAGATCCATTAATTATCTCTTGGTCAAAAATATTTCCGCAAATGTTTCAAACCATGCAGGATTTACCCCCCAATCTCCGTAGCCATATCCGCTATCCAGTAGACTTTTTCAAAATTCAATCTGAACGCTTAATGATCTACCACATGACAGATCCCCAAGTATTTTACAACCGGGAAGATCAATGGCAGATTCCCAATGAAATCTATGGAGACGAAACCCGTCAAGTTGAACCTTACTATTTAATTACCAGTCTTCCCAATGTCCCCTTTGAAGAATTTATCCTCTTACTACCTTACACACCCAAACAACGGACAAATTTAATTGCTTGGTTAGCAGCACGTTCTGATGGCGAAAATTACGGCAAATTACTCCTATATAACTTCCCTAAAGAACGCCTAATTTACGGACAAGAACAAATTGAAGCCAGAATTAATCAAGATCCAGTCATTTCTCAACAAATTTCCCTTTGGAATCGTCAAGGTTCGAGAGTAATTCAAGGTAATCTACTAGTAATTCCCATTGAGCAATCGTTACTCTATGTTGAACCAATTTATTTAGAAGCTACACAAAATAGTTTACCCACCTTAGTCAGAGTAGTTGTAGCCTATGAAAACCGCATCGTCATGGCACAAACCCTAGAACAAGCCTTACAAGGCATCTTTCAACCACAACTCACACCACCACCACCACCCATCATTCGTCCCGTGGAAGAAGAAATACCACCAGCCTGAATTTACAATCAATAATTGCTTTGTTCGTCTTTGTAACGAAGTTATACATAACGTCAATACAGAATTTATCAGGACTTACGCAAAATCATGAAGAAACGTATCGCTAAAGCGAAAGCTCCGCTAACGCGAAGCGTGGCGTTAGCCATACCGCAGAGGACGCAGAGGACAGGTCGAAATAAGAGTTTCAGAGAGTTATTGCGTAAGTCCTATTTATATAAAAAAATCAGTCATCATCAGTAATTTCATAGGTGACAAATTGCTGATTATAGCAACAGACATTTTTTCAATTATGTAAGATTACGTAATTTTCTGAATTTCTACCCTTGACTAAAGAGAAAATAATAGTTGCTCTCCGTTAATTTACAAGATACCCTGAGAAAAATAGTAGAAATGCGGTCAGTAGAGTACGTATTTTTTAAACTTAACTTCATATTAATTATACAATATTTATCTATTTATTCTCAAATAAGTATAGAAAGTAACTTATATTGTGGTTATCAAAGATACCTTATTTTAATTTAGAAAAATGTCTACCCTAAAGACTTTTATTTGCACCACAACAGTCACCCTTAGTCTTCTGTTAGTAGCTGGACAACAAGCAAACGCAGGACAACTTTATCAAGACTGGAATTATGGTATTGACTCTTTTAGCGATGGTTCTGGTAGTTCTAGTTTCGAGATCAAAGGCATGGCCATCAAAGAGTCTGGTGATAAAGTATATGTTGCCCTGACAGGTGGTATGCCTTTATCAGGGGTAAACGAAGGAAACGTCAATATTGGTTGGAGCGATTTATTCTTGAATTTCTCCGGTAAAGATTTCCAAACTGCTAGTCAAAATCAAGACCTATTTGCAGTTAGATTTGTTAATAACAACGATTCCAGCATAGCCACAGGTGTTTATACAGGAGTCACCGCCAAAAGTATTACCACATCCCATAATGGTTACAGTAGTTTAAAGCAGTATTATAACAGTGGATGGGGTAGACCAAATACTCAAGGCACAGATTTTTTCACTCAACAATCTGTATACGACTACTACTATCAAACTTCTGTAGCTAATAACCCAACCACTAGTAACACACCTATTCTTAACGCCATTGCGTCAGGGACTAAAGTAGGTGGTGTTTCTCTATTAAGTGGACTTGATTTAAGTACAGCCGGATTAGATTTCGGTCATTTTTCTGCTTTAGGAACTCATACCATTGGATTTTCCTTTGATAGAAGTTTAATTGCTAATGGTAACTACGTTGCAAATCTGTTTTTAGATTGTGGTAATGATGGAATTGCAATCAAAGGTAATATCAAATCTACGCCTGAACCTACCACTACTGCTGGTTTATTTGTTTTAGGGCTAGTTTTTACCATGACTCAAATACAGAAATCTCGCAAAACAGCCTTGTCTCAATAACAATTACCTTTGATTTGTGAACAGTGGTAAAAAAATAACTCGCTCTTATTAAGTCCACACTGATTTTTTAAATTCAGATGTGGGCTTATTTTAGTTTAAGCTAATAAAATAAAATCCTGAAAGGAAACATAATTATGTTATATCATTTAGATTTTCATGTTGAATATCCAGATCACATGAATCAACAAGAATTGTTTGCCATTTGGAGTGAAGAAGCAGATACTGCACTACAAGCAAAACAAGCAGGAATAATAGTTGATTTATGGAAATGTATTGGCACTCGTCGTGTGATTGTTATTGTTGATGTTCCTACTCCAGATACACTAGACCAAATTCTTCTAGACTTGCCTATCATGAAAAAAAATGGCCAAAAAGTGCAAGTAGAAGTGACTCCTTTAAGAAAATATGAAGACTTTGCAGCAGATGTCAAAGCTAGATTAAATAAAACAGAATAATATTCAGTAATTGAAGTTGCTAGTTAGACTATTTTAAATTCTGCCTTGCGGTACTAGCAACTAATGTAATTACAAGTAATATAGGGTAAGCACTGCTCACCCTAAGTATATTTAATAAATCATATAGAGTTTATATATAGCGTTTCCTAGTCTACTAAAATACAAATTCATCTGCGTTTATCCGCGTCCATCATCTTCTATCTGCGGTTAATGTTTTCATCGGTGTACCTTACTCAAATGGGAATCGCTATATACAACTCTCACTTTAGGTATATATTTACATCACAAAAATCAAAACTATTGACAGAGATAACTAAATTTTTCTTTTGCTAAACCTATAATTGAAAGCTATATTCAGCTTTACCCAGATATATCTAGGACTTAAATCGAAATTTTTCAAAGGCAACATCATTCACTATTAAAACGGATTTTATCTCTGGGGTTTACAACCTGGTTCTGTCACTTTTTTCAATTAAGAACCATTATAGATAACTAAGGGAAATAAGATGTATATAGCGCAGGTATTGGAAAATACAATAGCTTACAATACCAATTTGGCTATTGCCCAAAGTGCAGTTAAACAAGAAAAGGTAGAATATCAAAATTACAACATTCAAATACCAGATTTAGCATTATCTTTAGCTCCTTTGGGATTTATTTTTGTTTGGGCTATTTTTCTCCTTCTTTTTCAGAAGATCCGTAGTAATGCCGATGATAAGGTATGCTTGAAAAGCAAAATTTCACAAAAAGTTCCCTGCAAAAAATGTCAATTTTTTGCGAATAACCATTATTTAAAATGTGCTGTCAAGCCTGATACTGTTCTTACTGAAGATGCCATAGATTGTTCGGAGTACACACCTAAAAAAGTTAGCTTTCCCCATAAAAATTTATTTCGCTAAATATCAGATCCCTAACTTTTTGGAAGTCGGGGATCTATTTTTTGAGTCTCAAATCTACAGCAATGCGGTGAGCGCAAGCAAAGCCAGAAAAAGCCACTGCATTTAAACCTTGTCCAGGGAATGTACTATCACCTACACAATATAAACCAGGAATAGCGGTACGATTAAAAGGCATTCCCAACAACCCCCACAACTTCCGCTTGGGTATAGGACCATAAGTACCATCCATTCTCCCCAAAAAGCGACGATGAGTACGCGGTGTACCTATTTCTAAATAATCTAACCCTGCATCTAAACCAGGAAAAATCTTTTCTAATCGTTCAATTATTCTCCCTGCGGCTTGTTCTTTTTTTTCCTCATACTCATGGGGTGAAAGTCCTTGCCAATTATCAATCCAATCAGGTGTAAAAGCATGAATAATCTGGTATCCGGTGGGAGCTAAATCTGGATCAAGTAGTGTAGGAATAGAAACAAAAATAGTCCCTGCTGCTAACTCCATTTTTTGCCAATCTTCCAGCAAAATATGATGACACTCTGTTCCAGCAGGTAAAACTGATGCTTTTACTCCTATATGTAAACTTAAAAATCCGGGTGATTTTTGATATTTTTGTTGCCAATACTTCTCATTATTTGGTATTTTATCTGCTGGTAATAATTTTTCAAATGTGTCCCAGCGTGTAGCATTAGAGACGATTTTTTTACCGTGATACACTTGACCATTAGCTAGTTGTACACCAATAGCTTTTCCTTGTTCAGTGAGTATTTTTGTGACTCTAGCTTGGTATTTAATTTGACTGCCAGTTTTTTCTAAACCAGCAACTAATTTTTGAGCAATTTTACCAACTCCGCCTTTGGGATAATTAACTCCGCCATAATGTCTATCGGAAAAAACCATCCCAGCATTAATCATTGGTGTCATTTCGGCTGGGACTACTGACCAACAATAACATTCTATATCAATGAACTTTAATAATAGCGAATCTTTAATATAACGTCGCGCCACATCACCTACATTTAACGGTAAATACTTAGCTAAACCTAGACAGGCTAAAGGATTTTGAAGAAATACCCGCAATAGATATTTAGGTTCTTCTAGTGATAAGAGTTCAATATTATTGAGACAATTAAAGACTTTTTGGCATTCATTATAAAAGCTACGGATGCCTTTGGCTTCATGGGGAAAATAAGCGATCAGATTTTGGATAAATTTTTCATAATCTCGATCAACTTTCAGATTCAATCCATCAGGTAAATGATAATGAATCTGTACAGGATCAGGGATGGTTTCTATCTTGACATTGACTGCATCTAAAGCACGGGTGAGTAAGTTGGTTGTCCCTTGATTACCCATACCAAAAATCATTGATGCACCTACATCAAATGTATATCCTTGGCTGTGAAAATAACCTGCACTTCCTCCAGGAATGAGATAACTTTCTAGGACTATGACTTTTGCACCTTTTGCTGCTAATTGGGTAGCTGTCACTAAACCACCAATCCCAGAACCAATAATAATGGCATCAAATAATTCGTAATTCATCTAACGGAAAATAAGTAAGTAACTAGGCAAAAATAAATCAACTTAGATTAAGTAATGTAAAAAATATTGAGCTGATTTGGTAGTAAGGGCTTCAGCCCTTAAATTAGGACTAAAGTCCTCACTACAAACCTGGAATTATTTAGTCCGTTCTACTTAAGCGGATTGAAAGTATTTTGGTGTATGAATCTGATTATCGCTTATTTTCTCGCACAAAAAAAGAGGGACAAGCCTGCTGCTGCTGACTAATCCCGTCTGCCGATCCTTTAAAGAGAGGAGAACACTTGATAATAATATAACCTTGATTGAGAATAGTTGTCAACTATTATTGACAGATTTTATCAATAATTTATGATTGGCTGTCAGTCGTAGCAGGGAAGGAGTATGATGATGTTTCAGTGAAAAGACAATTAACAAAACCGCTTATTTTTGGTTATGACGCAACAACTGCGTGTTTATGTTCCACCCCATCCTCTAATTCAGCACTGGTTGGGAGTTGCCCGTGATGTAGCTACACCATCAGTATTATTTCGTTCTGCTATCACTGAGTTAGGCCGGTGGCTAACTTATGAAGCGGTGAGAGAGTGGTTGCCGACGCAAGAAACAACTGTGCAGAGTCCCTTAGCTGCCTGTCCAGCAACTTTTATTGACCCCCAAATACCTGTGGCTGTTGTGCCAATTTTGCGGGCTGGTTTAGGCTTATTAGAGGGAGCGCAAGGTTTACTGCCTTTAGCATCAATTTACCATTTTGGGTTGGTGCGAAACGAAGAAACTCTAAAACCTGATTGTTATTTGAATAAATTACCAGAAAAATTTGCTCCCGAAACACGGGTGTTAATTACCGAGCCGATGTTGGCCACTGGAGGTTCTATAATGGCAGCAATGGCAGAATTGACTCAAAGAGGTGTTGATCCTGCTTTGGCGCGAATTGTTTCTGTAGTTGCTGCACCGCCGGCTTTACAAAAATTAGCTGCTGCCTATCCATCTTTGACTGTTTACACCGCTACTATTGACGAAATGGTTAATGATCAGGGATATATTGTACCGGGATTGGGAGATGCAGGCGATCGCATCTTTGGGACTTAAGCTGGTATACAGCTAAGGACAAAACATAGCTGAAGTGTGATCAAAGTTGCTTATGTTCGAGAAGGTAGTAAAAATATGAGTCAGCAAGATGGTTTTAGTAGTGGGTTTCTACTGGGAACATTGATTGGGGGTGTAGTCGGTGGTGTTTTAGGTGCGGTAATTACTTCGCGCTTGGATGCTAGATTGATAGCCGAAGACGAGGAAGGCTTAACTGATGGTGAAAATGATAGCCAGATCAGAGCAGCTAGAAAACGGCAAATGCGAGCATCTGCTCATGAAAATGTGGAAATAGAAGCAACAAGGCGATCGCTTGAAGATAAAATTGCCCAACTCAATGCCACAATTGATGATGTGCGGAAGCAGTTGGGAAATGTCAATCCCAACTCGTCACAGGAAATAAATGAGCAATCTTAAGCGTTGTCTTGATCAAGATTCCTAAATCCGCAGTTATATTAAAATCAATCATGAATCTATGTTTGACACTTAACAGGAAAGTTACCCATCCATGAATTTACTAATTACAACCCTGGCCACTTTTGTTTCCCTTTATAGCTATTTGCTAATTATTCGGGTTCTCTTGACTTGGTTTCCCACGATTGACTGGTCTAGTCAACCATTCGCTGCTTTAAGCCAAATTAGTGATCCCTACCTAAATCTGTTTCGCTCCATCATTCCTCCTTTGGGTGGGATGGATTTCTCCCCTATTCTGGCATTTGTGGCCTTAAATATAGTTGGTACTGTTCTGGATACTTTAGCGCGTGCTACTTTGGTACAAGGATTTTAAAATTTTTGTAACAATACAATTAAGGGCGCAGACCCTGCGCCCCTACAAATTTCATAATTAAAAAACACACTTGGATGATATAAGAACCGTTATATTATCTTCTGACTTTACCGCTAAATCCAGCAGCTTTAAACTGTTTAAGTTGTAATGGTAAAGGCTGATTGCTAGGTACAGTAATTCTAAATTCAAAATCACTAACTCCTGGGGGAACTTCTGCTATTGAACCCAGACGGGTGCGATTTTGTAAGGTTGAGTCACCGTTAGCATCATATATCCGGCCAAAAATATCTGCATCATAGACGGTTTTATATGTACTATTTTCTGCTTTACCTGTGACTATAAAACAAGCAGCAGAATTTGAACCACTGCTACCCACTGTACCGTTAGCTAGTTCTGATGGACAATCGTGGTAGGAAATATCAAATAATTTAATCTGTGTTAAAGCTAAAGCTGTGGGTGTCCATACCCAGGAAAGCAAGCCAATAAAACCAGCTATAAAAATCAACTGAAGTGAACGTAACCGCATAAAATACACCTTTGATTATTTGTAATTTCGGCGTTGCTGATTAAGGGTATGAATTTTAGTTTCACGCAAAGGCGCAAAGGTAAGAGTTTTAAACGTTCAATTTAGGAATTTCATACCTCATAGGACTTACGTAAGATTGAACTCAAAACCTGATTCTTGCGTAGGGGTAATTCATGAATTACCCCTACTTCCGTTCTGTTTTGCGTAAGTCCTGCCTCAATTCAGCAACGCCGTAATTTCTATAATAACTGTTGTCTTAATTCCAATATTCAAAATACGATTTTACCTATATTGAAAGATGAAATTGGGAAATTTAACCTTTGCGCCTTTGCGCCTTTGCGTGAGACATATTCATATATTTAATCAGCAACGCCCAGAATTCTAACAGCTATTTTTTGGCGTTGCGACTAAGAACAAAGCAGCAACGCCGATTTTCCTAAGTTGTATACTCAGCGTTAATCTTCACATAATCATAACTCAAATCACAACCCCAAGCCTGACCTGTACCATGACCATTACCGACACCGACAGAAATTAACACCGTGTCTGATTGCAGATATTCACCATTAGCGGCTGCTTTCAAATATGCACTAGCTGCGGCTTTATCAAAAGGTAAAGGTTGACCATTTTCAAACAGTAAGAAATCCCCTAATTTCACAGAGAGATTTTCTTGTTCAAAACGGACTCCAGCCCGTCCTGCTGCTGCCGCAATCCGTCCCCAATTGGGATCATGACCAAAAATGGCCGCTTTGACTAAAGATGAGCCTGCAATGGTTTTGGCAATTTGTCGGGCTGATAATTCATCGTGAGCGCCACTAACTTGAACTTCTATTAAACAAGTTGCACCTTCACCATCACGTGCGATCGCTTTCGCTAAATGCTGACATACTTCTGTTAACATAGCTTCTAGTTTCTCGGCTTCTGCACCCATTTCTGTAATTGCTGGAGTGCGAGATTGACCGTTTGCTAAAGCGATTAAACAATCATTGGTACTTGTATCACCATCAACTGTGATAGAATTAAAGCTTCTATCCGCTGCTCTGGTTAACATTTGTTGCCAAAGCGTAGAAGATACCGCAGCATCACAGGTCACAAAGGCTAACATTGTCGCCATGTTGGGGTGAATCATCCCTGAACCTTTAGCAATACCACCAATTCGCACCGGGCGATCATGTATAGTTGTTTCTAAGGCAATGGATTTTGTGACTAAATCTGTAGTAATAATTGCTCCTGCTGCTGTATCTGAACCAGTTTCCGAAAGAGCCGCAACCACCTTGGGGATACCACCCCGCAAAATATCCATTTTAATCCGTTGACCAATTACGCCAGTAGAGGCTAATAAAATGGATTCTGGATTAATACCTAATTCTTTTCCTAATAAGTCTGCACTTTCTTGAGCATCCTTAATCCCTTGCTCACCTGTTGCGGCGTTAGCTTGTCCCGCATTACAGAGAATGGCTCTAGCACTATGTTTTCCTTGTAACACTTGCCGACAGTAATCTACACAAGCTGCTTTGACTTGGCTAGTTGTAAATACACCTGCGGCGATCGCTTCTACATCTGATACTATTAATGCTAAATCTGGTAATCCCGAAGCTTTTAGTCCGGCTGTAATTCCCGCTGCTTTATACCCCCGTGCGGCTGTGACACCACCCGTAATTATTTGCCAGTCTGCCATAATTTGCTCACAATTATATATATCGTGTCTGTTGCTCAATTACTTTCCGCTGCTAGTTTTCTATCAGCGTCCAGTATTTATCTCTATTGTGAGTTTATCTGTTGATGACAATCTTTTTTTGCTAACGAAAATTAAACCTCAAATAAATAAAAGAGAGCCACTTGGATAGCTCTCTAAAATCATCAGGGTGCATCTACTTAGCACACTATATCATTCTAGCACCGAGGGGTTACACCCCTTATTTTAATTTTGTGTAAATAAATTAAAAAGTTTTGATTTGTCAACAGCTAAAATATATAATTTTTAAAAGTTACTTAGTTGTCCTTAACCATTCTGTATAACATATAAAATGTATTGGAAAAACTGCGGATCTCCTTTTTCCGTCGTCACAGTCAGTATTTTTGCTAGTTTAGCTGGACTAATTACTCTTGAATGTCCAAGCTTTGCATATAGTCAGCAGCAACCAACTATTAATACTGTTAGTAAAGCTATTTCTGCCAATACTACTGAAGAACTGTCTCTACAAAAAAATATGCTATATGCAGAAGCACGACAACTCCTGATTGAACAAGGTTGGCAGCCGCACTTACAAGGACAATTGCCTAACTTGAGTGCTTACAACGTTAGGGAGTTATTTCAATTGGGATATCCAGAAATTAAAGATTGTGCTGGAACGGGAGAAGGACTTTGCAGATTTGAGTTTATTAATGGTAAAGGAAAACTCTTAGTTGTAGTTACCAAAAGCCAGGGATATGGAAATAAAAATCAGTTTATTAGGAATTGGTGGATTGAGAAAAATCCGCATATTACCCAACAAAATTTAGTCAATAAAATTGTAGTCGGTTTTTATGCCTTGGGAGGCACAGATCAAGGTTTAGAAGTTAAAGGACAACGATACAGATATTATGACGAACTTGGAGAAAAACCTTGGAAATCTATTTCTGATTTGAAGTACATTACAAATGGTGTTGTATTTGATGGAAAAAATTATTGGTGTTTATCTACTCTTGCACCTCGTAATCAACCAGCAGTTTGTTCTGCTAATGGATGGATACAAGCAATATTACCATTTGTAGGAACTCGGTTTTTTAACTTTATGGGTGGAAGTGGAACTGGTCAATCAATTACTATTAAAAATGATGGAATAGCTATAGTAAAAATTCATGGAACAATGAATACATCAGTTTTATATGAAGGAAAATTTTCCAATCCACTCATATTGAAAGATGGATTTGGATTACTTTTTAAAGACAATAAAGTATACGATTTAAATCCTAGTGGACAAATATCTAAAGGCTGTAAAGGTGAAGGAAAACTCTGTGAATCGGATCTCTATCAACCTTAGAATTTTTTGCTCTTTGTGCCTCTGGGTGAGATAAAAAATGCGGTATAAAAAAGAAAGAGAGCCAATTTAAACTAGCTCTCCCGATAATCAAGTTGCGTCTTATTACCACATTATACCATTTTGGGGATGAGGGGTGTCACCCTACACTGGTGCATTGAGTTTCTCTTCTATCAATTGATTAGTGAGTTTGGGTTCTGCGCGTTTATCGGTTTTCTTCAGCACTTGTCCCACGAAAAAGCCTTTGAGGTTGGTGTTACCTTTGCGGTATTTTTCTACTTGTTGAGGATTAGCCGCCATGATCTCATCAATAATCGGTTCAAGAATGGTACGATCTGAAATGAGTTCTTGACCTGCAAAAGCTTCTTCAGGTGTAACTCCATTTAATAAATCTGTGAGTTTTTCCTTAGCTTGGGCGTTGCTGATTTTGCCATTTTCAATGCGGGTAATCACCTCTGCTAAGTTAGTAGCCGTCAGCTTAATTTCGGAAATGGTGAGTTTTTGTTTATTTAAGTAACCAGCGATATCTTGAGTAATCCAGTTAGCCGCAGATTTAGGATTTGCACCTTTAGCTATGGCACTTTCAAAATAGTCCGCAACTGGTTTATCCTCAGTTAGGACCCGCGCATCATAAGCTGAAAGTCCCAACTCATTTTCATAATGATGACGTTTACGGGCTGGTAATTCGGGTAACTCACTCAACCATGAATCTAATTCTAGTTGTGTGACTTCAATCGGTGCTAAATCGGGTTCAGGGAAATAACGATAATCACTAGAACCTTCTTTCACTCGCATACTACTGGTACGTTGTGAACCTTCTTCCCAAAGCCGGGTTTCTTGAATAATCTTTTCTCCAGATTCAATCGCAGCGATTTGACGTTCAATTTCATAATCAATCGCTTTTTGAATCGCACTGAAGGAGTTCATATTCTTAATTTCTACCTTAGTGCCAAATTGCTCACGTCCCACCGGACGCACAGAAATATTCACATCACAACGTAGAGAACCTTCTTGCATATTGCCATCACTGACACCAAGATAGCGGACAATCCGCCGCAGTTCTTGAGCATATTCAGCAGCTTCTTGTCCTGTTCGCAAATCAGGTTCAGAAACAATTTCTACTAAGGGGATACCCGCGCGGTTATAATCTACGAGGGAATAGGTAGAACCGGAAAGCCTTTCACTACCTGCGTGGACGAGTTTTCCCGCGTCCTCTTCCATGTGTAAACGAGTAATCCCAATGCGTTTACGGCTGGGGTTTCCTGCATCATCTACCAGTTCAATTTCTATCCAACCATGTTCGGCTATGGGTAAATCATATTGAGAAATTTGGTAATTTTTGGGTAAATCAGGATAAAAATATTGTTTGCGGTCAAATTTACTATACCGAGCGATTTGACAATTTAGCGCCAAACCAGTTTTAACAGCGTATTCGAGAACTTTGGCGTTAAGTACAGGTAAAACTCCTGGTAAACCCATACACACTGGGTCAATGTTAGTATTGGGGTCAGCACCAAAGGCTGTGGAACTGTTAGAGAAAATTTTGGTGTTGGTACTGAGTTGACAATGGGTTTCTAAGCCAATTATCGCTTCGTATTCAGTTTTTACGGGTGTAGCTGTGGTCATATCCAGATTTTGCCATTTTTCTGATTTGGTACTATTTTAGCTGTTTTGTTCTGATATTAAGGGTAGGGCGATCGCGCTATTCTGTGAAATTATCAAGTTTATCTAGTATTCTTAACCCTGCTTCTGGGTTTCCTGTTACAGTCATTGCTTTAAATCGGATATAGGTATCAAATTCTGCTAAAGCTATATTAAAAATATTTCATAACTAAAAATTATCAAAATATAATAATACTTTTAATATTTATAACGCATCAAAATTTAAGTTTAGATTTTCTTAATAATTAATTGAAAATTATTTTTATTTAGTAACGAGCTTGCAATACTTTCGGCGATTTGCTATAATTTTGGAGATTTTCATAATTGGGTTTATATTGTCAATTTTAAATCTGTCTGACAAGATGATCTTCAAAACCCTTTATCTATAGTCGTTTCAGAAATCAATCCCTAAAAATAATACAAAACTTCATAAATTAGCAGCAATTTCCGAGAGAAATTTTAGATAGAAATTAGCCAAGAAATTATGGAAGTTGACCGGAATAAAAATGTACTATTGACAAATAAGTTAATTTA
>NZ_VILD01000005.1:56802-68803 GCF_009712085.1 Anabaena sp. UHCC 0253
TGTACTATTGACAAATAAGTTAATTTATGGTAATAAAGTGCAGATCACAAACAATTCTTCCACTAAACCACGTTCAAAATGAAACCTGTAGTTGATTGAATTACCCCTCCCCTTAGTAACGAGAGGGGTTTTAAGGCTGTGGGAGAACAGTTAGAGCTTACAAAAACTTCAGGTTTCAAGATGGATGAGGTTGATTATAACGGTATGCACTCTTTGTGAGATACAGTCAGCCAAACGCAAATTCTGTAGGGGCGCAGGGTCTGCGCCCTAAATTGTATTGCAACAAGGGCGATAACCGCTATAGACGATCGCTCACCATGATTAAATAATCTTCTGGTAGTTAAGTTACATTAGAAGTAGGGCTGATTAATAAGAGTACACCAAAAATATGTCTAATAGACTATATGATAGCGATTTACAATTATGGATTGAACAAACAATTAAACAATTACAAAATCGTGAATTTGCATCCTTGGATATTGAGCATTTAATTGAGGAGTTAGTTGATTTGGGTAAGTCTATAATTTGTCCTTTTAGGATAGAGGAAATTCTGAATGAGGATTTTTATGGGTTATGATAAAATTATATAATGTTTGGGAATAAAAATATGCAAATATAGGAATCCCGACAATTTTTAACGCCCACCTACTTAGAGGATATTTAAGATTCCAGTTGCAACAGTAGTTGGTTGCAAGTAAGTAATTAACTGTTGCAGACCTTGTTGCAGATATCGTGTAACCGTCATTGGTGTAGCCCCAATTTTTTTGGCAGCATCTTTGCGAGTTAGTTGTTCAACAAAAACTAATTCCACTGCAATTCGGGGTTTATCATCAAGCATACTCATAGCCCCTTCTAGTTGTTGCTGTTCTTCCTGTTGCTGCTGAAGTGCGGTGGTATGGGGACAGGGAAGTAAATCAGCCCACGTGACTGAACAATCGGTATAATTAGATGTTGTGTTATCTAAACTCAAAGGCATTCGATTTTGGGCTGCTAACTTAATTTCTTGCCATTCTTCTATAGATATATGCAGCTTGTTAGCAATTTCAATTTCTTGAGGAGGACGATTTAAAGAGATAGTTAATTCTTTACGGATTTTCTGTCCTTGGTTGTAAAGTTCTTGACAACGGCGGGGAATTTTTAATAAAGTAGAGCGATCGCGCAAAAAATGCAGGATTTCACCGCGAATATAGGGTACAGCAAAGGAACTAAGGGCATATCCCTGATGAGGATCAAAACGCTCAATTGCTCTAATTAAGCCCAAGTAACCAATTTGTTCTAAATCTTCATAAGGCTCATAGCATCTATGACTAAATTTATAGGCTATTTTTCGTACTAATCCTTTATGCAATTCTACGAGTTTATTCCGCAGTCGAATAGAGGGGTTTTGGTGGTATAGGTATAATAGATCAATACTATCAGAACGGGCAGAGGACTCATTAACTGTCATATTAATTCCTTTGTATTAATCTCTGTGTACAAATAATGAAGTTGAAAATATTATTTTTATATCTGTAATGATTTTCCTGAGTTCAGGCAAAATAAGCCATAGTTATTTTACTGAAGTTTCATCAGAGCTAAAACAATGATTGCGTAATAATACTGAAAACACATCATGAATTATGATTCTGTAACTTCTAGTACACAACGGCGTAAATCAACTAACCATTAAAAATTTGAAAACAGCTTGTGTAATCTGCTTTTCTAATTTTTAATTCCGCACTGCGGTACTAGCCCTAATTACGAATATTTACTTCTTGTAAATAATCTTCTGATTGAAGAGATAATTGAGGTTGAATAGTATTTTTATGATGAGGTGTGTTGTTTCTTTTAGAAATAGTCACTATTTTGAGAATAGCTGCTTCTTGTTGTTGATGACGTAAACGTAACTTTTGAGAATATTCTTGTAATTTCATTTGTGCTTGTTCATATACAGCCGTATCTTCAGGAACTTTTTTCAGGAGTTTAATTGCACCAAAAAAGTCACCAATAGATGCTTTGTTATAGGCTAAATATAAATAGTAACCTGATCTAACTTGGCGCTTTTGATTATATTCAGATAATTTCTGTTTAACTATAGCACCAGCAGAACTTTCTTCAGGAATTTGCCGGAGGTAATATAAAGCTGTTGAAAAATCTCTTTCTTCGGCTTTTTCATAAGCTTTAGCTAATAAAGCTTGTGTTTGTGATTCAATATTGGCTTGAGCTTGTTGAACCAATGGCTGAATTTTTGATTGCCAATATGAATTAAGAGGAACTTTCGGAGCATGATATAATACATCAGTCCACCGCCTTTCCTTCAAAGCTTTTTCAGCTAAAATAAAATGCTCTGCATCTTTTTGCCATTGCTTTTGCCATTCTTCAATTGAGGCTTGAGCTTCTGGATAAATATTACTATGAATGGGGATAGACTGAGCTAAATCAATCGCTGTTTGTAAATCACCCGATTGATATTCTTCTATAGCTTTATATAAGGTTTCTGTAGCTGAATAAGCTTGAGAATTATTAAATAAAGAATATACACCTAATCCAATGAGAACAGAATTAATTAATAAACCTAATTTTAGTCCTGCTAGTAAAGGTTGGGATTGTTTAGTTGTGGTTTTAGAAATTAAATTATCATCTATATTTCTATAAAATAATTGAGAATCAGCAAGGGGTGTTTCACTGGGCTGATTTTCCCATTCTATATGCTTGAGTATCCATAATGCTTCATTGGCAGATTGAAAACGTTCTTGGTATTGATAACGGATCATCTGACTGAGAAAAGCGACTAAATAATCATTGACTGGCGTATCATCATCACACCAGATAATTTCATTAGTTTCGGCATCAATTTCTAATTGCAGAGGTGATAATCCCGTAATAGCTTGAATAGCAATTATGCCCAAAGAATACAAATCACTATTAGGCTGAGTTTGCCCAATAAATTGTTCTGGGGGAATATAACCCAATGATGTCACCGGAATTTGATCTATGGATAATTCTGTTTCAATACTAAAATCTATAGGTTGAATTGAGCCAAAATCAATTAAAACTAATTTGGCATCAATAGCCCTTCTAATTAAGTTTTCTGGTTTAATATCGCAATGAATAAAGCCTTGAGAATGAACAAATTCCAGAATATATAAAGCATCTTCTAGAAATTTGATTACATCAGCCTGACTCCATTTACCTGGACTTTGGGGATTGTTAGGTAATTCTGCTGCTAAAGATTCACCTGGAATAAACTGTTGGACTAAATAAAACCGTTCATTTTCTTCAAAACAGGTAATTAATTCAGGAATTTGCGGGTGACGACCTAAATGTTTGAGAGTTTCAGTTTCCGTCAAAAACCGTAGTCTGAGGTAGTCAAAATAGGAAGTGGATTGATAGTTATTCACTTTCAATTGTTTGACAACATATCTCGGTTTTTCTGGGTGGTGTATATCTACAGCTATATAGGTTTGTCCAAATACCCCGGCACTGAGGGGTTGAACAATTTGGTAACGCTCTTGTAATACTGTGCCGATTATCTGGTTGTTCATGATCTAGTTACTCAGAAATCCTTATATATCTTTTCTGACATCGGCTGCAAGTTTCCGGAATTATAGAAAATAATTCAGTATGTTAATTATTCAATAATTACCCAAGTATTATTACTGAGAGTCTTCCTTTTCTGCAAAGCTATCAGTTAATGGTTTGACGACTTTAGCGATCGCTTCCTGGACAAAAACTTTGATAAACTCATCTCGGCGATTAATCTGAAACTGTTGCTGAACAACTTCTGTCATTCCCCCGTCACCCCAATCTTGATCATGACGAAAATACTCGATAAAGCTTTTCCCAGCAATGCGGGTTAAATATGCGGCTGTCACCCCTTGGATTGCTCTCCCGACAATAAAGGTAGCAACATTGAGTTGTAAAGCCGTTGATAATAATTGAATTGCACCTTTGACGATACCTAAACCGGCAATTGTTTTTCCTAAAGATAGGGCTAATTCCTTGCCCCGTTCCATGTTTAAATCACAACCGTAGACTCTACCAATTTCTACGACCATTTGGGCATTAACTGCGGCGGTTGCGAGTAAATCTACCATCGGTAATGGTGTCACAGAAACTACACCAGCCCCAATCCATTGATAACGCTCGACGATTTTATCTGCTTGACGACGACGCTGAGAATCTATCAGTTTCCGGGCTTCTTCTCCTAACCGCAGAGATTGTAAGAGAATATTATCAGCAACGAGATCCTCACCTTCGGCGCGTAATATAGCAGCCATACGCCGCAGTAAGGGGATAATATCTGATTCTGGCTGGAAAGGTTCACCAGTTTCTAATTGTGCAGTTTGGGGATTAGCAGCGATCGCTACGACATCATTTGTAGCAATAAAAGTCCGGACTCGTTCCCGTAGTCTAGCTAAAATTACTTCTATATCAGTTTCAGTATATAAATCTGTTTTATTGAGAACCAAGAGCGATCGCTTGCCAATTTCTGCTAAACTCCGCAGTGGTTCATATTCTGAACGGCGTAAATCATTATCTACCACAAATAACAGTAAATCAGCTTCTGTTGCCAAAGCCCTGGCCAGTTGTTCCCGTTCCGTTCCCGCTACCCCTGGTTCTAAAATTCCTGGAGTATCAGTAATTAATATCTTCCGTTCCAAACCCTTCAACCGTAAACAATAGGTTTCTCCTACCTGAGTCGTCCCCATTGGTGCATTGACTTCACCCACTATCCGCCCCATAATCGCATTGACGAGAGAAGTTTTGCCGGCGCTACCTGTACCAAAGACAACAACTTGAATTTCCCCTCTCGCTAAATTTGCCTCAATTTCCCTAGTCCGACTCAGTAAAGCTTGGCGTGTGACTTCATCTTGAATTTGGGCTACTTGTTGACGAACTGCTTGCAGAGTAGAAGAAGCCGCATCAGATTTAGCCGCGGGGATTTGGGCGGAAGTCACTCTGTGACGTTGACGACGGGATTTTTCCTCTCCCTTCCGCAGCACCAATATATAGTAAATAAAAGCAGCAATTAAACCGCCAATCAATAAAATTAGCAGTAATAATAGTAAATTACCTAACAAAGGCGAATAGGACAACTGATAATACAGTCGGGTGAGAGAATCAATCAGCCATAGGGTTAACGCCAAAATGACGATCAGGCCAACAATTAGTGTAACTACGCGGGATAAGGGCATGAAAGATAAAAGTCAATGATTAGATACTTTTGATCTTAATCAATGTGAACTACCCACACTGACTTGGAGTACCAAGTACAGTGTCGGCTTCTGTACTTACAGGGGAGTGCCGCAACTTAGACTTTCGCCCAAGTTTTGGTCTTATCTCCCCTCCTACAGCAGAGACGGCTGAACCTTCCGCCTTTAGCATTCTGATCCCCTCTGCTCTAATATTTATTGCTGCATTCCCATCACGATTATGATGAGTGCCACAATGAGGACAAGTCCATTCCCGGACATCCAATGGCATATCACCAATCTGATAGAAACAATTAGAACAGAGTTTGGAACTGGGAAACCATCTATCAATCTCAATCAATTTTCCACCTTTGCGTTCTAGTTTATAGGCTAGAAAATTAGTGAATGTTCCCCATCCTGCATCAGATATTGATTTTGCCAAATTGTGATTACGAACCATGCCTTTGACATGAAGATTCTCTACTATGACAGCTTGGCTATCGCTGACCAACTTATAACTAAGTTTATGTAGAAAATCTTGCCGCGAATTGCTAACTCGCTCGTACACCTTGGCAACAACTTTTCTATATCTATTTCTTGATTTACTCCCTTTTTGTTTACGTGCTAATTTTTTCTGTTTGCGTTTAAGGTTTTTCTCATGCTTGGCAAGGTGTTTAGGATGATCGTAAAAAGATACTTTCTCGCCATCTGTGACAACAGAAAAATGTTTTAGTCCTAAATCAATTCCGTAGATTTTCCCCTCGGAAATATTGGGATTTTCGCTTGTGTTGAGCGGAGTCGAAACACCATCTACTTCAGTAAGGATGGATGCAAGATATTTACCTGATGGGGTTTTACTAATAGTAACAGTCTTGATTTTCCCCTCAACCGGTCTATGTATCTTGGCTTTGACTATCCCAATATTGCCGGGAAGTTTAATATTACCATCTACAACCTTGACGTTTTGAGGATATTGGATAGACTGTTTACCATGCTTAGATTTGAATTTAGGAAAACCGGCACGTTTATCAAAAAAGTTCTTGTACGCTGTGGTTAGATTTAGTGTTGTAGCTTGTAAAATTTGGCTATAACAATCAGCCAACCAAATAGTATCCTCAGATTTTTTAAGCGTGGGGAGAAATGCGTTGAGTGCAGCACGGCTAAGTCCTTTGCCCGTCTCTTTGTAAGTCTCAATTGACTTATTTAGAGCATAATTCCACCACCATCTAGCACATCCAAAAGTTTGCGCTAGTTGTGTTTCCTGTTCTTTTGATGGATATATACGAACTTGAATAGCCTTGTATATCACTCAAATCACCTCCTTGATACAGCTATTTTAGCATGATATATTATTTCTGATAACGATACAATACATAACATAATTTGGAAAAACCTCAATGGTTACTGAGCATAGTCGAAGTAATGTTCTTTGCCCTTACTCGGCTATGCCTCTTATTGATTGAGAACGATTTCGGCTTTTCCCGCCTTATATCCCGCCACTGATTTGGAGTACCAAATTCATTGGGGGACTTACGGCGTAATAGTTAAAATAGTCCCCGATAGCGAGTAAACACTAAAATCACCGCCCATGATCCTAATGCGACCTTGATAGCCACCAAAATATTGAGTACAGGAATAATTCCCCCGCTAAAAAGTGCGCCTAATTCTCCATGAGGTAACTCTATACCCACCAGGGTTATAGCTGCCAAGACAATGAAAACAAGCACCGAAATTTTCTCCCATGTAGCAGCATACCAGCGTTTGTAGATGCCTTGTATCCACTCCGGTGATGAAGTAATCGCCACCAAACCGATCGCTGTGCCACCAGCCACTCCCGCAGCAAAACCACCACCGGGACTCAAATGCCCCCGAATAGCTAGTTCTATACTCACCAGGGCGGAAATAGTCGCTCCCAAACGAGCTAGAACAATAGATGGTTGATCGGTAAAACTATGTATTTTGTGGGATGGAGTTTCATTGGCCAGGAGAAAATTAGCGCCCATAATGGCGATCGTAAAAACCACAACCTCGAAGATAGTGTCATATAACCGATTTCTGAAAATAATTCCAGAAACTGCATTTGGAATGCCACTTTCTCGGACAACGGTTTCGACGATAGACATCTCTAGTGATTCTGGCGCTGAATTGGGCAAAATCAGAAATTGGATAAACAGCACTATGCCCGCAACAATGTAAACCCATTTCAGATCTATTTTTTTCATGATTTTGGTGTACTGACATAGGAAAGGATGGTTGCTGATGATGATGAAAGTTCAGCTTGCATAATTTCATAGAGGCGTTGAATTCTGGTTTGGGTATGATAGGTGGGGTTTTCGTTCTCACTCCCGACTAAATCTTGATTAGTGGCTTCTGGCCGCAAACAGATGGTATGAACTTCTTTTTCCATCAGCGCCCGCTGCAATTCTTCCGTATTTGTGTAGGGTACTAAATCCAGACGCATATAATGTTTGCCTAAAATTTGCCGGAAGTTATCTATTAATTTCCCAGACAGAGGATCATTATTTGCTTCAGTCAACTCATTTTCGAGCAAGCCCAGCCGCATAACCATGGATGAACGCACGGCCACCGCATAAAGTGTAATTGCCAGCATAGTACCTACCAATGCCTCAGTTAAAGCCACATCTGCTGCTCCTAAAATGGCATATACCATGGCAGCGATCGCTCCCAAGATGCCACGGATCACGAGGGCATTGTATGGATTAACCTGAAATAACAGCTTACAGGCTGATAAAGGCAGTAAGGCCATGATCACATAGATATAGGTATCATTCATAGCCGCCCTCGCTGGTGGAACAATAAGCCAACACATACCCTAGCACTGTATTCCAGATGGCTAAGGAGATAATAGCCAGAATCAGTAACGGCCATTTGCTGGGTATTTGTAAAAGTAGCCCGAAGACGATACTCATTGAGCCGAGTGTATCGGCAACTGAAAGACTATGGAGTTTGAACAATATAGATCGCTTACCCAGCAGGTGAGAAGTTCCCCAAAACCAGAAAAATATGCCGATGCCAATGCAGGCATAAC
Source organism: Anabaena sp. UHCC 0253 (assembly GCF_009712085.1). Taxonomy (NCBI): domain Bacteria; kingdom Bacillati; phylum Cyanobacteriota; class Cyanophyceae; order Nostocales; family Nostocaceae; genus Anabaena; species Anabaena sp. UHCC 0253. Next base: position 65,026 of record NZ_VILD01000005.1, read on the forward strand.
TCAGAAAATTAATCATATTTCATTCATTCTTTTGAGTAAATGAGCTAACAACATTAATCCAGCATTTCCCACACTCAGGATAATTACCCCGACAATGCCGATCATCCAATCATCGCGGCCAATAGATACAACTAAAATCATGATTGATGTTTTTGTGGCAATACTGCCAAAAGCCAGCATTTTTTTCCAAATATCATCATTTCTCCAACCTTCATAAATAGGTATGAGTAATGCTAAAATCATGATCATCATTAATACATTCAGATCCATATTTCTGCCTTTGAAGATTGCTCAGGTAATATTCCCTGTTCCCTGTTCCCTGCGATGCACTGAGCTTGTCGATAGCGTAGCGTGGCGTAAGCCATAGTGTTCCCTGTTCCCTTTTTTGTAACATTAGTCCTGAGTTACTGACCTCCTTTTCCTCCTTCTCACCAGGTGTACTTCATACCAGCCATGTTCGTGATATTTCAAAACGATGGTTTTTGGTGTAAAGGTAATTAGGAATATATCTAGGAATATTAGCCCCGGAGTCCGTTGAGATTTGACTCGTTCCATCGTCACATCCTCATGTTTATGGGGGCGGATGATGATTTCAAATGCCTCAACATAGGCCTGTGGAATCGCTACCATAATCTCACCCAGTACCCGCAGCCAATCTTTTAAGGCTTCGGGAGTTTTCTGACGACCTGGTAATAAAAGGGCGATACTGACACCAATGATAATATTGGCTAGGCTGAAATCTGCGGTCAACAGAAACCAGATCACCAATCGCAATATGAGATTTAAATGCCCAACCATACAAATCCCTTCCAGAACAGTAAAATTAAGATCAGACTCATCACACCGATCAAATGGTCAAATTCTTCCAGAACCCGCGGGAGTCTCATGACAAATTGTTTAAAAATCAGCCAATAAGCCGCCCAGCCAACACCGATGATAGCGATCGCTTTGGTAATATTCGCAGGGGTGTAAACTTCGTAATACAGACTACTGGCGACAATTAGTCCACTGAGGAGGAGGATAATCGGTAGCCAAACACCAATCCGTACCGCCTCTTTTCCCCGATGGGGCAGAAATATAAATTTGGCATAGACAATTGCTGTTCCCACCGCCGCAACATTCATGGCGATCGCTTGCCAGGATACCAGATTTTTCAAAGCCAATATTTTTGCCCCAAATCCCACTAGTAAGGGAAAGCCGGAAATCGAAAGGCTGGCTATCACCATGGCTATCCAAATTGGTGTATTCATCGGCTTCTGTTGCAGTTCTTGAATATTTCGGCTTGGTAAAGCACCTGCTATCAAGAAAAGTGCCGATTTGGCTAATCCGTGGGCTAGTGCATAAAAGCCTCCCATTTCCGGTGTGATGAGAATCCAGCCCAACTGCGAAACCGTGCTTAAAGCCAGTATCCGCTTAGTATCTTTTTCAAAGACTGCATAGAATACTCCCAAAAATGCTGTTCCTATGCCGAAGATTCTCACTATGGGGTCAAGTTCTTCCATCAGGAGCGCACACCGCACTAATGGATAAACACCAGCTTTGACTACAACTCCTGACATCATAGCAGAAACTGGCGTTTCTGATTCGGAGTGAGTCAACGGCAGCCATAATCCCGATACAAAAATTCCCCCTTTGCTTAAAAGTCCGACAAAGATCAGGGCGAGTGCCTCTGGTGGTGCGTTGCGTAAACCAACAAAAGCAAATGAATGATTTACTTGATAGACTAGCGCCGCACCAACTAGATAAAAAAGCATGGCCACGTTGCTAACAAAGAGATAGCGCAAACCCACCCAAATTGAGCGGTCTGTTCGGGGATAGGCAACCAAGAGGAAGGCGGCAATACCAATTACTTCTAATGCTACATATAAACTGATGAAATCTGTGGTGATGAATGCAGCATTGACACTGCCATGCAAAATGATGGTCTGGGCGTAAAAAAAAGCTGTCTTATCGGTTTGCCAACAATACAGGATCACCGCCATTGTCACCAGTGCATTGGTCAATATAAAGTAGCCGCTCAATTGATCAATGAATAATGTGACACCAAAACTATCTATTAACTGTAGTGATATTGGCGATTGAGCAAAAAATAGCTGCAACCCATACCCGGCTGAGGCAACAGCCACAAATAATGAGAGATAGCGGTCAACTTTGGGGAGTAGATAGATCACAAACCCCAGAAAAAACGGCAGGGCAACCCAGGCGATTGTAATAGTAGTCATGGGGTATTGTTTTTTTACAATCTCGCTAGTTTCTAAGGTCGGATTATCTCGTGCTAGTTTCATAACACTGACTAGCATTAAGGCCTGAATCGAAAATCCAATCACAATTGCCGTCAAGATCACCGCTTGGGGAACGGGATCGGCATAAGCGCCATTGTTGTTATTATTATTGGAAAAAATTGGTGTAAACAAGCCATTTCTTGACGCAATCAGGACGTAATAGGCAATTACCCCTGTACTCATGACATCCATAGAAATGATCTTCATCATCAGGTTTTTTTTGAGGATGATGCCAAAAAATCCACAGAATATTGTGGCAAATACAAATGCTTCTAACACGGGAATTTTATGTTGGGTAAGATAATAAAGCACTACACAGGCAAAACCCGCCAATGCGGGATTAATACCTTTGTTTCTCTGTGAGTCTACGTTTGTGTGGTCGCAGTTTATAATGCCATAGCTAGTGATGCACTGACTAATTACTCATAGGACTCAGTGTAGGCACTAACGCCAGAAACATTAGCAGAAGTGGCTTTAAAGTCAACTAAAGAGACACCTTGTCTCAATGCTTCCACACGAGTTAAAAACATATAATGCTCTGGTACAAATCTAGAAATTTCAAACTTATCTAAGCGTCGTTTGACTTTGGCAGAAGCACCCACAATTAGCACATCACGACCTTGTTCACTGGCATCCTTGATGGCATTTTCAATTGCTAAAGAAGCAGTTATACCCAACATGGGTACATCGCTCAAATCTACGATTAAGACATCAGAATCTGCCATTGCTAAATGTTCACGAGCGATCGCTTTGGAAACTCCAAAAATCATTGGTCCGCTCAGGTAAAATAGCACTATACGTCCATTAGCTTGATCTAATAATTGTTTCTCTTCATCATTCAAAACGATGGCATCATCATTATCACTAATTGTCTTAACTTCCTGAGATTGTAATTCCGACAGGCGATCTATAGTTAAGATATTAGCAATGAAGACTCCCACACCAACAGCAACAATCAAATCCACAAATACGGTTAAGAACAATACACCGTACATGATCAGTGTGCCTTTCAGTGACACCTTATGAGCGCGTTTCAAAAAGCTCCAATCCAGAATATCAATCCCCACCTTGAGCGCAATACCAGCTAACACCGCCATAGGAATAGGTTGAGTTAAACCAGCAGCCCACAAAACTACAATTAATAAAATTAACGCCCGAGTTAAACCAGATAAAGCTGTTTTAGCTCCAGTCTGGATATTAACTACAGTTCCCATTGTCGCACCAGCACCGGGTAGTCCACCACACAAACCAGATATTAAGTTACCAATACCTTGACCAATCAATTCTTTATTTGATTTGTGTTCAGTCCGAGTCAAACTATCGGCAATTACTGCTGTTAATAGAGTATCAATACAACCCAATATCCCCAACATTGCCCCATCAATAATCATCGTTGTGATTTCGGATGGAGTAAAAGTCGGTATTTGCAATGTGGGTAGTCCTACAGGAATTTCCCCAATTCGTCTGATCTCCACATCACTGAAAATGGTTAGAGA
>NZ_VILD01000005.1:68828-110307 GCF_009712085.1 Anabaena sp. UHCC 0253
TTCGTCTGATCTCCACATCACTGAAAATGGTTAGAGAAACTATAGTTCCGACAATCAAGGCTACCAGTTGCGGGGGAACAATCCGCTTGAATTTAGCTGGCATCAAGAAAATAATTGCCAGTGTCAGTACACCTAATATTGTTTCGGCAGGATTAACCTTAGTTAATAAATCCGGCAGATTTTGCACCATCCCCAGTACGCCACCTTTAGGATTTGCCTGTCCTACAAAAGGAGCAATCTGCAAAATAATCAAAATCACCCCAATCCCCGACATAAAGCCAGAAATCACACTGTAAGGCATCAGGGTGATATATTTACCCAACTTAAATATTCCAAAAAATATTTGAAATATTCCCGCTAACATCACGACAGTAAATGCCATTGCTAATCCATTTTCAGGATTAGCTGCGGTCATCGAAGCGACAATTGTCGTCATAACGACGGTCATTGGACCTGTTGGCTCAGAAATTAACGTAGGTGTCCCACCAAATAAGGCGGCAAAAAAGCCAACACAAACTGCACCATAAAGACCGGCGACAGGACCCATACCAGAAGCAACACCAAATGCCAGTGCTAGAGGTAAGGAAACGATCGCCGCAGTGACACCACCAAATAAATCGCCTCGTAAGTTTCTAAAATGGATATTATTAGTCAATGACATAGTAGGGTTGTGGTAAAAAACAGCAAAGTAAATTTTAATCCGTGAAAATTGCCAGCGACTTTGTGTAAGTTTCAGGCTTTATAGACAGAAAAAACTCAGCAAAGAAAAATTTAGCTCTTTGCAAAGCAGCAGGATATATTGCCTTTCTACATGGCGAGTCGTATTTAACGAATCTCCAATAGAGAAGCCTTATGTAAAAGACATTTCAAAAATTTAACTGGTGAAACTTACATCAATTCAAGTTTCATTTATTGCCAAATTTCATGAGCTTAACAATAGCTTACAGCCATATCGTCAATATTATTCATTTACAAGCCTCAATATTAAATAAATATTAAATTACTTTCATAGATAATAAGCTATACCTGTGGACTAACTTTGATAACAATAATTAATAATATAGGTAAAAGTTATTACAAAAATTAGATGTTAATTTTTATACCAGAAATTGATTTGTGGGCAGGAAAAGACGATCTTCCTGAAAAGCACATTTTTTAAAATTGCGAACTCCTTTAATTATGAGACTTTGGAAAAGTATCAAATTAACAGAGAATAGGGAACACAAAACAGGGAATAACAGCTTACTCCCCTCTCAATTCTGCTGTAATATTGATCATTGAAGACATAAAAACAATAGAGAACAAATTAATGGGACTATTTGATCAAATTCTTGGCGCTGTTAATAATTCCAATCAACCAGGTGGTTTGGATAAATTGGTAAATATTGCCATGACAGTTAAACAATTAGGTAATGGTGTTGGTGCAGACTCTTCCACCATGCAATCAATTTTATCCGTAGTTGGTAAACAAGTACAATCATCTTTGCAAACAAAACAAGCCACCGACGGAAGTGAAGCCGTCGAAAATTTAGTCAATCAATTTGCAGGCACTTCTGCCGATTCCCAAGCCGTAGATAGCCTATTTTCTCCAGATATCCAAGCAAAAGTAGCCGAAAATGCCGCTCAGGGTACTAGCTTAGATGTGAATACAATTCAACAATTATTACCAACTTTAGTCCCTTTACTCTTGAGTTTCTTACAATCTGGTGGTAATCCATTACTAAATAAATTTCTAGATGCTGACGGTGATGGTGATGTGGATATTGCTGACGCGATTAAATTAGCTAGTCGGTTTTTAAGAATTTAAAAAAATTTCAGGAAAGAATCTACTCACCAATGATAATTTTAAGAATTGTGAACCGTTAACAATTGAGTTTATGAACGTAGCCGACGATAAAACAATAGTCCGTGAATACTTCAATTCCACAGGTTTTGATCGGTGGCAACGCATCTATGGTGATGGTGAAGTTAACAAAGTCCAGTTAGACATTCGCACGGGACATCAGCAAACTGTAGATAATGTCCTGGGCTGGTTGAAAGCTGACAACAATTTATCAGAATTATCAATTTGTGATGCTGGCTGTGGTGTGGGTAGTCTGAGTATTCCTCTGGCTGTGGACGGTGCTAAAGTCTATGCTAGTGATATTTCTGCCAAAATGGTATCCGAAGCCCAAGATAGGGCTGTAAAAGCTTTTTCAAATACCATAAATCCGACCTTTGCAGTACAGGATTTAGAATCTTTGACTGGTAATTATCACACTGTTATCTGTTTAGATGTTCTGATTCACTACCCCCAAGACAAAGCTGATGAGATGATTTCTCACCTATGTTCTTTATCACAATCACGGATTATTCTCAGCTTTGCACCTAAAACCTGCTTCCTGACAATCCTCAAAAAAATCGGTACTTTCTTTCCTGGTCCAAGTAAAACAACTCGCGCTTATCTACATCGTGAGGCGGATGTGATCAAAATTCTCCAAAAAAATGGCTTTTCGATCCAACGACAAGCTATGACTCGGACGCGCTTTTACTTTTCTAGTTTATTGGAAGCAACTCGTAAGTAGGTGGGCGTTAAAAATTGTCGTTGGGGCAAGGGAACAGGGAACAGGGAACAGGAAGAGAGTTTTGGGCGATTTTACTTTTCTTCACATACCTTTGAATTTTTCTGTTCACCTACTTACATCTGCTTAGTAATAACAGGAAAGAATCCTCTGTAGGGTTTAGGAGTCGTAGGGGCGAAGCATTCGGACGATAAATTATCGGTTTTTTCCCAAATTTGTTTTCCGAATGCTGATGCTTCCAGTCCCGTCAGGGATACGCCCTTACACCGAATGCTTCGCCCCTATTTCTTTTGTTCAAGATTATCTTGTATCTTAAGAAGGAGGATAACCAGCAGCAATTAAAGCTTCTTTAATAGTAGTTTCTGAAACTTGAGAATCTACATTGACAAATTTGGTTTGGGGATCAGCGTCTACAATGGCATTAGCATCAACAGCTTTCACGGCATTGGTGATATTGTTAGCACAAGCAGAACAAGCCATTCCTGGAACAATAAGTTTGATTGTCATAGGTAAAAAAAATTAGTGGAAAATTAGCTCAAAGTAACAAAGATATCCACCTGAGCTAACTGCATTATGCCTAAAAAATAGTATATACCAAATTCTCTATATTAATTAGTTAAGGTAGAACATTTGTTGATTTTTATGGTAATAATGCTATCAACAATTGACAATTGTCAATTGTCAATTGTTGAACGTAATCTTTTATTGTGGTTGTTCTGGGACAGGTTGAGCAGTTTGAGCTAAAACTTGAACACTCTTAACACCCCTAATTTCTTTAGCAAGGGAATCAATTTTGTTTAGTTCTTCTTGAGTTGGTACAGTTCCCGAAACGACTATTGCCCCATCTTGAGCCGTAACCGTTAATTGACCTCTGGGAATATTGGCTTCTAGCTTAGAGCGAACTTCACTGGCTAGATCACTATCAGCGCGATTGACAGTTCCCCCAGTGAGGCGATCGCGTTCTTCACGGGCGCGAATATCTGCATCGAGTTGATCACGACGAACTTGGCTAGTCGCATCTTCTTTATTTTCTTCGATTGTTCTATCCGTGACAACTTTACCAGTTTCCTCAGTAGAAGCGGGTGCATTGCGGCTAGTTCTTGCGGCATCTTCACAGGCGACTGTTCCCAGAAGTAGAAAGCTGCTGAGGACTAAAGGCGTGATTTTATTCATGGTTCAAATCCTTAAAAATAGACCTCTTATGTAATTAGGCGTTGCTGAATTAATGTTTGATTTTGGGGGTTTAATTTTTCCCTAAAATCCACAACGCCCATAATCGGTTTTTCCCCAATGGACAATTGACAATTTTGAAGTGCGAGGATTGAGAAAGAGGAATTTTGTTTCTCCTGGAAAGCAGAGGTTTTAAATGTTGAATGAAACAATTGTCAATTGTCATCAATTGATCAGTAGGTTGTTATTGAGAGACAAAAGAATATTTTTTACAAATGAGAAACAGCGGGATCTGCATAACTTTTAATTGCTGGGGGATTGTAAACGTCCCACTCACGTACTCCTTTACTCCTGAAAATTCTTTCAGCTCTGAGGATTTCGGCCTCTGTCCCATCTACAATCACCAGATAATCACCGCTAACTACCTGATCTTGATATACTTTAGCCCGCTCTTCCGGAATGCCTAGACCTACTAAACCGCCGATTAAACCGCCAACTGCTGCCCCAATAGCTCCACCTGCTAGGGTTGTAGCGATCGCTGTAGCCGTAGCTCCTGCCAACATAATTGGACCGACTCCAGGGATAGCTAGAGTTCCTAACCCCACTAGCAATCCTGTTATTCCCCCTACTGCTCCTCCTGCCCCTAAACCAGTTTTTGCTCCTTCATCAACATGGGTTGTGTCGGTAACTGATTGATCTCGTCTTTCACTAGTCCTATGTTGAGTATCTGATTTAACTCGTGTCTCACTAATCCGATCCTGGGGATTCAAGTCTTGAGTATCTGCATCTTTGGCAATCACAGATACATGATTCATGGCAAATCCGTGATCTCGCAGTTCATTCAGAGCGTTCTCTACTTCTCGGCGACTAGAAAACACTCCTACGGCTCTTTTATTGGGAATTAAAGTCATTTTATTCTCCTTTTAAAAAGCAAGTTATTCACCGACATTTTAGATTTGAAGTTGGGACTATTTAGTATCTTCTTTAACTTCATCTTTGACATTTTCAACTGTGTGGCGAACTTTAGCTTCTGCTTGTTTTCCTTTGCCTTCTGCTTGAGTTTGAGGATCTCCAGTTACATCACCTACGGATTCTTGAACTTTACCTTCAATATTTTTAGCAGTTGCCTTAGCTTTATTTTCTAAACTCATAATCTCCTCCTAGTTGAACATGGAAACAAATTTTGCTGGAAATTTTCTGTAGGGACAATTTATGAATTATCCCTAAACCTTTTTTTAGAAAGTGTCACTTTCTGACGGGACCTTCCACATTTGGATGTTCTTCGGTATTAACATCCAATTCTTCTCGACGCAGAACTTCTTCCCCTTCTACCGTTTCGTGATCTACAACTTTATTAACTTTGACTTCTTCCCGTAAGAAAACTTCTTTGTGAATGTCAGCATTTTCTTCATAAACTTCTAGATGAGCAACTTCACCTGAATTAAAGGTGTCGCTACCTAGTGGGACTGCTTCTCCAGCATCTGGAGGAGTTACTCGTTCAATGACAACTCGTTCTTTTTCTATGGGGACTGAAACCCGCGCTGTTTCTGTTTCTGTATGTTTGCCAACAATGACTTCTCCTGTTTTCTCACGGACTTTGTTAGCTATCAGTCGTTCTTGATAGAGTTTGAATGTTTGATGATTTTCATCATTTAGCTCGTATAGAGCAGGCTCTTGTTGATAGTCATAAACATTTTTATTCTTTTGGTGATCAGGTATTGGTGGTGGTGGTGCAATAGCAGTTCCCATACCTCTAGATGTGGCTGTATCCACAGAACCAGAATCTTCTAAGAATCCTTCCGAACGATATACTCCCCTGACTTGCTCTTCATAGTTGTAATCAATTTCTTTGTGTTCGTGAAATTCAGGTAAATTCTCCGCTTGTTGTTTGGTCATTCCTACTGTATAAATCCGATCAGCGGTATGATCTACCCGCGAACGACCAACAGGTAATAATACTTTTTTACCGAAAATCCATAAGCCTAAGTCAACAACAAAGTAGCGGAAATGTCCTTGTTCATCTACTAAAATATCACTGACTGTACCAATTTTTTCATTTGCATTTGCATAGACATCCATACCTTTGATGTCTTTACCTTCAAAACTTTCACGATAATTCGGATCAAATTCTTTAATCTTTAAAAGAGACATACTCTTTTTTCCTCCACTTTATACGGCACGTGAGAGCTATAACAGGTGATAGGTGACAGTATGCCTTTTCTCATCAGTTGATGTCCTAACTACCTTGGCGGTTGCTATAACTGATGTAGTATCAACTGCCAACATACAGCACTGATTAAGCCCAATGAATTATTCTCAAAATTAGAACCTGGTAAAGTTGAATTTTTAGTTTTTATTTGTTCGTTCTAATATGTATACATTAGATATTTTTATGGTTGAAACCTTCCATCAAAGGGCTGATTATGCTTATATGCCACTAGACAGAGTTTCTAGACAAATCTGTTTTTGTGGTTTTATTTGAAACCGTATAAATTTATTTATGCGTAAAGAAGCAAAAATTACTATTTTGGAAAATTGCAAATAATACACTCAGTGTCAAAAAATTGCACTAAAATCACTACGACGGTAATCTTTGGGTGTGAGATTTGAGGTATTTTTAAGTCAGCTTGACAATAAAATTAATCTATTTCCCGCTGTCTCTAGGCTTACCGCCTTAAAAAATTAGAGAGTGAATCTATGTTTCAGTTGTTAAGCCGGGTTTTGCTATGGCTGCTCATCGGTGTTGTGGCCTATTCTTTGTTTCAAAGATTCTATCCATCAGGAACTTTTGTAGGTAGATTCCTGTTAGGGCTGGTCATAGTTATTTTAGCTTTGGCATTTCTCAATCCTAGTGAACCAGCAGTATCTTCTTTGTGGCGGTTTATATCCTTTCCACTGAAGCCGTTAGGGGCTGCGGTTTTAATGTTGTTTGTGGCTGCTCAAAAAATTAAAGGAGGTGGGATAGATAAGCCAGGGGGCTATTTATTGGGATGGGCGCTGACAATTTTACTTTTGTCGAGTACGCCGGCGATCGCTTACTTTTTAGTTAGATCACCAATCGCTACGGTTAGCGGTATTAATCTCGATCAAAATACTTCCCCTTCTACTTTAGTAGCTCTAGGAGCAACCAATACTGATTTTACAATCTCAGATATCAAGGAAGATTTCATCCTACCTATGGGAGAGATAAATTCTCCCACCATAGCTTTCAATAGTCTGAATGTGAATATCCCCTCCTATCTACTACAAAATCCTCAAGCAATCAGTACACGCGGATTACGGGTAGAAGACTTTGTTCCTAATGCAGAAACACTGCAACTTACTACCCAAGTATGGGAAAGTTATCTCAACCAGATTTATGTTTTCTTGCGTGGTCGCACGTAATCATCGTGAAATGGGGATTGGGGACTAGTACCGCAGGGCGGAATTAAAAATTAACAATTAAAAATTTAAAAAGCAAATTCCACAAGCTTTTGAGTTGAATCTCACTTGTTAGTTATTTTTGCCGCACTGCTTTGGGGACTGGGGAATAAAGGCTGTAAGGTAGATAATGGAGAATTAAGACAAATATTAATTATCCATTACTAAAAAGTTAGACAATTGCTGGCATGGCCAAATCTCACAGACTTGCTAAAATCGCTGATTATTTACGTCCCTATTGGCGGGAAACTATCTTAGGTATAATTGCCTTATTAGTTGTCAATGGTCTAGGTGTATATATTCCTTTGTTGATTCGTTCTGGAGTAGATACTCTTTCAACAAGTTTTAGTTTTAATCAGGTAATACATTATGTAGTGATAATTGTTCTACTCAGTTCCGCGATGTGGATGATGCGGATGGCTTCCCGCATTTGGATCTTTGGTGTGGGACGACAGGTAGAATTTGACCTGAAACAGCGGATTTTTGAACATCTATTGAAATTAGAACCATCTTATTTTGCGGTTAATACTCCAGGGGATTTAATTAGTCGCGCTACTAGTGATGTTGATAATATTCGGCGGTTGTTAGGTTTTGCTGTTTTGAGTTTGGCAAATACTTTGTTTGCTTATACCCTAACATTACCAGTTATGTTATCGCTGAGTGTGGATCTGACATTAGCATCACTCGCAGTTTATCCGTTGATGTTTCTGTTGGTGCATTTATTTAGCGATCGCTTGCGGAATGAACAAACGGTTGTCCAAGAGCAACTTTCCGAGATCAGTGAACTGGTGCGAGAAGATATCAGCGGGATGGCTCTGATTAAAATTTATGCCCAAGAAGAAAATGAGCGTCAAGCTTTTAATCGGAAAAATGAACAACTATTAGCTGCTAACCTGCAACTAGCTAAAAGCCGCAATACCCTCTTTCCGATGATTGGTGGGTTAGCAAATCTCAGTTCTTTGATCATTATTTGGATGGGTACGGCACAGATAGCTGCTGGTTCTCTAGCAATTGGCGATTTTCTGGCGCTGCTCATTTATGTAGAGCGTTTGGTTTTCCCTACCGCTTTGTTAGGATTTACCATTACTGCTTATCAACGGGGTGAAGTCAGCATTGACCGCTTAGAAACTATTCTCAGTGTGACTCCCAAAATTCAAGATCCACCAAATGCTCTGCATATTGAGGTAAGTAAGCTGAAAGGGGAACTGAAAGCAGTGAACTTTAATTACACTTACCCTGGCGCAAATATACCAGCTTTAGAAGATATTAATTTTACTATTGCTCCTGGGGAAGTGGTGGCCATTGTGGGTCCAATTGGTTCAGGAAAATCAACCCTAGCAAATGCTTTACCCAGGTTATTGGATATTCAGCCCGGACAGTTATTTTTAGATGGCTTGGATATTACTAAACTAGCTGTGAGTGATTTACGGGGAGCGATCGCCTACGTCCCTCAAGATAGCTTTTTATTCAGTACCACAGTCAAAAATAATATCCGTTATGGCGATCCGATTACTTCAGAAGAAGATGTAGTTTACGCCGGAAAAATGGCGCAAATTGACGCGGAAATTCGCAACTTTCCCCAAAAATATGAAACTCTCGTTGGTGAGCGCGGTATTACTCTGTCTGGTGGACAGCGACAACGGACAGCCTTAGCTAGAGCAATGCTCATTGATGCTCCGATCTTGCTTTTAGATGATGCTCTTTCTAGTGTAGATAATCAAACTGCTACCCAAATTCTCACTAATCTTTCTACTGGTACAAAAAGGAAAACCGTAATTTTCATTACTCACCAACTATCCGCTGCGGCCACATCTGACCGAATTTTAGTGATAGATCAGGGGAAAATCGTCCAAATTGGTCATCATTCAGAACTGGTACAACAGCCTGGACTTTACAAAACTTTGTGGAATCAGCATCAAGTAGAAGAACTGTTACGTTGAACTAAAATGGATTAATTTTTGTAATAATTAGCAGTAATATTAATTACCAACCAGCCTAATTTGACATAATCTAAAGATGTTTAAAAGCTCACGTTCAGAATCTTCTGAGTCCGGTAATTTGCCCACATCTAAACAGCAGCGTCTTTTAGGAGCGATAGCTGTTTTAGTGGTCATTAGTTTACTAACTTCAGCCGGTGGATCGCCCATTGAACACACTGTTTCCAACGCCTGGGAAGGGCTTATTTGGGGCATAGCAGATCCAGTCATTAGTTTAGACCGATTTGCAGGTATTTTGGCTCTGGGCTTATTCTCCGCCAAATTTGTCCGTGGTTATTGGTTCAATGCAACTTTTATCATTGCGGCTATCTGTGGACAATTAATTAATTTGTCTCCAGTGATGTTACCAGGACATACCATAGCCATTGCTACTTGTACTATCGCTTTGGGTGTGATGTTAGTTACACCAATTTCTATTAATTGGTTAGCGATTGCCCTATTAAGTGCTACTGCTGGCATATTTCAAGGTTACGCTGATGCTACATCCATCATTGGTGCAGGAATATTCACTGCAATTACTTATGTGATTGGTGTTACCCTGACCCAAACAGCAATTATTATGAGTGCCAGAGAAATAGGTATAAATTTTGGCATCAATGAAGCTAACCAAATCTTACCTAAAATTATCCGGTTTACTGGTTTAGTATTCTGTGCCATTGGTATCGTATTTTTGGGCTACTCAGTAATTTAATTTAGGGATTGGGGAATAGGTATTGGGATTGGTTGATTATGAATTAAAAATTACATTCGCACAGCTTAACAGATAAATTATTACGAATTGTATTGGTATAACCTGTTAGAGGCATGATTCCGAATTACTTTATTAATAAATAATGCTGATTAGGAAACTATTGAATGAATATTTAGGAATATTACTGTGATGATTTTTTCTCAAGATTGGAGCAGGCCAGAAATGATTGCAACTGGAGTAGAAGCGAAAATCAGTCGGTTAGAATCTATTGTTGAACAAATTGGAGACGCTGTACTTTCTACCACTGAGACAATTGAACGCCTCGCTCAAAGAGTAGATTCCCTGAGTTTGCAAATAGAAGCCCAAGGAAAACAAGTACAGCAGCAAGGGTATCAAATTTTTGCTTTGTGTGATGCTGTCCAAAGTTTGGCTGACTCTCAGCAGGATTCTATGCAACAAATTACTCAATTGTCACAAACTTTAGATGGACTTGTATCTTTATTGCAAGATGAATAATTGCCAAAATTTATACTCTTAACTTTGTCACCGCAATTTTGCCAGAAAAACATATATCAACATCACTATCAGGAGTCCGTTCTCGTTTACCATATTCTCCTGTATAGTAAAAATCATTACCTTCTATTCGATAGTTAACAGGTAAAGGTTTAGTACAAGGTTGACAAAATACCACTTCTGGATCTGCGGTTTGTGGTAAAAGATGTGGTAAGTTGACATTCCAAAAACATCCAGATTCTAGGGGAAGGTGAATTAAATTTGGGAGCAATGCAGATGTCCATCTCACGGACGCATCCCAATCATAATCACGTTGACCTTGACGATATTGAGAAACAGCAATTCCAGGAATTCCGTGCATTGCAGCCTCTCTAACAGCAGCTACAGTCCCAGAAATATACGCATCAACACCCAAGTTTCCACCAGCATTAATACCTGAAATCACATATTTGATATCTTGAGCAATATGTGCTATGGCAACTCTGATACAATCAGCAGGAGTGCCAGCGATCGCATATTCAAAATCAGAACGCCGTTGCAGATTAATTGGTTGATGGGTAGTAACTTGATGTCCACAGCCAGATTGATGCGATTGAGGTGCAGCAATTATTACCGATTTACCATTTACTGCTTTAAACAAAGCTGCAATACCCGGAGCATCAATACCGTCGTCATTGGTGATAATTATAGTCATATATATAACTCATATTTGATTTTAAATCTACGTAATGGAAAGTCTTTTTGACTTGAAGGTTAAAAAGGTGCATTTTCCGCTGAGGCTTTTGAACAATGCGATCCGATCACCCTTAACTAATTCTGACTACGCAAAAGCCGCAAAATTTCAGTGATCCCAGCTTCCAGATTTCTAATATCTGATTTTATTTGGCGAATATCGCTTTTAACTTCTCCCATGTCAGAAGCTAACCCAGTTGTGAGAGTCAAATTTGTGGCTATGGCAACCTGAGAAGTGCCGATAGTCCCGGCTTGGATCTTGAGATTGGTGACATCGTGGGTAAGGTCATTAAGCCGTGTGTATATGTCATCAAATCTTGTGTCGTTTGTCATTGTGATTTTTGTTGGTTGGCTTGTTTGTTTTCGGCGATCGCTCTTTTGACAATAACTTTGGTTAATTGAGGCACTGAAAGAAATTCTTTAGATGCCCAATCTTGCAAGTATTTATACTCGTCTTCTTCAATGCGGATCGTCATTTGAGGTTTTTTAGAAGGCATATATAGCAATGAATCACTCTATCTAGATTATCGTTATTATCAGCCTTATTGACTAATTTGAATCGAAGTATTTACAGGTGATTCACCTTTGATCAAGGTAACAAAATATGAGTAAATCGGTCAAGTATGATTGAATGTAGAGAAATATATCTTTTCCTGAAATGAAAGACCTTTCAAAGAAAATAAATACGGTTAACTTTGAAGCTTCAGATCCTATCACTAAGGTTCTAGCGAAAGAAACTTCCATTTTCCCAAGATTTTATACAACTAATCTTAGGAAAATGTCCAAAATTGATATTTCAGTGTGTCAGGAAGCATTTAATACGGTTATTGGTGAATTAAAAAACGATCATAGTAAAAAGAAATTTATACGTAATGAAGAATTTAATCAGTCTTGGGATCAAATTCCAGGTGAAGTCCGAAACCTCATAATTGAGCTTCTAGAAAGATTTTGTGCTTCTGAGTACTCTGGCTTCATATTATATAAAGAGCTATCCCATCAACTTCAGGAGACAAACAGCATCCTTTCAGAGGGATTTTCCTTGATGTCTAGAGACGAAGCTCGTCATGCTGGTTTTCTGAATCAGGCTTTCCTCGATTTTCATATCAAACCTTGTTTAGACTTCCTGAAAAAAGGAAACAGAAAGTATACTTTACTACCATTTTCGTGGTTTATTTATACTACTTATTTATCTGAGAGAATTTCTAGTTGTTATTACATAACAGTTTTCGAGCATCTAGAAGCCTACCCTGAATACTCTATCTATCCTCTTTTTAAATTTTATAAGGCATGGAGCGAAGATGAGAATAGGCATGGAGACTTTTTCGGGGCAATCATAAAATCACAATCACAGCTTTCTGATGGTTTAAAGGCAAGATTATCCTGTAAGTTCTTTTTGCTATTGAGTTTCAGCATGATGTACTTAAAGTATAAACATCATAGTGAATTCTATATGTTGCTTGGTTTAGATGCTCGCGAATACAGTATTCTCGTAATAAAGAAACTTAATAAAACTATTAAAAAGGATTTGCCGATAAGTCTTGATGTTGAAAATCCGGATTTTTTTCAGAAACTGGATAATTGCATTTTACATATTGCAGAAAATGAGAGGATAAATGTATCAAGTCAGCATAAATTATTTCAAATAATTAGGAAAATTCCACATTATTTTTCTCTTGTATTTATTTTTATAAGTCTATTGTGTATGAAATCAAATAATACTAACAACTGGACATGAATTCACTTATTTAAATGTGAACTATTCCGGTATACAATCGTTTTTATTGGGGGTCATGCTTCAAACTGATGGAATCCTTTTACAATATACATTTTGGCAGTTTATGACCCCTATTTTCTAAGTCTTGTGAGAAATTCGGGGTTCCTCCAAGTATTGAGGGGATACCTAAAAAAGATACAATTAACAAATACCAATATATAATATGAATTATTTTGTAAATTCATGAAAATCTTTAATTGAGAAAATCCTCAAAGGTGAAAATTTCAAATAAGATTAAATTTCACTGTACTTACAATGAAATTAATTTTCTTTAATAATAGCGATCTGCTTGCAGCAGCGCTTCGCTATCGCTAGTCCATGAGATGAATTAACCGCATTTATGCTAAAATACCATTACCATCCTCTGTAAGGAGTTTTCTGTATGGCTAACATTACTTACATTGATAATAACAAAACATTATATGATCAAGATTTTTACCTGTGGATACAAACCACAATTCAACAGTTGCAAGAAAGAAACCTAGAACAGTTAGATATTGAGAACTTGATTGAAGAAATTGATAGTATGGGAAGGAGTGAAAAAAAAGAACTAAAAACTCGCTTAGTTGTCTTAATTGAACATTTATTAAAATTACAATATTGGATAGAAGAAAAAGATGATAACGCCAGAGGTTGGCGTAATACTGTCGTAGAACAAAGACGACAAATAGCCTATACTCTAGCAGATAGTCCTACTTTAAAAGCTATTTTAAATGATGTATTTTTACCCTGTTATCAAGACGCTAAAAAAGATACAATTAACAAATACCAACTGCCATCAAACTTATTTCCAGAAGAACCACCTTTTTCTTTAGCTCAAGTTCTCAATGCAGATTTTATACCCTAAATTTGAACAGATGATCAAGTAGGTTTTACGTTTAACTCGTTCAAAGGCAAGAAAGGAAATAAGTACCTGAGCAAAATTAATTAAACATTTTGAAAATACCTCAACCAATGAATTACGTAGGGGCAAACCCCCTGTGGTTGCCCTAAACTTATGGGTAGGCACGGGGGCGCTACCCCTACATCAAATCCTTAAACCATCTTTATAAGGTAGGTTAAGCGCATTTATGCTAAAATGCCATTACCAGACGCTGTAAGGAGTTTTCTGTATGGCTAACGTTACTTACGATGAAATTTTTGGAGCAGTATTAACCTTACCTCCTCTATACAGAGCGATGCTTGCTGAACATCTTCTCAAAAGTCTTGATGAAATTAATCCTCAAGTTGAGGCTGCTTGGGAAACAGAAATTGCAAATCGCATACAGGCAATAGATGAAGATCAAGTCGCGTCAATTCCAGCCGATGAAGTATTGCAAAGACTAAAGAATCGCTTGGCTACACAGTTATTGCAATGGCTAGAAGTAAAGATTAATAAAGAACCTCAGTCTATACCAAATAAAAGATTACGACAGCCAGGACTCGGTTTAGATTCTTGTATATTCGATGATAACTTTGATGATCCACTACCTGATGAGTTTTGGCTTAGAAGCTCAAGCAATTGAAGTATGGTTATGTAATGAACAAGGTGAAATAAAATTCTATAATCATCAAGGTGAATTAGCTAACTCTTTGTTAGTTCCTGACGTTCTTAAACAAATTAAACGATAATTTGCTGAATTTGTCTGTATCTATCACTTTTCAGCTACAGTCCACCAAGCCAAAGCATAAGCTTGAGTAGCTTCATTCACCTGCTTCTTAAATTCCACCCGAATTTTATAATTACCATTAGTGGGAACTGGACAAAAAATATGTTCAACACTATCAACCTCACTCACAGAATTACAAACAACAACTTCATTATTTTTCCCATTTTCCTTAATTAAATAGACATCAAGATTATTTAATCCTTTATTTATAAAAGTTTCATCCATATCATATTCCTGATTATTATTTTGATCATCCAACTCCACCAAACGATCCCAATTTAAAGTAATAGATACAAAACTATTTTCCTTTAAAGTTTTTTGTAAACCATATTCCTGAACAGAATTAGCATTAATAGTACCATAATCCCAACCAATAGGCGGAACTGGTGCATCAGGTTTCCATTGACCAGCATTCAATTGTTGATAAGCTCGAAAAGCATTTAAATGACCTGTTCCCATTTGAGCATCTAGGGGAATTTTTGTATTTTTATAAGCATCAGAAACTAACCAATCTTGATTTTGTTTATCAACTAATGTCCTCGTCATTCCTAACCGTAAACCATCACCAGCATCTTGAATTTTGTCCGCTGAATTGAGTAAAATTGCTTTCATTACTTGATGACGACGAGCATCAATAGTCCAATTTGGTTGTTTAGTTCGTAACTGTCTATCTGCAAATTCCTGTAATAATGCGATAGTTCCTGTAACTTGTGGTGCAGCAAAACTTGTACCTGTAGATTTATTTAACTTACCATCAGGATTAAGTAAAGGAATATTAGTACCAGGTGCAACTAAACTAATCGCTCTTCTCCCACCAATATTAAATTCTTTCCCATCTAAACGATTTTCTATACCTTGATTAATACTAGCCAGATTAGAAACATGAACTTTATTAAAAATTCCCTCTCTTTCCGAGGAAAAAGCCACATTAATTGCGTTAAAATTGTCTGTAGGAATGGGAATCCCGCCTTTGCCTTGATTGCCGGCGATCGCATACACAACATCATGAACACGGCTAGACCAGTCAATACATAATGTTAGTAAAGCATTACCATCTAAAATAGCTTCTGGTCGGGGATCACGATCTAGCGGTTCACCAAAACTAAAATTAATAGCCCGAACATCACCACCATTTTGTAAAGCGATGTGTTGTGCTGACAAACATTCCTCTGGTTGACCCATTCTTTTTGTAGATAAAACAGCAGAAGAATATAATCGCGCATTCGGCGCTACACCAGGAAAAGCCTTATCTTGACTCACCATTACACCAGCAACATTATACGCATGGGGATCAATGCCAATATTAGCCTTAGCGGGAAGATTGCGTAAAAACACTGCCGCTGGAGAAATAGCCCGATTTTTAGACACAGCTTTATCCCAGCCAAACATCCCCGGACGACCAATTTCTACTTGACCAATCGCAATTTTCCGCCCAGTTAAATTATAAGGAGATTGATGTAGTTTCAGCGCATCAATACCGTTAGTCCCTAAAGAATTGGCAAACTTCACACCAGCTAAGACTGGTAAAGTTAAACCAGAAAAACCTAAACTCCAAAAAATTATCCAATTTTTGTTCATAGTTAGTTGTTAGGGAAGAAGAACAAGTTTTCTTTTCGATTTTGAATTGATTTCTCCATATTTTGTTACAATACCTACAGACGAAGACGCTTAAAAACCCACTAGCCATGACCCAAAATTCATCTCAAAAGCCTATAGTTATCGCTCCATCTATCCTATCAGCAGATTTTAGTCGTCTGGGTGACGATATTCGCGCCGTAGACAAAGCCGGAGCAGACTGGATTCACGTTGATGTAATGGATGGACGTTTTGTCCCTAATATTACAATAGGTCCCCTGATTGTGGAGGCGATTCGTCCAGTTACAACCAAACCACTGGATGTCCACTTGATGATTGTGGAACCAGAAAAGTATGTAGAAGGTTTTGCTAAGGCTGGTGCTGATATTATTTCCGTACACGCAGAACACAACGCATCTCCTCACCTACACCGCACTCTCGGACAAATCAGAGAACTCGGTAAAAAAGCTGGAGTTGTACTCAATCCTGGTACACCTTTAGAACTAATTGAATATGTTCTAGAATTGTGCGATTTAGTGCTAATTATGAGCGTTAACCCCGGTTTTGGTGGTCAAAGCTTCATTCCTAGTGTAGTTCCTAAAATCCGCAAGTTGCGTCAAATGTGTGATGAACGCGGTTTAGATCCTTGGATTGAAGTTGACGGTGGACTAAAAGCTAATAATACTTGGCAAGTTTTGGAAGCTGGCGCTAATGCGATCGTAGCGGGTTCGGCTGTATTCAACGCTCCTGATTATGCTGAGGCGATTACTAATATCCGTAACAGTAAGCGTCCGACTCCAGAATTAGCTACTGTTTAATTTAATACTTGTGATTTAGAAAAAAGTAGGGTGATG
Source organism: Anabaena sp. UHCC 0253 (assembly GCF_009712085.1). Lineage (NCBI taxonomy): Bacteria > Bacillati > Cyanobacteriota > Cyanophyceae > Nostocales > Nostocaceae > Anabaena > Anabaena sp. UHCC 0253. The sequence goes on from NZ_VILD01000005.1 coordinate 85,765, forward strand.
AATATTCATTCTACTTTTTTTGTGACTGGGGACTAGTACAGTACGGCGTAAGTCAACCAACCATTAAGAATTCTCAAGAAGCTTGTGTAATATGCTTTTTTAATTTTTAATTCCGCCCTGCGGTACTAGGGCTATTTTACCTGTACACTAAAGAAATATGCAAAAATAGTTATATGATCAGGGTTTATCTAGATACCAGTATTTATAATCGTCCATTTGACGATCAAACACAGCCCAAAATATTTCTAGAAACACAGGCGGTAATTTTAATTTTACAAATGGTAGAAGTTCAATTACTAGAATTAGTAAGTTCTTCAGTTCTAGAATATGAAAATAGCCGTAACCCTTTTACGCTTAATCAGCAATCAATGGCTCGATATTTACAAATAGCCTCATTAAGAGTATTAGTAGACGAAAATATTAGAACTAGAGCCAAGCAATTAGAAAAACAAGGCATTAAACCTATTGATGCACTTCATGTAGCTATTGCAGAAGCATCTCAAAGTAATTATTTCATCACTTGTGACAGAAGATTAATTAATCGTTGTCAAGATTTATTACTCAAAGTAATTAACCCAACAGATTTGATTTTGGAGATGGAAGATGACTATTAAAGTTATTAACGAACAACAAAATTTACAAGAAGTGATGCAGGTTTTGCTTGCTCACCTAGAACCGGCAAAAGTAATGAAGTTTTGGGCAGCTTGTAAAATAGGTGAAGGGGATTACTTACAACTTAAAGAAAGCCTATTTTCTGAAGAAACAGTTGATAGCTTATATGCCAAAATTCAAGAATATCAAGAGTCTACTGGTAAAGCGTAAGTCAAGCAACCATTAAAAATCTGACAAAGATTTACGCTATTTCTTGTTCTAATTCTTCCCAAGATTCTAGCGGAGATTGTTCTTGCATAATTTCTTTACGAATTGCCAACAACTTTGCCCCTAAAGGTGTTTTAGGTTGATAGGAAGATAGAGTTAGCTGATCTTGATTTTCTTCAATAAGAGTATTAACCAAATTCAATACCTGAAGTTGTTTTTCAGAAGGTAAAATGCGCCATTTTTCTAATAAAATTTGTTCGGTATTCATAACTTCAAATCCAGTAAAATAAAGTTTACAATTCTCGGATTTCTCAAGATATTCTCACAAATTTCTAAAATGCTTGTGGAATTTGCCTTTTAAATTTTGAATTTTGTCTCCCTTACGGCAATCATAGATTCTATAATAGAATTGTTTGATCTGTCACCCCTTCTTTAAATATGACAACTAGCGCAACTATAAACAAAGTGGACTACCTCCGCATCAGTTTAATTGATCGCTGCAATTTTCGTTGTCAATACTGTATGCCAGAAGGTGTAGAACTTGATTATATCGTCAAGCAGCAATTATTAACGGATGAGGAACTGCTTACCCTTATTCAAGAAGTATTTATCCCCGTCGGTTTTACCCGCTTTCGCTTAACTGGTGGTGAACCTTTACTCCGTCCCCATGTAGTAGATTTAGTTGAAAAAATTGCTCATCTTCCCCAAACCGAAGATATAGCAATGACTACAAATGGGTTTTTACTCGCTCCCATTGCCCAAAATCTCTATGATGCAGGTTTACGACGCATTAATATTAGTTTAGATTCTCTAGATCCACATATATTTGAAGAAATTATCGGTAATCATGGACGTGGACGATGGCAACAAGTATGGCAAGGTATCCAGACTGCTTATGATGTGGGATTTGACCCATTAAAGTTAAATGTAGTGGTAATTCCTGGCGTTAATGACCATGAAATTTTAGATTTAGCTGCTTTGACTATTGATAAACAATGGCACGTCCGATTTATTGAATTTATGCCGATTGGGAATGGAGACCTATTTGGCGATCGCGGTTGGATATCTTCAGCCGATTTGCGTCAATCTATTCGTGAACGTTGGTGCTTGACAGAATCCCAAATTCGTGGTAATGGACCGGCTGATGTATTTCAAATTCCTGGAGCGAAGGGAACACTAGGATTTATTAGTCAGATGTCAGAATGTTTTTGCGATCGCTGTAATCGAATGCGTCTGAGCGCCGATGGTTGGCTACGTCCCTGTTTATTAAACGAAACAGGTCAAATTGACTTAAAAACAGCTTTACGAGCAGGTATTAGCACCAGCGAACTCCAAGAAAAAGTTAGACAAATTTTAAATATTAAATCAGAAATAAACTTTAAACAACGCGACTCTGGTACTGTCGGCACATATACCCGTACCATGTCGCAGATTGGTGGTTAGTCATTAGTCAGTTGTTGGTTGTTTAATAACCACTGACTACTGACCACTGACCACTGACCACTGACTACTACGCTTGACGTGAGTAGTATTCCACCACGAGTAGTTCATTAACTTGTAGTGCTACCCATTCCCGTTCAATTACACTATTGACTTTACCAGCCAATTTGTTTTTATCAAACTCTAAATGACTGGGAAGGTTAGCTAAACCAGGATATTGCAAGTTAGCTTCCACCAACTTCTTAGAAGCTTCCTTATTTCTCACAGCAACTTCTTCACCAGGACGGCATTGATAGCTGGCAATATTTACTACTCGGCCATTAACAGTTACGTGACCGTGATTCACCAATTGACGGGCGGCTGGGATTGTGGGAGCCATACCCATCCGAAAAACGGTATTATCCAGGCGCATTTCTAACAATTGCAGCAACACCTGTCCAGTAGAACCAGATACTCGTCTAGCTTTACGAACATAGCGGAGCATTTGTTTTTCGGTTAAACCGTAATTCATGCGGAGCTTTTGCTTTTCCTCTAGACGGATAGCATACTCAGATCGCTTTTTACGGTTTTGTCCATGCTGTCCTGGGGGATAAGCACGTCTAGCACTCTTTCGAGTTAAGCCTGGTAATTCGCCTAAACGACGGACAATTCTGAGGCGGGGTCCTCTATATCGGGACATGAGTTTCCTTAATTAATCCTTCTTAAATTTTATTCAGACCTACCATTATGGCATAGTTCCCAAAAGGATAGACATTTACGGCTAAATTGTCTTTTATTTACCGTTAATTTTCAGAGAAATCAATCAGTTAAATTCACCAATTTTCGGTAGATTTCTGGTGATTGCACCGACATTCCTTGATGGTAGAAGATTGGGAATCAAATTCTAGGGTAGCATAACCTTGGTTGAATCGAAAACGGTTATGTTAAAAAGCGAAAAAAAATGAGTAACTTTGGGAACAAAAAACCAATTATTCCTTCAGGGCATTTACAGCATCATTTATAACTATAGGTGGATTACTAACCAGTATTTTACCTACTCTGGCTGTTACCGATTCCTATAGGAACGACTATCGGGTTTGTGCTGCTCAACTATTGAGTGTGGGTGTTACAGCAAACCAAGCGGCTCAAAGTTGTGCCATTGCACTTCGACCACGAGAGTTATCCTCATGTGTAGCAAAAATTCATAAGCTTACACAAATCACCCCTGTGGATGCCCTTTATTCTTGTCAGCAGGCTCGCCGTCCACAGGATCTAGCAACCTGTGTAGTTAGCATTAGTAAAAGTTATCAAGGGTCAGCAAACCCAGCTACTTTAACATCCTGTGGTCGCAGTTTGTTACCAGTAACCTTTGCAGAGTGTGTGGTTGGCTTGCGTCGGGAAATTGATTTGAGTCCTACTCAGGCATTAGATACTTGTATTGATGCCAGTGAAGGATCTAGCGGTTTTGGAGGAGTGTCTACAAAGCCTTTGGAATTTAGTCCCAACTCAGAGACGACACCAATCCCATCAACTCCCATGAGTAAATAGATTAATAACTGCTCCTTATCTTTGATTCTCTTTGACGTAACTGTAGGGCTGGTAAGTACGCCACCCTACACAATGTAAAAATTGTGTTTCCTATTCATCTTTATTGCCAACAACCATTTGTAAGATAATTGGCACTCCTCCCTCTTGGTGATATTTATCCCCCCAAGCCCGAATGATTTCGTCTAAGTCTTCCATTGCTTGCTCAATCTGCTCGTTGGGAATATCTAGTTCTTCCACCGCACGCATAGTGTTTGGTTTCCGATCTGCCCAATATTTCATCATGCGGAAATACCGAGCCGTATCTTCTACCATTGTGTATGTGCGCTCTTGATCATCGGCTGGAGCATAAAATGGACGAGTTAAAGCATAAAAGGGCATTCCCCAAGGACAATCAATGCGTGTTACCGTTCCTGAATAAAGTAGACGGCGCTTGATATGTTCTGCTAATGCTTCACTCAAGGGCATCTGGTGGTTAGGGGGTAAGTCTTCCTGCGATCGCTTATGGAGAAAATCAATTAACTCCATAAATTCAAATGAGGTGACTAACTTGGCATCAGGAAGATTATTAGGTAGCTTTTGCTCAATTTGCTTTTTCTCTTCACTGGTCAGACTCGTACCGGGAACACGGGATCTTCCTGGTTGCCAAGGATATTTTTCCATCCAGACATAGGGAAGTTGGATCAGATAGCGAGGTTCTTGAGAACCCAGCATTTTTAGAAGTTTGCCTTCAGTTAAAGCTAGTCTTACTTCTTCGACAATAATTTTAACTCGTTTCGGCTCAAGGTGATGCAAATGTCCAGTCATTCGCAGGTTTTGCCCCTGCTCTAGATAGGTCATGTAAATTGCACACTTGGCTGCTGTTGCGGCTGCATCTAAAAACGCCCCATGCCTGTGGCCACTTGTACGCATGGCACTAAAAGCTAAATAAAGCATGATCTGATCCATCGCACTAGGGCCAAGACGCTTGATCAGATCTATGTCGTTGGTCATATTCTACAGACAGATGAATGGCTCGTTTACAAGTGTGATATTTAAATCAAACTACTAATTATACACCCATTTGGAGATAAATTTTTTAATTCTTAACCTAAAATTACTGGTTGACTCGGAAGTTTTTAGGTGGTAAATGTTTAGGGTGTAAATTGGTAATTTCTCGTGTCAGACTAACTAACCCCTCCCCCTGGTGTGACTAGAAAACTTTAGATGTCCAGGGTGTTGTGATGCAGGGGTATAGGGGATGACAGAGGAATGTAGAGTGATTCGTATTTTGTATCTAAGAAACTAGTATAACTTTCTATTGCTGAAATATCTATATATTTTACAAAAATTTTTTCTACAGATTTATTTCAGATCACTTTTAATACCAGGAGAGAATAGGGAATAGGTAAGAGGTTGATTTGTCTTGTCTCTATTTAGAAGGCTGGGATGGCTGGGGCGTTTTTTTCCAGCTAATACTGGCTGCGCCAACAGTCACAAATAGAACTCCTATGATTTGGATCATATTCAGGGATTCTTGCAGCATTAAGCCAGCGAAAATTACCGTCAAAATTGGTACTGTAGCCCCAATTATGGATGATAGAGGAGCGCCTAGTTTACGAATACCAAAATTATTGAATAAGTACCCGCATAGAGTTAAAACACCTAAGATAAAAGCACTGAGAACCAGTTCTAGGGCATTGGAGGCATTAATGACTAAACCTGAATTACTGGGTAAAGGGATGATTAAGCAGAGAAAACTTAATAACAACATGGTAGTGAAGTTAATTAAAGTCAAAGAGACGGGATGTAATTTCAGCTTAGTGGCGCATACTCTCGTCAGAATGACATAAATTGCAAATGCCAGCCCAGACATCAGTGCTGTGGTGCTTCCTAAAGAGGTATTCTTCACCCCTACAGACTCACTACCTAAAATCAACAATTCACCACAAAAGATAGCCGCGATCGCACCAGTAACTAAGAAATTAGGACGTTCTCGAAATAGAAACCATGACAGGAACACACTCAAAACTGGATAGATAAAGAAGAGAGCGATCGCCATTCCCGTTGTGACTTCACCAATAGCCACATAAATAAGTACCTGTGATAAAAACAAGAAACAACCGCTGATTACCGATAAAAATAACACCTGTTTAGTTTTTTTCTGGCTAGGAGTTGCATTTGCCCGTAATGAAGCAAATAAATTTTCTAAATCTTCCCAAATAGGAGGATGTAATATTGGTGACAAAAGTAACATTAGTGGTACAACGACTAATAAACGGAGCATTAAAATCAAGAAAATATTACCCAATGTCGGCAAAATTAATTGCTGTGTTGACAATCCTCCCAAGGAATTAGAAGCTGTGTAAAATATCGCTTTAATGGCCACGTTGTAAAGGGAAGAAACCACTGTAGATAAAGCAATCAAAAAGAAACCTATTTGCAACTCTGACCAATTTGCAGAGGTTCGGGATCTCTGTTGTCTAGGCGTTGTTTGTTGTTTAGGCGTTGTTTGGGTGTTATTTGTTGTTTTTTGCTTGGATGTCGTTTCTCGTCTTAATTTTGGTGAAGGAGGTCGTCCTGTTGATAAATTAGGAGTTAAAACAGAACGTGGTTCTGGTGTTGTTTCTCCTAGAGATGGTGCTGTTAATACGTTAGAAGTCAAGACCGAACTAGGTTCTGGTGTTTTATTTTCTGGTGGAGTATCAGGATTAATAACAGAACTGGGTTCTGGTGTTTTATTTTCCGGTGAAGTATCAGGATTAATAACAGAACTGGGTTCTGGTGCTTTATTTTCCGGTGAAGGATCAGGATTAATAAACGAACTGGGTTCTGGTGCTTTATTTTCCGGTGAAGGATCAGGATTAATAACAGAAATAGGTTCTGGTGCTTTATTTTCCGGTGAAGTATCAGGATTAATAAACGAACTGGGTTCTGGTGTTTTATTTTCCGGTGAAGTATCAGGATTAATAAACGAACTGGGTTCTAGTGCTTTATTTTCCGGTGAAGTATCAGGATTAATAAACGAACTGGGTTCTGGTGCTTTATTTTCCGGTGAAGAAAAAATAACTCCTGTTGTTACCGATGTAGAATCAGCCTGTGGTGATTCGTGAGGAACTAAAGACAGCGATTCCACAACGATTTTGTTGGGGGATTTGTCCGCAGTCCCATTTTGATGACTTTCAGCCAGTTGTAAAACTGTAGGTGCGCCACCTGTTACTACCTTCAGAGAGTTTGTGTCTCTATTTTTTTCTAATTCACCTCGCAGACGATTTACAAACTCTGCTAATATCGCTTCCCCTTGTTGTTGTTGGCTATACATCCGCGACAACTGCTGAGAAAGATCACCTTGATAGTTTTTGAGTTCTTGTAATAGTGAACTAAACGCAACCGTAACAGTATCATCCAGACTGTCTATCATGTTATTGACATTCTGATTGATTTCATGAGCCGCATTATTACTTAATTGAGCATCTTTGAGCGCAACTCGATCAGCCGGTTCATGCTCTACTGCTTGGGTAGCTAAAGTTTTTAGTGAGGACTGTAATTGGGAAGATATATGCTTGGCTAAAACTTCTGCTAATTGACGGATTAACACTTGCTGTTCCGTGATTTGCCGTGATTGCTGTAACTGTTCCTTTTCCTCAATTAACTTTTGAATGTCGTTAGATAATCGGTTTTTTTCAGTTTCGAGCCGTTTGACATCTTCCTGCAACGACCTCAACAGATTTTGTTGAAGATTTTCTAAATCCTCAACAACGTCCCATAGGGCATTTTCAGCGGCTCTGGATAGCTCACCTCTAATACGTGGGTTTTCTGGTCGTTTCTCAAATCGCCCCATCAGTTTCTAGCCTCTAACACCTTGATGATCAAGTAGCTGCTCCGGATACCGGATTGTCTACGGTATGCTGCGCGAACAACACTTATACTAAGTTTCCTTGAGAAAAGACAGGAAACTGCACAATTTCACCGAACTTATAAATTTAATTAACCTATACAAAACTATTACCTATTTTTTCGTTAGGGAATAATCATTGTGACAGCTTTATAGATGACTACCTAACTACAAGCACCAAATCAGTGTGGAATGTATCTTACTTATATAGTTGTCATGATGATGAGAGACTATCAATTATGTCTCTTTCTATAGATCATTGTAATTAATGGGCAGAATTTATGCAAAAATCCTCTCTGGCTAGAGAAGATATAACAAAATTCAAGCATTTAATTCATTTATTGCCAAACAATTGCCATGATGCTAAAAATGGCAGCACTGAGAGCGGCACTGATGGGGACTGTAATTAACCAGGCGGCTGCGATATTTTGGATAGTGGAAAATTGGATTGATCGCATATTTTGTACCAGTCCAATACCCACAACTCCACCGACAAGGGCGTGAGAGGTGGAAACGGGTAAACCTAAACGGGAAGCTAGTAAAATTGTGCTGGCGGTGGCCAGTTCGGCACAAAATCCACTACTAGGTTCTAAGGAAATAATATTTTCGCCAATGGTAGCGATGACCTTTTTACCCCAAACTGCCAAACCTGCCACAATTCCGATCGCACCCAGAACTAGAATCCACAAGGGAATGGTGAGTTGATCACTGGGGACTTTACCTTGTTGATTGATGTAGGAAATGACTGCTAGGGGGGCGATCGCATTACCAACATCATTAGAACCATGGGCAAAGGCCACGAATCCTGCACTCAGAACTTGAAATTTAGCAAATAAACCTTGAATTTGATTTTCAATTTGACTATTTGCTAATTGTCGCCAACTAATCAAGGTGAGGCTGATGGCGGCTATACCCCCTATGAATAGGGTAATGTCATGGGAGGGAAGCGGAAAATTTCTCTGTTCTAGTAAAAACTGGCTCACAGGTTGAGTGAGTTTTGGGAGAACGATAATTCCAAATACACTTAATAGTAATGTACTTAACCAAGGAATCCATTCCTGTAACTGTGATAGAGGATCAGGTTGGTTAAAAATCCAATGTTGAATCAAACTATAAAAACCAGCAGCGATCGCCCCACTAATTAATGGTGTTAAAATCCAACCGATGGTAATTAAACCAATGGATGACCAATCTATTGCTTCTATTCCTAAAGCTACCCAACTAAAGCCCGCGATCGCTCCCACAATGGCATGAGACGATGATATGGGTAAACCTCTGGATGTGGCAATTTGTAGCCATATCCCACCCGTCAGCAGTACCGTAATCATCCCCATCACTAAAGTTTGTGGTGCATTCGCAAATAAAGCTGGGTTAGCAATTTTTGTGCCAATGGTAGATGTCACCTCTTGCCCAAACAAAACAGCACCCAGAAACTCTAATACCCCAGCCATAATGATTGCCTGCTTGAGGGTAATCGCCTGAGAACCGACTGAAGTTCCCATGGCATTAGCAACATCATTTGCACCCAAATTCCAGGCTAAATAGAAGGCTAAGAAGGCTACTATCGCAGTTTGTATTTCCATCAAATAAACCATTGATACTTCTACCAGAGGTAAAAGTTGCTATGAATGCTTTCTATTTTCCATTTTTTTGGTTACAAAAAATTAGTGCAAGCTAGTAAGCTCGACAAAGTGGTTAACAAAACTTAATTTTATTTATGTCTGACATTTTCACCAAGTTAAGCTATCAAACCTTTCAACAAGGTAAGAATTACTTTGGTTTTGCTCACAAAACCCTAAGTACACAAATTAGAAACCTGCTCTATCCATCACTCCAGCCAGATGTCGCCCCCCTTTCCAAGGAATTAATCACACAACTCCAAGACAGATTGAATCAGTTATGGGAAACAGACTGGCAAGATGCTCAAACAGGTGTATATCCCCAAAATTTATTATTTGATAATCCTTGGGAAGATTTCTTCCGCTACTATCCATTAGTATGGTTAGACCTACCCAATATTTGGGAACGAATTAAAAACCGTAGATATCAAGATTTTTCCCAGGAAATAGCCACAGATATCTATCCCAACTACTATTTACAGAATTTCCATTACCAAACAGATGGCTATTTGAGTGAACTGTCAGCCAATTTATATGACTTACTGGTGTTATATTGTTCACAACAGGAATGGTAATCAACCTGTATAAAAACCTAACTGCCTAACGGCAATCTGTACCTTGACAACTGAAGATATGGGGTTCTATTCCATAGTTCTAGTTCCTGCCCAGGAATAGGTAAAATCTTCATGGGAGCTAGACTTGTGTTGAGCGAACTTGTACTGAGCGTAGTCGAAGTAGTCGAAACACGACACAGAATTATAAACTCAATCAAAATTTGCAGTAATGCAACTACCTTCGGGCGGAGGGAAAGTTAACGCTTGGGGAGAGAACCACCTCTGGCTTAGATACTGCAAGGGTGCTAAGTTAAGTGGACTCGTTGAACCAAGAATCTCAGTGGCTTTAGCCCTGAGAGTGTCAAAGGTAGAAATTCTCTTTGGTGGCTCAACTGATGCTATGCGAAGACGCATTCTCTCTCCTCTCAAATCTCAACTTGCAGCTTTTGACCATCTTCCTCAAGGACAACTCCGAGTCATAGATGTTGCTTGTGGTACTGGACGAACGCTGAAGTTAATTAGAGCAGCTTTGCCTCAAGTATCTTTGTTTGGTATAGATTTATCCCCGGCTTATTTGCGAAAAGCAAATGAACTATTATTGCAAATTCCTGGAGAATTACCGCAACTCATCCAAGGTAATGCGGAAGAATTGCCCTATCGAGATGATTATTTTCATGCTATGACTTGTGTTTTCCTTTTTCATGAGTTACCAGCCCCAGTTCGTCAAACTGTTATGGAAGAATGTTTTCGGGTGACAAAACCAGAGGGAATTTTGATCATCTGTGATTCTATTCAGGTAAATGATGCGCCGGAAATGGAGTTAGCAGTCAAGAACTTTTCTCAGACTTTTCATGAACCTTATTACCAGCATTACAGTACAGATGATTTGGTAAAACGGTTAGAAAAGGCTGGATTTGAGCGGATAGAAACCCAAGTCCACTTTCTGAGCAAATATTTGGTTGCTCACAAGCCCAGTTACTAGAAATTCACAATTCAAAATGAAGGTTAATAACTTCAAACAAAAGTTCTCTTTTCCCTTAATTCCGGTGATTATTCCTACTGATTCATGCCTAATGTATACGAGAAGCGATTACTAAAGGCGGTTTTTAGTAAGTGTATTAGTGATCTAGTCACCAATACACTTAGAGTTTGAATAATTACCGGATGTTTTGATGAAATACTGAACAATTTTCGAGAGATGAAGTGCTGTAACTGTTTATGTTTGTGGCAGAGAAATTGAAATACTGATAGCTTGCGTGGTGACGCAATAGCCATAGGACTGAGCAGAGATATAGTGCTGTAACTATCTATATCTAGTGTCAGTGAAAGAAAACTTTTGAACGATGAATCAAACAAGTGTAGTGCTGTAACTGTCTATGTCGTCTCGATTCAAGAAGTGGTATCTAGGATGTGAAATATCCAATAATCCGGTAATATCATTTTTGGCTTGGTAGGAATGATCCTCCAAAGTTTAAATAACTTAAACCGCATTACCAAGATATCCATCCAAACCTCTACGACCACTACCTCGATGAGGATTGGGCTTTTCTGGTTGATTAGGGCTAGGTTTCGGGTTATCAGCGAGTAGTTGCTGGGAATCAGACTTAGCCATCAACAGCAGGGAAAAACGAGTCTGTACTGCTTCGCAGTTAAAAGCTAAGGAGCCAAATACCAGACTCGATACTAAAAGTGAAATGGCAGCACGCATAGTAGATGTCTATTTTAGAACTCTCTACTTCACTAATACTTAACTTTGATATGTCTGTCCGGAAAATTTGCGAAAAAGTATTGTATTTTACTGAATAAAAGTTAATTTGATACTTCTTCAAGATGCTCAACAAGTAACCAATTTCCAGACAGATTTGGCCGCCCCCAAATTTTGAGCATTGTTTCTGGGGGAAAAGCTTGTAGTGCTTCATCTATATGCGATCGCAACGTTACAAGCTGCCAATTTGTCTTAGTTAAATTGGTGTTTTCTATAATATTAAATTGGTAGTTTTGCTGATCCAGCCGTTGAAATTTGCCAATAAAGTAGTTAAGGTTTAATTTATTATCTTCCTCAACCAAAATACCAGGACAATAACCACTAGTTGGATAAGCTTCTGGGTGGTCTAAATAATAAGTTTGCCAGTGCAACCAATCGGGATGATTAGTTAATAAGTTAAACAGAGGAACAATTGCCGTGGGTGCATAGTCATCTGTTAGTAATGCAGCCTGCAAAGTCTTTACAGGCAAATCCCTGGGCTGACATTCTAACACAACACAAAGAGAAGCTGCCATACCTGCGGCTTGACCAATTCCCATGACTACAGGTTGAAGTCTGGTAGCCCCATTCGCAATGTGGGAAACGGAAATGTTTTTCTCACAGACTAACAAACCATCTGTAGTGGCAGGAATCAATGAGCGATAAGGGATAGTGAAGGGCGTTCCTGTCCATCTTCCACCCCAACGGATGGATTTTGGTTGCAGTGAAAACTCAACACCAGGATAATGGTGATCATTGGCATAGTTTCCGACAGCTACTGCATCATGAAATGGTGATGCTGTGTTACTGTTTGCTGAAAGCAAGATATCCTGTTCAAAAACAGTTTTCAAACCTACTAGGCGGCGACTTTCCCGATAATAGGGATGGAGGGCAAAAGCGGTATTAGCATGAGGAAAAAGGTTTTCTGCTAATCCATAACGCCTACCAAACTGAGTTTGAATGTAATGGGCAAAGTTCTGACTGTGCCAACAACATTCTTGCACAAATTCGCGCTTTTTCACCCCTGATTCTACCAACCGATTGGCATTTTGGCAGTAATCGTTGCCCGCTATAGGCCAGTTAATCATAAATCTATCTGCTGGCAAGCGCCCATAGTTCAAAAATTTTTCTGTCCCATAGTTATCCCAAGCTCCTGTAAACTGGGATGGATTGTAGTTGGGGGCTGGGGGAATGGCTGCGGCGATATTTTCCCCATAATCTTGCATTACTACTACCCATGTTGGTGCTTGCACTGGATATGTTTGGGTAAGGGCATTAAACTGTGCTGGGGCGCTGGGTTCTCCCCATTCTGACTGTAATTCCCAGCCCCAACGATAAGGTACTTCCCCTAAAGCTAATAAGTCTCCTAATTCTGTGCCATCAAGAATTATTTTGGCGTTAACTGTGAAATCTGCAAAGCGTACACCTGTGATACAGTCTTGTGTTCGTAAAACCTCTAAAGGTACTTTTCCCGAAATCCATTGGAGATTAGGCAATTCTCTCACCCAATCAGCAAATATTTCTGCGCCTATACGCGGATCATAACTGAAAAAGCTCACCCAACTATGATCTAATCCTCCTGGTTGTCTACGTTGCAATTCCTGTAAAAAAGCACCCCATAACCCGGTTTGAAAAGCTTGTAATTCGTTTCCGTCTGGTACTGATACGCCGGCAGAGGTTAACATTCCTCCTAGCCAGGTAAATTCACTCACAAGGACGGTTTTTACCCCCCTTCGCGCTGCTTGGATAGCCGCAGCAGTTCCGCCAGTGCCTCCACCGACAACTAAGACATCGGTTGTGTAGATTTGATTCATCGTAATAGCAATCCTAAATGATTAATGAATACAATACTTTCTGTTCCCTATTCCCTATTCCCTATTCCCTATTCCCTATTCCCTATTCCCTATTCCCTTACAGATAAGTTCTCAACTCAAATAGGATCACTATATTTAAACTAATGCTTTTAATAATGCTTGCAATTTAAGTTGCACTTCTGCAAATTCTTTTTGAGGATCTGAACCAGCAACAATGCCTGCGCCCGCATAAAGTCTAGCATAATTACCATTAATTAAAGCTGAACGAATTCCGACAATGAATTCACAATTTCCTTCTCCGTCTACCCAACCTAACGGTGCGGCATATAAACCTCTTTCAAAATTTTCATAACGGCGAATTTCTGTACAAGCAATATCTCTGGCTGCACCTGCTACTGCTGGTGTAGGATGTAGTTTAGCCACAATTTGTAAAGGGTGAATGTTGTTAGGAACTACAGCACTGATTGGTGTCCATAAATGTTGGATGTTAGATAATTGTCGTAGTCTTGGGGCTAAAACTTGGGGTAATAAACCTAGTTGGGATAGATTGTAAGTAATAAAATCAAGGACAAATTTATGTTCATGTTTTTCTTTAGTATTGTTTATTAAATTGTTAGCATTTGTGGCATCTTCTTTAGGTGTTTTACCTCTGGGGGCTGAACCTGCTAAAGCATCAGTAATTAAATGTTGTTTGTGAATACTAATTAACCGTTCTGGACTAGCGCCAATAAAGTTTTGCCCTTTACCGTTACTTGTAGAAAATATATAGCAGTTAGGATGTAGTTGCCGCAGGTTATTTAAAGATTGTAGTAAATTAAAATCATGATTGCCACTGACATCTAAGGTATCCGCTAAAACAATTTTACTCAGATAATTAGATTGGATTATTTCTAATACTGAGGCAACGGAAGCTGGGAATTTATCAGCATTTTTAGTTATTTTTGTATATAAATTTAAAGGTAAATTATCAATATTTAGGGAACAATTATTCAAGAATTTAATAATTTCTAAATGGTGTTCTAAATCATCTAATATTTTGGTAATGTTAATAGTGGAATTGATAATTGTGTTCATTACTAATGTGCAACAATTATTTTTGAGAGTTACTTGCCAAGAAGGTAAAAAAACTGTGGCACAGGGAAATGGATAATTGACTTTTTTGTGTTGATCGAAAAAGCTGAAAGTACAAAAGAATCGCGGAGATGAAAAAATTTGATCTTGGTGAGAAATAGTAATAATGTTATTGAGACAATTTTTGATAAACTCTTCTGATTTTATAAATCTGTCTTGACCAAAAATTTCTAATTTATCTAATGTTCCCATTGCTGCTATTGCTTCACCATTACTTCTATTTTCAAAATAAAAGTTTAGGGAATTTTCCTGATTGAATTTATCTAAAATCAACAAAGGATCAATTAAGCCAATTTCCAAGGGGATACTGACAATTTGACTGCTATTGTTGCGGCGGCAATTTTCCTGAACCTCTAACAGTAATTGATTGAGGTATTTGTAGTCTACAAAGGTGTGGCTGCGACATGGTGAAATTGTCATGGATGTATAAGTTAATTTTTCTTAAGTTATCTTCCTAAAATGTAATAAGTCATGGTGATATTTCTATAGGTAACATAATTTAGTCACCATTCACCAGCATAAACTTGTCTTAATTCTGGGTTTCTCCGGGGATAGAGAAGCTTTATCCTGTTTTGGCCGTCCCTTGAGGTGTTATTATCAGGAGACAAACTGGAGAAGACGAAATGGGAATTTTTTTGTAATTTACCATCATTAAGTGTCACGGAAAATTATAAAATTTAACTGATAACTAAAGTTCTGCTAATTTAACTCATCAAGGCTGATGACACAAACTCAGATTTCACCACCCACAACTAAATTATGGATAGCGGCTATTAAACCGCCAATGTACAGTGTTGCTATTATGCCTATATGGGTAGGTTCTGCGGTAGCATTTACAGAAACAAAGATTTTTAATACAACAATATTTTCAGTTTTTATTGCTGCGGCGATTTTAATTTTAGCTTGGGAAAATATTAGCAATGATGTGTTTGATGCTGCAACAGGAATTGATAAAAATAAACATCATTCATTGGTAAATTTAACTGGTAATAAAAAGTTAATGTTTTGGATAGGAAACCTGTGTTTAGGTTTAGGGTTGCTGGGAATAATGGCGATCGCCTTTTTGCAAAAAGATCCTACAGTTATCGGTATAATTTTACTATGCTGCGGTTTGGGCTATATGTACCAAGGTCCTCCCTTCCGTTTAGGATATCAGGGTTTAGGGGAAATTCTCTGCTTTTTTGCCTTTGGACCGTTGGGTATGGGTGCAGCCTATTATAGCCAAACTCAAACTTGGTCTATCACTAATTTAGCAGCTTCGGTAATTTTGGGCATTGTTACCAGTTTAGTGCTATTTTGCTCCCATTTTCATCAAGTTGAAGATGACATAGCGGCAGGAAAGCGATCGCCTATTGTGCGTTTAGGAACAAGTACAGGGGCAAAAGTTTTAGTTGGGTTTACTATCAGTATTTATCCCCTAACTTTGCTATTTGTAATTTTGAATATTTTCCCAATTTGGACTTTACTCAGTTTCCTAAGTTTACCTTTTGCCTTTAAATTATGTCGTCATGTCTTAGAAAATCACAACCTACCAGACAAAGTAAGTAATTCTAAATTCATCGCTATCAATGTTCATTTTCTCAGTTGCTTATTTTTAGGCTTAGGATTTATCTTGGGTTAATGAGTTATCAATTTTCTTTTCGTTACTTTAGTCAAAAATTCACCAATCCCATTATTACTAATCATGGTATTTGGGAACTTAGAGAAAGTATCATTATCCGCTTGATTGATGACAAAAATAACGTTACTTGGGGGGAAATTCCCCCTATTTCTTGGTTTGGTTCAGAAACCATCCAACAAGCTTTAGATTTTTGTCATCAACTCCCAGAAACAATTACCCAAGAGATAATTTTCACAATTCCCGATAAATTACCAGCTTGTCAATTTGCTTTTGAATCAGCCTTAGAAAGTTCTTCAACCCACGAAGGTGGGTTTTGTTTGTGTAGCCGTGACTTACAGTCGCCAGATACTTACAGCGGCTTATTATCATCTGGAAAATCAGCGTTAAATCAATGGAGTAATTTATGGGAACAAGGATATAAAACATTTAAATGGAAAATTGGTGTTCATGATATAAATCAAGAATTAGAAATATTTGATTTATTAATTTCCAGTTTACCAGGATCAGCAAAATTACGTTTAGATGCTAATGGTGGACTTAGTGATCAAGAAGCAGAATTATGGTTAAAAAAGTGTGATCAATTTTTACCCAAAATTGAATTTATCGAACAACCATTACCTCCAGACAAATTTACACAAATTCAGAAACTAAGTAATTCCTATTCTACACCAATAGCCTTAGATGAAGCGATCGCCAATCTCCAACAATTAGAAACCTGTTTTCAGCAAGGTTGGCGCGGAATTTTTGTGATTAAACCGGGAATAATGGGTTCACCATCTCGGTTAAGAGAGTTTTGTAAAAAACATCAAATTGACGTTGTATTTTCATCTGTATTTGAAACCGAAATTGGTAGAAAAGCAGCACTACAACTAGCAGCAGAACTATCTACAAATAATCGCGCTATGGGTTTTGGAATTAACCACTTATTTAAACAGCAAGAATCAAACTGGCTAGAAAATCTATGGAAAACCTATTAAATAATTTACAAAATCGTGATTGGCTAATTTGTGATTATAGCCAAGAATTACCACAAATAGCAATAGAATTATATTTAAACTTCACTCAATTATCAAACCCAAAAATTATCATTGCGGAAAGATCACAAGTGAGATTTTTAGCAAGTTTTATTGCTGCTTGTGCAGCTAAATGTCCAGTTTTCTTATGTAACCCAGATTGGAGTCAAGATGAATGGGAACAAGTTTTTAATTTAGTTCAACCAGATATAGTTTTAGGAATTAGTCATAACTTGCCAAAATCACCAATTAGCAATTCCCAAACTACAATTCCCAACTCTATCATGATTCCTACAGGTGGTTCATCAGGAAAGATTAAATTTGCTATTCATACGTGGCAAACATTAACCGCATCTGTGCAAGGTTTTACAGAATATTTTTCGATAAATTCAGTTAATTCTTTTTGTGTATTACCGCTATATCATGTAAGTGGATTAATGCAATTTATGCGTTCTTTAACAACAGGTGGAAAATTAGTAATTACCTCATATAAAACATTAGCATCTTCCCAATTATCCCATATTAATCCAGCCGAATTTTTTATATCTTTAGTTCCTACCCAATTACAAATAATCCTCCAAAATCCCGAATTAACCCAATGGTTATCAAAGTTTTCTACTGTTCTTTTAGGAGGTGCGCCACCTTGGGATGAATTATTAGAAAAAGCCAGATTTCATCAGATTAGATTAGCACCTACCTATGGAATGACAGAAACCGCTTCTCAAATTGCCACCCTCAAACCTGATGAATTTTTACAAGGTAAATTTAATAGTGGAAAAATTCTTCCCCACGCCCAAATTATGATTGATAATCAATCAGGAAATATAAATATCCAAAGTCAATCTTTAGCTTTAGGTTATTATCCCCAACTGTGGGAAAATGGAGAAAATTTTACAGTTGATGATATTGGTTTTTTAGACAATCAAGGCTATTTACATATTGTGGGACGGAATAGCGATAAAATTATTACAGGTGGTGAAAATGTTTATCCCCCAGAAATTGAAACAGCAATTAGAAAAACTCAGATGGTAATTGATATCTGTGTAATTGGAATACCTGATAAACATTGGGGACAAGCATTAACCGCTATTTATATTCCTAATAATAAAAATATTTCTTCCTTAGAAATTCAAACTCAACTAAAAAATCAACTTAGTAAATTCAAAATTCCCAAATATTGGATTTCCCTACCAACCTTACCTCGTAACGCCCAAGGTAAAATTAACCGTCAACAACTCCAACAAATAGCTGAAGATTTTTTGATCAATAATTAATTAGGTTGGCATTAAAAATTGTCGTTACTAACAAGGGAACAAGGAAGAGATTTTGGGATATTTTACTTTTCATTACATATTATTATTCTTTCTTCCTGAACTGTACGGGCGAAGCATTCGGACAATAGCCTTGGACAAAAATGGATAATTTGTCGCCCGAATGCTTCGCCCCTACGCCTAAATTACATAACCTCCTCCCTTGACTTTCTTCTCTCTGTGATCTCTGCGTCTCTGTGGTTCGTTTCCAACCAATTGTGCATATAATCGGGTAATTCCTGCTTAGTTCTACTACTTGCATCAATACAAACGTGCCGAGTAATTGCCTTTGCAACTATCACCTTATCTATGGTAATTTTATAGGTAATTTCAAACTTCTCTAAACCTATTTTTTGTGGAGATAAACTAATTACTAAATTGTCACCACAATACATAGGACGTAAAAAATCAACACTTGCATGGACGATAGGAAAAGCCATAGATGGATTAGTAAAAAAAGCTTTGATATTAATGTTTGAATTTGCTAATGATTCTTCATAGACTTCATGGCATATTCCCAAAACATTGGCAAAGTAAACTACTCCAGCCGCATCAGTATCTTGAAATCTGACAGTTCGATGATAATGAAAACACATTTGCTAAAATTCCTCTCAAACTGGTTCAATTTTTCCACCCAGTTGGACAAAGCTAACTTTAGCTTTTAGTCGTTTATTTAAAGACTATTTTAGCATAAAAATCATATTGTAAGATAAGTTAATTTTTCATCCCCTTAAACCGTTCTTTTGCCTCTGTAAAAGCTTCTTGCATCACTGTTTGAATTTTTTGAGGATCGGGTTTTTTTCCACCCATTAAATCACCAAAATAGACACAAGCAGCTTCACCTAAAGACCATGTGTAAGCACCTGCCCAAGAGGCTGCAATGACGCTACCAAAACCAGGGATAAATTTAATTAACTCCCGTGCTACGGCTTGGGCTAAAAAACCACCTGCGATCGCACTCACAACACCCCCAGCTTGAGATGGTGTTAATGTTTGTCCATATAATTTACCCAACAATCCCACCATTGACACTTGCAATGCCGTTAAAACGGGCATAGTGGCAAAAGGTAAAGGAACTGCGGCTAAAGTCGCAGCCATAATCGAAAATGGCAAAATATAACGTCTGCCGGCATCTCGATAAATATTACCTAATTTTTCTCCAGCTTGTTGATCTAATAATTGATAAATTGTCTTTGATTCTGCTTCCGGGAGTAATTCAGCCAAATTATCTCGTAATGCTTCTAAACCGTAAAAAACAGGATTATAATCATCTTCTTCTAAAGTAAAATCAATCAAAACGGCACTATTATATAAACCTGCAAAGTTTTCTTTGATAGCGATAAATGCGCGGTTTAATTCTGTGAAATTTGGAGGATAATCAGGATGATTTATAATTTCTGGTGGATAAACTTCATGTAAGCAAGTTACTACCAATAAACAGGGAATATTTGGATATTGTTGACGTAATTTTTGAGTAATTTGCCGCAGAGTATCAGTTGCAAAATCATTAATTTTGACAGTGATAATCAGCACTCTAGCTTTATTTGTTTCCTGTTGTAAATCACCTATTAATTCTTGAATAATTGCTTGAGTATCTTGACTAACATCTCCTAACCCGACTGTATCTGTAAAAATCAGTAATGGTAAATCATTGGAGGGATATGCGTAACGTTGGGTATTTTGGGTATGGGGACGAAAACCCTGGCCGATAATTTCCGCAGATACTCCAGTTAAACCCCTAACAATGGAACTTTTTCCTGCTTGGGGTTTTCCTAAAAGTAAAGCTTCTGTAGTTGGTAATTCAGCGCGAATAGTTGCGAGAATTTCCGCAACTTGAGTATCACTGACACTAAACCATTGTCCTACTGTTTGCGTTACTTGTTCTAGAGGTAAAATTTGGGTTAATTTACCAGTGGCTTGATTAAAAACCCCAGTAACCTTTGTTTTCCAGGAATTATCATCACTTTGTTCAGCCATAAACTGCACTCCCTACAATTTGATAGAGAATATTTTTATTGCTTTTATAATACCATTTTACTGCCTTTTTATCGAACTGCAGAGGCGCAGAGAACGCAGAGATGGAGAAGGATGAGATATTTTTTTTAGTATTGCTATATATCGTTTCGGCGTTGCTGAATTAGGGTATGAAATTCAAGAATCAATGATTTCAAACTCTTACTCTCTGTAGACTCTGCGCCTCTGCGTGAAACAAAATCATACTCTTAATCAGCAACACCATCTTTTCTAAGTTACAATCTCTAAATATCTCTAGCGATTTCTAAAATCCTCCTTCCGACTGATTCGATTACAGGGGTTACTGATAAACGATTACCTTTTTTGACTACTAATAATTCATCATCACTAAATTTTGCTTTGAGTGTTGATAGTGAAAGGGGATTATTAAAAACTTCCAAAAATTCCACTTTTACAGTTTGCCAACGTGGGGATTCAGGAGTTGATTTAGCATCATAATATTTACTATTTATATCAAATTGTGTCGGGTCAGCAATGCCTGTTTCCACTATCCGCATTAAGCCAAAAATACCCGGAGGTTCAGCATTGGAATGATAGAAAAATGCTAAATCTCCTATTTGCATTTGTCTCAGAAAATTACGTGCTTGATAATTACGTATTCCATCCCAAATTGTCTGATTTTGATTTTTTAAATCAGTAATACTATATACTGATGGTTCAGACTTCATTAACCAATAATTCATTATTTTTATCTAATAATTAATTTCATGAATGTAAAGACGTTCCATGGAACGTCTCTACTTTTTTACGGGATATCCTCTAAATCGCGGCTAAATTACCCCAACCAATGTAAGGTAATTTCGCTGCTGTTGCTTTTACCTGTTCTGCATTCGCTACCAACTGTCCGCAAGCGTCCCAAGTTCCGGCAATAAAGGCGCTTCTTGTCCCTTCACTCATGACAACTGAGACTGTTAAATCACCAATTTGCACTTGCAATTTTTCCAAATTTATGGTAAAGGGTTCTTGGGGATTAGCGATCGCTCTTTCTTGCAGTTGTTTAACTATTTCCGCGTCAGCAGTTACGCATGGTATCCCCATGGCGACGCAGTTACCAAAGAATATTTCCGCGAAGCTTTCACCAATCAGGGCTTTTATTCCCCATTTGGCTAGGGCTTGGGGTGCGTGTTCTCTTGATGAACCACAGCCAAAATTACGGTTCGCTATGAGGATTTTCGCGCCTTGATAATGGATTTGGTCAAATGGGTGTTGACCGTTTAAGGCTTTTCTGTCGTCAATAAATACCCCTTCTCCTAAGCCGTCAAAGGTGACTGCTTTTAAGTAGCGGGCGGGTATAATTCGGTCGGTATCTATGTCGTTACCGATGAGGGGAACGGCGTTACCAGATATTTGTTTTACTTCACTTACCATAATTAATAAACCACCAAGGACACGAAGGACATTTTAACTCTAAAAACCTACCAAATTGATTACAAAAAGGTTTCAGTTCGGATATTATTTATCGTTGCTATATGATTCATATATTCGTTTAAAAAAAAGTTTGATTTTTCGGTCAAATTAGGATATTCTTCGGGAACCACTGATTTTGGTAGATGACAGATATCACAATAAATATCCCAAGAGTTATTATCATGCGGATATCCAACTGCTTGAGATAAAGATGCAAATGCTAACCATCCATTTTTAAACCCAGAATAAACATTTGAGAAAATAAATTTATCAGCAGAAAAAATAAATTTCTCATCTGAAGAAATAAGTTCCTCAGGCTTTTCACCTGAATATCTATGGCTGGGATGAACTACATTATTTCTTAAAGTCTGATAAATATTTTCATGGTATTTTTCAAAATTTTCTAATTCAATCTTTTGTTTTTCAAGTGTTTTACACCATTTATCTTTAAATGTCGCATTATACCATTTCTTTTTCTTTTTCAAGGAAGCTTCTATAAATGCTTTGGTGTCTGGTTGTGTAGGGATTACTTGATTAATAATGGCTTCCATACTTACTTGAAATAAAATTACAGCTTGTATGCAAAATTGAAACTCATTTTTACGTTTAGATGCCAATTCAATGGAAACACTTTGGTAATCTAATGCGTTGTAATTATATTCAATGAGTTGTTTTCCTTCGCATACTGCTTGGTAGGCATGAGACAACATTTCTCCTCCCTTCAAACCACAAAATTTTGCAATATCAAAATCATATTCTGGTGGTACCATTTGATTTATTTGTCTTTGTTTTTTGCTTTTTTCCTATGGGACAGGTTTCTAGCCTAGCCTTTTTTTCACTCCCCTCCTCGCTTGCGGGGAGGGGTTGGGGGTGGGGTTACAGCAGTTCTCTCACGTCGGCGATTTCGCCTTTTATGGCTGCTGTGGCTACCATTGCGGGACTCATGAGGAGGGTACGACCGGAGGATGATCCTTGTCTTCCTTTGAAGTTGCGGTTGGAGGAGGAGGCGCTGATTTGTCTTCCTTGGAGTTTGTCGGGGTTCATGGCTAAACACATGGAACATCCTGGTTCTCTCCACTCAAAGCCGGCTGCAACGAAGATTTTATCTAGTCCTTCGGCTTCGGCTTCTTTTTTAACTCTTTCTGAACCGGGGACTACGAAGGCTTTAACTCCGGCTGCAACTTGGCGACCTTGGGCGATTTTGGCGGCTTCTCTAAGGTCGCTTATGCGTCCGTTGGTGCAGCTACCGATGAAGCAAACGTCAATTTTTGTACCTTGAATGGGTTGACCTGGATATAGATCCATGTAGCTATATGCTTCTTCGGCTATGAAGCGGTCTTCTTCTAGGAGTTCTGCGGCTGTAGGGACTTTTTCATCTACGCCTATTCCTTGTCCTGGTGTAATTCCCCATGTGACTGTGGGGGGGATGTTCTCGGCATTAAATACTACTACGTCATCATATTTGGCATCAGTATGACTACTGAGAGATTCCCACCAAGCAAGGGCTTTTTCCCAGTCTGCACCTTTGGGGGCAAAGTCTCTATTTTTTAGGTAGTCGTAGGTAATTTGGTCGGGGTTGACGTATCCGCATCTTGCACCACCTTCTATGGCCATGTTACAAACGGTCATCCGTTCTTCCATGTTCATTTGTGCAAAGGTTGTTCCTGCAAATTCGTAAGCGTAGCCTACGCCACCTTTTACGCCCAGGGTACGGATAATATGCAAAATTACGTCTTTGGCGTAAACTCCGGGTTTTAAGTTACCGTTAACTTCGATTTTGCGGACTTTGAGTTTAGATAATGATAGGGTTTGAGAGGCGAGTACGTCTCTAACTTGGCTTGTACCGATACCAAAGGCGATCGCTCCAAATGCACCATGACTTGATGTATGGCTATCTCCACAAGCGATCGTCATCCCCGGTTGAGTTAGTCCCAATTCGGGGGCGATGACGTGAACTATACCTTGATTTCCTGAACCAATATTGTAAAAAGTTATGTCATTTTCTTGACAACTCTTTTCTAATGCCTGGATCATTTCTTCAGCCATGCTATCCACAAAGGGACGGGCTTGGTTTTCTGTAGGGACTATATGATCAACTGTGGCTATTGTCCGTTCTGGGAATAATACTTTTAAATCCCGTTCCTTGAGCATAGCAAAGGCTTGGGGACTCGTAACTTCATGAATAAGATGTAGTCCAATAAATAGTTGTGTTAATCCTGATGGCAGTGTACCAACGGTGTGTAAGTCCCAAACTTTGTCAAATAGTGTACCCTTGCTCATATATCAATACTATGTTAAAGGAGTCGGATTTTTGATCTTATCAGAAAATGGCACTTGTGAATCAAAATTTAGTAATTAAAAGTTAAAAAAGCAGATGACAATTGTTGATTAATAGGACTTACGCAAAATATCTCTGAAACCCTCTTTCCTTCGTTTCCTTCGTTCCTTCGTGGTTCGTTTCTTCGTGGTATGTCTTCGACACGCTTTGCGAACGTTTCTTCGAGACTTGTGCGTAAGTCCTGATGAATATTCATTGTCATCTTGAAAATGCTGAAATCCTCGAAATCTTGATTCAGACAATAAAATTACCTGACATTTCTCACTAAAAATCAGCTTGTCCACAACTTCTGCGAGAACGG
>NZ_VILD01000005.1:110332-123880 GCF_009712085.1 Anabaena sp. UHCC 0253
AAATCTCTTCGCTACAAATACCAGCTTTTCCATCTTTAGAATAGCAAAAAACACTTCTTGCAAAAATCTACCAGAATCTGAACAATAAGGTGCTATTCCATTAACAGTTAATTCACTATTAGCACTTATAAATGTACTTTTCAAACCTTGAATTGTTGTCCGAAAAGGTTTAGCCGGGCGATTATAAGCCGTGGGAATAGCTACAGAAGTTTTTAACTTTTTACTTAATACTAAATATCCTTGAGGAGTTGTTCCCGCACAAGTTCCATGTTTTTGCCATTGATGATTATAAAGCTTATCATTGGGATATAAACCTGGAAATTGTTGCTTGATTGTTGGGCTTAATTTCTCTGTTGAACAATTAGCAGGATAGCCTTTTTGATATTGTGGCCATAAACCATGTAAAACAAAACCCAGTTTTTTCCCGGAATTACACTGTTGTTGGTCACGTTGACCATTTTTTACACAATAGTCAGGAGACCAAGAAAGGGCGAGGACGTAAAGATCAAATTTCCCAGGAGTCCCCCGATTTTGAGCAATCGCACTATTAGATATAGTTAGGCTAGTTATCAAAAAGGAAGATATAGCTAAAATTGTCTTGATCTGCATATTCCAAATTATTCGCTTCTGGTTTAAGAATGACAAAAATATACCCACACAATTTTCTCACTATTCCTTGTACAGGTGCGTTTTGTTACGAAAATATTACAGTGAGGAATACCTCACCTATTTTAGGGGCATACACACCAGAAAAATATTTGCAACTTCTGTTAACAATCTGTTATATTTATTTACATAAGGTTACAAAAGTAAAAAACGAGGTTCTCGAATGGCTATTTTAATTTCTCTATTAGTTGTTGGTTGGGTAGCTGTTTCCGTTATCGGTTCTCTAGCTTATTTCATGGGTGAACAAAGCAAGCCCATTCACGAACGCAACTGGGCTTCTGATAAATTTGCAACTTTGGCTAAATCTATCACTGGCTTAGATATAGATTACACTCAACGCACACCCGCCTATGCTATTGATGCTTATAACAGCCGCAACTTACCCAGATAGGATCTAGCGACAATTTGACAAAATGTGTATAAAAATAACCCCCAGTCACAATCCTGGGGGTTTTGCTTTGTTCCCTATTCCCTAATTAAAATGCTGGACGATAAACGCGATAGTTAATATTGGGGAAAATATTATCCATTGACTCGACTTTTTCCAACCAACCACTATCAACTTTAGCGATTTTGACATCTTCATACAGTTTATTAAAACGCATTAAATGCGATCGCGTTCTTCTCACCGCATAGGGAACCATTGTTCCTGTCCGCATAATAAACGCCCAGTCAGAAGATTGTGCTAACAGCAATTCTCGCGCAGCTTGGTTAAGTGCTTTTTCCTGTAACTCATCTTCCGCTTCGATTTGGGAAATCTCAATCATCCGTTCCGCAGCTTTGTGTAAATGTGGATAAACCCAAGCATTAGTATCATTCAACCAATATTCATGGAAACCCTTAAAGCCCCAACTCGACTGAGAAGGACGACAAACTTGTTGAGTAGGATTAGCTCGTAAATAATCGGCTAAATGGGTCATTTCATAAGTTTTTTGGTCATACCAGGACTTACGGAACAGGTAATCAATAAACCAAGGACCCTCATACCACCAATGACCAAATAACTCCGCGTCATAAGGAGAAACAATAATTGGTGGACGACCCATAATATCGTGTAAATGCCCAACTTGCTGCTCACGATTATACATGAAGTTAGCAGCGTGTTCTGCTGTCTTTTCCTTTGCCCAATAAGGATCATATAGGGCTTTATCCGAAAGACCTAAGCCCCTACCAGTGATTTTATGATACTTAATACCTGTATTTTTCCTCTGGCCATTTGGCATAATATAGGGCTTAATATATTCATATTCAGCTTCCCAACCCAAATCTTTATAAAATTCCCGATATTCTGCTGCACCAGGATAACCTACCTCAGAAGACCATACTTGCTGAGAAGATTCATGATCTCGACCAAAAGCTGCTACACCGGGTTCTGTGAAAATAGGGGCATAGCTACCGTAGCGAGGACGAGGACGGGCGTATAAAATGCCATGTCCATCAGTGAGGAAATAACGTAAACCAGCATCAGCCAGCATTCGCTCCACACCTTCATAATAGGCACATTCTGGCAACCAAATGCCTCTAGGAGGTTGTCCAAAAGTTTCCTCATAATGTTCACAAGCTACCTGAATTTGCGCCCAAACAGCTTGGGGATACATTTTCATTAATGGTAAGTAACCGTGAGTAGCACCACAGGTAATAATTTCTAAGTTATTACTATCTTGAAACTCTTTAAATGCTGTAACTAAATCACCGTTATAACGTTCCCATAATTCCCGCGCTTCATTAAACTCAGTTGCATAATGTTCCGCTAAATAACGAACATGACCATTATGGATATTGCGCTCGGCTTCTAATTCTATAAGCTCTTCTAGCTGTGACAAATGGGCATCATATCGTTCTTGCAAGAGAGGGTCACGGAGCATGGACACCAAGGGCGGAGTCATACTCATTGTGAGTTTAAAGTCGATGCCGTCTCGCTTTAAGCCTTCAAATACTTTTAATAAAGGAATGTAAGTTTCAGTAATTGCTTCATACAGCCATTCTTCTTCTAGCACATAGTCACTTCCTGGGTGACGAACGAAGGGCAGGTGTGCGTGAAGTACAAGCGCGACGTAGCCTATAGCCATAATAGTTCTTGGGTGATTTGTAAATTGAAAGTCGAGAATTAGGCAGAAATTAAGAATATTTTAAGATGATATCGGGATTATGAAAGAAGTTTTATTAGAACAGACAATCTAGCAGCAGATAGTTGTCATAACTGGGTGCAAAGTACCTGGCTTTACTTTTTTCGCTCGTTTTCACTACAATATCTTTTTTTCGCTTATTCCCACTACCATAATATATTTTTTTTGACAAGTATTTAAATCACTAAATCTAATCAAATTATTTGAGGCGAAAAGGTTTTTTATTAATTTAATTAATACATAAAGTTGATATAAACGAACAGTGACAACTAAATGTTATTTTTTGTAAAGATTATTAATAAAAATTAAGTTGTTTAAACTTTTTGAGGAAGCTGTTTATAAAAATACTAGTATAAATAATCAGCGGCTAATCAAGCCGCATCAGTATCTATACAGATTCATCACTCATCTTTACACCTGCTTGAACTATGTCAAAATTTGTGGGAAAATGGGTATTGCGATCGCAATCAGCTTTTTCTAAATGTGTCCCCTGTAAATTAGCATTACGCAAATTCGCGGAAAATAACATAGAACCCCGCAAGTCTGCATTTTCTAAATTAGCCTCACTTAAATCAGCGAAACTCAAATCACAGCCACGCAGATTAGTCCCGCTGAGGTTAGCTGTACTCAAATCCGCATAGCTAAAATCAGCGCCTTTCAAGTCCAAATTTTGTAAATTAGCCTCTGCTAATTCTGCTTTTTCAAAGTCTCGTTTTCCCACTGCATATTCTTCTACGATTCTACCAGCACTATTAATCGGCTGTTGAAAATTCACTTCAGGCATAGAACAGCCTCACAATTTATTTAAATTTTTCTAGAGTTTTATGGGACTACCCAACCTGATCATATAACCAATCAGTCAGAAAATAAATTTCCTGTTCACATAAGTTTGTTTTTAGGGTTTTTGTGTTTCCTCACAAGTTCCTCAAATTTTTAGCGTATTTTCAAAGTAAAGAATAAATCACAGAGAGTTATGCTATGTTTCCCAACCTCAATTCAGATAACTATTACACAACGGCGGACATTAACTAATCATTAAGAATTCCTTAAAGGTTTGTGTAATCAGCTTTTTGAATTTTATATCCCTAAAGAGAGCAACGCAATATTTTGAATTTTCCCGTGCGGTTATGTATACTCAGATGTGTTTGTCCTGAACCCAAATTTGAGGATTTGTTATGACTACTCCAATTTATGAAAGTCCAAACAGGTTCGTTCAAACCGTTTCCCAACCTTCTCAGATATCAGGTCATATTCACTCTGTAGAAACCTGTGGTACAGTTGATGGTCCAGGTATACGATTTGTCATTTTTACTCAAGGCTGTTTACTCAGATGTTTCTATTGTCACAATCCTGATACTCGTGATACCGCAGGGGGAATAAAAACAACCCCAGAAGAACTGATTACTGAAATAGAGAAATATCGGTCTTATATGCAATTTTCTGGTGGAGGCGTTACTATTAGCGGTGGTGAACCTTTGCTACAACCAGAATTTGTTAGAGAAATTTTTCGCCGCTGTCAAGAATTGCAAATTCATACCGCCCTTGATACCTCTGGATTTCCTGATTTAACAGCATCTAAACCTGTGCTGGAATTTGTAGATTTAGTATTATTAGATATCAAATCTTTTGATCCTACAACCTACCTACATTTAACCGGAGTTTCTGTAGAACCTACATTGAGATTTGCGGAATATTTACGAGAAATTAATAAACCAACATGGATTCGCTTCGTTTTAGTTCCTAACTTGACTGATGCTCCTGAAAATGTTAATAAATTAGCTGAGTTTGTCTCCAAATTACCAAATGTTGAAAAACTTGAAATTTTGCCTTTTCACAAATTAGGTGAATACAAATGGCATCAACTTGGATATCATTATGAATTGGCAAATACTCAACCTCCTACTGCTGAAGAAATTCAAAAAGTGAAAGACATCTTTATCAGCCATGGAATTCAGGTACAATAAACTCGATTGATTTGGAAAACTTAAAGCTGCAAATACCAAAATTTTACCATAAATATATGAAAATTACAGTCACAAATCTGGAAGAACTCAAAGTTTTAATTCAACAAGTTAAAGCTGCTCAAATTCAATATGCAGAATATACTCAAGAACAAGTAGATCACATCTTCAAACAAGCTGCTAGGGCTGCAAATTCGGCTCGAATTCCGTTAGCAAAAATGGCTGTAGAAGAAACAGGCATGGGTGTGATAGAAGATAAAGTGATTAAAAACCACTTTGCTTCCGAATATATTTACAACAAATATAAAACCGAAAAAACCTGTGGCATCATTGAAGATGATAAACAATTCGGCATTCAAAGAATTGCTGAACCAGTAGGTATATTAGCCGGAATTGTTCCCGTCACCAACCCTACTTCCACCGCTATTTTTAAAGCCTTACTAGCTCTAAAAACCCGGAATGGAATTATTTTTTCACCCCACCCCCGCGCCAAAGAATGCACAATTAAAGCTGCCAAAATTATCCTAGAAGCGGCTATTGAAGCGGGAGCGCCTCCTGGGATTATTGGTTGGATTGATGAACCGACAGTTGAACTTTCTCAACAGTTAATGCAGCATCCAAATATTAACCTCATTCTCGCCACTGGTGGACCAGGAATGGTACGCGCTGCTTATTCTTCTGGTCATGCTTCCTTGGGCGTGGGTTCAGGAAATACCCCGGCTTTAATTGACTCAACTGCTGATATTAAAATGGCAGTCTCTTCAATTTTAATCAGTAAAACTTTCGATAATGGCATGATTTGTGCCAGTGAACAATCAGTTATTGTTTTAGATGATATTTACGAAAGTGTGAAGCAAGAATTTATGACTCGTGGTGCATATTTCTTGAATGAACAGGAAAAACATCAAGTCAGAGATTTGATTTTAGTTAATGGGCGTTTAAATCCAGAAATTGTGGGTCAAACTGTCGCTAAACTAGCGGAAATGGCGGGAGTGGAAAAAGCCAAAGAATCTAAATTGATAATTGCTGAAGTCTCAGAAATTGGCATCACAGAAGCATTATCTTCAGAAAAACTTTCCCCAATTTTAGCAATGTATCGAGCGGAAACTTTCTCAGAAGCAGTTGATACAGCCGAAAAATTAATTGAATTTGGTGGACTTGGACATACTTCTGTACTTTACACTGCACCAGAAAACCGCCCTCACATTATCGAATTTGAAAATAAATTACATACCAGTCGCGTGTTAGTTAATACGCCCTCTTCTCAAGGTGCAATTGGTGATTTATATAACTTCCGACTTGATCCATCTTTAACTTTAGGCTGTGGTAGTTGGGGGAATAATTCTGTTAGTGATAATGTTGGTCCGCGTCACCTAATTAACATTAAAACAGTCACAGAAAGACGGGAAAATATGCTTTGGTTTCGTGTCCCTCCCAAAGTTTATTTTAAATATGGATGCTTACCCGTTGCGCTGGGAGACTTAGCAGGAAAACACCGGGCTTTGATTATTACCGACCAACCATTATTTGAATTAGGACTTGCGGAAAAAGTTACTAATGTTCTCGAAGAAATGGGCATTAAAACCCAAGTTTTTTATGATGTTGAACCTGACCCCACCTTAACAACAATTAATAAAGGACTTGCTCAAATTAATAGTTTCCACCCAGATGTAATTATTGCCATTGGTGGCGGTTCTCCCATGGACGCGGCGAAAGTCATCTGGTTAATGTATGAACATCCAGAAACAGAATTTGATGGTTTAGCGATGCGATTTATGGACATCCGCAAGCGAGTATACGCGTTGCCAGAATTAGGAAATAAAGCCATTTTAGTGGCAATTCCGACCACATCAGGAACAGGCTCAGAAGTAACACCATTTGCAGTTGTGACAGACGATAGGACGGGCATAAAATACCCCTTGGCTGATTATGCCCTCACTCCGAATATGGCAATTATTGACCCCGAATTAGTGCTAAATATGCCCAAGCCACTCACAGCTTATGGTGGTATTGATGCCCTAACTCATGCTCTGGAGGCTTATGTTTCTATCTGTGCTTCCGAATATACTAAAGGGTTAGCTTTAGAAGCAATTCGGCTGTTGTTTAAATACTTACCTTCTGCTTACAAAAACGGAGCAAAAGATCCAAAAGCTAGGGAAAAAGTCCATTATGCAGCGACAATTGCCGGCATGGCTTTTGCTAATGCTTTCCTCGGTATTTGTCACTCCCTAGCGCATAAATTAGGCTCTACCTTCCACGTTCCCCACGGGTTAGCAAATGCCCTAATGATTTCTCATGTTATTCGCTACAATGCCACAGATGCACCCTTCAAACAAGCGATTTTTCCCCAATATGAATATCCCAATGCTAAATGGCGTTATGCCAAAATTGCCGATTATTTAGAATTAGGAGGAAACACAGAAGATGAGAAAGTAGAATTGCTAATTGCTGCTGTGGAAAAACTCAAACAAGATGTAGAAATTCCCCTAACCATTAAGGATTTCATTAAAGATGATGAACAAACCTTCTATGACAAGTTAGAATCAATGGCAGAACAAGCCTTTGATGATCAATGTACAGGAGCAAATCCTCGTTATCCCTTAATTAGTGACTTGCAAGATTTGTACATCAAAGCATATCGGGGCAAATAGGGAATTGGGGATTGGTGATTGGTGATTGGTGATTGGGTAATAATTTTGAATTTTTGGAGGTAATTATGGTTGCTCATTTAGAACGTCAAAGCCCAGAAAAATCTAGCTCTAATTTGTGCGAACAATGGCAAGATTTTACTACTGGTAAATGGAATCAAGAAATTGATGTGCGTGATTTTATTCAATGTAATTACACACCTTATGCTGGAGATGATAGCTTTTTAGCTAATGCTACCGAACGCACTCAAACCCTCTGGAGTTTAGTTGGTGATTTAATGAAATTGGAACGAGAAAAAGGGATTTTAGATACCGATACCCAAGTACCATCAACAATTGTTTCTCATGCTCCTGGTTATATTGATCCCACAATCGAGCAAATTGTCGGTTTACAAACTGATAAACCATTGAAACGAGCGATTATGCCTTTTGGTGGAATTCGAGTCGTAAAAAACTCTCTAGAATCTTATAATTACCAACTTGATCCGCAAACAGAAGAGATATTTACGAAATATCGTAAAACCCACAATGATGGTGTTTTTGATGGTTACACTCGCCAAATGAAATTAGCAAGGCATTCTGGGATTATTACCGGATTACCTGATGCTTATGGAAGAGGAAGAATTATTGGTGATTATCGTCGTGTCGCATTGTATGGAATTGATCGTTTAATTCTCGATAAAAAAGAGCAATTGGAATCTCTAGAATTAGACGATATGCTAGAGCCAACAATTCGACTACATGAGGAAATTGGTGAGCAAATTCGCGCATTACAAGAACTCAAAGTCATGGCTGCTAGTTACGGCTTTGATATTAGTTTGCCGGCTGCCAATGGCAAAGAAGCTGTACAGTGGACTTACTTCGCATATTTAGGTGCTGTTAAAGAACAAAATGGTGCAGCAATGTCTTTAGGAAGAGTTTCTACTTTCCTAGATATTTACTTTGAACGCGATTTTAAAAATGGCACATTGACAGAATCTCAAGTGCAAGAAATCATTGATCATTTTGTGATCAAATTGCGAATGGTGCGGTTTTTAAGAACACCCGAATATAATCAATTGTTCTCTGGTGATCCAACTTGGGTAACAGAATGTATTGGTGGTATAGGAGAAGATGGACGTTCTTTAGTTACTAAAACTAGCTTCCGTTTCCTGCACACTTTATATAATTTAGGTGCTGCACCAGAACCTAATTTAACTGTACTTTGGTCGGAAAATTTGCCTGTTGGCTTTAAACACTTCTGTACTAAAGTCTCCATTGATAGCAGTTCAATTCAATATGAAAATGACGACTTAATGCGTCCTGAATATGGCGATGATTATGGGATTGCTTGTTGTGTTTCTGCCATGCGAATTGGTAAACAAATGCAGTTTTTCGGCGCTCGTGCTAACTTAGCCAAGGCGTTATTATATGCCATTAATGGTGGTAAAGATGAAAAAACAGGACATCTTGTTACTACTGGTTTTGCACCCATTACTTCCGAATATTTAGATTATGAAGAAGTGGTGGAAAAATTCGACAAAATCATGGATTGGTTGGCTAAGTTGTATGTGAATACTCTGAATGTCATTCACTATATGCACGATAAATACTGTTATGAACGGATAGAAATGGCGTTACATGATCGTGATGTTTATC
The DNA here is from genome assembly GCF_009712085.1 of Anabaena sp. UHCC 0253. Taxonomy (NCBI): domain Bacteria; kingdom Bacillati; phylum Cyanobacteriota; class Cyanophyceae; order Nostocales; family Nostocaceae; genus Anabaena; species Anabaena sp. UHCC 0253. The sequence goes on from NZ_VILD01000005.1 coordinate 119,372, forward strand.
GAACAGTAGCTTGCGGTATGGCGGGTTTATCGGTGGTAGCAGATGCTTTATCAGCAATTAAATACGCGAAAGTTAAAGCAATTCGGGATGAAAATGGTTTAGCAATAGATTATGAAATTGAGGGTGATTATCCTAAGTTTGGTAATAATGATGATCAAGTAGATGACATCGCCGCTAATCTTGTTCACACCTTCATGAACAAACTACGTCAGCAAAAAACCTATCGTGACGCTGTACCAACTCAATCAATTTTAACCATTACTTCCAATGTTGTTTATGGCAAAATGACAGGTAATACACCTGATGGTAGAAAAACGGGTGAACCCTTTGCTCCTGGTGCAAATCCTTTACATGGTAGAGATACAAAAGGGGCGATCGCATCCCTTGAATCTGTTGCTAAACTACCTTATAAAGATGCTCAAGATGGCATTTCTTATACCTTTTCTATTGTCCCCAATGCTTTAGGTAAAACTGCTCAGGACAAAATTAATAACCTCAGTGGAATGTTAGATGGTTATTTCCACAATCAAGGACACCATATTAATGTCAATGTCCTTGATAAAGAGACACTTCTTGATGCAATGGATCATCCTGAAAAATATCCCCAACTGACAATTCGAGTTTCTGGATATGCGGTTAACTTCATCAAATTAACCCATGAACAACAGCTAGATGTGATCAAACGGACTTTCCATAATCACATTTAAATTAGAATAGATGACAAGGGGTAAGCAAAATGAGTGGAACTGCAATGGTGATTGGTTATGGAAATGAATTACGTAGTGATGATGCTATTGGTCAAAGAATAGCAAATGTAATCAATCTCTGGGATTTATCTAATCTAAAATCCCTTGCAGTTCCCCAACTTACCCCAGAATTAGCGGCAAATTTAGCAAATGTCAATTTAGCAATTTTCGTGGATGCTCGGATTAATTCTGAATTAGCAGATGTGCAAGTAGAACCTATATTACCTACTACATCTAGTATGATTATAGGACATAGTGCAGATCCGCGATCGCTCTTAGCCTTGACCAAATCTCTCTATGGTTATTGTCCCCCAGCATGGTTAGTCACAGTACCGGGAGTTAACTTTGAATTAGGAGATTGTCTTTCACCAATAGCCGAAACAGGAATTGGTATCGCTTTAACCAAAATAATTAATATTATTAATCGAGTATAGAGTTAATTGTCAATGATTAGGAGTATGTATGACCGTATCCAGTAAAAATCTTAGTGATAAAGCCTATGATATCTTACAAACAGAGAGAATTAATCCCTTAGATGCTATATTTCAACCTAAAACCGTCGCGGTAATTGGTGCAACAGAAAAACCCGGAAGTGTGGGACGAACTTTACTTTGGAACTTAATTACTAATCCCTTCGGTGGCACAGTTTTTCCAATTAATCCTCAACGTCATAGCGTATTAGGAATTAAAGCTTATCCCACGATTTTTGATGTTCCTGAACCCATTGATTTAGCTGTTATTGCAACACCAGCACATACAGTTCCTAAAATCATTTCTGATTGTGTGGATATCGGTGTCAAAGGAGCAATAATTATTTCCGCAGGTTTTAAAGAAGCCGGAGAAAAAGGTATTGCTTTAGAACAGGAAATACTCCAACAAGCATACCGAGGAAAAATTAGAATTATCGGTCCGAATTGTTTAGGAGTAATGAGTCCCCGCACCGGATTAAATGCTACCTTTGCTAGTAAAATAGCCCGTCCGGGAAACGTCGGTTTCATCAGCCAAAGTGGGGCTTTATGTACATCAATTCTCGACTGGAGTTTACAGGAAAACGTTGGTTTTAGTTCCTTCGTTTCCATCGGTTCAATGTTAGATATAAATTGGGGTGATTTGATTTATTATCTTGGTGATGATCCCCATACCAAAAGTATTGTCATTTATATGGAATCCATTGGGGATGCCCGTTCCTTCCTCTCAGCAGCGCGAGAAGTGGCTTTAACAAAACCGATAATTGTGATTAAAGCCGGTCGTACCGAAGCCGCAGCCAAAGCCGCAGCCTCTCACACAGGTGCATTAGCAGGAAGCGATGCTGTATTAGATGCCGCTTTTCGACGTTGTGGGGTATTACGAGTAAATAGTATTTCTGACTTATTTGATATGTCGGAAGTATTAGCAAAACAACCCCGTCCTAAAGGACCACGTTTGACGATTTTAACTAATGCTGGAGGACCTGGAGTATTAGCCACAGATACATTAATTGAAAGTGGAGGAGAACTAGCAACTATTTCTCCAGAAATCATTACTTCTCTGAATGATATTTTACCCCCACAATGGAGTCACAATAATCCTATTGATATTTTAGGAGATGCTGATCCTCAACGTTATACAAAAGCCTTAGAAATTGCTGCCAAAGATCCCAATAGTGATGGTTTATTAGTGATTTTAACACCCCAATCAATGACAGATCCTACCCAAACAGCAGAACAATTAAAACCCTACGCGCAAATGTCGAATAAACCGATTTTAGCAAGTTGGATGGGTGGTGCAGATGTCGCTGCTGGGGAACAAATTCTGAACCATCAAGGGATTCCTACATACCGTTATCCCGATACAGCAGCGCGGATATTTAGCTATATGTGGCGGTATAGTTATAACTTGCAGGGTATTTACGAAACTCCTGTATTACCTACATTAGAATCTGATACTAATGGTGCTAAAGCTGAATTAGTCGCCAGCATTATTAATGATGCTAGAAAAGCCGGAAGAACTATTCTTACAGAATTTGAATCTAAGGAAATATTAGCAGCTTATGGGATTCCCGTAGTTGCTGGGAGCATTGCTAAAAGTGCAGAGGAAGCAGTGCATTGTGCAGAAACTATTGGTTATCCAGTGGTGTTAAAATTGTATTCTCACACCATTACTCATAAAACAGATGTGGGTGGTGTACAGTTAAATTTGCGGAATGCTGAAGCTGTAAAAAAAGCATATCATTTAATAGAATCTTCCGTGTTAGAAAAAGCCAAACTGGAAGATTTTTTAGGTGTAACCGTGCAAGAAATGGTAAAAACCAGCGGTTATGAACTAATAATTGGTAGTAGTTTAGATCCCCAGTTTGGACCAGTATTATTATTTGGGGCTGGGGGACAGTTGGTGGAAGTTTTTCAAGATAGTTCTATCGCCCTTCCGCCTTTAAATACTACCCTAGCTAGACGAATGATGGAACAAACCAAAATCTATAAAGCATTGAAAGGAGTCCGGGGTAGAGAAAGTATAAATATGGCGGCTTTGGAGGAATTGTTAGTAGTATTTAGTCAATTAGTTGTGGAACAACCAGGGATTAAAGAAATTGACATTAATCCTTTATTAGCTATTCCTCCTAGTCCGGATCATCCTGGTGGTTTAATAGCTTTAGATGGGAGAATAGTATTACATTCTCCTGAAGTGGAAACACATCAATTACCAAAATTAGCTATTCGTCCCTATCCTCATCAATATGTTAGCAATGGAACTCTCAAGAATGGGACACCAATTACTATCCGTCCTATCCGTCCTGAAGACGAACCAGTAATAGTTAAATTTCACAAAACACTCTCAGAAGAAAGTGTTTATTTACGGTACTTTCACCTAATTAAATTAAGTCAACGTATCGCCCATGAACGACTTACCAGAATTTGTTTTATTGACTATGACAGAGAAATGGCATTAGTCGTAGAACATGAAAATCCAGAAACCAAAGAAACGGAAATCATAGCAGTAGGAAGATTGAGTAAATTACATGGTAGTAGTGCGGCGGAATTTGCTATGCTAGTGAGCGATCGCCATCAATGTCAAGGCTTAGGTACACAAATACTCCGCAGATTATTAGAAGTCGGTAAAAAGGAGAAAATCTGTTGCATCTATGCTGACATTTTAGCTGATAACTCAGGTATGCAAAGAGTATGTCAAAAACTCGGCTTTCAGATTTTACATACTAATGATCCAACAGTATTAAAAGCCGAAATTCAACTAACATAGAACCAAACCAGCATCTCCTCAAAAATCAACATTTTAACTGGCGGTAATTCATTAACCCACATTCCGCAGATACTAAAGCAAATTTAGGAATTAAAAATTTTCATAAATAAAAGCCTGAAAAGATTGCCTAGCAAAGATTTCAGGCTTTTATTTGTTAAAATAATCAAATCAAATAGAGATGGGAAAAACCATGAAAGAGTCTCAAGTTGGCATGAAAATCCTAAATATAGACCATTTGGGAATAGTAGCAGGAATAATAGACGAAATGGAATTGGTAGAAGAAGTGAATAAAATAGTGGGAATAAAAATAAAAGAAACCCTAACACCAGGACAAGTAATAAAAGCAATGATTTTAAATGGATTAGGCTTTTTAAGCGCCCCATTATATCTATTTGGAGAATTTTTCGTAGGAAAATCAACAGAACATTTAATAGGAGAAGGAGTATTAGCATCACATTTAAATGATGACAAACTAGGAAGAGAACTAGACAAGTATCACTCAAGTAGGAACAACAAAAATATTTACAGC
>NZ_VILD01000005.1:124280-160573 GCF_009712085.1 Anabaena sp. UHCC 0253
GCAACGAATATCTTAGATAAAAATGAATGAGTGATGAGCAAGTATTAGAGGAATATAAAAGCCCAACAATCTAACGAGAGAGGATTTAGATTTTTAAAAGACCCGTTTGTTTTTACATCAAGCGTATTTGTAAAAAACTCCTGAAAGAGTAGAATCAATAGCAATGATAATGGGATTGTGCTTGTTAGTCTATAATCTTGCACAAAGAAAATTAAGGCAAGAATTAGCTAAATTTGATGATGGGATTAGAAATCAAGTCAATAAAATCACAAATAAACCGACAATGAGGTGGGTATTTCAGATGTTTCAGGCTGTACATTTGGTAATCATAAATGGACAAAAACAAATGAGCAATTTAACGGAGGAACGTGAAAAGATTGTCAGGTATTTAGGAAGGAGTTGTAGTAAATATTATCTAATTATTTGATGAGAGTTTATTAGACCAAAAAAGATGTAGATAGTGATCGATAAAATTAGTAAATAGAAATTTTTAGCAAAGAGTGAAAATATTTTTTGCTGTAATTGTCATGTTTATTTAAGCCGAAATGACTATTTTAATTGAGAGAGAGAATCTATTTTAAAACCTAGCGAAATTAATTTCGGTAATATTCTCTATTTTTTGGTAGATAAAGTTAAACTCAACCAGAAAAATTAGGTAAATAAAATTTTCCTGGCTGGGATTTTTCAAAAATATCAATAATCTGAGTTACATCTGCGGAATGTGGGTCATTAATTACCGCCATTTTAAATATTAAAATTTGTTAATTAATTCGGCGTTGCTGAATTAGGGTATGAAATTCAAAAATCAATGATTTCAAACTCTTACTCTCTGTAGACTCTGCGCCTCTGCGTGAAACAAAATCATACTCTTAATCAGCAACACCATTAATTCCTTCTTCCCTCTTCCTTCGTTTCCTTCGCTTCTATGGCTAACGCCACGCTCCGCGAACGTGGTTAATTTTTCTTATCTTGACAACTGACTACTTCTCCAATAATTGCTTTTCTTCAGGTAGTAGATGAGTTTCCGGTTCTACCCTGCTATTGGCACTATTCATTCTATGCAAATTAGGTTTCATAATTAGACTGACACCAACAGCCCAAGCTAACGCAACCATCCAACCAGCAATAATATCACTGGGGAAATGAACTCCAAGATAAAGCCTTGTCCAACCAATAACTAAAACGTATAAACTACCGATAGTTATCACTAGCCACCGCCAAGGACGATGCCAAGTTAAAATCACAAAAATCACTACCAATGTCATGCTTGTCATTGCGTGACCACTGGGAAAAGCATAATCAAATTCAGGTGCTTTTGATACCCATAATTGGGGACGCACTCGGCGCATAAATTCTTTAGCTGTGCGATTAATGAGAAAGTTTCCTAAAACTGTAGTGAATACATAAGCAAGAGTTCTCCACCTTCTTCGCTTCCATAATATTACCGCGATCGCACTTAATACAGGTAACACAGTCCAGAATCCTCCCAACTGAGTCAGCCATACGGCAATAGTATCAAGTTGTGGATTAGCTGTAGAGTAAATTGCCTGTAAAATAGGTATATCCCAGGAAAAACCACCTTCATTTTCCCAAATTTGCTCCGCCAGGATTTCTACAACCTGCAACGGTAAATACACACCCATAAACATTAGTAACAAAGAACGCCAGTGGGAAAGCAGCAGGTTTTTTAAAAAATTAAGCGGTGACTTGCTTGTACGTCTACCTTGGTTTAGTTTTTTCATAATTAGATGTATAGCAGTATTCTCAGTATCTTTTTATCAGAATACTCAGAATAAATCAACTGCCATAAGTAACTAGACAAAAATAAATCAACTTAGATTAAGTAATATAAAAAATATTGAGATGATTTGGTAGTAAGGGCTTCAGCCCTTAAATGAGGACTAAAGTCCTCACTACAAACCTGGAATTATTTAGTCCGTTCTACTTAGGATTTTGGATGAAATAACCTATAATTCTCGGTTATTGTTTTGGTGTACGACAAGAAACCTCAAACAAAGTTTGACACTTTATTAAATCCACGATCCTTAGTTCAGAAGTTGCTAGTTATTTAGTTGAGGTTGGTAATAGGTGATAAAACTCCAGTTTTTATCCTGTACATCCTTAAATCCTGGACATCCTGATAGCGTAGCGTGGCGTTAGCCATTTCTGACAATTTCTCTAACTAGCAAATTACATTACTTATTGTAGTAATTCCTGAAACCGATTTTTATCCCTAATTTTATCGAAATCTGCGTCTGTTTTTGCTAACTCTTGATATTTATTAGGTACAAGTTGAATAGCTTTCTTTAAATTTTCAATGGCTAGTTCGACATTATTTTGTAAGGCATAATTACAAGCTTTGTTATAATATGCTTGATGCAAATTAGGTTGAATTGTAATTGCTTGATTGTAAGAGGCTAAAGCTTCTTTGTAGCGTTGTAATTTGGTAAGAACAATGCCTCTGTTAATCCAGGCTTCATGTTTGTTGGCTTGAATAGCGATCGCTTCATCATAGGATTTTACGGCTTCTTCGTAACGCCGTAAAGCTGTTAAAGCATTACCACGATTATACCAAGCCTCATCTTTATTTGGACGAATGGCGATCGCCTTATCATAAGATTCTACCGCCTCTGGATATTGTTGCAAAGCTATTAAGGCATTTCCACGATTTACCCATGTTTCTGCACTGTCGGTTTTAATAGCTATCACTTGATCATAAGCTACTAATGCTTCTTTATAGCGATGGGTATCTAATAAACCGTTACCTTGTAATAGTAAGTTTTCTGCTTTTTGACTATCTTGTACTTCGGTGATCAGTTGAGTAACATTGCTCTGCTGAACCAATTGTTTGACATTTTCAGATGAAGAATTTGGCAATTCACTACAGCTTATTGTCAAAAAACTGATCAACCCAGGGGCAATTAAGCGTTGCCAAACTACCATATTATTGCACCTACAAAACTCATTATAATTATGATCCTAAAGCTGATGGTGATTTAAAAGTCGTATCAAAATCAACTAATTGTTATTAATTGTTTTTTGATTGTGCAAAGTAAAGATGAGGATTCTGACAAAGGTTTAACAAATTAGGGCTATCATACCATACTTATGTTAAATAAATCAATTGCCCCGTAAGTATAAACTTTACTCATCTATAGTACCGCTTATTATATAACCATTTTATTTGTTTGGTAAAAACTGGCAGTGCATAACCATACTTAATTTGTCAATAGAGAATTCAGAGACTAGTACCACAGGGTGGAATTGAAAATTAAACATTAAAAAAGCAGATGACACAAGCTTCTGGAGAATTTAGAGGCTGGATCTATTCCCTGTTCCCTAAAACTAAAAAACTTTGTACCTCACGAGCATGGGAACTGCTATATTTGCCATAAAGTATTGTTGTCATATTGGCAAAAAAAATATACAATCTTTAAGAGAAAACGTCAATTTTCTAAACTCAATATGATGTAAGTTATAATTTGTTCACATTATCTGGTTAAATAAGAAATATTAATAACTATATAATATAGGACTATCGAAAGTATGACTATTAATGAATCTGACTCATCTTCCCCATATTCTCCAGATATAAATGAGGAAGATGAATTGGAAAATGGTAAAAGTGAGAACTTATCAATAACAGAAGAAGTGGGTAAAAAACAAATATGTAGACAATCTGCCGTCAAGACGAGCATTATCCAAAAAACTGCTGCTTTTTGGCAAAATAACTCCAGTCTTAAAGATGCTGTCAGCTTGAGAATTTTATTATTCACTAATTTAGCGATCGCCTTGACATTAATTGGTATCGTCATTAATAACTCATTCTTAGGCATCTTAGGAACTCTAGCTGCCTTACTATTATCTCTCATCATACTTTTTCCTTGGTTAAAAAAAGCAATTCAAGATTGGTTTTCACCCCAAGAGAGAAATATATTTGTAGGTTTTGTAGGCATATTTGTAGCCATAATTGGCTTATTTAAATTTACAAATTTAGGAAAGAATTTCTTATTATGGGGTAAAAGAATAAATTGGGATGCTTCAGGAACTTTAGCAGAATGGTTTGGGGCTTTAGGGCAAATTTCTATTGCCATAATTGCCGTTTATGTAGCGTGGCGACAATATGTTATTTCTAAAGATCTAACAATTCAACAAAATTTGCTAACAGTACAACAAAATATTATTACTCAACAACAAACCATAGATTCTTACTTTCAAGGTGTTTCCGATTTAGTATTAGATGAAGAAGGATTATTAGAAGATTGGCCTCAAGAAAGAGCGATCGCTGAAGGCAGAACAGCCGCTATATTTAGTAGTGTAGACGCTAGTGGTAAAGCCAAAATTCTGCGGTTTCTCTCCCGTTCCAAACTACTCACTCCTTTACAACGCGATCGCCGTTTAGGTAGAGCTATTCTAGATGGTAGTGGTGGTTATGCCGAAGATCGTTTAGAAGGAGTGCGCGTCATTGATTTAGGAATCATGTTAGCATCCGCAGACTTATCAGCAACTGATTTGCGTTGGACAGATTTAAGTGAAGCCAATCTCGTCCGTGCCAATCTCGCCAATTGTGACTTAGTAAAAGCCAATCTCTCCCGCACAATTTTATATGATGCTAATCTTAGCGGTGCTGACTTAAATGGAATCCGGTTATTTTATGGTTCAGGAGAACAAGCATCACCCCGCAGTCGTACTCAACCACCCAACTATGAAACCGGTGAACAAACCGGCGCAGTCGTAGAAAATGCTAATTTTAGTAACGTACAACGAATGTCTGAATCTGCTCGTTACTATTGCTGTGCTTGGTGTGGGGAAAAAAGCAGAAACACAATTCCCGGTGGTTGTGAAGGAATTCCTAACAAATTGGGTAAATAATTCATTTTGTTGTCTCCCCTTATACAGTCTCTTCTTGATTGAACTATTCAAGCCTAGTGATAAATTATGCTATAATCAACCCAAAAATACTGTCATTTTCTGTGATCACTAGCAACAAAACCATGAATGAAGAATCTTGTGAACGACAACTAGAAATAGATAGCTTTAACAAACTTACAAAACTTGGTAATCAAGCTGTCAGCTTAGGATTAATTGCTGGACATGGATATTATCAAGGAAAATATGAAATTTTAGAACAAGGTAAAGCTTTATTGATGACAGATCAAGAAGCCCAAGAATATTTAGAAAAATTAATTCAAGAAATTGGTAGCTAAATGCCAGAATTAAACTCCAACCGTGACAAGTGGGTGCGAGAAAACTATTTTTATTTGCGCCAAGCGATCGCCCGCATCGAAAAGATCCTAAATAATCATCATCCAGATCGGGAAATATCTAATTTTCCACCTCTGCCACCATCAGGAATGTCTCCACTATCGGCATTAGAACAATTATGTCAAATCTTCCATTTATCAGATTTTGAACGGGATTTAGTTTTACTGTGTGTTGGTATAGAATTAAATAATAGTTGGGGAAGCTTATTCGTAAGAATTCAATCAAATGCGGAACTTAACTACCCTAGCTTTAGTCTAGCTATGGCAACTTTACCAGGATCTTATTGGGGTGCAATTACTCCTGATGCACCTTTACGACAATGGCGAATCATTGAATTATCACCAGGAAAATCATTAACTAATAGTCCAATCAGACTTGATGAAAGAATACTACACTATTTATGGGGAATACAAGAATTAGATGAACGATTAATCAGTATGGTTGAACCATTACCACCAGCAAATCAACTAGTACCATCCCATCAAGAAATAGCCGATCAAATAAAAGCAATTTGGGAACAAGCATTAAATTTATCATATCCAGCATTGTATTTGTGTGGCGGTGAAATAAATACTAAAAAATCCATAGCTGCTAATGCTTGTTGGCAATTAAACAGTCAATTACAAATCATTTCTGCGGACACATTGCCTCTAGACATTACCCAACTTAGTTTTATACAATCTTTATGGGAAAGAGAATGGACATTAAATAAAAGTATTTTATTCTTAGACTGCGACTCTATAATAACTACAGATACAGCTAGAGAAAATACAATTTCCCGATTCATAGAAACTATTGAATGTCCTTTAATTATTAGTAGTCAAGATCGCCGACGTTCCCGACAACGCCCCCTAGTTGTCTTTGATATTCATCAACCTAGCACAGATGAACAACGTCTAATTTGGAAAAATACTCTAGGTACAGCCTCATCCCAACTAGATCAACATATAGATATTCTAGTCTCGCATTTTAATCTTAGTTCCTCCGCAATTCAAGCAGTAGGATTCAAAGCTAAAAATTTAGGAAAAGAGATTTGGGAAAATATCAATAATTCTCAATCAGAAATCCAAGATCATCTCTGGGATATTTGCCGTACTCAAGCCCGACTGAACCTCGATGATATGGCAGAACGGATTGACTCAACAGCAGACTGGGATGATTTAATTTTACCAGAAAGAGATCGTCAAACTCTTCAAGAAATTGCTATTCATGTCCGCCAAAGAACTAAAGTTTATGAATCCTGGGGATTTGCATCTAAAAGTAAAAGAGGACTCGGTATCAGTGCTTTATTTGCTGGACAAAGTGGCACAGGTAAAACCATGGCCGCAGAAGTATTAGGTAACAACTTAAAATTAGACGTTTATCGGATTGATTTAAGTTCTGTTGTTAGTAAATATATTGGTGAAACAGAGAAGAATCTGCGCCGAGTTTTTGATGCTGCTGAAGGTGGAGGGGCAATCCTCCTATTTGATGAGGCTGATGCCTTATTTGGCAAACGTTCGGAAGTAAAAGATAGCCATGATCGCTATGCAAACATGGAAGTTAGTTATTTATTGCAACGGATGGAAGCATACCAAGGTTTAGCAGTTTTAACAACTAATTTAAAAGGTTCTATAGATCAAGCTTTTTTACGACGACTAGGATTTGTAGTCCAATTTCCTTTTCCAGATGCAACACAAAGAGAAGAAATTTGGAAACGCATATTTCCGAAAAAAACACCAACAGAAGGACTAAATTTTAAAAAATTATCTAGTTTGAATGTCGCCGGTGGAAATATTCGCAATATCGCTAAAAATGCTACATTCTTAGCAGCAGAAGCAAATGAATCCGTAATGATGAAACATATTCTGCAAGCTGCTAAAAGCGAATATGTGAAGCTAGAAAGACCTATGACAGATAATGAAGTTAGGGGATGGATTTGATAATAATTGTCAATTAACAATTAATTACAAAAGAAGGGAACAGATAAGAAACACTCATTTGCACCAGTTTAAAGCTCAGTCACCCAGGAACACAATCTGATTGTCTCCGTCTAAAAATATATGCCATGCAAAATTGCTATATTTAATAAACAGCCTAATCAAGTTGGGGGGATGGAAATAAAATGAAGACTTTGAGGCTATTTACACTTATTCCCGCAGCATTAGTAATGAGTTTATTGCTTACTCAAACTAGTTTTGCCAAACCCTCAATTACTAAAATCAAAAATCCTCTCCAGATAGATCCCATGAACTTAACTGGTCAATCTGGGGGAGTGATCAAAACTGATTGCGGTCATATTCCTACTATACCTAGTCAAGTCATTGAAGTTACTGAATCGCTGCCTTATCTACAATTAACAGTAGAGAGTGAAGGACAGGCAACACTATTAATTGACGGACCAGGGGGACGCTTTTGTGTACTCAGTGATGATGCTGAAAACAGACCAAAACTTTCTGGTTACTGGACTAAAGGAAAATACTCAGTTTACGTAGGTGAATTATCGAGACGCAATTATAACTATACGCTATCCATTTCACAACAACAAAAATAGTATTTTTGAACTAATAAGAGTCTAACGTATTTTCGGCAACAAATTGGACTCTTAACATGATATTGGTATTACAGTGACTCAATCTCTATAATCAGTTCTGTTGGAGTTAGAGGATACAAAGGTAATTGTTTCCCAACTATTGGTGAAGCATACACAAAATGTTACTGACAACATTTTGCATGGCTATTAACCAAGGCAATCACTCATCAGTAATGAACATCAATATAGAGATTTAGTATCGCTATCAAAGCTTGTGTTAAGCATCAAAATCTTTAAGGGGAAATATGTTTAGAAGACTAATTGGTGTGGTTGTAGCTACTATTTTGCTGACATTTCAGATGCTTGTCGGTAGTGCAACAGCAGTGGAACTGGATGAAGCGATCCGAACAGTACCATTAAATGCCCAAGGTGATACCGTTGTACTCAGCTTAAAACAAGTCAAAGAAGGCAAACGATTATTTCAATTCGCTTGCGCTCAATGTCATGCGGGTGGTGTTACTAAGACTAACCAAAACGTGGGACTTGAGCCAGAAGCTTTGGCATTAGCTACACCCAACCGCAATAATATTGAAGGTTTGGTGGACTATATGAAAAATCCCACTACCTATGACGGTGAAGAAGAAATTTCTGAATTCCACCCCAGCACCAAGAGTGCAGATATTTTCACGGAAATGCGAAATCTGACAGATGAGGACTTAACTGCGATCGCTGGTCATATTCTCCTCCAACCTAAAGTAGTTGGTACTAAATGGGGTGGTGGTAAAATATACTACTAAACCTAGTCTAATACAGTTTAATATCCAATAATATCTAGTGAGGGCATAATTACATAGCCCTCATTTTTTGTACTTTAAGGTCAGTTGTCAGTTGTCAGTTGTCAGTTGTTAAGAAGTTTTTCCTGCTCCCCTGCTCCCCTGCCCCCCCTGCCCCCCTGCCCCTCTGCCTCTCTGCTCCCCTACTCCCTGTCACCTGTCACCTTCTTTCGTTCAGGACTACCTGTAGGAATGGCCGCAATTAATTTTTGTGTATATTCTTCTTTTGGTTCAAGATAAATACTTTCAGATGTTCCTGATTCGACAATTTTGCCCTGATTCATCACTAAAATGCGATCGCTCAAAAATTTCACTACACTTAAATCATGGGAAATAAAGATATAAGTCAGTTGAAAATCCGCTTGTAATTCTTTTAATAAATTTAAAACCTGCGCTTGTACTGATACATCTAAAGCTGAAACTGACTCATCACAAATAATAAACTTAGGATTTAAAGCCAAAGCCCGCGCAATACAAACTCGTTGACGCTGACCACCTGAAAATTGATGAGGATAACGTTTCATATCATCGGCGCTTAAACCTACCCGTTCTAAAAGTTCCACTACCCTAGCTTGTTGGAGTTGTTTTGACTTACCAACACCATGAATCAATAGCGGTTCGAGAATTGCATCGCCAATTTTAATCCGGGGATTCAAAGAACTAAAAGGATTTTGGAAAATAATTTGCATTTCCCGTCTTAACTGTTGCAAAGTTTTTCCCGTCAGCTTAGTAATATTTTGGCCATCAAATACAATTTGACCGCCCATTGGTTCGATTAATCGCAGCAACGTTCTACCCAAGGTAGTTTTACCACAACCAGATTCTCCCACCAATCCCAGAGTTTCGCCCGGAAAAACATCAAAGGAAACCCCATTTACTGCCTTATGGTAGCGTTTTGTTTCTCCAAATACCCCCCTAACAGGGAAACCTACTTCCAGGTTACTAACGGTCAACAGAGGTTGTTGAGAACTGATCTTTGCTAATCTTTCCTGAACTTCCTCCCTAGTAATTTCCGCAGGTTGTGCAGGTTCTTTAGCCTCAATTATTACTTTTCCAAATTCATCTTTAGCTACACTCATGTAGTCAGAGACAGTCAGCAATTTGTGAGGACGATGAGTAAGCCGGGGACGACAAGCTACAAGTCCTTTTGTATAAGGATGTTGGGGGTTGCTGAAAATTTGTACCGCTGCGCCATTTTCGACAATTTTACCTTTATACATTACTGCTACTTCGTCAGTAATTTCCGAAATTAACCCCAAATCATGGCTAATAAAAATCATTGCCATATTCCGACTTTGTTGTAATTCATACAACAATTCCAGAATTGTCGCTTGGACTGTGACATCTAAAGCAGTAGTTGGTTCATCAGCAATTAACACAGATGGATTACAAGAAATTGCCATTGCAATCATAACTCGTTGTAGCTGTCCCCCAGATAATTGATGAGGGTAGCGATCTAACATTGCTTCTTTGTGTTCCTTCACCAACTGTGCTAATTTAAAGCCCCCTGATTCTGACAGATCATAGTTAAGATAATGTTCTTGAATTTGTTCATCACTAGGTAAAAGTTTAACTTCTTGTAAACCCGCGATCGCAATTCTTTTGGCTTCCATTGCATTGACATTCTGATGTCGCATAATTGCTTCTTGCAACTGAAAACCGATACTATAAACTGGATTAAGAGAACTCATCGGTTCTTGGAAAATCATCGCAATGTCACCACCCCGATATAGTTGCATTTCTTTAGGTGGTAACGCTAATAAATCTAGTGGTTGGCCATTTGTCCGAGAAAACCAAATTTCTCCCCCACTCACTTTACCGGGATATTGCAACAAACCCATGATTGCTAAAGCTGTAACTGATTTTCCACTCCCCGATTCTCCTACTATACCTAGAGTCTCACCCCGATGTAACTGAAAACTAATACTATCTATTGCTTTGACTTTGCTACTATCACTGATAAATTCAACTTGTAGATTGCGGACTTCTAGAACTATTTCTTTCATAGGATTGGGAACAAATAAATTCTTAATTTTTAATTCTTCATTCTAAATAAAAAAACAGTAAAGTCAGCGTTAGGGTAATTTACAGCAGATTGCAGATCAACACTGTAAGGGCGAAGCATTCGGTGTAAGGGCGAAGCATTCGGAAAATAAACTTGGGAAAAAACCGATAATTAATCACCCGAATGCTTCGCCCCTACCAGGGAAAAAACCGATAATTAATCGCCCGAATGCTTCGCCCCTACGACTTCTCCTGCTGTATTAATTACCCCAACAATTAATCCAATTACAACGCCCCAGCCGCAGTTTTATCTAGAACACTATTACTTAAATGTCCAGTAATATTCATCGCTTGCAAAACTGGATAACCATCACTTCCATGAGGATAATCAATTACACTTACAGCACCATTACCTTGACGAAAGTTCCAGAAATTTTCTCCAGATAAACCGAGAATATGGCACAATAAAGTTTTATTAGTAGCATCATGAGCAACTACCAATCCTAATTGTAATTGCTGCGTTTCGGCATTTTTAACTATAGTATTCCAATCAGTAACACTGCGATCGCTTACCTGTGCTAAATTTTCCCCTTCTGGCATTTGCACTTTGTCCGGTATTGTCCGCCAACGTTCTAATTCTCCGGGAAATCCTTGTTCAATTTCTGATTCAAATTTGCCTTCCCAAAGTCCGTGACTAATTTCTCTTAAACCATCAAAAAGTTCTAAGTTTAAACTAGCATGATATTTTAAGATAATTTCCGCTGTTTCCTTGGGACGAGACATAGTGCTGCTAACAGCAAAATCAATATTTACGTCTTTGAGAAATTCTGCGGCCTTTGCAGCTTGGTTTCTGCCATTATCATTGAGGGGAATATCAATTTGTCCTTGAAATTTACCTTGACGATTCCATTCAGTTTCCCCATGACGCACCAATAATAATCTTACCCCTTTGTGACCAGGACGTAGAGAAGGGAAAGTTTCACCCAGATGTTGAGTTTGATTTAGGGATTCTAACTGCACCGGTTCACCCAAACCACCAACAAAATTCAAGACACTAATTCCACAATTAGATTGTTGTATGCAATGGTAACGACTGGGGGAAATTCCCAAAGCCGTGCTAATTAAGGCGCGATTAATGCCATTATGACCAACAATCAGGATAGTTTCTCCTTGATGTTGGGGGAGAATCTCTTGCCAAAACTGTTTAGCTTGGGCGTATAAAGCCAGAACTGGGAAATGTTCTCTAGTTCCTGACTCTTCCTGCAAAACCATCCGTAATTCGTGGGGACGTTCTTTCCAAATGCGGTAATCTTCAGTTAGTTTTTCTTGAACTTCACTTGTCGTCATTCCTACCCAGAGGGGTAAATCAACTTCCACCAACTGTTCATCAATTTGAATAATAGGAGATTTTTCAGTTAATTGACCGCGGATAATTTCCGCTGTTGATTTTGCTCGCTGAAGGGGACTACTATAAATAGCTTGAAAGGAAATACTACTGAGGGCTTTTCCTGCTTGACTGGCATCATTACGGCCTTTCTCAGTTAAAGATGAGGCATCAGTACGCCCTTGAATACGTTTTTCTATATTGTAGGTACTTTGGCCATGACGCACGATGATCACACGGGTCATTTTTTGCTTTCCTCTATATTAAAGGAATAATTTTACTGCAAAATGTCCCTGGAAGGTTTAATTTTAATATCCTTTGCCCAAATAACCGCCATCCGCTAAGATCAGAAATGCTGCATTATTCCTAATCATGTCTGACTCCCAAGTAAGTGCTGCTGTTGCCAAACTTTACGACACCTATCCATTTCCCCCTGAACCCATCCTGGATGAACCGCCACCTGGTTATAATTGGCGTTGGAATTGGTTAGCCGCTTACAACTTCTGCATGGGTAGAAAACCACAAAAACAAGATATCCGTATTTTAGATGCTGGTTGTGGTTCAGGTGTGGGAACAGAATATTTAGTACATCTCAACCCGCAAGCGCAGGTAGTGGGAAGATCCCCAGGAATTTGATGACAATTTTGATTACAATCTTGATACATTATTTGAATTAATCGAAGCTTCTGAATTAGACTTTGTAGGTTTTTCCAATCCCGGACAATTGCACCCCAGTTAACTTATGATGTGTTGAATATATTCAGTTCAAGTGAGGTATTTCTTTTACCACATCTAATATTTCCTGAATTGTGAAATAAATATAGTAAAATACTGGTTCTCCATTAATTTCTATAGTACCGTATTTTCGATGTGGACGGCCTTGCACGTCTTTATCGGAAAAATCGTTAGGCTTAGGATCATAACCACGATAATCTTTCCGAAGACTTACCAACTTAATTGGAGTGCATTTTTCATCAAAAGTGATACTCCATTTTATTCTTAATTTTAATTTACCATCAGAATCTCGTTCTAAGTCATGAAAGAAGTTTTTATAAAAATATTTTATTTTGATTGTTTTGCAATCTTTAAAATCTTTGTCTGTAATAAGTTTTGAATACGGTAATTGAGTTCTACTAATAACAGCAGGATGCCTTGTTTCTATTTTCTTAAAAAAATTAGCCGCTTGCGAAATTATGTAATCTTCTACAGCCTTCTTTTGCTCCTGGTTAGCAAAAGATATGAAAGGAATATAAAGACTGTCAAAGGCTGTATCTGTAGATCGGATTCCAATTATATCTGACTCAACATTCATAGATTATCTTCTAGATAAATATTTTGTATTAAAGAGAAATTTGCCCTAAAAATTACTATACCATTTAGGTTTAGTTCTAGTTCCAATTCACCTAATGGATTAGATGGTTCTACATTATAGTAATAAGGAATAAAAAACTCACTTCCAGAAACCTCATGTGTTTGCTGGAGAGCATATTCGTATGTAAGTTGCTTGATGATATCTAACCTATATTTGTTGTCTGAGTTGGGATCTAGTTCTTTATTTTTATAAAACTCTAATGGGACATCTTTATAATCAATTATTTTTATAAAATTACCCTCTATAACTTTATTGTCAATTTTTTTTATCTTTGATTCTAAAATTAAATCAGGACGTAGAAACCGACGTAGTGCTTGACTTCTATTTCGTTTTTCCAACTTATCATACTTGGGGTGCAAGTAAACTAATGTTCCATCATTTAAATCAAATTCAATACAAAGCATTTCATCCCATTTAAATTTTTCTGCTACTTTTCCTAAAGATTTAGAACTATTTGAATCTGTGGAATAAACCCATTGATTCCACCGTGTAAATCCACCATTAGCTTTACAGTTTCCAACTCGATTTTTCTCTTTCTCTTCTCTTTCTGGGTTATTATAATCTTTCAGAGGTATATCCGTGTCCGCATAGCAAATTTCGTTGCGGTATTTCTTAAAGAAATAGCTATGGCACATATCCTCCCAAATTACAGAGAACCCATGTATTCCCCAAACTTCACCATCACCTTTCTCAGGATTTAGATCACCGTAAAGGAATGTTTCAATAGCTTCATAAATTCCCCAATAATCAGTATCTTTGTAATAGGTGTTCTTATCTATATTATCTAGTGCTTCTTTAAGAACATTAATAGTCTCCTCAAAGGTATTCTCGTCAAAAATAGACTGGTTACTAGTTAAATAATCCTCCTTGAAGCCTTGAGCAAGAAAATGAATTTCTTGATTGCGGGCTTTAATATTATCTGGGACATCACCATTTAACTGCTCAACAATCTCATCGAGAATATAACAATACAGGTTGACAATATCAGTGCTTTGATAGCGTATCGTTAAACACGGCAGATCCATTGCTTCAACATAAATTACATCGTCATTCAGATAGATAGCACGATCTAGATATTTATGAATCTGAGAATAGTCGATGTCTTCACTACGTCTTACTTTTTTTTGAATGGAGTTGATTGCTAAGTCATCGTAAGCTTCTAGAACTCGCTCAATCATTTTAATCTTACTGTAGAGTACACAAACATCTCCTTCCTCTGTTTGTATCTTGACTCCACCAGATGAAATAGTCGTTTGATCCTGTTCTCGCTGAAAGTCAGGTTGATTTCTGTTAAATCGGTTGGAGTCTAAATTATCGCGTTCAAACTTGCGAAAGGTACGATACATCTTAAAAAATAAATCTCGTACTGCGTTGAAGTCACCCTCTGGAAAATTATCAAAGCCATGTGGCAGACAAAACTCGAAATTTTCTCCAACTTTAGACTTACGAATACCAATAAAAAAATCCTTAGAATCTTTGACCACATTAAAACTAGAAAAATCAAACATAGAAATTAAAAATTTAGGCTAGTATTTCCACGTTATAGCTGAGTGGCACAGTCAGTTATTGAAGTTCATTATATTTTCAACAAAAATATTATGTAGTTTAGTGAAATCTCCAAAAGTTACCAGATTATCTTTTGTTACTTTTAGAAGCTCTACTAGTGGTTTTTTATCACGATTGAAAACGCTATCCCACAAAAAGAACATTAGTTTATTTTGTATTTGTTCAGAAGTAATAGGCTCTTTGATAAAGTAATACCCAATTTGCTTGTCTTCAATTCCCCGAATCGAGGCATGATGACTTTTGATAAAGTTGTTAAGCTTTGTTTGAAGCTTTTTCCATTCATCTTTGTTTAAAACTCCCTCGTCTCCATATGTCGCTTTAGGAGGCTTGGTGTTATCCCAGTTTACAAACTCCCAATCCCAACGACGCTTAAAAGCGCTATCCATGAAAAAAATGGAATTATCTGAAGTATTCATTGTGCCTAAGATAGATAGATTTGGAGGAATCCAAATAGTTCTATTTTCTAAGTCAATTTTCAAAAACTTGATCTTTTCTTGAAAGTTTTTGAGAGTAACAGCATTAAAAGGGTGTAATTCATACTTTTCTATTTTTCCATCTTTTTCGTATAATTCAACTCCCATTAGTTCCAAAAGGCTTCTAAATTCAAGTTCAGTTATATTAATTCCATAGCTTGACCAACCATCTTTATCCCTATCCAATAGTTGAAAAACTGTTCCAAATATCGCAGATGAATTACCGCGATTAATTTCATCTATAACCAAAGCTACATTCTTGGGTTCATCAATTTTAAATCCATTCTTGTCATGGGACTCAACTATGTTTTTATAAGCCTTGGATAGTGCTTTTAAAAAGTGTCCTTCATAGTATTTATACTCTACCCTCTCTTTTCTGGTAATTGGCACTAATTTGCCCATGAAATCCCCATAGGTATATTCTGGATGAAATACTGTTTTAATAATGTTTTCTCTATTTTCTTCATATATCTGTAAATGTTTAGGTATAATCTCGTAAACAATTCTATAGCTTTTACCAGTTCCAGGGCTACCGAAGATAATTTTTTGAATAGGTTGATTCATGATTGCTGATACCTGATAAACAACTATTAAAACTCAATGCAAATATTATACATTAATACTGGGTGTGTCAACTAGCTGTATGTAAGCTGTAAAACTTTTTTACTCTCATCACCCCCTATCCGCTAAAATCAGAAATGCTGCGTTATTCCTAATCATGTCTGACTCCCAAGTAAGTGCTGCTGTTGCCAAACTTTACGACACCTATCCATTTCCCCCTGAACCGATTCTGGATGAACCGCCACCTGGTTATAATTGGCGTTGGAATTGGTTAGCCGCTTACAACTTCTGCATGGGTAGAAAACCACAAAAACAAGATATCCGTATTTTAGATGCTGGTTGCGGTTCAGGTGTGGGAACAGAATATTTAGTACATCTCAACCCACAAGCGCAGGTAGTGGGCATAGATTTAAGTGCGGGAACTTTAGAAGTAGCAAAAAAACGCTGTCAAAGTTCAGGTGCTGATCGTGTAGAATTCCATCATCTGAGTTTGTATGATGTGGAACAGTTGCCAGGGGAATTTGATTTAATTAATAGTGTTGGTGTATTACATCACTTACCAGATCCCATTCGTGGTATTCAAGCCTTAGCCAAAAAGTTAGCCCCCGGTGGCTTAATGCACATTTTTGTCTATGGGGAACTGGGACGCTGGGAAATTCAACTCATGCAAAAAGCGATCGCTCTCCTTCAAGGTAGCAAAAAAGGCGACTACCGTGATGGTGTCGAAGTTGGTAGAAAAATATTTGCCTCTTTACCAGAAAATAACCGCATTGTCAAGCGAGAAAAAGAACGTTGGGCAATGGAAAACCAGCGAGATGAATGTTTTGCTGATATGTATGTGCATCCTCAAGAATTTGACTACAATATTGATACACTATTTGAATTAATCGCCGCTTCTGGTTTAGAGTTTCTAGGGTTCTCCAATCCCGGATTTTGGGATTTAGAAAGTCTTTTGGGAAAAGCACCTGAGTTAATTGAACGAGCCAAAGAATTAAGTCAAAAAGAACGTTATAGATTGATAGAATTACTGAATCCCGAAGTTACCCATTACGAATTTTTTCTTGGTCGTCCTCCCCTCAGCAAAACCGATTGGTCAGCAGATAGCACATTATTAGCAGCCATTCCCGAACTTAACCCCTGCATAGATGGATTTCCTAGTCAATGTTTATTTAATTACGATTACCAAATTGTTAAATTATCAACAGCCGAATTTGAGTTCATGAAAAAATGTCATGGTTCTGCCACCGTGGCTGACATTCTAACCCAAGTCGAGCTAAACTTAGACGGAGTAAGACACCTCCTCAAACAACAACTAATCTTACTAACCCCCGCTTCATGAAAAAATCAGTCATAGGTGATTCTATTACCAATGACCAATGACCAAAAAATAAGTTAATTGTTTTTTTCTAAAGTAGTGTTACTGGATCGTGATATGATTTGGCTGACTGAATGTGCAGTCATCATATTTAAACTGTACTAGTTTCAATTGCCGTGAGCTTGTCAGACGAACCAATTACGCCCACTCAGACAACACAACAAGAAGAGAAATCTGGTTTTGCAGAAATAAAACCAGCAGACCCCTCCATACAGGAGTTTTATCAACTCTATCAGGAGTTGGTATTGATCACACTTGTTTTAACAGGGATAGTCTTTATCTCCGTCTGGATTGCTTATTCACTAAACATTGCTCTAAATTATTTATTAGGGGCGTGTGCAGGTGTGCTTTACTTGAGGATGTTGGCAAAAGATGTTGAACGGTTAGGAAGAGAAAAACAATCACTGAGCAAAAACTCCGGTTAGCCTTGTTAGTAGTGCTGATTTTGCTGGCATCACGCTTGAATCAACTGCATATACTGCCCATATTCTTGGGATTTCTCACCTACAAAGCCACACTCATCATCTACGTAGTTAGGTTAGCGTTAATCTCTGACTCATCCACGCTCCGGCAACCTTAAACCGCTCCTATTCTCCAGGTAATATTGGAGAAACGATTGAATTGGAAAGAAAATGCTGAATTTTCTGAACGTCTACTCCCTTCCACTTGCTGAATTGGAAGTTGGTAAACATCTGTACTGGCAAATAGGCAACTTAAAGCTACATGGTCAGGTGTTTCTCACTTCTTGGTTTGTTATTGGCGTGTTAGTCCTAGCTTCCGTCTTGGCAAGCAGTAACGTCAAACGGATTCCCAGTGGCGTACAAAACCTAATGGAGTACGCCCTAGAATTCATTCGAGATTTGGCCAAAAACCAGATCGGCGAGAAAGAATATCGCCCCTGGGTGCCATTTGTAGGCACTTTGTTTTTGTTCATTTTTGTGTCAAATTGGTCAGGGGCATTAGTTCCATTTAAGCTAATTCATCTGCCAGAAGGCGAACTAACAGCACCCACAAGCGACATCAACACAACTGTTGCCTTAGCATTGTTGACATCATTAGCGTATTTTTACGCTGGATTCAGCAAAAAGGGTTTAGGTTATTTCGGTAACTATGTGCAACCAGTTTCGTTCATGTTGCCATTCAAGATTATTGAAGATTTCACCAAACCTCTGTCCCTAAGCTTCCGTTTATTCGGTAACATCTTAGCTGATGAACTGGTCGTGGGAGTGCTGGTACTACTAGTACCCTTGTTCGTGCCTCTGCCAGTAATGGCTTTGGGACTATTTACCAGCGCCATTCAAGCACTAATTTTTGCCACCCTCGCAGCTGCCTACATTGGCGAAGCGATGGAAGACCATCATGGCGAAGAGCATGAGGGAAACCACTAAACCCCCTCAGATGAAAAGAGTCAGCTATTAGAGGAAACAGGAAATAGGTGACAGATGAAAGTTAGTAGGTGACAGGTGACAGGTAATAGGTGACAGAAATTATTCATCTAAAAACTGACAACGGATAACTGACAACGGACAACTGACCACTGACCACTGACCACTGACCACTGACAAATACAACACCCAACGTATCTCTAAATTAAGGAAAGAATATCATGGATCCATTAGTTGCTGCTGCTTCCGTTATCGCCGCTGCTCTCGCTGTTGGTTTAGCTGCAATCGGCCCCGGTATTGGTCAAGGTAATGCAGCAGGACAAGCTGTAGAAGGTATTGCTCGTCAACCAGAAGCTGAAGGCAAAATTCGCGGTACATTGCTGTTAAGTTTGGCGTTCATGGAAGCTCTAACCATCTACGGTCTAGTAGTTGCTCTAGTGCTACTATTTGCTAACCCCTTCGCATAATCACAACTGAGTTCTGAGTCTAGGCGTGAGTAATCACGTCTTTTGGAAAGTTATGAAATCTAACTCATAACTCATGACTCGGAACTCAGAACCAAAATTAATGTAGATAGGAATTAAGCAATCATGACACACTGGATCACCTTATTGGCCGTGGAAGAAGTTGCCAAAGAAGGGGGACTGTTTGATCTAGATGCTACTCTGCCCTTAATGGCAATCCAGTTTCTAGTATTAGCCCTGATATTGAATGCAACTCTTTATAAGCCACTGGGTAATGCTATTGATGGCCGGAATGAATATATCCGTACCAACAAATTAGAAGCCCAAGAACGCTTATCAAAAGCACAAGCATTAGCCCAGCAATATGAGCAAGAACTTGCAGGTGCAAGACGAGAAGCTCAAAAAATTATTGCTGATGCCCAAGCTGAAGCTCAAAAAATCGCTGCTCAAAAAGTTGCGATCGCGCAACAAGAAGCTCAAGCCCAAAAAGAAAAAGCGGCTGGTGAAATTGAACAGCAAAAACAACAAGCTCTAGCTTCATTGGAAACACAAGTAGATGCCCTGAGTCGCCAAATCCTAGAAAAGCTGTTAGGTGCTGATTTAGTCGGCCAACGCTAACTTGTGAACATGGTCATTGTTGGTGATAGGTGATAGGTGACAGGTGACAGGTAAGAGGTAGGAGGTAAGAGGTGACAGGTAACAGAAATGAGTCATCTAAAAACTGACAACTGACGACTGACAACTGACAACTGACGACTGACAACTAGCAAATGACAAAAAATTTGGAAATTTGGCATCGCAGTTAGTGGATAAAGAATCATGGGGACTTTTTTACTGTTGACGGCGGATATTGTCGCCGTCGGAGGTGAATTGGCTGAATCAGCTGGAGAAGGTGGGTTTAGTCTAAATACGAATATTTTAGATACCAACCTGATTAACCTGGCCATTATTATTACTGTGCTGATCGTATTTGGACGCAAGGTTTTGGGTAGTAACTTAAAATCTCGCCGAGACAATATTGAATCAGCAATTAAGAGTGCAGAGCAAAAAGTAGCAGAAACCGCCGCCAAACTGAAAGAGGCGCAGCAAAAGCTAGAACAAGCTCAAGCAGAAGCTCAATCAATCAAACAGACCGCCGAAGTTAATGCCCAAACTGCTAAAGATGCAATTTTGGCACAATCTGCTGTAGATATTCAGCGGATGCAAGAAGCGGGAACGGCTGATTTGAATTCAGAACTAGAAAGAGCGATCGCCCAACTCCGACAAAAGGTAGTGCTTCAAGCATTGCAAAAAGTTGAAGGAGAACTCAAAGATGGCATTAGCGATAATGCTCAACAAGTTTTAATTGATCGCAGCATTGCACAACTGGGAGGCGAGGTATGAAAAGTAATGCAGCAATTGCTGAAATATCCCAGCCTTATGCACAAGCACTGTTGTCTATAGCTCAATCTCAAAACTTGACAGAAGAAGTGGGAGTGGATGCACGAACTTTTCTAGGCTTATTGACAGGGAGTCAAGAACTAAATAACTTTTTGGGCAACCCTTTTGTGAAGCCAGAGAACAAGAAAAATCTCCTCAAACAATTACTGGGAGAAGGTGTAAACCCCTACCTACGTAACTTTTTACTGCTGTTAGTAGACAGACGACGGATTGCCTTCTTAGAACCAATTTTACAGCAGTATTTGGCGCTGTTACGCCAGCTAAATCAAACCGTATTAGCGGAAATCACTTCTGCGGTTTCCCTGACAGAAGCCCAACAGCAAGCAATTACAGAAAAAGTAATCGCCCTCACCAAAGCTGCCAAAGTGGAACTAGAAACCAAAATAGACAGTGAGTTAATTGGCGGCGTGATTATCAAAGTTGGTTCTCAAGTAATTGACGCTAGTTTGCGTGGTCAACTCCGTCGTCTCTCCTTGCGTTTAAGCAGTAACTAAAAAGTTCTGATAAATGTCAGTAGTCATTAGTTAATGGTCAAGAACCCATAAAAAACAACTGACCCTTCGGGTTCGCCAGTTGTTCATGGGGGAAACCCCCAAGACTACACTGACTCACAACTGACAACTAACAACTAACAACTGACAACTGACAAATGAGCATTTCCATTAGACCTGACGAAATCAGCAGCATCATCCAACAACAAATCGAGCAATACGACCAAGAGGTTAAAGTTGCTAACGTTGGTACAGTGCTACAAGTAGGTGACGGTATTGCCCGGATTTATGGCTTAGAAAAAGCTATGGCTGGGGAACTCCTAGAATTTGAAGACGGCACAATTGGTATCGCCCAAAACTTAGAAGAAGATAACGTTGGTGCGGTACTGATGGGTCAAGGTCGGGAGATTCAAGAAGGTAGCTCCGTAACCGCTACTGGTAAAATCGCCCAAGTAGCCGTAGGTGAAGCCCTCATTGGCCGTGTTGTTGATGCTTTGGGTCGCCCCATTGATGGTAAAGGTGATCTCAAAACCACCGAAACCCGATTGATTGAATCCCCCGCCCCTGGGATTATTGCCCGTCGGTCAGTACATGAACCGATGCAAACAGGTATCACCGCTATTGATTCCATGATTCCCGTCGGCCGTGGTCAACGGGAATTAATCATTGGTGACCGTCAAACAGGTAAAACAGCGATCGCTATTGACACCATCATTAACCAAAAAGGTGAAGATGTCGTTTGCGTTTACGTGGCGATCGGTCAAAAAGCTTCCACCGTTGCTAACGTAGTTCAAACCTTGCAACAAAAAGGCGCAATGGACTACACCGTAGTTGTAGCTGCTAACGCCAGTGACCCAGCTACCCTACAATACTTAGCTCCCTACACAGGCGCTAGTATTGCTGAGTATTTCATGTACAAAGGCAAAGCAACCTTAATCATTTACGATGACCTTTCCAAGCAAGCTCAGGCTTATCGCCAAATGTCCTTGCTCCTCCGTCGTCCACCCGGTCGGGAAGCTTATCCTGGAGACGTATTCTACATCCACTCCCGCTTGTTGGAACGCGCTGCTAAATTGAGCGATGAATTGGGTAAAGGCAGCATGACCGCCCTACCAATTATCGAAACCCAAGCTGGTGACGTATCTGCATACATTCCTACCAACGTAATTTCCATTACCGACGGTCAGATTTTCTTGTCTTCTGACTTGTTTAACTCTGGTATCCGTCCGGCTGTAAACCCCGGTATCTCTGTATCCCGCGTAGGTTCTGCCGCACAAACCAAGGCAATGAAGAAAGTTGCCGGTAAGATTAAGTTGGAATTGGCGCAGTTTGACGACTTACAAGCTTTCGCACAATTCGCTTCTGACTTAGATAAAGCTACCCAAGATCAGTTAGCACGCGGTGTCCGCTTACGGGAACTCCTCAAACAGCCCCAAAATGACCCCCTCTCTGTAGCTGAACAAGTAGCCGTTCTTTACGCTGGTATTAACGGTTATTTAGATGACGTTGCTGTAAATAAAGTCACCGTATTCGCTAAAGGTCTACGTGATTACTTGAAGAATGTTAACACTGCATATTTCCAAGCAGTACAAGGTAGCAAAGCCCTCGGAGAACCAGAAGAAGCCGCTTTGAAAGCTGCTCTTTCCGAGTTCAAAAAGACCTTCCAAGCAGCAGCGTAACAGGTGACAGGTAATAGGTAGTGGGTAATAGGTAATAGCAGAACCAATTACCAATTACCAATTACCAATTACCAATTACCAATTACCAATGACCTAAATATTATGGCTAATCTCAAATCAATACGCGATCGCATCCAGTCGGTCAAAAACACAAAAAAAATCACAGAAGCCATGCGGCTTGTAGCAGCGGCGAGAGTCCGTCGCGCTCAAGAACAAGTAATTGCTACCCGTCCCTTCGCAGACCGTTTGGCGCAAGTATTATTTAGCTTGCAAACCAGACTGCGGTTTGAAGACGTGGATTTACCCCTACTGAAAAAACGCGAAGTTAAAACAGTAGGATTATTAGTAATTTCTGGCGATCGAGGTCTGTGTGGTGGTTACAACAGTAACGTAATTCGCCGTGCAGAAAATCGCGCCAAGGAACTCCAAGCTGAAGGTCTAGACTATAATTATGTGTTGGTTGGCCGCAAAGCTACTCAATACTTCCAACGCCGGGATCAGCCTATTGATGCTACCTACAGCGGTTTAGAACAAATTCCTACCGCCGCAGAAGCTACAAATATTGCTGATGAACTACTTTCTCTTTTCCTTTCCGAAAAAGTAGACCGGATTGAGCTAGTCTATACAAAATTCGTATCCTTGGTTAGTTCTCGTCCCGTAGTCCAAACCCTTCTACCCCTGGATACCCAAGGTTTAGAAGCAGCAGATGATGAAATCTTCCGCTTAACTACCCGTGGTGGTCAATTCCAAGTTGAACGGGAGAAAGTTGTTAGTCAAGTCCGGGCTTTACCTCGTGACATGATTTTTGAGCAAGATCCAGTACAAATTCTGGATTCTTTGTTGCCATTGTATCTGAGCAATCAGCTATTACGGGCATTACAAGAATCAGCAGCGAGTGAACTAGCAGCACGGATGACAGCAATGAGTAACGCCAGCGAAAACGCCGGTGAGTTAATTAAAAGCTTGTCTTTGTCTTACAACAAAGCCCGTCAAGCCGCAATTACCCAGGAACTTCTGGAAGTTGTCGGTGGTGCAGAAGCACTAACTTAATTTGGTAATTGGTGATTGGAGGTAGTTGTAAAATGAACTATGGCCAATCATCAATTATTAAATTTATTAATAAGTCTTAAATTTCAATTTATACTCTATTTTTATTAAGGCGTTGCTGATTAAGAGTATGATTTTGTTTCACGCAGAGGCGCAGAGTCTACAGAGAGTAAGAGTTTGAAATCATTGATTTTTGAATTTCATACCCTAATTCAGCAACGCCCTATTTTTATTAAAAATAATGATTACGTGATCATCAATAATATTTTTATTCATATTTAAATTATTTGAAAGGAATATATTCAACTACATTCATCCATTCGTCAATTTCAGAAGCCTGAGCAATAAATTCTAAATCCTTAACAAATTGACCAATTGTGCCACCTAATTGATGTCCAAAAATTAATCCTGAAAATTGTTTTCTTTATATAAAGCAATAGGCATTTACAACAGTCCTTTCGCTTTCATTCTGCTATAGAATGGGGATTGTACTGATTCCTTAATACTTTCTTGTACTTGTTCCCATTCCTGTTTAATTTCTTGGTCAATTTCTTCTTGGTGGTCGAAGTAATAACCCATAGTAGCATGAGCTTCACTATATGTTAAATAAGGATGTTGACGGCACATTTCCTCTACTGACCAACCATAAGCAAGATAATCCATGACAATTTGCGCTACTCTAATTCTCGGTAAACGCTGTAATCTTGCTGACTGATGATCGTTTTTGATGATATGTGGGTAATTGAGGGTTAACATATTATTTTATCTAGCTAGGTTGCTATATGTTTATATTATGACAAAATTTCCAGTTATAGTCAAAACTTTTTAACGACGCTGTAAGCTCTAGGTTTAAGTAAAATCATTAATTGATCTAGCTGTTCATAAATATCTAATTCGCTATTTTCTGCTTCGGAAATTGTACCATTATGGTTTTTTTCTAATAAGTCTTCTAACCGTTTTTGTGCTTGGGTTGAAACTTTAAATTTAGCTATTTGTTCGGGTGTTGGTTGTTTAATTAAAAAGTCTAAAACCTCAGTACAAGTGTTAGTAGTATCACTAGAATTAGTTAAGTTAAGGTTTCTGATGTATGTGTTTCTAGCAGTTGTGAAAGCAGTTCTGGAAGAGGATGTAATATGGGTTGTAAGCGGTTTGCTAGTTCCTCCGGTACTTGAATTGTTAATTGTGCCATTTTGGTTAGGGATGGTATGTTTATTTATAGGCTAGTGTGAAAATTTCCGAATTAATATTAGTGTCTAAAATAAAACGAAAACTCACAGTTCTACCTCCCGTCCTGGACTACGATCTCTAAGATTTGCAAAATCTTCATCTGTAAATTCAATTCCTTCCCTTTCAATTGTTTCTCGAAATCTTAAAACCCCTTGCCAAAAGTTATCACCTTTATTCTGTAACAGTTCTTCCTGTAATTGTTCCTTTATTTGTGACAACTGAGACTCAAGTACATTAAACAGAGAAGTTTTATCTTCCACAGATAAATCATCCAGAGATTTAATGATTTCTTGTAATGTCATTTTCCAACCTCCTCTAAAGGTTATCTAAATATTATACAAAAGCAAACTCTATTTTTTTTGTTCTTTCATTTATGTTATGCCAAATATGAGTTTATTTACTCCATAACCTATATAAATAAAGGGTTTCATTATTTTTGATGCCAAATTTAGGTCATAGTTTCACCTACTTACTCTGACAATTCATAATTATTTAATCTGCTTCAATATCTGCGGAATGTGGGTTGTAATATGAAAAGTTGATGAAGCAACAAACCAGTAAATTCACGGAATAGCGCATCGCATACAATATATCTACAACAGAGTGTTAAGGATGCAAAGCTGCTATGGTTGCTAGATTTAGGAGTTTGGAGTTTACTTGACACAAAGGATTAGTTTAGCGTTATAACCGTATTTATCCTTAGACTAAGCTAACAGTGTCTAGTAATTTACTGAAGTTTAGTTACAGTGTTTATTTATTTAGCAATGAAACTCCACAAAAAATAAACAAGAAAAGTCTTTACAACTACGCTTATATGTGATTATTATTTTAATTAAAATATCACTTGCTACATCAGGCAATGAACCTGATGTTTAAAACATTACCCAGAATTGGAGGGCTGATTCGGGAACGATTTTACGCCATTTGAGGCTTGTCATTGAACGATTTACCCCGGATTATTGAGCGGTTACAATTCTGTAATATCCAATAAAGGAAACAATAATGGAAGAAATAATATTGGAAAATCTAAATAAGTTTTTAGATAATAACAATTTAGGTAGATTCTCACAAATATTAAATGAAATCTATGTTCACCCTCAGTATGAATATATTGAAGTTTATTACGATTCATGGAAAGGTAAGTTCAGAGAAAAATATGGATTCATAATTACTGGCTCATATTCTGGGTATAGAGAATGTGATAGTATAAGTAATGGATTACATAAACTAGGTTCTGAAGGTTGGAATTTAATTCTTAGTCAACCTAGTATAAGAACAAGAACAGACATTTTAGAGTATGCGTATATTTTTAATAGAAAAAAAACTCCTTTATTTGATGATTTAATAATCTCTGAATATGGAGATTCAAGTTTGTTAAAAAAGTTACATAAATCGCCATTAGATAATAAAACAATAAAGGAAGAAGCATTAGAAGAATATAAATACGATGTATATGCTTTTCAGCAACTCAAAAAATTAAGTGAAAAAGCTTATGTAATTTTAAAAATAGCTAATTTAATATCAGATAACCTTAATAACCTGATGGATTTAGAAAATTGGAGTATGGAAGAAATAATGGAAATACCATCTATGGAATTAGACATAGCCAATGAAGTAATAAATTTTATTCAAGAATTTCAGTGGTAAAAAAGTAAGGTTATACAGAAAATTTGATATTTATGAAGCACAGTTGCCAATATAAATTTAACAATTTATAAATCACATTGCAATTGATGTAAGTAGGTGTACATAATAAAAGCGAAATTTATTGTGTTTTGTAAAATGACTGAAATTCAATCAGAATCTCGCATTGAGACAACTTTACATACCGTTATATACCTTTAATTTTTGTGTTCACCTACTTATTTTACCTACCTAAAAATTGTTGTAATTATTCTTTCAATAGTCTTTATAAAAATTTTAAAAACCTATCTATATATAGAATAAGATTTTGAAAAACGAGTAAAGAAATAAGTAATAATGTTTAATATTTCATCATACTAATATTAGTAATAAAACTATGTTTATCTGCGATCGCACTCTAACCATTTTTTAAATAACATCCTGTAGCAATAATTATCTTTTTCAAAGACCATGAAGCAACTGAAATCCATTTTACTATTAGGAACAATCCTAGCAGCCCAAGTTATCACTACCAAAACATTGGCACAAGAGGTCAAAAAAGATAGTATAGTTCCCTCCCAAAAGAATGCTATTACCCTGATGCAAAGTATTTGTGGTGCTGGGAATATTACACAAGAAAAAGGGAAAATTGTTTGCAAAAAATGCCCGTTATTTACCAGTTATAATGATGGAACTGCTACCTTAACATCTGTAGTTTATGGCAGTTTTACCAAAGCCGGTAGTCGTGAAGCATTGGTAGACTTGGGTGGCTGTGAACCCCATGCAGGTAATTGGGGAGGTTCTGTTTTATTGCGGCGTACTAATAATGGTTGGTCTAGAATCCGATATGAACAAGGATTGCGTTCCAATAGTTGTCTAAAAATCTCTAATAAAACAGGTCGTGATTCCCTAGTTTGTGAAGTTTCATATATGGGACAGGGTTATTTTTCCCAAAGACTTGATAAATTGGAAATCGGTTCTACTAAAACCAGCAGCACAAAAATATTAAGTGTAGGTTCAAATACAGCTAGTTGTCGTCCACCATTTTATGACGTAGAAATCAAAGATTTTGCACTACGAAACACCAACCAAGATAAACGCGCAGACCTGGTTGTAAAACTCACAGAAGCCAGGGAAGCAAAAGGTATTACCAGAAGCAGTGATGACCAGTGTGAACCACAATTACCTAAACCAAAATTACATCAACTGACATTTTTGTACAATGGTCAATCTTTCCGAGCTACCCCTGCTACTGCTAAATTAATTAAACAATTAGAACCATAGTTGCAATACAGGATTTAAAATAAAAAATCGCCAATTCAATGACAATTACAGTAGTCTATATTGATAAATTTGTCATTAACACAGGATTATAAGCAATCATGAAAACAAAAAGATTATTAGCCGTATTAACTCTCAGCTTAACTTTGGGCTTTTCAATTCCTATTTATGCCCAAGAAACATATATTGACAACAAATGTAAGCAAAATCAATCATTAAAGGAAGACGATAGATTTACTGTTTTTTATAAATCAGAGTTTAAATCAAAAAGGAAACCTTACTGGTTTTATTCTGCAAGATATATAGATGGTTCAGCGATTTTTTGTATTTCCCAACCAGGATTTAAAAAACCACGATCTTTAAATGAGTTAAAACCCATACAGTTTAATTTCATAGACAAAGTTACCAAAGATCCACTCAATCAAACAGCATTTATTGTAGTTACTCGTGAAGGCAATGGTTCGCCTGTACCTATGAACGAATATCGGCTAAATTTTGTCAATGTTAATAAACCTACACTAACTAAATTACGAACCTGGACATCTCAGGATTAGCTTGTTTTTAACTGAGTGATACTTGGAGTTAACACATGGAATTTATTTTTGTTTACGTCACTTGTAAAGACCGTGCTGAAGCCCTTAATGTAGGTAAAGTCTTAGTAGAAGCCCGTCTTGCGGCCTGTGCCAACATCATTGATGGTATGGAAAGCATTTATTGGTGGAATGGTGAATTACAAGTAGAAAAAGAAGCTATTTTAATAATGAAATCGCGTCGTGATTTATTTGAAGAACTAACAGAAAAAGTGAAATCAAAACATTCCTATCAAGTACCTTGTGTGGTGGCTTTACCAATTGAACAAGGAAATCAAGATTACCTCAATTGGTTAATGACAGAAACAAAAACTACAGATAGCAACAAATAATCTTTAGCTGGATTGCAGTTAAATTTAGTGAATTTTGTTACTCAATTTTTGGGTGCAACAAAGATAAGAGCGATCGCACAAATTGGATATTAAATAATGCCACTACTTCAAAAGATTCGTTGGCGAACTATTATTTCTCTAGCTATTATTCTTCCCATTGGACTTTCATACAGTCACTATCGCTATTCTATTTCATGGTTGAACCAAGAGGTAGGAGGGATTTTTTATGAAATATTTTGGTGTCTATTTGCATTTCTGTTTATCCCCACCCGTCGAGCAGTTTGGCAAATTCCTATATGGGTATTCATAATTACTTGCTTATTGGAATTTCTGCAATTGTGGCATCCACCGATTCTCAATTGGTTACGTTCATTTTGGTGGGGAAAGATGATACTCGGTAGTGTCTTCACTTGGGCAGATTTCCCCTATTATGTTGTTGGTAGTGGATTAGGATGGCTGTGGTTACATCTGATATGGGTTGCAAAATCGAAATAAATTAGTATTGGACTAATCAAGGCGATCGCAATCAGCGATAAAATATTTCTCTCTACTTTAAATTTATTGTCAAATGGCAGAATTCCGTACTATAATAAAAGTGTGAAGCACATGGGGCTTTAACGGTTTCGACAGGTTGGCGAAAGCTACTCTGTGATTCAGGTCGAGAGCGAGTCATCTCTCGGAAATCAAAGACTCGAAAAAAAAGTAAATGCGAACAATATCGTAAAATTTGCTCGTCGGGAAGCTCTAGTAGCTGCCTAAGAAACCTCTTTCAGGTTCGAGCGTCTTTAATTTGACTCCGTTAAGGATTAAAGACCTAACCCCCAACGGATGCTCCACTCAAGCGTTCTCTGGTTGGCTTGATGGCTAAGATTAAATCAGAGCATCCTACGTTCGGGATAATGAACGATTCCCGCCTTGAGGGTCAGAAAGGCTAAACCTGTGAACGAGTGGAGGGTTAATACCCAATTTGGACATGGGTTCGACTCCCATAAGCTCCATTTTCAATAATTTATCAGTCCGCTAGACACTTGAATGCGTCAGCGGACTTTTTTGATCTTACCTACCAAAAGTCAAGTTATTACACCCCTCAAAATCTTCAAACTTCCAAAAATTAAACCATACCCGAAACTTGAAACTACATACCAAAAAATTCTTATAGATGCGGCCAATGATTTATCATAATAATGATTATCATTTTTGGTACATTGTATGTCATCTGAAAACTCGTCTACCGATAAACCCTTAAACCTTTCTCAACGTCCCCGTCGTCTCCGTCGCACTGAAACCCTAAGAAAAATGGTGCGGGAAACGATTTTAACTGTAGATGATCTCATCTATCCGATGTTTGTCATGGAAGGAGAAGGACAAAAAGTAGAAATTGCTTCTATGCCAGGATGTTATCGTTTTTCTCTCGATTTGTTAATTAAAGAAATAGCCGAAGTTTCCCACTTGGGGATTAATGCTGTTGCACTTTTCCCAGTGATTTCCGAAGACGACAAAGACGACACAGGTACAGAAAGTTACAACCCAGAAGGATTGGTACAGGAAACTGTCAAAGCTATCAAAAAAGCCGTTCCCGACATCATGATTATTACTGATGTTGCTTTAGACCCTTTCACCACACATGGTCATGATGGTTTAGTTGATGAAAATGGCAGAATTCTTAATGATCAAACTGTCGAAGTGTTGGTAAAAATGGCACTTTCCCAAGCAGAAGCCGGTGCTGATTTTGTTGCCCCTTCTGACATGATGGATGGTAGAATCGGCGCAATTCGCCAAGCTTTAGACGCGGAGGGTTATATCAATGTTGGTATTTTGGCATACTCCGCTAAATACGCATCAGCCTATTATGGACCGTTTCGAGATGCTTTAGATTCAACCCCGAAATTTGGCGACAAAAAAACCTATCAAATGGATGCTGCTAACGCTAAAGAAGCTTTAAAAGAAATTGAATTGGATATTGCTGAAGGTGCAGATATTGTCATGGTTAAACCTGCCCTAGCTTATCTCGATATTATCCATCAAGTCAAAATAAATACAAACTTACCAGTTGCAGCATACAACGTTAGCGGCGAGTACGCAATGATCAAAGCTGCTGCACAAAATGGCTGGATAGACGAGAAAAAGGTGATTTTAGAAACCTTAACCAGTATGAAACGCGCTGGTGCTGATTTAATTTTGACCTATTTTGCCAAAGAAGTAGCTTTGATGTTGATGTAACTGGGGACTGGGGACTGGGTAATCAATTTTATTTTTCCCAATTACCAATTACCAATTACGAATTACGAATTACGAATTACGAATTACGAATTATGAATTATGACTACAGTTCCTACAAAAATTGACTTAGCAATTATCGGTGCTGGACCTCATGCACTAACTTTAGTTGCCCATCTCTTGCAAAAACGGCAGACAATGAAAGGGAAATTTGCCGTATTTGATCCGAGTGGTACATGGTTAAGTCGCTGGAAACAGCAATTTGCAGCTTTGGAAATTCCCCATTTGCGATCGCCCGCTGTTCATCATCCCCACTCTAACCCCTTCGCTTTAAGGAAATTCGCTGAATCTCGTTCTCAAGAACTTTTTCCTCCTTATGACTTACCTGGAACTAAGCTATTTGCGGATTTTTGCCAGGATGTTATAGCATCCTATCAGTTACAGGATCAAGTTATTCCTCTGGCTGTAACCAGCCTTAAACAATTATCTGACAATTTACGTCCTCAATTTCAATTAGGGCTGTCAGATGGAAAAACGGTAACTGCACGGCGGGTAGTGTTAGCAACAGGTAGCGGTAAAATACACATTCCTGATTGGGTAAATCAGATTAAATCGGTGTATCCTCAAGATAGACTTTGCCATTCTCACACTGTAGATTTACGGAAATATCACAGTTTAGCCGGTCAAAGAGTTTTAATTGTCGGTGGTGGTTTAACCAGTGGACATTTAGCTGTAGGTGCAATTTCCCGTGGTGCAAATGTCCATTTAATGCTGCGAAAACAGTTATCAGAAAAGCTATTTGATGCTGAACCGGGTTGGTTAGGTCCTAAATATCTGAAAGGATTTTTTGAGCAAAATTGGCAACAACGCTGGACCCTAATTCAACAAGCTAGAAATGGTGGTTCTATGACTCCGGCGATCGCCACCCAACTCCGCAAAGAAAAGCATCGTGGTAATATTAAAATTGACGAAAACTGTCAAATAGTCAAAGCCAAATGGTTAAGCAATCACTGGCAAGTAGAATGTAGTGATGGTAACTTTTACGAATGTGATTATATTTGGTTAGCCACAGGCACTAAATTCGATGTCACCACAGAACCCTTACTACAGGACATTTTAGCCGCCTATCCCATCCAAATAGTCAACGGTTTACCCGTATTAGATAGTTATCTGCGTTGGACTGGTTGTGAATTATTTATTATGGGTGGTTTAGCAGCCTTGCAAGTGGGTCCAACAGCCAGAAATTTATCAGGTGCAAGAATGGCCAGTGAGAAAATCGTCCCAGCCATTGTTAAACCCAGTGTAGCCTTTCCTCACAGTCTTACTGAAGTCCAAGCCAGCTAACAGCACTTTAAAATATTTTCCCATTCAGACATTTTTGCGTTACACTGATAACGATTCTCATTCTGGTTTGGTATGGTCAGTTCATTAACCCAGTCTCAAGACAGCTTGAACCTACACGATAGCGACAAACTCACCCTCATTCGTCACACCAGCGCCCATATTATGGCCATGGCGGTACAAAAGCTATTTCCAGGGACTAAGGTAGCAATTGGACCTGTCACAGACATTGGATTTTACTACGATTTTGATTGTCCAATTAGCATCACGACTGATGACTTGGCCAAAATAGAAACAGAAATGCGACGGATAATCAAAGCTAATTTACCTATTATCCGCGAAGAAGTAAAAAGATCAGAAATTCGCGCCGAAATTGCCGAATTAAATGAACCCTACAAATTAGAAATCTTAGAACGCATTCCCGAATCAGAAATTATCACCCGTTACTTTATTGGTACTCCTGAAACGGTGAAATCAGAACCATCATTATTTGTCACAGACATTCAACCAGCAAATAATTATTGGTGGGATTTGTGTGCAGGACCACACATTAACTTTACAGGTGAAATTGATCCTCATGCTTTTAAATTATTGAATGTTGCCGGTGCTTATTGGCAAGGAGATGCCACCAAACCACAACTACAACGAATTTACGGAACAGCGTGGCAAACAAAAGCCGAATTAGCAAATTACCTCCAACACATAGAAGAAGCTTTACGTCGAGATCATCGAAAAATAGGTCAAGAACTTAACTTATTTAGTATTCAAGAAGAAGCTGGAGGTGGCTTAGTATTTTGGCATCCCAAAGGGTCAATAATTCGCTACATCATTGAAGATTATTGGCGCAAAGCCCATCTAGAATCTGGTTATCAATTACTATATACGCCTCATGTAGCCAATCTTGATTTATGGAAAACATCAGGACATTTTGACTTCTATCAAGAGAGTATGTTTGACTCAATGGATGTGGAAAATCAGGCTTATCAAATTAAGCCCATGAATTGCCCTTTTCATGTCCTAACTTACAAACATCAACTCCATTCCTATCGAGAATTACCATTAAGATGGGCAGAACTAGGAACAGTATACCGTTATGAACGTTCTGGATCTTTACATGGTTTAATGCGAGTACGAGGATTTACTCAAGATGATGCTCATATCTTTTGTTTACCTGACCAAATAGCTGAGGAAATCTTAGGCGTTTTAAATCTCACCGAGCAGATTTTATCAGATTTTGGCTTTAAAGAATATGAAGTTAATCTTTCCACCCGTCCTGAAAAATCAGTAGGAACTGATCACGTTTGGGAATTAGCAACCACAGCACTAGAACAAGCTTTAAATACTAAAGGTTGGAATTATATTGTTGATGAAGGTGGGGGAGCTTTTTATGGTCCCAAGATAGACATTAAAATTAAAGATGCTATCGGTCGTTTGTGGCAATGTTCCACAATTCAGGTAGATTTTAACTTGCCAGAACGATTTAATATGGAGTATATTGCATCCGATGGCAGTCGTCAACAACCAATTATGATTCATCGGGCTATTTTTGGTTCTTTAGAACGCTTTTTTGGCATCTTAATCGAGAATTATGCAGGTGATTTCCCCCTGTGGTTAGCACCTGTACAACTGCGACTTTTACCTGTTAGTGATGATTGTCGAGAATATGCAAAATTGGTAGAAAAAGATTTAAAAATGCGTGGCTTTAGGGTAGAAATAGATAGCAGTGGTGAGCGTTTAGGTAAACAAATTCGTATAGCCGAATTAGAAAAAATTCCCGTTTTTGCTATTGTTGGCAAGAAAGAAATAGAAAGCACAACTATGAGTACAAGAAGTAGAAAGGCTGGAGATTTAGGAATTTTAAACTTAGCTAAACTTGTCAATTATTTGTAAACAGCTTAAAATCGCTATTCGCTTGATTAATTCAACCATTCAAATCCATTACATTTTCACATGAATACCATC
This sequence comes from Anabaena sp. UHCC 0253, assembly GCF_009712085.1. Lineage (NCBI taxonomy): Bacteria > Bacillati > Cyanobacteriota > Cyanophyceae > Nostocales > Nostocaceae > Anabaena > Anabaena sp. UHCC 0253. Next base: position 158,705 of record NZ_VILD01000005.1, read on the forward strand.
ACTTTGAATAAAACCAACATAATTCCTGAAATCCCTAAACAAGGAATGCCTGTAACTATTATTACGGGATTTTTAGGTAGTGGAAAAACCACACTTTTAAATCAAATTCTTCAGAACAAACAAAATTTAAAAATCGCCGTTCTCGTCAATGAATTTGGTGATATTAACATTGATAGTCAATTGCTAGTTTCTGTAGATCAAGATATGCTAGAACTCAGCAATGGCTGTATATGTTGTACCATTAATGATGGTTTAGTTGATGCCGTATATCGAGTTTTAGAACGAGAAGACCGCATTGATTATCTAGTCATTGAAACCACTGGTGTTGCTGATCCTTTACCAATAATTTTAACTTTTCTAGGAACAGAACTAAGAGACCTGACTAATCTAGATTCGATTCTCACAGTAGTAGATGCTGAGACATTTAACGAAGAACACTTTGAGAGTGAAGCAGCTTTAAAACAAATTACCTATGGAGATATTATTCTCCTCAATAAAACAGACCTTGTTACCTCAGAAAAACTCCAAGAAGTAGAAAATTTTATCCATGATGTCAAACATGGAGCGAAAATTTTACATACTCAATATGGTGAAGTTGCTTTACCATTAATTTTAGATGTGGGTTTAACACCAAAAGATAAATATATCGCTATTGATGATGAAGATACTCATCATCACCATGAACATAAGCATGAACATAAGCATGAACATAAGCATGAACATAAGCATGAACATAAGCATGAACATCATCATCATCACTCTGATCATTTAGACAATGATGGGTTTATTTCGATTTCCTTCCAAAGTGACAAACCATTTGATGTCCATAAATTTGAGAATTTCTTGACTGAAGAAATGCCACAGAATGTATTTCGAGCTAAGGGCATCTTATGGTTTAATGATAGTAATTTACGCCATCTTTTCCAACTGAGTGGACCTCGTTACAGTTTGCACGCAGACGAATGGAATACTCTACCTAAAAATCAGGTAGTTTTTATTGGCAGAAAGTTGGATACTAATGAGATTCATACAAAACTTAACAAATGTTTGGTATAATAAGAAAGCGTTCATTAAATCTCTAATTTAGTTCATAGATATTCATATCTATTGAACTATTAACTAGTGTCATAACTCATCCCCATTAAACTCAGAAAATGACTTTATCTATTCGTCCCAATCTGAATTCCGCGGCTCAGGTGGTGTCATCTTTATCAACTCAGCAACAGCCAACTGTAACAGAAGCAGACATGAGACAGGCTGTACGGACTTTGTTGATTGGATTAGGAGAAAATCCAGACCGGGAAGGTTTAATAGATACTCCTAAAAGAGTTGTTAAAGCTTTAAAGTTTCTGACCAATGGCTACCATGAATCCTTAGATGAACTCCTCAATGGAGCAGTATTTACAGAAGAGGCAAATGAAATGGTATTAGTCCGGGATATTGATATTTTCAGTTCCTGTGAACACCACATATTACCAATCATTGGCCGCGCTCATGTTGCATATATTCCTAATGGTAAGGTGATAGGTTTATCAAAAATTGCCCGCATTTGTGAAATGTATGCACGACGTTTGCAAGTACAAGAACGGCTGACTTTACAAATTGCTGACGCACTGCAAGGTTTACTCAAACCTCAAGGAGTTGCAGTTGTAATCGAAGCAACTCATATGTGTATGGTGATGAGAGGAGTTCAAAAACCAGGCTCTTGGACTGTTACCAGTGCAATGCGGGGAGTATTTTCTGAAGACGCACGAACTCGTGAAGAATTCATGAATTTAATTCGACACAATCCTAATTTTAAATAACAGGCTTTGGCTGATACAAATTTAAATTTAGCTTGTACTATGTAGAGATAGGAAGTTTCCGATC
>NZ_VILD01000005.1:160598-162819 GCF_009712085.1 Anabaena sp. UHCC 0253
TCTCTACATGATCAGCTTTGTAATTAGGGATATTTATTAAAAATAGTATAAAATATGAATATACCAATCATTAAGGTTATTGCTGGATTATCCGGTGCTGGAAAAACTACTTGGATTTGTCAACAAATTCGAGATATTGTATCTGCGGAAAAAGTAATTTATTTTTGTCCAGGAACTGGGAATGTTCCTATTGATCAAACTAGAATAGCTACTGAATTTCCGGAACTCAACATATTTGGTGATGGTCAAGAAATTGAATTTCTTCATCATATACCCACAGCTAATAGTGTATATGTTGAATTAGGTTCTTATCTAGAATTAAAAACTATCTCAAAAATATTAGATCATCTAACTTACCGCGCCATAGCAATTATTCCACCAGATTTGCAAAACTCTGAATATGATAGTTGGGCAAATGAAATTATACACGGCGCACCAGTTCCTACTATAACTGTAGAAAATTTATGGCGAGTAGAAACTACAGGTCAAGTCATTGATGAAAATAGTTTAGATGAATTTTGGTATGAAATAACTCATAATGCTTATGGTACTGTCACCCGTGCTAAAGCTATTTTTGATGTTAATGATGGGCGTTCTCTTTACTGTGATTTTGTCGCTGGTGTTCCCAAAATAGACTTTTTAGAATTAAACTTACCACGATATTTAGAAGGTAGACCTCAGCGATTTAGTGGCATAGAAATAGTAGGAAAAAACTTAGATGAAACAACTTTAAAAGCAACATTATCAGATTGTTGTTTATCTGAATCCCTAATTTCGCAATATCAACAACAAGTACAACAAATTTTACTAGAAGGTGAAGAAGTATGAAAATAGCAGTTATGTCATGTATTCATGGTAATTATGAAGCTTTAGAAGCTGTATTATTAGATATTGACCAGCAAAAAGCCGAAAAAATCTTTTGTGTTGGTGATCTGGTGGGATATGGACCACATCCTAATGCAGTGATTAACCAAATTCGCTCTTTAGATATTCCTACCTGCGTCGGTTGTTGGGATGAGGATATTGTGGAAGGATTGAATGCTTGCGATTGCAGTTATCCTTCAATATTGGCGGAAAAAAGAGGACTAAAAGCTCACCAATGGACAAATCAGGAAATTCACCCAGAAAACCGAGAATTTTTAGCCAATTTACCCTATAGTCTGCAATGGCAAAACTTAGCTTTTTTTCACGGTAGTCCTCATAGCAACCATGAATATTTATTACCTGAACTTGATGCTTTCATTGCTTTAGAACGGGTACTTTCCACAGGTGCAGATGTGCTATTTTGTGGACATACCCATGTTCCTTATACACGAAATCTTGATGCTGGTGAGTTACAAGTCCAGGTTAATAATCAAGCAGAATCACGCAAAATCAGCTTTTCATCTGCTCTCAAAAAGATTGTGAATGTTGGTTCTGTTGGAGAACCCAGACATGGACGACCAAATGCAACTTATGTAATCTATGAAACTGATACTCAAGCAGTGACATTGCGAGAAGTTACGTATGATTATCAAAAAACCTGTGCAGCAATTATAGAGAAGGGATTACCAGAAATTTTTGCGTGGCGTTTAGCGAATGGCTTAGAGTATGCTGAACGCGCAGATGATCCAAGTCATGTTTGTACCAGATAAAAAGATTAGGGCTTCAATATTGTTCGGTTAAGCAACAACGCAACCCAACGTCCGTAAATGTTGGGTTTCCTAACGTCAACCCAACCTACCTGATTTAATGTTTTTAGCTTAACCGACAAGTATTGACTGGGAATTGGGACTATCAATACTTAATCACCCTTTCTTCCTTTGCGCCTTTGCGCCTTTGCGTGAGACATAAAAATAACTGTAAAATCTAAAATTATGTGGGCAATTTTAAGTGGAATTGAAGGAAATTTGCCAGCTTATGAGGCTGTAATAGCTGATATTAAGCGACAAAACCGTTATATAGAAGCATTATATATTATCGGTGATTTAGTCGGTCCAAGGCGAGAATGTGAGGAGTTAGTAGCAAGGGTGAAATCACCACGACGGGGTGAATTAGCACCGATGATTTGTAAGGGATGGTGGGAAGAACAATGTTTAATTTTACATGGTTTGGGACCCACTGGAGACGCGCCAGAATTGCTAGAAAAATATGGAGGTGATACAGTGCAGATGTTGTGGGATTGTGTTTCTCGTCCAACTGTACAATGGTTGCGATCGCTCGATTTTGGTTTTTTGAATTA
>NZ_VILD01000005.1:162844-187268 GCF_009712085.1 Anabaena sp. UHCC 0253
ATGGTTCAACAATGGGTGTAAATGACGAACTGACCCCCGATACGCCCCCCATTCAAATGCTAGATAGATTATCACGAATGCAAGCAAATAACCTGTTTTGCGGTCGTTCTGGGTTAACTTTTCAGTATCAGTTACAAGCTGGATCTATTACCAGTGAAATCACTACCCTAGATCGTCAATTGTCTCCCCAAACAATCACCGTTACCCCCCGTCAAGTCATAGGAGTGGGAAATGTGGGACGAACACCAGGAGAAGCAACCTATACTCTCTACAATCCGGAGACAAATCAGGTGAAATTTCAAACTGTGTATTACGGAAATAGCAAAGGGTTTCAAAAGCAGTTACAGGCTACAAAATAGATATCAAGGAAAAAGACACAAACATTTTTTCCTATTCCCTGATAAACTAAATACCTGTTGATAACAGCACAGAGCTATAGCGGTTATCGCCCTTGATGCAATACAATTGAGGGCGCAGACCCTGCGCCCCTACAGAGTTTGCGATTGGCTGACTGTATCTCACAAAGAGTGCATACCGCTATATTATTCTTGTCTGTCAGACTTCATGATTGTTAGATGTTTTCCGTGTATTAATCACTTTTCCCCTTTCTTTCAGAACTCTTCGGAGTCGGTCAGCACTCAAGTAAACTTGTCGCTCAGAAGCTAGTTTTTTGGCTAGTTGTTTAGAGTTATAAGTCTGTTGTGGTTCTTGAAATAAACAGTTCTCCAAATACTCTAAATCATCCTCTGAATAGCGGGGTTTTCCTCCTCGACCTGGAGCATCCCATAATCCTGCTAAACCCATCTTTTTCCCAACGGTGTAGAGTCTGACGGACTGTAGAAATCGCCCAGTTTAGACCTTGAGCAATTTGCTCGTTTTTTTAATCCGCGAGCGTTCAACAGTAGAACCTGAGCGCGATCTTTCGTTCGCTGAGGAATACTTGTAGCTCTTCTCAACTCTTCTAATGTGAGCTTTTCCTCATCAGTTAAAAAAATTCTCAGACGACATCCCATAGGCGTTGTGCTTTAATTAAAGTAGTTGGTACGCTGATGTATGTTTCTGCCTATATACTTGTAAAGACAGTATATAGTAACACAGTATATTTTATATAAGCCACAAAGACTTTCTTGGCTGTAGTGTAGTCGTAAATATCCTCTGGAATTATTTTTAGTCTGCAAAGATATGAACATACCATCAGATAAAATGTCAAGTACGTTACATAATATTAGTAATAAATAATTTTAATACTAAGTATTGTAATGCTGTCTCATCAGTGCTTCCAATAAATTGATCTGGTTCAACATATTAAAGCGAAAAAAAAGGTTTGGTGTGATAACCAAACCTCCATAATTGCTGTGCTTAACAACGTACTTAATTAATTTAATGCTACTCTGCTGACAGATCATCTTCCTGGAGGATGTGTCCAAATTTCCCTAAAGATGATAGAGAGTGATAAAGATACATATTAACCAATTACCTGAAAAATGAAAAAAGCTTGGGTGTTAAGCCAAGCCTTTGTATATACCAGGTGTTTACCATATACAGTTACTTTAAACCCTAAATTATTCCGATTCATCTTCCTTTAAGGTGTGTACAAATTTAAGAAAATCTGATATGGCGGATATTTAATAATGTTGATTATTTTTTTGTTCTCAAATAAATTCAATCTTTTCTGATGGTTTACCTGTTACCTGAAAATAAAAAAAAGACCCTGAAATTATTTTCAGGGTGCATACACGTTTTTCAGGCATTAATAAAGTTAAGATTACTCAATCTCAATAAATAGTTCTACTACCTAAAGTAGAATTAAATCAGATTTTTATGGGTTTAGTGGATAAAAAGTTACATTTAACATAAAAAAGGCTTGGCGATTTACCAAGCCTACATATATACCAAGTGTTTACCATAGTTGGTTAATTTACATTAATTGATGCTGATATTCATCTATCTGGAGGATGTGTATAAATATTCTAAAAGCTGTTAAGGAGTGATGAACAACGAGGCTGCTGTCCGCTTTTTGAAGATTTTTTAAGCTAACTTTATATGAGTGTTTTCAGACTCTAAATATGGCAAAAAAAAAGGTTTAGCATTCAAGCTAAACCCTCATAGAAAGCAGTTATTCGACACACCAGGATTAATGTAAATCTACTTTTATTTATCTGCATCTTCCTGTAGAGTGTATTTAGTTTTCTCCGACTATGATATGAACTCAACTATTTAAAACATATCCGCAGGATCGGCAGATTGCAGTTTACTTGTAGCGATCGCTCCCGAAATAGCACACATAATTATAGTTAACAATAAAACTTGTAAACCACGGATTATCGTCATATACATAGGTAAATTAGTGGCTGTTCGCGTGAGTTGATAAAGTCCTAATGAGACAGCAACTCCGGGGAAAAATCCCAAAGCTGCTAAAATTAAAGCTTCTTCCAAAACTATAGTCAGTAAATAGTAATGACGATATCCCATAGCTTTAAATGTTGCATATTCTCGCAAATGGGCATTAACATCTGTGGAAAGCACTTGATAAACAATAATTACCCCAACTACAAACCCCATTGATACACCGAGATTAAAAATAAATCCAATCGGGGAATTACTACTCCAAAAGTTATTTTCAAACTCAATAAATTCGCCACGGGTGAGAACCTTTACATCATCTTTCAGATAAGCCTTTAATTGGGCAACAACATCATTAATTTTATACCCTGGCTTGACTTTAACTAAACCGATACTCACACTGCTTGTAGGTTGTCTGGCAAATATTTGAGAGAAGTTATTAGCACTAGTAATCAAGCTACCATCAGCCGCAAAGGAAGCACCTATTTTAAATAAACCACCAATCGTAATTGTACTACCATTAATTTCAGTTGTGACAGTTTTACCTTCTTGAATTTGCTGAATAGCCTCTTGATATTCTCCTCTAGCAGCCCGATCAAATAAGACTGTATTTGGTAATTTAATCTTATGTAATTGTTGATTTATTTCTGGTAAATCAAAAGCTGGTTTATCTGGATTGATACCAATAATTAACACTCCTGTTTCTAAGCGTGTTTGGGGATTCTTCCAAATAATATGGTTACAATACATAGCCTCAGCCGATTTTACCCCTGGTACATCCATTGTTTGATAAAGTCGTCTTCTAGAAAACGTAGACATACTTTGTAGACTCCGGGCTTGAGGACTGATCAGAATAATATCAGCTTGTAAACTCCGATGTAATCGAGTATTACTATCATATAAAGCAGTTTGAAAACCTAACTGCATAAACATGAGAACATCAGCAAAGGCAATTCCTGATACTGCTACCAGTAAGCGACTTTTTTCATGACTAAGTTGCAACCACCCCAATGGTGTGCGTCGTTGCAATTGTTGAAAAATAGGAATCATAGGAATTATAGGAGTCAGGACACAAGAAGAAGGAAGAAGAAATAAATAAACAAATAAAAAAGAATGATTTAGAATCGTTTTAATTAGTAGTTAATCAGCAACTGACAACTGACAACTGACTAAATACTAATAATTACCTTAACTTGCATATTGGTAAAGTTGGCTGCTTGCTGACTAGAAGCTTTATTTAATCGGATATGGACTTTTATTACCCTATTATCAATATTGCTTGAAGGATCTGTATTCGTCAGGTTTTGTTTTCTTACCTGTAAACCTATTCGTTCTACTTCTCCCTGCAATTCTTGAGGAAAAACATCACCAACTATTCGCACCTGTTTTCCTGGCATAATTTTGGTAATATCACTTTCGTAAATTTCCGCAACTACATACATCTGACTCGTTTTACCAATGTCAGCAATGCCATTATTAGTAATTAATTCTCCTGGACGAGTGTGGATTTCAATTATTTGTCCATTTTGAGGAGATTTTACATAAGCTTGTTGAAGATTAATAGTGGCTTTGTTGACTACGGCTTCGGCACGATTTAATTCGGCGATCGCAGCCTCAACATCTACTTTCCTCACTTCAGAAATTTGATCTAGTGTGGCTGAAGCTTCTTTGATTCTTTGTTGGCTACTTAATTGCAGTTGCTTTAATTGTGATTTTCCAGCTTGTAGGCTTTTTTTGGCCGTTTCTAAGTTCAAGTTTTTACTATCTTTTTGGGAAGCGGAAATTGCTCCTTCTCGATATAATTCTTGGTAACGTTTATTCTCGGCTTCAGCATTGATTAATTCAGCTTGCAATTTTTCTACAGTGGCTGTTTGAGTATCTATGTCACCTTGGCTTTCTACTGCTAATCTCTCAATTATGGCTTTTTGCGCGGTAATTTCTCCCCTTTTAGCACCTGCTTGAATCCGGGCTATGTTAGATTGAATTACCTGTACTTCGGCTTTGGCTTCTGTTAATTCTGCTTGCAGGCGATCGCTATTATCTAAAATAGCAATTACCTGTCCAGCTTTTACCATCTCCCCCTCTCGTACCAATATCTTCTCTACTCGACTCCCTTCCCCAGATATCGCCGCTGATAGTTTAATCACTTCCCCCTCTGGTTCAATTCTTCCTAAGGCTGTGACTGTTTTGATCTCAGGCATTGCGATCGCCGGATTTGCTGGTTTTTGATGATCTACATCCCGAAACTTTAGTACAGTAAAAATACTGATACTAGCTACAGATAAAGATGCCAGCATAGTTATAGCGATCGCTAATCGGAGAATGGACTGAGAAGATAATGATCCTTGTAGCTTATGGTTCTGCACAACCGCATACCTTTTCAGTGCTTTCAAATTTAATTAATGAAAAATGCAAATCCTTAAATAAGTGCGGTAGAAGACACAAATTCCGGCTACCCTAAAAATGTCAGTGCTAAACTAAACGGTTTAGTTTAAAAAAACTACAAATCCTTAAATAAGGTGAAGTAAAAAACACAAATCCCCAAAATCCTGAAAACGTGATAGCTAAACTAAACGGTTTAGTTTAAAAAAACTATAAACTTAACGGAGTAGTTTAGTCAAGTTATTGCGTTACAGATTACAAAACTAATTCCAGATTTTTGATGACAACGAACATTTATAGATGATATGCCGGAATAATAAGTAGGATCGTTAGCTGATGACAGTTTCCGTGAAAATAGTATATTCTAGACTAAACGGTTTAGTTTAAAATTCTCTCAACCTAGCCCAGCTACAGCAGATTGCAGATCAATGAGGTACAGAATCTAAATTGAAACCTATACACAAAGTCAGTTTTTGTCCAAGTAGGGGCGAAGCATTCGGACGATAATTTATCGGTTTTTCCCAGTAGGGGCGAAGCATTCGGGCGACAAATTCTCGGTTTTTCCCCAAGTTTATTTTCCGAATGCTTCGCCCTTACACCGAATGCTGATGCTTCCAGCACACTCTGCGAACGCCCTTATATTAAATGCTGATGCTTCCAGTCCCCATCAGGGATACACCCTTACGACTTCCGACTTCTGCTGTATGTCATTACAGCAAGTACAACTCTGATCAAAACTTTAACAGGAAGATTTAAAAATGGTTCGCCCAAAAACTGGGGATATTAATCGCTCAAATTCAACAGATAAAATAGAAAAGATTCTCCAGGGAGCAATGCAGGAGTTTTTGATACATGGCTATTCAGGAACAAGCATGGATCGAGTAGCCGAAGCTGCGGGAGTTTCTAAAGCAACAGTATATAGTTACTTTCATGATAAAGTCGGACTATTTAGCGCCCTGATTGAGCAATTAGCTAGAAAGCGATTTCAGTCAATTTTTGGCCAGTATTCCCTAGCAGGAGAACCCTATACTGTGCTACGGGGGTTAGCAAAAACAGCATTGGAGCAAATGACTACAGATCCTGAATATTTAGCATTTGAGCGCGTGTTAATCGGGGAATCGGTGCGCTTTCCAGAGTTAGCTAAAGTTTTTATTCGTTCTATAGCTAAACCAGCTATTGAGACAATTAGTAAATATTTAGCATCTCACCCAGAACTAAAAATACCTGATCCAGAAGCCACCGCCAGAGTGTTAATTGGTTCTTTAGCACATTTTGCCATAACGCAGCAAATCTTATATGGTGATGAAATTATCCCCATGGAGAGCGATCGCCTCATTGATGCTTTAACCCATTTAATCGTCAATTGTGCCGAATGACAACTGACAATTGACTCCTCTTAAAACAAACCCCTTTTACCACTAGGACGCACAGTTAGCCAATTAGTTTTAGCTAATGCCAATTGCTCATCAGTTACCTTAGCACCAGTCAGATTAGCACCACATAAATTAGCCCCTCGGAGATTAGCATTACTCAGATAAGCATGACTCAGATCCGCACCTCTGAGGTCTGCACCTTCTAAATCAGCATGACTCAGATAAGCCTTTGTTAAATTAGCATCCTTAAAATTTGTTCGCGTCAAACTAGCTCTACCAAAATCAGTATTGTGAAGATTAGCTTCTTGGAGATTAGCTTTTTGCAATTGCGCCCCATGAAAATTAGTTCCTGATAAATCAGCATTAGGTAAACTGACCAGATTGAGATTATAGGTAGCAAAATCACGCCTACCTTTACTATAAGCAGCCAGTAGACTTTGAGAATCTAATTTGCGTCCTACAGAAGAACCACCACTATTATTACTATCTCCAGATATTGATCTAGATATAGATTCCCTTCTCTGAATTGGTTTTTGTTGCCATTCATTTCCTGCTGATGACTTCTCTCTCCTAGCGCGAATTGCAGCCGCTATCTTGGCCACACCATCATTTTTATTACTGACAGAAGGATTAGGATTATTACTTGTAGGCGGAAAGAAATCAATATTTGAGTTGCTTTGTCTGTTATGTGTTGGTTCTGGCGCTGATCCAGATGGTTTGGATAGTAAACCTTGAGCTAAACTATCTAAATATGGTTCCATATCCAAAGCTCTCAGTACATCTTGTGCTACTTGATAGCGATTACGGACCGAAACCTCTAACATTTTCTTCAATACTGTGGTCAAATGATCACTGATATCAACTAGATGCTCCCACATCATGTCGCCTGTGGTGGGATTATATTCTAAATCTTTAGGAATTTTGCCACTGAGTAGATAAATACAAGTTACTCCCACAGCGTAGATATCACTCGAATAAACAGGACGCATGGCCATTTGTTCTGGAGGTGCAAAACCAGGAGTCCCAATTGCATAAGCTGTTAAAGCCGTTTGTCCTGATTGACTCGCCGTAATTTGGTTGACTTGGTTTTTAACAGCACCAAAATCAATCAATACCAATCGGGCATCTTGAGAACGACGGATTAAATTAGCAGGTTTAATATCTCGGTGAATTACCTGCTGCTCATGGATATATTGTAGCAACGGGATGATTTCACTTAAAAATTGTCTAACTCCTGCCTCACTATAAACACCATTTTTTTTCACCTCTTGTTGGAGAGTAAAACCGCTAATATATTCTTGAACTAAATAAAATTGCCCATTATCTTCAAAATAATCTAGCAGCATTGGTATCTGTGGATGATTACCAATTTTTCCTAGTGTTTCCGCCTCTCTTCTAAACAGTTCCCGCGCCATTTGCAATATGTACGGGGTTGTCCCTGACGGACGTAATTGCTTAATTACACAAGGAGGTTTTCCTGGCAGGTGTTCCTCAATTGCTAAAAATGTTGCACCAAAACCACCTTGGCCTATTGGTTTGACCACCCGAAAGCGATCGCGCAAAAGTAATTGTGAGCCACAAGCCTGACAGCTTTGACTAGAGGCTGAATTTTTGGGATTTGGACAGGTGGGATTTACGCAGTAGCTCATGCACTGTCAACTCGCTGCACGAAGGATAACGGGGCTAATCATGCTCTTATTACATTATTAAGAGCAAATTCAAATTTCTGCTAGGTTATTTATGCTGGAAATATGATAAACATTCTCATTTCTTCTAGATTATCTCACCAAAGTAATACAAAAACCGTAAAGATAGTTAAGTATTTATTAGTAAATCTTCATGGAAAATATATACATATCAACTGTATTTGTTGTCGCTCTCCATTCTGGAGTAAGGAGCAGGGGCTATAGCAATAGTATTTGAATTTTGAAAAGATCCTAGTATTTGTAGGGTGCGTTATCACTTTGCCTAAAGCACCCTACGTATCTTATCAGGAATACAAAAATCAAATCTTAGTCATATAGAGAGCAGAAAGAGAACCTTGATCTTTAATAATTCCCTATTCCCTATTTACAGACCAGATAGCACATCTTTTGCAGCAGCTAATGTCTGTTCAATGTCTTCTTGAGTATGAGCCAAAGAAGTAAACCCAGCTTCAAATTGAGACGGTGCTAAATAAATACCATGCTCTAACATTCCGCGATGGAAACGACCAAATTTAGCTGTATCAGCCTTTTTCGCATCTTCATAGTTGTTAACTGGTCCAGCAGTAAAAAACAGACCAAACATTGCACTAATATTTCCGCCACAAGCAGCATGACCAGTATCTGAGCAGACTTTTAGCAATCCATCAGCTAACTGTTTAGTAATTTGTTCTAAATACTCATAAGTACCGGGTTTGCGTAGTAATTCTAGGGTTTTAATCCCGGCTGTCATCGCTAAAGGATTACCAGATAGAGTTCCAGCTTGATAAACTGGACCTGCGGGGGCAACCATTGACATGATCTCGCGGCGGCCACCATAAGCGCCTACTGGTAAACCACCACCAATTACCTTACCAAGGGTGGTTAAATCGGGAGTAATGCCAAATTTTGCTTGTGCGCCACCATAAGCAATCCGGAAGCCTGTCATGACCTCATCAAAGACTAATAGTGCGCCGTTTTCTTGGGTAAGTTCCCGTAGTCCAGCTAGGAAACCGGCATCAGGGGTAATGAAGCCAGCGTTACCAACTACGGGTTCGAGAATTACACCAGCGATTTCGTTGGGGTTTTGTGCAAATAAGGCTTTTACTGCTTCTAAATCGTTGAAAGGCGCAGTTAAGGTACTAGCTGTGACGGCTTTGGGTACTCCTGGTGAGTCGGGTAAACCCAGAGTAGCGACACCAGAACCAGCTTTTACCAAGAACATATCAGCGTGTCCGTGATAGCAACCTTCAAATTTGATGATTTTTTCTCTGTTTGTAAAGGCTCGCATCAGGCGTAATACGGCCATACAGGCTTCTGTGCCAGAATTCACAAATCTCACCATTTCGATGCTAGGAACAGCATCAATGACCATTTCTGCTAATACATTTTCTAATACGCAAGGAGCGCCGAAGCTAGTTCCTTTATCTAGGGCTGTGTGCAGTGCGGAAATTACTTCTGGATGAGCATGACCACAAATAGCTGGCCCCCAAGTACCAACATAGTCAATGTATTTGTTGCCGTCTACATCCCAAATATATGCGCCGTTAACATGATCGAAAACTATGGGTTGTCCACCCACCGATTTAAAAGCGCGGACTGGAGAACTCACTCCTCCGGGCATGAGGTTTTGAGCAGCGGCAAAGATTTCTTGTGATTTTGTGGTTTTAATTGAGGTGTTTACCAAGGGTATCTCCTATTAAGTGGTGATTAAAATTGAGCTTCTCTCTTAGGATAGGGTGAAAAGCTGCTCAGAATTTCTATGGTACAGAATTAGCTGAAAATGGTATCGTGAGTCAAAGAATTATTGTGATGAGAGTAAGTAGGTGAACCGAAAAATTTAAAGGTATGCGAAGAAAAGTAAAATCGCCCAAAACTCTCTTCCTGTTCCCTGTTCCCTGTTCCCTGTTCCCTTGCCCCAGTGACAATTTTTAACGCCAACCTACTTAAATTAACTGATATGTCTTTTTCTGAACTAAGATCGCTCAAATCTGCTATCCCTGTGGACAAAATTCGCTATGATCATCAAGGTTTAGTGCCGGCAATTGTCCAAGATTATTTGGATGGGGCTGTGCTAATGATGGCTTGGATGAATCAGGAATCTTTACAAAAGACTTTGGAAACTGGGGAAACTTGGTTTTGGAGTCGTTCTCGTCAGGAATTTTGGCATAAAGGTGGAACTTCTGGACATATTCAGAAGGTGCAAAGTATTCGTTATGACTGTGATAGTGATGCTCTATTGATTGGGGTGGAGCAGTTGGGTGATATTGCTTGTCATACTGGAGAACGTAGTTGTTTTCATCAAGTTGATGGTCAGGTTGTAGCACCACCAGGGGATAGTTTATCACAGTTGTTTGCCGTGATCCGCGATCGCCGTGATCATCCCCATGAAGATTCCTATACCTGTAAATTATTGGCTGGTGGCGATAATAAGATTTTGAAAAAGATTGGTGAGGAAAGCGCCGAGGTAGTTATGGCTTGTAAAGATGATGATGCTGATGCGATCGCTGGTGAAGTAGCAGATTTGTTTTATCATACTCTTGTAGCTTTAGCACATCATCAAGTTGATTTAAAAGCAGTTTATCGCAAGTTACAAGAAAGAAGAAAGTAATTGGTGATTGGTAATTGGTGATTGGGTAATTTTCTTTCTTTTTTCTGAACTCCTGACAACGGACAACTAACAACTGACAACTGACAACTAACAACTAACAACTGACAACTGACAACTGACAACTGACAACTGACGTTAAATAAATTTATCCTTCAATTTGTTCATTACCATTTCTTTCGCGTTTTAGGCTTTCCTCTAAAGCCTCTATTTGTTCACGACGGGCTTCTAATTCCAAACTACGCCGGGCTAAATCTTGATTTTGTAAAGTTAAATTTTGCTGCCAATTTTCCACTTTTTCTGCTTCTTGCTTGAGAAAATCAGGAGTAATTCCATTAGCAAGATAAATTTGCACAAGATGAAGTACCCAATTAGTAGCATCTGTAATTTTTTCAATTTCACCAGTCGCAGAAAGTTCAACTAACACCAATAAGTTATTACTCATGATGTTTTCCTTTTCTAAAAGAATTGCAGTTTCTATGGATAACGTCACCCTATCGCTATCAGCAATGATAATCCAAAGATGTTCTGATTCTTGACGGACTAATAAACGTAATTGATATTGATCTAAAAAATTATCTTTATGTATTTGGGCAAGATATAGCATAATTTTAATTTACTTCCAATAAAACATTTGGGGATGGGGGATAAATTAATTCAAAATTTTGAATATTGAATTGTTTATTTTTCCCCAAACCACCATCAGCTATACTAAACTACGCAGTCTATCGCGTAAAATTTCTGCTTGTTTTTCAGCTTCTGCCAATGTAACCCTAGCACTCTTTACCACATCTGGGGGTGCTTTATCCACAAACTTAGAATTACTTAATCTAGCAGTCAAAGATTGGGCTTCCGCTTCCGCTTTTTGTAAGCTTTTCTCAAGTTTGGCACGGACAACTTCAATATCCACAACACCTTTTAAGGGGATTACTACCTGTACAGTCCCGACAACACCAGCAATGGAATTTTCTTTTTCCTGGGGTGCAGTTGGTGGTAATTCTGGTTCAGTTACTGGTTCACTTGGTGGAAAGTATTTTGTAAATAACTCTTGTCTTGCTTCTGCATTGAGTAAATAGCGAACAACAAACCACGCTACATAACCCAACCCAATTATTTCAAAGCTAGTACCAAAGAAGGGAATATCTAGTGCTGTATTACCAACAAATACAGCTACTCGCAAACTGATAAGCGCAACAACTGTTAAAGCAATGATTTTTATTCCACCCCAATATTTATTATCTTCAACCTTTGCAATCTCTTCGGGAATAACAACAGGATTAGCATCAACGATTGTTAAAGTTTCCACTTTGGCTAAATCTTGAATATAAGCCTGTCCAGCAGTGAGAATAAACCTTTCACTTTCGCTTTCACTTTGCAAATTAGCCGTAATTTTTACCCCTGGTTTAATATCAGCTTCTGCCCGTAAATTGCGAATTGTGCGAATTGTACCAATTAATAAATCAAACTGGGTTTCCAATGCTGAATCAATCAGATTGTAATCTGGTTTAGGATAAGACTGTAAAGGTAAAAGTTGGGGATTTTCTGTTGGTTGTTGAGTAAGAGTTTGCCAAATTTCCTCAGTAATATGGGGCATAAAGGGATGGAGTAATTTTAAAATCCCTTCTAAAATATAGGCAATGATTTGTTGGGCAATTTTACGAGATTCGGGATTTGCATCTTTCTGTAATCTGGATTTAACTAATTCAATATACCAATCACAGAAATCACCCCAAATAAATTCATAAAGTCCTTTAGCGGCTTCCCCTAAACCATAATTATCAATGTCATGATTAGTTTGTTTAACAACTTGGTTAAAACGGGAAAGAATCCACTTATCACTTAATTCTGTAGGAACTGGTTGACCTAATTGGACTGGAGTTTGTCCATCCAAATTCATCATCACAAATCGGGCAGCATTCCACAACTTATTAGCAAAATTGCGAGAAGCTTCTACAGAGATAGATTCATCTTTTTTGCGGTCATATTCTAAACGAATATCTTGACCAGCCCCAGCTACTTCTTTAATTAAGGTAAAGCGTAAAGCATCAGTTCCATATTTGGCAATCAACAATAAAGGATCAATTCCGTTATTTGCCGATTTCGACATTTTCTTATTATTTTCATCTCTGACTAAACCATGAATGTACACAGTTTTAAACGGCATTTTTCCGGTAAAATGTGTTCCCATCATCGTCATTCTGGCTACCCAGAAAAAGATAATATCAAAACCAGTAACTAAGGTAGTAGTGGGGTAATATGTTGCTAAATCTTGGGTTTCTTCCGGCCAACCTAAAGTAGAAAATGGCCAAAGTCCCGAAGAAAACCAAGTATCTAAAACATCGGGGTCTTGTGTTAATTTCACATCTTCCCCAAATTGGGCTTTGGCTTTTTCTAAAGCTTCTGCTTCATTGCGGGCGACAAAATAAGGGGTGGAGTCGGTGATTTCTCCTTCTGTTTCGCTGACAGCATACCAAGCAGGGATTTGATGACCCCACCACAACTGACGAGAAATACACCAATCACGCAGATTTACTAACCAATCACGATAAACTTTAGACCAACGTTGGGGAACAATTTCGGGGGAATTTTGAGTATCGAGAAAATCTAAGGTTTTATCAGCCAGAGGGCGGATTTTCACAAACCACTGAGTAGAAAGCAGAGGTTCAACAGGGACTTTACCGCGATCGCTATAAGGTACTGTATGTTTATATTCTTCAACTTTGACTAAAACGCCATCAGCCTCTAATCTAGCTACAACATTTTTTCGCGCCACAAAGCGGTCTTGACCTTGAAACTCACCCGCATTTTCATTCAGTGTGCCGTCCTTGTTCATAATATTAATGAACGGCAAATCATGACGTTTCCCCATTTCAAAATCATTGGGGTCATGTGCCGGTGTCACCTTCACGCAACCCGTCCCAAAAGTTGCGTCCACCAATTCATCACCAATAATGGGGATTTCCCGGTTCATAATTGGCAAAGTCAGAGTTTTCCCAATCAGGTGTTTATATCTGTCGTCATTGGGGTTAACCGCCACACCCGTATCACCTAACATGGTTTCGGGGCGAGTTGTCGCCACTTCTAGAAAGCCAGAACCGTCGCTGAGGGGATAACGGAAATACCACAGATTCCCATTTACTTCCTTGGGTTCTACTTCTAAATCAGACACCGCCGAACCAGAAGCGGGACACCAATTGACTAAATAGTTACTGCGATGAATTAATCCTTCTTCATGCAGGCGAATAAATGCTTCTAAAACAGCTTTTGATAAACCTTCATCTAATGTGAAGCGTTCCCTTGTCCAGTCAACAGATACACCTAAACGTTTTAACTGATTAATAATTGTCCCACCGGATTCTGCTTTCCATTGCCAAGCCCGTTCTAGAAACTTTTCCCGCCCTAAATCATGGCGAGTTTTGCCCTCGGCTTTGAGTTGCTTTTCTAAAATCGTTTGCACTGCAATGCTGGCGTGGTCAGTTCCCGGTAGCCAGAGGGTGTTACGTCCTTTCATGCGGTGGTAACGCACCAGGGTGTCAATGATAGCCCCTTCAAAGGCGTGACCCATGTGCAGACTGCCAGTCACGTTAGGTGGAGGGATAACGACGCAGTATGGTTCGCCTTTGTGGTTGGGGTCAGCTTTGTAAACTTGATTGTCTTCCCAAAATTTTTGCCATTTGGCTTCTGTGGAGAAGGCTTCGTAAAGACTGGGGAGATTTGGAATAGTTACGGTCATGCTGGGAATAGTAATTGTATGACAACTTTACTAAATTTTGCCACAGCCTTGGAAAACCTTTATCATCAGTGGGAAATTTGACAGAAGAAGCAGGGGGAAAAGATTAAGTAACCAAAAGTTTAAAGTAATTAGGACTTACGCAAAATATCTCTCAAACTCTCTTTGACTTCGTGTTCTTCGTGTCTTCGTGGTTCGTTTATTTGAGTAATTTATTTTTTGGAAGTTTATAACTAACTACCTGACCTCTCACAGAAGCCAGGTATCTAAATTTATACAGCCGCAACTTCAACATGGACATCGTGGGGGACTAAGCTTCTTTCCGATACCATATCACCTAAAGGTTTGATATAGGCGATCGCCTGTTTCCACACCATAATTTGCTCATTATTGCCATCAAAAACACATATACAATGGTGGTCTTGCCAAAATATTCGACCTGTAATTAGATCACCAGTCATTAACCGAAATTCGACTGTGATTTTTTCTTTAATACACTTTTGTATTTGACGAATGCTAGGTAATGAAGTATCAAATTGATTATTTGCCATGTTTATTTGAACTATAGGTAAAAGTTAACCACCAATAATTGACAATTGACAATTGACAATTGACAACTAACTACTAACAACTGACTACTGACCACTAACAACTGACAAATTACCCAGTTTTTTAATAAAATTAATGAATCTTTGATAATTCATTTAAAGCAAAATGGCAATCGAATTTACTAAGTATCACGGACTCGGTAATGATTTTATCCTCATTGATAACCGTTCCTCATTGACACCAGTATTGACACCAGAGAAAGCGGTACAGTGGTGCGATCGCCATTTTGGGATCGGTGCTGATGGTGTTATTTTCGCACTTCCTGGACAAAATGGCACTGACTACACCATGCGGATTTTTAACTCCGATGGTTCAGAACCGGAAATGTGTGGAAATGGGATTCGCTGTTTAGCCGTATTTCTGACAGAATTAGAAGGCATTGCCCGTACCAAAGATACCTATCGTATTCATACTTTAGCAGGTGTAATTACAACCCAACTCACAGATGATGGTCAAGTCAAAGTGGAAATGGGTGAACCTCAATTATTAGCGGGGGAAATTCCCACTACTCTTGCACCTAGTGAATTTAAAGTCATTAATCAACCCCTGGAAGTAGCCGGCAAAACCTGGGATGTTACCTGTGTCAGCATGGGAAACCCTCACTGTATCACCTTTGTCGAAGATGTCGCTGCTATTAACTTAGAAAGCATCGGTCCCCAATTTGAAAATCATCCCGTATTTCCTAAAAAAACCAACACCGAATTTATTCAAGTTGTTAATCGTAACTACTTGAAAATGCGCGTTTGGGAACGGGGGGCAGGAATCACCCTAGCTTGTGGAACAGGTGCTTGTGCATCCTTGGTAGCTGGAGTATTGAACGATAAATGCGATCGCACTGCAACTATCGAATTACCCGGTGGACTCCTAGAAATTGAATGGTCAGAAATTGACCAACGCATCTACATGACAGGACCTGCACAGCGAGTATTTACAGGCAAATATTAAGCCATTAAGTTGATAATTGGCAATTGATAATTGAAAGCCTCTCCTCATAAAGAAAAAAGGGAATTGTCAATTATCAATTGTTCATTGTCAATTGTTGAAACTCTACTTATCAGTTAAAAACTGAATACACGCTACAACTAGCTACAAAAATCTTTACAATAAAGAAGAATAGCAATCATACATAATACAAATTAAAAACAATGGGAATATTCGGATTTGGGAAAAAGTCAGCTATGCCTACATCTGACCAAGCATTACCAGGACGGAAAGAAGTAATGCGAGTACCTGCAAATCATTATGTCAACAAAAACCCCCTCAAAGCACCTTTTCCCGCAGGTTTAGAAACCGCCATGTTTGGTTTAGGCTGTTTTTGGGGTGCAGAACGCAAATTTTGGCAATTGCCAGGAGTTTACAGCACTGCGGTAGGTTATGCGGCTGGTTACACACCCAACCCTACCTATCAAGAAGTTTGTAGCGGTATGACAGGTCATAATGAAGTAGTATTAGTTGTGTTTGACCCCAAAGTAATTACCTATTCCCAACTACTGAAAGTTTTCTGGGAAAGCCACAACCCTACCCAAGGAATGCGTCAAGGTAATGATAGTGGTACTCAATACCGTTCAGGTATTTATGTCTATTCCGAGAATCAAAAACAACTAGCAGAAGCATCACGAAATGCTTATCAATCAGCAATCAGTGATGCAGGTTATGGTAAAATTACCACAGAAATTTTAGATGCACCTGAATTTTACTACGCTGAAGAATACCATCAGCAATATTTGGCCAAAAACCCCGGTGGTTATTGCGGTTTAGGTGGTACTAATGTCGCTTGTCCGGTGGGTATTACTGAAGCTTCAGTCAATTAAATTCCAACGAACAACTACAATTGAGGGCGCAGACCCTGCGCCCCTACAGATTTTATTAGGACTTACGCACAAGTCATGAAGGAATGAACCACGTTCGCGAAGCGTCCCGTTAGGGATAGGAACGAAGGACACGAAGAAAAGAGGGTTTCAGAGATATTTTGCGTAAGTCCTATTTATAATCATCAATGGTTACAATTATTAAGTAAATTTAGCAGAAATTGAACATGATTGGGGTAGCAGTTGTTGGGACGGGATTTGCTCAAAAAGTTCACATTCCCGCGTTTCAAGCACATCATAATACAGAAGTTGTTGCTGTTTATCATCGAGATATTAATAAAGCTCAAACTATCGCTGCAACTCATAATATTTCCTATGCTGGCGACAATTTAGCAGCAGTTCTAGCTTTACCAACAGTTCAAGCTGTCAGCATTTCCACACCGCCATTTTTACACTATGAAATGGCTAAACAAGTTTTAGAAGCTGGGAAACATCTCTTATTAGAAAAACCCATAACTTTAAATGTCACTGAAGCTAAAGAATTATATCAATTAGCCAAAAATAAAGGTGTAGTTGCAACTGTAGATTTTGAATTTCGTTTTATTCCCGAATGGCAATTTTTTGCTCAACTTCTTTCTACAAATTATGTAGGAAATATTCGGTTAATTAAAATTGATTGGTTGGGTTCTTCTCGCGCTGATACTTCTCGTCCTTGGAATTGGTATTCTACTCAAGAAAAAGGTGGTGGTGCATTAGGTTCTTTAGGTTCTCATGCTTTTGATTATATTAATTGGTTATTTGGTGCAGTTGGCAAATTAAACGCCCATTTAATTACTGCTATTTCTGAACGAATTAATCCAGAAACTGGGAAATTACAACCAGTTGATAGTGATGATACTTGTCTATTATCTTTGGAATTAGTAAATGGTACACCTTGCCAAGTTTCTATTAGTGCAGTTGTTCATGCACCTCGAACTCATTGGATAGAAGTGTATGGGGATAAGGGGACTTTGGTTTTAGGTAGTGATAATCAAAAAGACTATATTCACGGTTTTCGGGTTTGGGGTTCTCAAGCTGGTGAACCTTTACAAAAAATAGAAATTCCGTCACAATTTCTCTTTCCTCAACATTATCATGATGGACGGATTTGTGCTTTTCTTCGTGTTGTTGATGAATGGGTAAAGGGAATTACTAATAATCAAGAGATTGTACCTTCTTTGCGAGAAGGGATTTATTCTCAATTATTAATGGACTTATCCCATGAATCTCATAATTCGGGAAGTTGGGTAAATGTGCCAAGTTTGGATGAGGTTTTAAATTGGTAATTGGTGATTGGTGATTGGTGAATAAATTGCTGTTTTCATCCTAATAAGAGCGAAGCATTCGGGTTATCAATTATCCATTTTTGTCTAAGAGGATGTTTTAAAAGTTTATGGCGATTAGAAATCGCTACTACACAAACAAAGTCCACCTTCGTGGACTAACGAAAAATTGAGAGTTTGAAACCCATGAAGATGGGTTTTGTCTGTGTAGCCGCGACTTATAGTCGCCAAGGCAAGTAATAAATTAGATTTTTAAAACAACCTCTAAGGCTATTTTCCGAATGCTTCGCCCCTACTAACGGCTAATATTATCTTGATAAATTGCTAACTGCTTCTGCAATTTGGCTAGAAACAAATGGTAAAATTTCCCGGTTTTTAGCTTGCTCTTTTCCTTCTGTAAATACTACTAACACATAAGGAGGTTGATCTGGTAATTCAATATATGCCGCATCATGGCGGACAGAGCTTGTCCAACCTGCTTTTGACCAAATTTGACCATTTTCCGGTAATCCACCGCCTAAGAAGCCTGTAACTTGGTCTTCTTCCACATCTTGGGGTAAGGCATCAGCTTGAATACTGCGTTTGAGTAAATTCATCATAGTTTGCGATCGCCCACTGGACACAGCCACCCCACCCACGATACTATGTAATAATCTCGCAGTGGCATCTGTCGTCAGCATATTCCGATTTTCAAACATTTCTCCATAAAAAGCCCTTTCTCTTCCATAAGGACCATCACCCCAAGTTTTTTGACAGACATTAATCGCTTTGACTTCTTCCCACCCCAAGGACTGGTAATAGCGGTTAATAATCTGACGCTGATATTTCCAGGTTTCAAAGGGTCCAGGGGTTAATTGGGGACCAGAAGTAGTACCACTGAGGATATCAACAATTAAACTAGTAGCATCGTTGCTAGACTCGACTATCATATCAGTCAAGGCTCGGTTTAATTCTCCCGAACTGTGACTCATGCCTTTTTCTAGCCATTCTTGCACGACTACCAAATAAAATAATTTCACCACACTAGCAGGATAAATCCGTTCTCCTCCACGATAGCTAAATCCCCGCACTGGGTGTTCCCAAAAAGCCTTGGGAGTCAATGCACCACCTGTATTAACAGGGACTGGAGGATCATACACAACCCAAGTAAGTGCTATTTGATTAGGTGCTAAAGTCGGAAATTTTGCCCAAGTTGCCCCTAAAATTTGATTACCAAGATTTTCTAGTTGTTCGTCTTTATTAAAAAAAACCATTTGCTAATAATTTCCTTATGGTAAGCAGTTCTGCATTTACACTGTATACCCTAAATCAGTCTCAATACTTGTCGGTTAAGCTCAAAATAATAAAATTATGTAAGTTGCGTTAAGGAAGGTTCACGAAGTGTGGCGAAGCCATAACCCAACATTTACAAGGGTTTGTTGAGAGGGCATCCTTAACCGCCAAAATATGTAAAAATCTTTAATTTACCTGCATTTTAGTTGATCAGGAGTCTATTTACTCGCTTAATCTTAGCATTGCTTGTATACTTACTGAAGTAGTAACAATGATTAGGCTCATTTCAGGTAATGTATCATGACTTTTGATTTAACAAGATTTTATCAAGCTTGCAACCCGAATAAAACTCTTGATAAAAGCAAAGCTGAAGATAGACAATACTATATTGATTTTTCTGAAGTGCGGGGTGCAGAAATAATTAGAGAATTAAAAAGAACTATTACCTTGCTTTCTCCAGAATCACCAACTTGTCAATTATTTACAGGACATATTGGTTGTGGGAAATCTACAGAGTTGCTGCGGTTAAAAGCAGAATTAGAAGAACAGGGATTTCATGTAGTATATTTTGAGTCTAGCCAAAGTTTAGATTTAGCTGATATAGATATTACAGATATTTTACTAGCCATAGCTAGAGAAGTTAGTCAAAGTTTAGAATCTGCACAAATTAAACTCAAACCAGGATATTTTCAAAATCTATTTACAGAAATAGCTGAACTTCTACAAACTCCCCTAGATATTGGTGTGGAAGCGGAATTATCTGTGGGTATTGGCAAAATTACCGCCAAAACTAAAGATAGTCCCAAACTGCGTAGTCAACTACGACAATTTTTAGAACCCCGCACCAATGGCATTTTAGAATCAATTAACAAGGAATTACTCATACCAGCAAAAGAAAGGCTGAAAAAACAAGGTAAAGCTGGTTTAGTCGTCATCATTGATAACCTCGATAGAATAGATAACGCACTGAAAGCAAATGGTCAATATCAACCAGAATACTTATTTGTAGAAAGGGGTGAACAGTTAAATAAATTAAACTGTCATGTAGTTTATACAATTCCTCTAGTTCTCATATTTTCTAACGCATTAGGTAGATTAACAAATCGCTTTGGAGTAGACCCCAAAGTATTACCAATGGTAGCAATAAAACAGAGAAATGGGACAGAGTATCAAGCAGGAATTAAACTCCTACAACAAATGATCATAGCTAGAGCTTTTCCTGGAGTAAATGCAGAAGAAGAAATCCAAAATTCAATTACCAAAATTTTTGATAGTCCTGAAACATTAGAACGACTTTGTAAAGTTAGCGGTGGTCATTTGCGTAATTTGTTAATGTTATTATTTCGCTGTTTGCAAATGGAAGATGTACCACTTTCTCGCAAATGTGTAGAAACAGTCATCAAAAAACGTTGTAATGAGTTAAGTTTAGCAATTACACCTGATGAATGGGAATTATTAAAAGAAGTATGGAAAACCAAAACCTATAGAGGTGAAGAACAATATGATATCCTACTTCGCAGTATGTTTGTCTTTGAATATCGAGATGAAGAAGGTTCTTGGTTTGATATTAATCCAATTTTGATAGAATCAAAGGAATTGATGGAATAAATCATCACACCGCGTAATGAAACATTAATTCCAGTCCCCCTCCTCGCTTGCGGGGAGGGGTTAGGGGTGGGGTGTTATGGCATACTTGCGTGTACACTGGATTAAAACAGTTTCAAATTAGCAATTAACATCATGAATAATCAAGAAAGTCCTCCTGAAAATAATGATAACTCCCTCAGAACTATATCAAGAGCAATTAATTTTTCACAAGGTCAATTATCACTGATTTTCCTCCGCTGCAATTATGCTCAATTACGTCAGCAAATAGCAGCACAACTTAAAGAAGTTTCTCCTATATCCATTAGAGAAATTACCTTACCAGAATCAGCTAAAAGTCTCTATGATAATATAGCTCAAGAATTGGGAAACGAACAACCACAAGCTTTGATGATTTATGGTTTAGATTCTGTTCAAAACATTGACAGAATTTTGAGTTTATCTAATCAAATCCGCGAAGAATTTAGAAAAAACTTTCCCTTTCCTATTTTGATTTGGATAGATGATCAAATTCTCAAAAAAATAATTAGAGTTGCACCAGATTTAGAAAATTGGGGTAGTATCATGGACTTTGAAAATGATACTGAATATTTAGTTAATCTACTGCAAGAAACAACAGCAGAAATCTTTAACCATGACGTTATTCCTACTCCTCAAGTTTACAAAGAAATAGAAGCTGCAAGTCGAGATTTACAAAACAGAGGAGAAGACATAAACCCAGAAATCCAAGCAGGTTTAGATTTTATTTTTGGTTTATGGGAATATCAACAAGATCATGTAGATGATGCCTTAGTTTATTATCAGAAAAGTCGAGAGTTTTGGCAAGCAAATAATAATTTAGAACGTTACGGTATTCTCTTAATTAAAATAGCTTTAGCTTATAGACGAAAAGCAGAAATAAGTAATAGTCAAGATCAACAAAATTGGCCAATAGCTACTGCTAGAACTTATTTACAAAAAGCTTTAGAAATATTTAGACCAGCGGAAAGATTGGATTTATTTGTTGAAGCTATCAACCTTTTAGGGGAAATATTAAGACATCTCAAAGCATGGGAAGATTTAGAAATTCTGGCTGAAACATATTTGCAATCCTATAATAGTCTTTCTCCTAGAAGAAAAGATATTGTGAATATTCCACAGTCGCTGATATTAAAAGCAGTTAGGGGGTTAGGTCAAAATTATGGATTTCTTGCAGAAGTAGCATTAGAAAATAAAGAATGGCAAAAAGCAAAGGAACACGCACAGCAAGCATTAGACATTTTAAATTCAATTCCTAATTTACCATCTCATGAATTTGCTTTATATCGCTTATTACTAGCGCGTTCTCAGGTTGGTTTAAAAGAAATTTCCACAGCAATTCCAACTTTAGAAACCGCTAAAAATCAAAGTCATCCTCAATATGATCCTAAATTATATATTGCTATTTTAAAAGAATTAAATTCTCTATATTTCCAAGAAAAACAATATTTAAAAGCCTTTAATCTTAAACAAGAACAATTACAAATTGAACAACAATATGGTTTTCGGGCTTTTGTTGGTGCATCATATTTAAACCCCCAACGCAAAGTTATTAATACTGAAAATCCAGAAGTTGAAAATATAGGCACAATTGCACAAGAAATATCCGCTTCTGGAAGAGGAGAAGATGTAAAACGGTTGTGGATAAAAATTGCGGGAAATGAACATAAATTAATTGTCATTCATGGACAGTCTGGAGTCGGTAAAAGTTCCATTTTACAAGGTGGTTTAATTCCTGCACTCCAACAAGAAACTATTGGAGGAAGTGACGTTTTACCGATACTTTTACGGGTTTATACAAATTGGGTAGAAATTTTAGGAGAATCTTTAAAATCAAATGTAGGGACAATTCATGAATTACCCCTACACTCTACGGATACAATTATTCAACAATTGCGAAATAATGAAAAAAGAAATTTATTAACGGTTTTGATATTTGATCAATTTGAAGAATTTTTCTTTGTGAATAATAACCAAAAACAAAGAAAACCATTTTATGATTTTTTACGAATCTGTTTAGATATTCCTTTTGTGAAAATTGTGCTTTCCTTGCGGGAAGATTATTTACATTATTTATTAGAATTAGACCGTTTGGTTGATTTAACAGTTACTAATAATAACATCCTTGATAAAGATATTCGTTATTATTTGGGTAACTTTTCCAAAGCAGACGCTAAAGCTGTGATTAAAAGCCTCACGGAAAAAACACGCTTTTATTTACAAACAGAATTAATTGATGAATTAGTCAAAGACTTAGCAGGAGAAATTGGAGAAATTAGACCAATTGAATTACAAATAGTTGGTACACAATTACAAACTGAACAAATTACAACTTTAGATAAATATAGAGAATTTGGTAAAGCAAAATTAGTTGAAAAATTTTTAGAAGATGTTATTAAAGACTGTGGTGAGGAAAATGAAAAACTAGCAAGATTAGTTTTATATTTACTCACAGATGAAAATGGAACAAGACCTTTAAAAACTCATGCTGAATTAGCAGCACAGTTAGCAACAGGAATTGAGAACCTGGATTTAATTTTAAATATTTTCGTTGCGTCGGGTTTGGTGTTGATGTTACCAGAATCACCTGCGGATAGATATCAATTAGTGCATGATTATTTAGTTGATTTTATTCGTCAACAGCAGGGAAATGAGTTATTAGCGAAATTAGCTAAAGCCGAAGCTGAATTAAAACAGGAACAGGAAGCAAGACAAATAGTAGAAAATGCTAAAATTCAAGCTGACGCACAAATTAAAGAAGGGCAAAAAAGATTAAAATTAAGTTCTGGGTTAGCTGTGGGGTTAGTAGTAATTTCTGGTATTGCTGCGGTTTATGGCATAAATCAGTTTAGCGAAACTGCAAAAGCCAAAAGTGAACAAAATAAGTTACAAGAAGAAAATCAAGAATTAGCAAAAGAAACGAAAAATCTAGAATTAATATCTAAACAGGCAGAAAATAATAAAAAAGTAGCAGAAACTAAACTTCTGCAAGCAACACAGGAAACTCAAGAAGCACAAAAAAGTTTATCAACAGCTAAGAAAACTTTAGCAGCAGCAAATAAACAAGCAGCAATTTTAAAACAAACAAATCAGGAAGCAGAAGTCAAAATTCAAAATGCTAATGCTAGTGTGAAAATTGCCGAAGAAAAATCACGAACAGCAGCAGCACGACAACGGGAAGCTATTTCTCAATCTCAAAAAGCTGAGGAAACTCGCCAAAAGGCACAAGCTGCCCTAACAAAAGCAGAAGAAGCGACAAAAAAAGCTGAAACAGAACAGAAAGAAGCACTACAGGGAACAAACCTAGAACGAGCAGGAGTTAATTCTTTAAGACAATTTGAATATGAAGCTTTACCATCTTTGGTGTCTGCAATTAAGAACGGCAAAGAACTCAAAAATATAGTTAAAGATGGTCGTCCTTTAGAAAAATACCCAGCCATTAGCCCTATTTATGCCCTAAATACTATTGTTGACAATATTAAAGAGCGTAACCAATTGCAGGGGCATCAGGGTTTAGTCTATAGTGTGAGTTTCAGCCCCGACGGCAAAACCATCGCTACGGCATCAGATGACAATACAGCGCGTTGTGGAACTTGCAGGGCAACTGATTCAGGAATTGCAGGGGCATCAGGGTCCAGTCTGGGGTGTGAGTTTCAGCCCCGACGGCAAAAC
>NZ_VILD01000005.1:189086-227228 GCF_009712085.1 Anabaena sp. UHCC 0253
ATAGTGTGAGTTTCAGCCCCGACGGCAAAACCATCGCTACGGCATCATCTGACAATACAGCGCGGTTGTGGCCTGTGCGGGATTTAGATCAGGCTTTAAAGGATGGTTGTGCTTGGTTAAGGGATTATTTGCAGAATTCTAGTGTTGAGGATAAGGGGTTGTGTGATGATATTTGAAATTGTCAGAATCAGGATTTTTGGTTACTGAGCGATAGCCTGCGTGGCGAAGCCATAGTCGAAGTACAGGATTTAAGGATTTTCAGAATTAAAACAGAAAATTACTCACCAATGACCAGTGACCAATCACCAATGACCTCATAAACTTAATTAACTAACAGCTAATGATTTCTTACTGTAATATTCAGTTTGAGAGTAGACACTGATAATGCTATTTCCAACTTCAAAAAACGTCCCTTCTTGTTCATGTTTAGAAAATTGCAAATGGGGATATTTAGTAACTAATTCATCAGCAGACATCGCTTGAGTAGATATTTTATTTGGTAACAGTCCTGTCGCACCAATGTAAAATACCATAGGAGAAATATTTTCTTGGTACATTTGCTCAACGTAAGCTGCTAACTTTTGGTAAGCTGTCGTCATAGCTGCAATCAAATCTTCCCTATTCACAGCTTTACCAGCGTGTTGAGCATATAATAACAACGCCAAACTATGATCATCAACTTTGTTGAGAATTTCCCCTATTTTGCCAGTGATATTAATTCCCAGAAAATCATCAAAAATCGGTTTCATCAAATCATCAACCTTCGTCAATTTCATTCTTGAAGAAATGGCTTTTTGACGAACAGCGATATTGTCATTAAACACTAGTTCAAATGTAGGTTTTAGAAAAATCTCCCCAGTTTCTTTGTCATAAACCTCATATCTCCGCCCTAAAAATTGGTTAGCAGAATATAACTTACCCAAATTGAGAATATCCTGATTACCAAAATCAATTTTATAACTGATACGAGAATCAATCGTCTCTGGATATTCCTGAGTAGTGGGAAAATTCAGATAGAGATTTTTCGATAAATAATGTTGTTTTAATTCCTCTACCTGACTATTCACAAATACATCAGATTGATGACGTAAATAAGCAGATAAAATACTAGTGACAACCTTAATTTCTGCTAATTGTGTAAATAGCCCATCAATATTACCAAAATTGATATTTACTGGCACTAATGGTAAATTATCTAACTCAATAGTGTATTCAGCATGAAAATCAAACTTATCATCCTTAATTACATCCTTCGATTTCAATAAATCAAATACTTGCTTATTACTGACCTTGATATTTAAAGCAGAAACATTAACCCTTCCATCTTTAACAATGGTATAATTATTGAAATTATCCAAATCATTAGCCAGCAAACCCGCAACCTCAATCATGGGTGTATTATCTTCAGCCTTTACCAGCTTCACTTTCCGCCTTACCAACATATTAATAGTAGCAGTATTGCGATTGATCGCAAATACACCCATTTGCACAAAATCACCAGGATAGATATCTTCAGTTTGTAACCAAGGAGTAATTAAATCACCATTGATATCTCTAATCCCCCTCACCCGCTTAATCCCAGTTCTGTGATAATCTTCCTTTAACTTATGTAAATTCAAAATGATACTTTGACGATGTGCCGATAAAATTTGGATAAGTTCTAACAGGGAAATCTGATGATTTAACTTCGACATAAAACCCCCTAAATTCTATCAGGTAAAAACTCAATCTTCCTCTTTGCGCCTCTGCGTCTCTGCGTGAGGAAAATCCATCTTTTATTTATTATAGTACATAAGTACCAAAAAGTCAAATTACCACAATGAAGACTAAGATAAAAATAGCTTTACACTTCTTCATAATTAAAACAAACCAATGGCGCGAGATTTACGGGGATTCATTAAAATTCTAGAAGAAAGAGGACAATTGAAGCGAATCTCAGCTTTAGTTGACCCAGATATGGAAATTGCAGAGATTTCCAACCGGATGCTGCAAAAAGGTGGACCAGGATTAATCTTTGAAAACGTCAAAGGTGCATCTTTCCCCGTCGCGGTAAATTTAATGGGGACAGTGGAAAGGATATGCTGGGCGATGAACATGGAAAAACCAGAGGAGTTAGAAACCCTGGGAAAGAAGCTGAGTATGCTTCAGCAACCCAAACCACCTAAAAAGATTTCCCAAGCCATAGATTTTGGTAAAGTGCTGTTTGACGTAGTGAAAGCCAAACCAGGAAGGGACTTTTTTCCGGCTTGTCACCAGGTGGTAGTGGAAGGAAATGATTTAGATTTAAACAAATTACCTTTAATACGTCCTTATCCGGGAGATGCCGGAAAGATAATTACACTAGGATTGGTAATTACCAAGGATTGTGAGACAGGAATTCCTAATGTGGGTGTGTATCGCCTACAACTACAATCCAACAACACCATGACCGTACACTGGCTTTCAGTGCGGGGGGGTGCGAGACATTTACGGAAAGCGGCAGAACGTGGTAAAAAATTAGAAGTAGCGATCGCTCTGGGTGTAGATCCTCTCATCATTATGGCAGCAGCCACACCCATTCCCGTAGATTTATCAGAATGGTTATTTGCTGGATTGTATGGTGGTTCGGGAGTCAACTTAGCCAAGTGTAAAACTGTAGATTTGGAAGTACCCGCAGATTCCGAATTTGTCTTAGAAGGGACAATTACACCAGGGGAAGTTTTACCAGATGGACCCTTTGGTGATCACATGGGATATTATGGCGGTGTAGAAGATTCGCCTTTGGTGCGGTTTCAGTGTATGACACACCGCAAAGATCCAATTTATCTTACCACATTTAGCGGGTTGCCACCGAAAGAAGAAGCAATGATGGCGATCGCCCTCAACCGCATCTATACCCCCATCTTACGCCAACAGGTATCCGAAATAGTTGATTTCTTCCTGCCAATGGAAGCGTTAAGTTACAAAGCGGCAATTATTTCCATAGATAAAGCCTATCCTGGACAAGCACGAAGAGCAGCCTTGGCCTTTTGGAGTGCGTTACCACAATTTACATACACTAAATTTGTAATTGTGGTTGATAAAAACATAAATGTTCGTGATCCCCGTCAAGTTGTTTGGGCGATAAGTTCCAAAGTTGATCCTACCAGAGATGTATTTATATTACCAAATACCCCCTTTGACACCTTAGATTTTGCTAGTGAAAAACTCGGTTTAGGTGGGAGAATGGGCATAGATGCAACTACGAAAATTCCCCCCGAAACAGAACATGAATGGGGTAAACCATTACAATCAGATGCAGATGTGGCAGCAATGGTAGAACGGCGTTGGGCTGAATATGGTTTAGCCGATTTAAAACTCGGAGAAGTTGATCCAAATTTGTTTGGTTACGATATGAGATAATACACACCTTCCCACTCCTCTAAGGAGAGGAGTGTTAATTTAAAAATCGAAAGCTGGAGAACACAACCGGATATAAATCTCTCTCGTCTCATCAGTAAAAGCCCTTCTGCCGTGCATTATTCTGGTATTATCAATCATTAAAATATCACCTTTTTGCCAGCAAATATTAGTAGTAATTTTCTCAGCAATTTCATTTAATTCAGCCATAAGTTCATCAGGAATTGGGGAATCATCATCAAATCTCAGAACATCAGGATTTAACTGCATTGCTGGTAAAAGGCTATTAATAAAAACCCGATGCTTTCCACATCTACTAGGAATAACTACAGAACAAACATATTCTAAAAGAATTGATTGATCTTCATATATCGTCACAAGTGTATTATTATCTGCACATATTTCTTTTAATTGATTAACATCATCAATTTTATATTTTTGCTGCCATTGTTCTTGGTTCATTTTAGCTCTAAATTTGAGCTTCTTCTGATTGAATAATTCTTTAGTTGAATTACTTAATTCTGCAAAAAACTGTCTACCATCACACACCGTTGTTTGACCATCGCTTGCAGCGGGATTAGCACAGAAAAACCATAACATGAGGGGAATGTTTTTCTGGTAGTACATTTCTCCATGTAACTTAATCTCTGTTTGGAAATCATTGACACTTAAAATAGTTTTATCATTATTAATGACTTTTCTATTAAAAGCACCACCAGCATAATCTAAAAAATCAGTGCTGAATAAATTGCTAAATTCTCTAAAGATTTCCGTATCAGTCGTAAATCCTCTAAACAGTAAAACTCCATATTCTTTAAATAGATTAATAATTTCTGCTTGGTCTAGTTCCAAAATACTCTTATGATCTTGATTAATGATTTGCTGAACAACTTTTTCAGAAATTGATGGTGTCATAATATTCATGTTAATTAAAAAACCTAGATCAAAGCTTTAAACTCATTGTCATCTATAAATATAGCATTCCTACGCCATCCATACAAATATATAGTGATACATTAATTACCCAGATGATCCCAGTTTGTTTGCTAAGTAGGTGAACGGAAAAAAACCGTAGACGCGGAGTAGTTTCTCAAAGAGTAATATGTAACGAAAAGTAAAATCTCCCAAAACCTCTTTTCTGTTCCCTTGTCATAACGACAATTTTTAACACCAACTTACTTAGATAATCTTCTACTTTACCTATCACATAAAACTCAGTAATACATAAATTGTAGCAATATGTAACTCTAGTTAGCTTCCTATTTACACGCTGTTTGGTAGAATATCTGGGTTGTTTAATCTCATGATTTTCATCTTTGAGTCAGTCAATAGATACCATCAACCTCGATACATTAGCCCAAGAACTAGCAACAATCCAGCAAACAGGTTCTAAACGGATTGCCTTGCTAGGTTCTCGTCATGTGCCAATTACCCATCAGAACCTCATTGAAATGATGACCTATGCCCTGATTCTATCGGGCAACCGCATCATTACCTCTGGTGCTACAGGCACAAACTCTGCTGCCATCCGAGGCGCAACACGGGCAGACCCCAACTTACTCACGGTAATTTTGCCCCAAAGTTTGGAACGGCAACCTCAAGAATCGCGCCAGCAACTAGAACAGGTCATGCACCTGGTGGAAAACCCCAGTAATGATAATCTGTCCTTAGCTGAAGCGAGTTACTTATGTAACAAAGAAATCGTCTCTCGTTGTCAACAACTAATCTGCTTTGCATTTCACGATAGTCGCACTCTCCTACAAACCTGTAGCGATGCAGAAGAACAACGAAAAGTGGTAACACTCTTCTACTTTGACTAGAGTGAATCCCAGTCTTTGCAAAGCTAATGATAGAGATGGAAAATTATCAATGGTTAATGGGTAATGAATTACAGCAGGAGTCAGGAGTAGTAGGGGCGAAGCATTCGGAAAATAACCTTGGACAAAAATTGATAATTGATCGCCCGAATGCTTCGCCCGTACAGTGTATAGGTTTTAATTTAGATGCTGTACATCATTGATCTGCAATCTGCTGTAACTAAATTACCCCTTATCCCTTGGTAAATAATAATCAACACCAAACCCAGCACCCAATTAAATTAGTTTAATGTCTTTATCTCCATTACCAGTACCTGCTATTTTTTTATACTCTATAGTTGTCGCTGCTATTCTCATTTACCTACCCTATTTATTAGTAGCTTTTGCTAGAGTGCAGATAGGATATGATTTGTCTGCTCCTCGCGCCATGTTTGACAAATTGCCACCCTATGCTAAACGGGCAACATGGGCCCATGAAAATTCATTTGAAGGGTTTATGGTTTTTGCCGCAGCAGCATTAATGGCGTATGTGACTGGGGTGAATTCTGCCCAAGGAGTAAATGCAGCGATCGCCTTTATTATTGCCCGTTTGCTATACTCTATTTTCTATATTGCCAATATACCCCTGTTGCGATCGCTCATGTTTGGTATAGCGACTTTTAGCTCCGGAACTCTTTTTTTCCTCAGTCTCATGCAAATTAAATAATTAGACTGAGGAAATGAGGAGAATATTTGTCTATCTTTAATTTTCCCTCTTACCAATCACCAACCCTTCGGCTACGCTCAGGGCAAGTCACCAATTACCAATTACCAATTATTTATGGCTTCTACTTTTTCCTTTGATATCGTCAGCGACTTCGACAGACAAGAATTAGTTAATACTATTGATCAAGTCACCAGAGACGTTAAAAGCCGCTACGATCTCAAAGACACTCAAACCACAATCGAATTAGGCGAAGAGAAAATTACCATTGGGACTGACAGCGATTTCACCTTAGAATCTGTCCATACCATCCTCCGAGAAAAAGCCGCCAAGCGTAACCTTTCCCAGAAAATCTTTGAATTTGGCAAAGTCGAATCTGCCAGCGGTAATCGTGTCCGTCAAGAAATCACCCTAAAAAAAGGCATCAGTCAAGAAATAGCTAAACAAATTTCTAAATTGATTCGAGACGAAATTAAAAAAGTTCAAGCCTCAATTCAAGGTGATGCTGTGCGGGTGACAGCAAAATCAAAAGATGATTTACAACTAGTCATTCAACGTCTTAAGCAAGAAGAATTCCCCGTCGCCTTGCAATTTACAAATTATCGTTAATCAGGAGT
Source organism: Anabaena sp. UHCC 0253 (assembly GCF_009712085.1). Lineage (NCBI taxonomy): Bacteria > Bacillati > Cyanobacteriota > Cyanophyceae > Nostocales > Nostocaceae > Anabaena > Anabaena sp. UHCC 0253. Next base: position 195,602 of record NZ_VILD01000005.1, read on the forward strand.
CAGGAATCGTAGGGGCGAAGCATTCGGGCGATAAATTATCCATTTTTGTCGAAGGCTATTCTCCGAATGCTTCGCCCGTACAGTAATCTATCAGAAGTTTAGCTGTCAATTGTCAATTGTCAATTGTCAATTATTTTTTCCGCCGATGCTTTTTTGAAACGCCGGACGTTCAGATATAGCTTTGATATAATTCAAAACTTCTGGATAAGCACTCAAATCTAACTTGAGCATAATCGGGATATAAGAGAGCATTGATCCTACAGCCACATCTGCAACCGTAAAATCATTACCCAGCAAAAAAGGCTGTTTTGCCAAAATTTCATTTAAAGGAGTCAATAACCGTGGCATTTCTCGCTCACGATTAGCTTCTATAAAAATACCTGTTCCTAGACTGGAATTAGCAAATAATACCCACTGAGTGAATATAGCTTTTTCTTCTAGTGAGTCAGCAGTTTTATCGTATTTTTCAGCCAAATAAAGCAAAATCGCCCCAGATTCCCAAAGCTGAAAATCGCCATCAACGATCGCGGGAACTTTACCCATAGGGTTAATTTTGAGGTATTCAGGCTGGAGATGTTCTCCCGCTTGCATATCTAGCAGCACGAACTGATAGGGAACTTTTAGCTCCTCTAGATACCACTGGATAATTGAAGCCCGACTACGAGCGCCGCCGTAAAGTTTTAACATAGTAACCTGAGATTAAAGAACTTTGTGAGTGTGGGAATGTTGTTTCACGTTGTCTTCTTTGGTGACAACTCTAGCTGCATTCAGTACCCGTTTGCGCTCTGTCGTATAATTCAAGTCTGTTTTAGTAGTTCCCAACGGAATCAGAGTTTGGGCTACTTCACGGCGCTTGTAGGTACGAGCAGCAGAAAACAACCGTAATGGAAACTCATCTCCGAATTGCGCCGATTCTGGGAATCCTTCTGGCAACAGCAGTTTATCACCATCTAATACAGATCCCAATTTTGTTGCATAAGCCAGTCTATAAGAGGTAGGAATATTCTTACATATAGCTTCTAAGGCTGCTGAAGGAATGGGTTCTATCACTTCAATTTGATGCACTTCTCCATCATCTTTATAGAAGCACGTAGCTAAACCAAGAACAATATAGTCATCGGTATTGAGATCGTTAGCATCAACATAAGAAATTGTTGTTGTCATCAGAAATGTCTCTTCTAGAATTAGTAATTAGGGATTGGTCAGTTGTCAGTTGTCAGTTGTCAGTTGTCAGTTGTCAGTTGTCAGTTGTCAGTTGTCAGTTGTCAAGTTGTCAGTTGTCAGTTGTCAGTTGTCAGTAGAAAAAATATTCTCCCTGCCCTCCGGTCACTGAGCGTAGCCGAAGTGCTGCCCCCCTTCCTCTTCTCTGTCACCTACATTAAAATTTACACTTCAATTCTTTAGAATTTTACTGATTCAGGAATTGGACTTGGGTATGAAGTATACATTAATAGGTTTATGACTGGCCTTGTTTAAAGAGGTGAAAATCACCTTCTTCAATCATCCTAGAGTCATCAGGACACAAAAACTGTAACTTTATTTAACAAACTAAGTAAATCACATAGGCAAAGTATGGATAAGCACTCTTTTTTAAATTCTGGTATACAAAACAATCAAATCTCTGTTTTTGATCAGAACAATCCTTGTTATCAATTTACGGGGTTACAGGATAGTAATGAATTAATGCTAGAAGAACGTTATCTCCGCTCTTGTGCTTTGAAGTTAGCACAACAAGGGGATTACAGCAAAGCGATCGCTCTTTTAAGTCATCTCATTGACCATCATCCTGAAAACGCTGTTGATTACAATAACCGGGGGCTGATTTATTTTCAAAGTGGTGATAGCCAAAAAGCTATCTGTGATTATAACAAAGCCCTAAATTTAAATTCTAAGTTAGCTAGTGCCTACAATAACCGGGCTAATTATTACGCTGCTTGTGGGCAGTTAAACGCAGCCTTGGCTGATTACGAACAAGCATTGGATTTAAACCCCCATCATGTCCGGGCTTGGATTAATCGGAGTATTACTTTACGGGACTTGGGAGAATATGCTGAAGCTATCGAAAATTTAGAAATTGCTCTCCTGTTTGATCAATTAAAAGGCAACATTTGGGCTGAACGTGGACGGACTTATCATCTTTGGGGCGATTGGAATTGTGCGATCGCTGATTATCGTCGCGCCCTCACAGAATTACCAGCTTTGAGTAGTCAAAATGTCTCCGGTTATCGTTTACGGTTACAAATAGAAAATTGGTTAAACGAATTACTATTTTTGAAGACTAATGCTTCTAATTCTTCTTTCTGATAGCGCAGCGTGGCGTAAGCCATACTCCTGATAACTGACAACTGACCACTAACCCTAATTTAGTAGATTTAACGATTAAAACTGAGTAGAAACTGGAATTTTATCAGTAAACAAAAATTTACATCATTTGGTAGTGACCCTAAAAACCATGATGATTAATATATTTTTTGCACTTTTATGGTGCTAAATCAGGTTGTTTCGTTACAGTCTGATCTGGATTCATCAATATAACTGGACGCTGACTAGGGTCAAAGCGGTATGATTTTTGTTGCATAATACTTTTAGCCTGGCTGGGATCAAAGTTGCGGCTAAATTCTGTCTGCAAATTCTGGACACGCCCTTCCATAACTTTGACTTCGGTACGTACTTCTCGCAACTTATCCTGTTGTGACCAATGATAAGGCAATAATTGTACTAAAGCAGATACTGCTGCTGCACTAATAACTATATTAACTGCTACTTTAGCGGTAGTTTCTAGTGCCATTACCTGATAAGCACGTTGGCGTAAATGTCGTTTAGGTCGTGGTGTAATCCGGCGTTGTTCTACGGGCTGTAGAGGTGGTTTTGAGGGTTGGAACGCGTTCATGTTGCTAACAAGAGGCTTGCATAATTTACGGTAATTACCGTCAGAAGCAAACAGGTGCTAATTGCGGCTTGATTTAGCTGCCATATTACTCCATTTTTCAGAAATTTATACAAGTATGAAGATGAATAAAATATTACCTAGTAAAGTAAAGTGTAATTTTCATAAATCCTCATAGCAGATAACCACAAGCATTTAGAAACTACACCTTCTTGTACTAGGCCTGTTCACCTGTAACAGAGTTACGTTGGTGTTATTTGTATAGTTCTGTCGCTAACCGCCAAGCTAGAATTCCTGGAATTAGTGCCACAACCAAAGCAATGTAAACTTGAGTATCTGAGATAGGCATGGTGGAAATCCTCCTAAATTCAACTAGATTTTCAACACTCCGCTTACTACTTTTCCCTGTTTTGCCAAGATTAGGAAACATCTTGTTACAAGATGCAACAAAAACCGGAGATTTGTCAGTTGTCAGTGGTCAGTTGTCCGTTGTTAAGAAGTTTCCCCTGCTCCAGGTCACTGAGCGTAGCCGAAGTGCTGCTCCCTGCTCTCTGCCCCCCGGTTACTGAGCGTAGCCGATAGCGTAGCGTGGCGTAAGCCATAGTGCTGCCCCCTGCCTCTTCTCTGTCACCTGTCACCTGTAACCTGTCACCTTCTTACCTGTTCCCTAAATCTATGACATTATCACTCGGTATTGACTTTGGCACTTCTGGCGCTAGGGGTGTGGTGATTGATGAAGAAGGTCGGATTCTGTGCGAAATGCGCCATTCTTGGCAGGTGGGGACTATTGATTGGGTAGATTGCTGGAAAGAGGCTTTATGGAGTCTTCTAGGGCAAATTCCGGGGGTGTTAAGAGGGGAAATCGGGGCGATCGCTCTTAATGGCACTTCTTCAACTATTTTGCTGACCGATGGGGCTGGAGAGCCAGTAGACGCACCCCTATTGTACAATGATGAGTCGGGGGGCAATGGCTTTAGAACAGTTGAGCAGGATTGCACCACCTAACCACACGGTATTAAGTGCTACATCTAGTCTAGCGAAGCTGCTGTGGATGCAACAATTACCTTCTTTCGGACAAGCTAGATATTTATTGCATCAAGCCGATTGGCTGGGGTTTCTCTTGCATGGAAAATTAGGGATTAGCGATTACCACAATGCGTTAAAGCTAGGCTATGACGTAGAAAAGTTGCAATATCCAGAATGGCTAGAACAGCTACAAATTCCCCTCCAGTTACCGCAAGTTTTAGCACCTGGAACAGCTATTGGTGAATTACGTCCCCAGATAGTAGCTGAATTTGGCTTTCGAGGTGATTGTTTAGTGGTTGCAGGAACAACAGATAGTATTGCGGCTTTTCTAGCCAGTGGCGCTAAATTTCCAGGGGAAGCGGTAACTTCTCTTGGTTCAACTTTGGTATTAAAACTTTTGAGTCGTCATAAAATCGAAGATGCGCGATATGGAATTTACAGCCATCGTTTAGGAGATTTGTGGTTGACTGGTGGTGCTTCTAATACTGGTGGTGCTGTTTTAAAGCAATTTTTCAGTGATGTAGAGTTAGTGAGATTAAGTGCCGAAATTGATCCCACTCAAGCTAGTGAGTTAGATTATTATCCATTATTGAAACCAGGCGATCGCTTTCCCATTAATGATCCCCAACTATTACCAAAACTAGAACCACGTCCCGATAGTCCCCAAGAATTTCTACATGGTTTATTAGAAAGTATGGCTAGAATAGAAACGCGAGGATATGAACTATTACAACAATTAGGCGCAGATCCATTAACTAATATTTATACAGCCGGTGGTGGTGCAGCTAATTCTACTTGGACAGCCATTCGCCAACGTTATTTAAAAGTACCAGTTGTTTCATCAAGTAATACGGAAGCAGCTTATGGAACAGCACTTTTAGCAAGGGGAATAAATTAGTTACAAGTTAAATTTATAGGACTTACGCACAAGTCAAAAAAGAACGAACCACGTTCGCGGAGCGTCCCGTTAGGGATAGGAACGAACCACGAAGGAACGAAGGACACGAAGAAAAGAGGGTTTCAGAGATATTTCGCGTAAGTATTTAGTTTAGTTCAGTCTACACAGTTCAAATAATTCAATTATCAATTTACATCATCATGAAATTAATTACCAAGCTATTTTCTCTAATGTCTATTAACCGCAGTTTTCCGCAAATTTTTATCTTTATTCTCATTATTACAAGTCTGTTATCTTGTAATTTAGGTGTAACTGAAAATAATACATCTGCAAATGCTAAAAATCCAGTACAGTCACAACTACAACAAAATACTTTACCTAAATCTATTTCTCAAGCAGTTTTAAGAAATGCTTCTAGACTTTCTGGGTTAAAAATCAATAATTTGCAAATTACTCAAGTCACAGCTACCAACTTTGGCAATCCTTGTATGTTCAAATTTGGGGAAATTTGCACAAAAGAATATAACCCTATTCCCGGTTGGATAGTAATTGTCCAAGTTAAAGAACAAGCCTGGACTTATCATGTTAATAAATCCGGTTCACAAATTCTCCTAGATCCGAAAATTAACACTAATAAATTACCGAAAAAAATTTCTAATGCCGTTTTGAGTGACGCTTCTAAACGTTCTGGTTTAGCAGTAAATGCCCTGAAAATTACTCAATCAACACAGAAAACTTTTAGTAACCCCTGTACATTTGGCTTTGGTGAAGTCTGCGCCCAAATATTTGATCCTATTGAAGGTTGGGAAGTGATTGTGAAAGTCAAAAGCCAATTTTGGACTTATCATGTAGATATAACAGGCTCAAGCATCGTTTTAGATCCTCAAGTCACTAAAACCGCTGTGAGGAAGTAAAAATGTCATGATAATGAGTATATAGTTATAGCGTTTCCTAGCCTACCAATGTACAAATTTATCTGCGTTTATCTGCGTCAATCATCTTCTATCTGCGGTTAATTCTTGCTTCGGTGTACCTCACTTAAATGGGAATCACTCTATAGGCTGAATAACCCAATTTTATAACCGTAAATCATCAAAATTAAAACCCAAAAATCAATGAGTGAACCAATTAAATGGACTGCGGAGGCAGAAGCAAAACTCAAAGACATTCCTTTTTTTGTCCGTCCTTTTGCTCGTAAAAAGATTGAAACTTATGCTCAGGAGAATAATTTTTCTCCTATCACTATCGAAATTTACGAACAGGCTAAGAAGCAGTTCAACAAAAAATATGATTAATTGATCAAACTGGTTTTTTACTATTTCCTCTAAAAATTATCCAATTTTACTCAGGACTTAGGTAAGTGGCACATTGGTAAGGTGCGTCAGATACCAACAATCTATTTATTTGCAGGATTTATCTAGTCTGACGTGGTTGGTGAGCTTGCCGAACCACATCCTACAACTACAACAGATTTTTAGTGTGACAAACAGGATTAAGACTGAGATTTTATCACCAATCACCAATCACCAATTACCAATTACCAATCACCAAAACCCAATACTGAAAATGGTGCATACAATTTCCATTTTCTCATATATAATTATAGATTGTGTTGAATTAAAGCCATACCATGCCTAAATTAAAGACTCGCAAGGCAGCGGCGAAGAGATTCCGCGCCACCGGTAGCGGTAAAATCGTCCGCCGTAAACCGTTCAAAAACCACCTGTTAGAGCATAAATCCTCTAGCAAAAAAAGCAATATGTCAAAAATGGCAGTTGTTCATGAACGGGACGAACCTAACGTGCGTTTAATGCTTCCATATTTGTAAAAGATCACAGGTAGTAAGATATGACTCGGGTAAAACGCGGTAATGTAGCTCGTAAACGCCGCAATAAAATTCTCAAATTAGCTAAAGGTTTTCGTGGTTCTCACTCAACTTTGTTTAGAACCGCTAACCAGCAGGTAATGAAGGCGCTTCGCAGTGCTTACCGCGATCGCAAAAAGAAGAAACGTGATTTCCGTCGTCTGTGGATAGCACGGATTAACGCAGCTTCTAGACAACATGGCTTAAGCTACAGCCGCTTGATTGGTAATTTGAAAAAGGCCAATGTGGAACTAAACCGCAAAATGTTGGCACAAATGGCAATTCTTGATCCTGCAAGCTTCGCTAAAATTGCAGAACTGGCAAACTCAGTTAACGGATAAAGGTGGCAACGGATGAATAACGGATGTAACAGATGGCCTCTTCGGAGAATTCAAAATTAAAAATAAAAAAACCTTTTTGAGTTTTTAATTGGAGCAAAACGAAAGTCTATTATGAATAAGTTACATCTGGTATTATCCGCTACCTTGTCTTTGATTTTTTGTCTATTTTTTCTCAGCGCGAACTTAACTGCATCTGCCGCAACAATGGCGGAAATTCAGCAGCGAGGCTACTTAAATGTGGCAGTTAAGGATAACTTTCGTCCGTTAGGATTTAGGGATGATCAAGGCAATTTGCAAGGCTTAGAAATTGATTTAGCCAAGCAATTAGCAAATGATTTGTTGGGTAAAAGTGACGCTGTAAAATTGCAACCAGTAGCTAACAGCGATCGCTTACCTGTAGTCTTTAATCAGCAAGTTGATTTAGCGATCGCCAGAGTCACAGCCACAGAATCACGTTCTCGCATCGTTAGCTTCAGTGTTCCTTACTATTATGATGGTGCAGCAGTAGTTACAAAAAACACATCAATTCAGGAACTAAAAGATTTAGGGAAACGCAAAATAGCGGTTATTAACTACTCTAGCACTATTCCCTACTTGAAATACTTTATACCTAATTCTGAATTAGTTAGTGTAAACTCTTATGCCCAAGGACGGGAAAAAATAGAAAGTAATCAAGCAGATGCTTTTGCGGCGGATTTTAGCGTTCTTAGTGGTTTAGTGCAAGCATATCCTCAGTATCGCATATTGCCAACTAAACTATCAGCAGAACCATTATCTGTAGTCATGCCCAAAGGATTGCAGTATGATGAATTAAGAAGGAAAGTGAATGAAGCGATCGCTCGTTATACAGTTACAGGTTGGCTAAAAGAACGGATAGAATATTGGGGATTACAGTAATTAGTGAATCATATACAACCTAATAACTGATAATAGATAGAGTATTTTAATATTTTGTATTTGTAGAAAATGGATAGCAATTTAGTCGTCATTTATCTCTCAATTTTTGTTGGTTTACTTGCATTTGCAGGTGTAAGTGTTTTTCGTCAAGTATTCAAAACCCGCAGACTGGAAAACTCCCTGAGTAAATTGAAAACCAAATTAACTAAAGAAAAAGGTACGGCTCAAGAATATTATGAATTAGCTAGTATCTATTCAGAAAAACAAGTATTTAGTCAATCCATACCGTTATTTCAAAAAGCTCTAAAAGCAGCCGAAGAAGAGGGAGAAGACGCTGTAGCTCCCATTTACAACGGTTTAGGATATGTTTACTTTGCTCAAGAGCAATATGACTTAGCAATTCGTCAGTACAAAGAAGCCATCAAATTGAACCCAGATTATGTATCAGCTCTCAATAATCTTGGACACGCTTACGAAAAGTAAAAAATTGAATGCTCAAGCTTTAGAAATGTATGAAGCAACACTCAAATTAGCACCCAATAATGCTGTTGCTAAACGTCGGGCTGAATCTTTGCGTCGCTTAGTTTCTATCTAATTTGTAGAGACGTTCCATGGAACGTCTCTACTTCTCAATAATACATATTTAAATTAGGATGATTTTGATGAAAATTAGCCTCTTAATCTTACGGTTTCTCATCTCTAGTTGAGGAATCAATAAATGTACTTTTTACAAAAATGTGCAACATGATTAAGAGGCTAAATTTTTTTTACCAGTTGACTATTACCATTATTATTTGCATTAACATCTTTATAGCATTTCCTAACATTGTCTCCGCCCAGGAATCAGTAATTTCTCATCCCCTCAACCCCTTAACAGAGACAGAAATTAATACAGCCGTTACCATACTCAAACAGAAAAAAACCTTGAGTGAAACCGCAATTTTTCCCATAATTGCCTTGCAAGAACCTGATAAAAAAGAAGTCTTAAATTTTACACCTGGTCAATCATTTCAACGCCAGGTTTTTTTGCAAGTTTATGAAAGAGAATTGAACAAAACCTTCACAGGAACAGTTAACTTAAATACTCAAAACCTCACTTCCTGGCAAGAAATACCCCACGTGCAACCTGCTATTCTAGCCCCAGATTATGACATAGCTAGGGAAGTAGTAAAATCAGATTTGCGTTGGCAGAAAGCCATGCAGAAACGCGGAATTAAAGATTTTAATGATGTAGAAATTAGTTGCTGGGGAGCAGGAATACTCAACAATCAAGAAGCTAAATCTGGTAATCGGATTTGTCGAGCATTATCTTATTATCAAGGTAAACATTGGAATTTTTATGCTCGTCCCATAGAAGGTGTTTTAGTCACAGTCAATTTAAATAAAGGTGAAGTTGATAGTTTTGTTGATAACGGTATAGTTCCTTTTTCTCAAGAAAATTGGGATTATGATATTAATGCTTTTAATCGCCTAATTGCACCACCAAAACCCTTAAAGATTAATCAACCAGAAGGTACAACTTTCACAATTCAAGATCATGAAATTAGTTGGCAAGGTTGGAAATTCCGTTACTTAATGCACCCCCGTGAAGGGCTAGTTTTATATCTTGTTAAATACAATGACGGTGAAAAAGACAGATCAATTTTATATCGTGGTAGTCTCTCAGAAATGGCAGTTCCTTATGGCGATTCTCACCCAAATTGGTCATTTCGTAATGCCTTTGATGTAGGAGAATATAATCTAGGCTTACTCGCAAATCAATTAGAATTAGGTAAAGAAATTCCTGAAAATGGCGTTTTACTAAATACAGTTTTTGCTAATACTGAAGGAGAAGCTTTCACTATACCAGGATTAATTGGGATTTATGAAAGAGATAACGGTATCCTTTGGAAACATTTTGAATACAAAACTCAAAAAAATTATATCCGTCGTAATCGTGAATTAGTCATGAAAATGATTACAACAATTGATAATTATGATTACAGTATCAATTGGATATTTCGTCAAGATGGTACGTTAGAAGTAGAAAATGAGTTAACAGGTATTGACTTACCCCAGGGAACAGCAAACACAAAACAAACTGAAAATAAGTCTTTTGGTAGATTATTAGCTAAAAATATCTTTGGAGTAAATCACCAACACTTTTTTAACTATCGCTTAGATTTAGATATAGACGGACAAGCTAATTCTGTCATGGAAATGAATGTTGAAGCCTTACCAATGGGTGATAAAAATCCGTTAGGAAACGTGATAACTGTAGAAGATACACTACTAAAAACCGAAAAAGCTGCCGTGCGTGATTTAGATATTAAACATAGTCGAGAATGGATGATTACTAGTGCAGAGAAAGAGAATAATTTAGGTGTTCCTCCCGCATATATGTTAACACCAGGTGGAAATACAATTTTGTATGCTGTGGAAGGTGCAAATATTCGGAAAAAAGCTGGTTTTGCAACTCATCACTTTTGGGCAACAAAATATAAATCCAGTGAAATGTACGCAGGTGGCGATTATCCCAATCAAACAAAAATGGGAGAAGGTTTACCAAAATATATTGCTGATAATGAATCTGTAAATAATGAAGATTTAGTTGTCTGGTACACAATGGGAATAACTCATGTTCCTCGTCCAGAAGACTGGCCAGTAATGCCAACTCACCGCGTTGGTTTTAAATTGATGCCCAGGGGATTTTTTAATAGGAATCCCGCAATTAATTTGGGTGAGTAAATTCTCGTTACCTGTCTCTGACAGGTAATGCAATATGTGAAACTCTGCCTAAATTATAAAAAATATTAAACTTTACTACAATCCCAGATGATTAATTAAATGTACTGTATAATTTAAGCCAAAGTGTAGAATGATATTACTTTTGGAGGTAATAATTATGGTAAATCAGCTATTTTATGGGGATAATTTAGAAGTATTACGGAAACATATTAAAGATGAAACTGTTGATCTTTGCTATATTGATCCCCCATTTAATTCTAAACGTAATTATAACCAAATTTATAATAATATCGGCAAAGAAGATCAAACACAAGCTCAGGCTTTTATAGATACATGGACATGGGATAATCACGCCAATCAAGGTTTAGTAGAAATTCAAGAAAATTATCTAGGTCATTTTACATCTCAAAGTATTGATCTGATTTCTGGTTTAACAAAAGTTCTAGGAAAAGGAAGCCTGTTAGCATACTTGGTGAGTATGACTTTGCGGGTTGCTGAAATTCACAGAGTTTTGAAATCTACAGGTAGTTTCTATCTGCATTGTGATCCAAGTGCTTCTCATTATTTAAAAACTATTTTAGATGCTATTTTTTGTTCACAGGGTGGGGATTTTAAAAATGAAATTGTCTGGAAACGGACATCAGGTCATAGTGATTCCAGTAAATATGGCAGCGTTCATGATGTAATTTTTTACTATACTAAAAGTTTAAAAATCACATGGAATCAAGTATATCAAAAATATGAGCAAAACTATATTGATAAATATTACAGATATCAGGATGAAGATGGTAGAAAATGGATGTCTGATAATTTAAGTGCTGCTGGTTTAGCTGGTGGTGGTTATCAATATGAATGGAATGGAGTTACAAAATTGTGGAGATGTCCAAAAACAACAATGGAAAAACTTGATGCAGAAGGTAAAATTTATTATACTAAAAATCGTGTTGCTAGGATCAAAAGATATTTAGATGAAAGTAAAGGATTACCTGTTCAAGATGCTTGGAATGATATAGAAGCTTTGCGTTCTTGGCATAAAGAACTATTAGGATATCCCACACAAAAACCTGAATCTCTACTAGAAAGAATCATCAAAGCTAGTAGCAACGAAGGTGATATAATATTGGATGCTTATTGTGGTTGTGGAACAACAGTAGCTGTCTCACAAAAACTAAATCGTCAGTGGGTTGGAATTGATATTACCTATCAAAGCATTGGTTTAATTCTCAAGAGATTAGAAGAATCTTTGGGTAAAGGAGTGTTAGATACTATTAATATTAGTGGTATTCCTAAAGATATGAAATCGGCGGAAGCTTTAGCATTGAAAAAAGATGATCGTACCCGTAAAGAATTTGAAAAATGGGCAGTTTTAACCTATTCTAATAATCGTGCCACCATTAATCAAAAGAAAGGTGCTGATAAAGGTATTGATGGGATTGCTTATTTCACAGGAGATCAAGATGAACCAGAAAAGATTATTTTACAGGTAAAATCAGGTAATGTTAAATCTGGAGATATTCGAGATTTACAAGGGACAATTACTCTCACAGGTGCAGCATTAGGGGTTTTTATTACTCTCAAACCACCTACTAAAGAGATGATTAAAACTGCTAAAGAAGCAGGAATTTATAAAAGCCGCTATATGAGTCAACCTGTAGATACAATTCGTATTGTCACCGTACAGGAAATCATCGAAGAACAAAAACGTTTAGATATTCTTCTGACTCTAGAAGTGATGAAATCTGCTGAAAAACAAACGGAAGTTCAACAAACACAACTAGACCTTTTTTCTTAAGGCTCAGTTAATGTCTTCAATAAATAGTTTCCCAGATACTCACACTTACTCTATTAGTGCAAGCGTGCCAAAACCATAATGGGAGCGTGTGGAGTATGTCACTATAAAATCATCAGTAAAACAACATTTATCTACAAAAATTGATACAAATATTTGTCAAATTATTAAGAGTTATTTACTTAAACAATACTCATGTTGTTTAAATAGAAGGCTCAACCCCAATCAGTAAAATGGTTTGAGCAATTTATCACCCAATAAAGCCTTAAAAAACCTTATTCTTTTCTAGTCGAAACTTTTGCGACAATCCAATTTAATAAACGCACTCATAGTTATTTACGTTGTCAAGGAAGAAGACTAGATGAAATTAGCTTACTGGATGTATTCAGGACCCGCCCACATTGGCACTTTACGAATTGCTAGTTCATTTAAAAATGTTCATGCAATCATGCACGCGCCCCTCGGTGATGATTACTTTAACGTCATGCGTTCTATGCTATCGCGGGAGAGAGATTTCACCCCAGTCACAACTAGCGTGGTTGATAGAAACGTTTTAGCCCGTGGTTCTCAAGAAAAAGTAGTAGACAATATCACTCGCAAAGATGCTGAGGAACACCCCGATTTAATCGTTTTAACCCCTACCTGCACCTCTAGCATTCTCCAAGAAGACTTACATAACTTTGTGGAAAGGGCGCAGTTGGAAGCGAAAGGGGACGTAATGCTGGCGGATGTGAACCATTACCGCTACAACGAATTACAAGCCGCAGACCGCACTTTACAACAAATTGTTCAATATTACATTGAGAAAGCTCGGAAACGGGGAGAATTACCAGCAGGAAAAACTGCTAAACCCTCAGTTAACATTATCGGAATTTCTACTCTGGGTTTCCACAATAACCACGATATCACTGAACTGAAACGGTTAATGGCTGATTTGGGAATTGAGATAAATACTGTAATTCCTGAAGGTGCTTTGGTTCACGAGTTAAAAAATCTGCCTCAAGCTTGGTTTAACTTAATTCCCTATCGGGAACTGGGGTTAACTACGGCTAAATATTTAGAAGAAGAATTTGGTACACCTTACGTAGATATTACACCTATGGGGGTTGTAGAAACTGCCAGATGTATCCGCAAAATTCAACAGGTGATTAACGCCCATAGTTCGACTTCGCTCACTACAAAAGGCGCTGAAGTTAATTACGAAGACTTCATTAATGAACAAACTCTGCACGTATCCCAAGCTGCTTGGTTCTCCCGTTCTATTGACTGTCAGAACTTGACTGGGAAGAAAGCGGTAGTATTTGGTGATAATACCCATGCGGCAGCTTTAACGAAGATTCTATCGCGGGAAATGGGTATTCACGTTGTTTGGGCTGGTACTTATTGCAAGTATGATGCTGACTGGTTTAGAGAACAGGTGAGCGAATATTGCGATGAAGTATTAATTACAGATGATCATGGTGAAATTGGGGATGCGATCGCTCGCGTTGAACCTTCTGCTATATTTGGTACACAGATGGAACGTCACGTTGGTAAACGTTTGGATATTCCTTGCGGTGTAATTGCAGCACCTATTCACGTTCAGAATTTCCCCATTGGTTACAAACCATTTATGGGTTATGAAGGCACAAATCAAATCACAGATTTAATCTACAATTCCTTCACATTGGGAATGGAAGATCACTTATTAGAAATCTTTGGTGGACACGATACAAAAGAAGTAATTACCAAAGGAATTTCCGCAGAATCTGGTTTGAATTGGACAAAAGATGGACAAGCAGAATTGAATAAAATTCCTGGTTTTGTGCGCGGAAAAGTGAAGCGAAATACCGAAAAGTTTGCCCGTGAGCGTGGTTTTAAAGATATCTCGGCTGAAGTCTTGTATGCAGCCAAGGAGTCTGTAGGGGCGTAAGTTTGCGGGGTTAGATGATAAGGGTGAGTGGTCAAAAGAAGCAGGAGAGCAGGGAGCGGGAAGCAGGGGGGAGAGACTGGGACAAAGCTTGTACCCCGCCCCAGCCGAGCGCCCTGGAAGGGCGGGGCTTCTTACCCATGCTCCGCTTCGTTCCGCGCAGAGAGGAAGGGCTTGCTCCCCCTGCTCCCTTCCCCTCTGGTCGCCCTACAATTACTCCGAAGCTGCCATCCATCTCCATTTTACGCCTTTGATAAAGTTGATATATTTTTAGATGGGTCAAACAGGGAACGATTAGCTAGAATGATGAAACAACAGACGGAACAAGCCCAGTTTATGTTGTGAGTTTGCGCCGTCTAATGATAGAATCAGTACAGCGCACAATTGGCGTAACTCAAGCCAGAAGGACGCATACTCAAGTTTTGGGTATTAAGTTAGAGACAACAGGTGACAGGTAATTAACAATTGACAATTAGTAATTGTCAAGTTTCTGTTAAAAATAGTTTATACATAAACCAGATTCGAGATTGCCTACGGCACGCTAAGTGAACAGGACGACCTATAGAATGACCTCTGAACAAGTAATTAGACGTTCCGATATATTAAACACTCAAGTGATCACCCGCGATAATGGCAAGCGGTTAGGTATCGTGAGTCAAATCTGGGTTGATGTTGATCAAAGAGAAGTGGTGGCGCTTAGTTTGCGAGACAGCCTGATCTCTATATCTAGTCTGCCTCGCAATATGTATCTCAACACCATTAACCAAATCGGTGATGTCATCTTAGTTGATAACGAAGATGTCATTGATGACGTGGAAGTAGAGATTCTCAGCAACCTCATGAACTGGGAAGTTATCACTGAAACTGGGGAAGTTTTAGGTAAAGTGAGAGGCTTCAAATTTAATGGCGAAACGGGTAAAATATACTCCATAGTCATTGCCTCCTTGGGATTACCCCAAATTCCTGACCAGTTTTTGAGTACCTACGAACTGTCCATAGATGAAGTTGTCAGCACAGGTCCTAGTCGGTTAATTGTTTTTGAA
Source organism: Anabaena sp. UHCC 0253 (assembly GCF_009712085.1). Classification (NCBI taxonomy): domain Bacteria; kingdom Bacillati; phylum Cyanobacteriota; class Cyanophyceae; order Nostocales; family Nostocaceae; genus Anabaena; species Anabaena sp. UHCC 0253. The sequence goes on from NZ_VILD01000005.1 coordinate 210,983, forward strand.
GGTGCTGAAGAAAGAGTAAACCAGTTAACCGTAGGCGTTTTAGAACGGCTGGGTATTGGTAAAGCCCCTTGGGAAAGAGACACAGAAGAAGAATTTGGCTATAGCGCCCCCCGGACAGTTGCACCCAGCAATCAGCTACCTAGTGGTGTTCCTCTCCAAGTACCCCGGCCAAAAGTCCGAATTCCTGAACCCATAGACCAAGAAGAAGAATGGACTGAAGACTACATAGAAGAAGAAAGACCCCAGCGCCAAGTGATGAAAGCTCGTTCCTACGAGTCAATTCAGTACGAAGAAGACGAAGAAGATAACTGGAGTGAGGCAACAGTAAGAGATAGTTACCAAGAAGCACCCAGATACGAACCCAAGCCTGCTAAAAAGACTTACGCTGACGATTATGATGACTATGATGATGATCTAGACGGTGATGCTTGGGATGATGCACCCAAACCAGTCAATATTCCCAAAAAGGTCAAGGAAAGACAAGTGGAATACGAAGAAGAAGGTGGATATTAAGTTTTTTGACAATCCCCGCTCTAGAGAGACGGGGATTCTTATTAAATCCCTGCACCATCAAAGAATTCCTGGATCTTCTTATCTCGGATATTGCAAAAGTTGTGTTCTTTTGGTAATTCATCTTTGTGAATGAATGTACCTGCTAAAACTGAAGTCCTTTCCGGAGTTTGGAGAGCTTGAATTTGCTCTTCTAGTGCTTCAATGCGGTCAACTAAAGTGCGAATTACTTGAGCTTCTGAGTCTGGTAAGTTGCTGTGTTCTAGAGGCGCAACCCGGACTCCAGAACGGTAAATAATACGTCCAGGTACACCGACAACTGTACAACTAGATGGTACATCTCTCAATACCACTGAACCAGCGCCAATGCGGACATTATCACCAATTTCGATATTTCCTAAAACTTTTGCCCCAGCACCAACAACGACATTTTCGCCTAATGTGGGGTGACGTTTACCGCTTTCTTTACCAGTACCCCCCAGGGTGACACCTTGGTAAATTAGGGCATAATCTCCGATAATAGCTGTCTCTCCAATGACCACTCCCATTCCGTGATCAATAAATACTCCTTGACCAATCACCGCCCCTGGGTGAATTTCAATACCAGTTAAAAACCGAGCAATATGAGAAATTAATCGGGGGAAAAAAGGAATACGAATACTACGCAACCCGTGAGCAAAGCGGTGGAAAATTAGGGCTTGCAAACCAGGATAGCAGAACAAAACCTCTAACCAATTGCGGGCAGCGGGGTCACGTTCAAAGATAATGCGAAAGTCGGCACGGAGTCTAGAAAACATCGAGATAGTACCCTTGGATAGCACAACAAGCTACTATCTCATCTTATCGTGACTTGGTAATTGGGGTTAAGCAATTAAAAAATAAACGTAGTAGTAACGAAAAAAGAGGGATTGTTTCTATTGCTGCACCGTTAATACATAGTTGCGTTTTACGCCTTGATCAAACATACCTACCCAAATGTGATATGTGCCTTGTCTCCATTTCTTATTGCTCACACTAGCATCTTTGCTTCGACCAGTATCATCACCGCAACGGATTGTTTGATCATCTGGTCCTTTGATCAGTAAAGTTGTATCATTACCACCACTGTTCACTAAGATTTTCAGGTTGTCAAAATCTTTCTCTAAAACGAGGATGTGATCAGGATTAGGGTCAGCAAAGCCGATACAGAGATTTTTATCGAGGTCACGATTGCTGATAGCAGATAAGGAATAAGCACCACCTGTATATCCAGAAGTTGTTCCTTGGGACGCTGCAAAACCTGGTGATAATTTCAAACTACCAAAATTAGCTGTTTCTGCCAAGACAGATGTAGCCATCATAGATGTAATTAGAGTCAAAAACCATCCTAATTGAGACTGAAGCCGGAGATGACGCTCTTGCATAATTAGCCCTCCCACAGGCAATAAAAGTGATCATGTATACTAATTTTACTTGAAAAATTATCACTTAATGGTATCTGTGCCACAGAAAAATGTGACCTAAATAACAGTTTTTTAATTTGTAATGTGATACTGGGATACTATTTTTATCATGGGGATCACATCTGGTATAATACTGATATACAGCCAATGTAAAATAAATGCTGTAAATAATTAGGTTTTTATGGAGGTTAATAAAAATGCCGAAAGGTAACTTGAGCGAAAAAGTAAACGAAAAAGTAAACTATCAGCCTTTAATGGCTTCATTCATAGTTATGTTAGTAGGACATTCAACCATTGATCAAAATTTTAATAATCCACCTGAGCAGGTATTAATTGTATCTAATTCAACTACAATACTCGATGAAAAAAAAGCTCTAGATTTAGTTTGGAGTTTACCAAAAGTGCAGCGGAAAGCCCGCGAAATTCAGCGATTATCCAGAGGAAGTATTCGGGTTTCTTCAAGGATTGATAGTTATCCTACCGCTGATGAACCTTACTATGTAGTTAGCGTAATTGAGAATCACTCTGATCAAACTACCAGTCCAATTTATTGGTTTCGTGTATCGAATCCCAGCGGTGTGGTAGAGGCTTTAGATTTAGTCCAAAATCAATACATATCTCTAGATAAATGGAATCCTGATGGTAGGTAAACCTACAATCAATCAAATTTTTTTAAATCCTTGCTTTGCGTTTTTGCTTTCTTTTCACTCCTGCATTCATAAACATCAAATTTTTAACATAAAAATGTCTGAACAAGAAACAATTAGCCCTTGGAAATATAAACCTTGGTGGTGTCAGCCTTGGTCAATTATCCTCACATCTGCGACATTAATTAGTGGTAGTTGGTTAATATTTAAAACTGTTTGGCTGACAGTTTTAGTCTCTATTCCGTTATTAATTTGGATGGGGTTTTTTCTATTAATTTGGCCACAGATGATGATTCGTAGTGGCGTTTTAGATAATGTAGAAAAGCATCCTTAAAATATATTCCGATAAATCACATACATCCCACTAACATAGAGAGCAATCAGAGTTAATCCATCCCAAGTAATGTACATTCGTGAACCGCTGACGGCGTGGTAAATCAGCCCAGTAATTGCGACTGAAGTCATAATCATAGCTAGAATGGTAGTAAATATATGTATCTGACTGATATTTAACCAGAGACTACCTTGTAAATACACAAAATCATAAAAGCCTAGAATGGCTAAATTAGTGATATTAGAGCCGAAAACGTTGGATACGGCTAAATCAACGGCATTGAGTCGGACAGCAGCTAAGGATGCAACTACTTCCGGTAGTGAAGTAGCTGTAGCTAAGAGAATTGCACCAATAAAGCTTTCCCCCAGTCCAGTTACCGCTGCAACTTGATCACCTAAATACGCCAGCCATATACCTAAAATTACAATCATTACTGAGAGGAAAATAAACTTCAGATATGCTTGTTTTGAGGTAATATGTCGGTATTGAAAAGCCTCAATTTCTTCCTCTAGCACTTGTGCGCGGCGTTTTATCTCAAATTTAGCAATCATACGGGCGCTCAAAAAGTAGAGCAAGAATAGTATGATACTGGGAATCCCCACCCATCCGATAGTTAAATTTATTTCTGTTTTGGCGACGAGTATTCCCCCAGCAGTTACACCTAGCATGGCACAGCCCAAACTAGCTGCTAATCCATGACTAATTTGCGCTCGCTGTAGCACGGGGTCAGGACCGTTGTAAATATCGAGTAATGCCAAAATGAGTAAATTAAAGAGACAACTGCCTAAGATGCCCCCCTACAGCTAAGTCTGGGGAGTTAAACATCACTATGGCACTTGTTCCTGTAGCTAATTCAGGCAAAGATGTGACACCTGCTAAGAGGATTGTCCCGACCCAAGTCCGTCCTAGTCCGGTTTTTTCTGCTAAGATATCGGCACTTTGGGAAAGCTTTGAACCGATAAAAATTACTAAGGCAATACAGATAATAACTTGAAGAAGTAGCATAGTTATGTTGGTTTCAATATCGTTGGATGTGGAACAAAATTTTCACATTTTCTTGTTTGTTTAAAATTCTTTTAGTGATGATGACAGAAATTATAAATCAAAATCGTAACCCGGTTCAAATTTCTATTATTATTCCGACTCTCAATGAAGCGGATAATCTTAAAGAAGCAGTTAGTAGTATTCAATCTAGTACCAATGTAGAAATAATTATAGTTGATGGTGGTTCAGAAGATGAAACATTATCCATAGCTAAATTTTTAGATGTCAAAGTAATTATTTCTCCTCCCGGACGTGCTAATCAAATGAATGCTGGTGCTGAAGTTGCTAGTGGGGAAATTCTGCTGTTTCTCCATGCGGATACTCGCTTACCGACAAATTTTGAGCAGATGATTCGGACGACGTTAGCAAAACCGGGAATTGTTGCTGGTGCGTTTGCTTTGCGGATAGATGCACCTAATTGGGGATTGCGTTTGGTGGAATGGGGGGTAAAATGGCGATCGCACCTTTGGCAAATGCCCTATGGTGATCAAGCGATTTTTCTAACTAAGGAGGTATTCCAAACAGTTGGTAATTTCCCAGAAATGCCGATTATGGAAGATTTTGAACTGATGAGAAAATTAAAATCTCTGGGAAAAATTTATTTATTACCAACACCTGTAATTACCTCTCCTCGGAGATGGTTAAATAAAGGAATTTTACAAACTACTATTTTAAATCAAATTATTGTGATTGCTTATTTTTTGGGTGTTTCTCCAAATCGCATTCGTAATTGGTATCGGCAGAAAAAAGTCTAGAATTTTAACTTTCATTTTTGCAAAAATAGATATTGCTTGAGAACAGGAATCTATAATTTTAGGGAATTTGTTAAATATAAAACCGACAACTTTTTGATAATCATGTATTTATAAGTAAAGATAACAGAATCAAAATATACTTTATCCTTGACAATTCAGAGGGAATACTAATGCCAACTTCAGAATTTACAAGAGTTACAATTCGTCCCATGGATGAGTATAATCAAAAATTACTCAAGAATGTTCATCCAGATAACTGGATTAATCCCCAACCTGCCGATTGTTATGATTTGGTAATAATTGGTGGAGGAACTGCGGGTTTAGTTGTAGCTGCGGGGGCTGCGGGTTTGGATTTAGGTTTGAAAATAGCATTAATTGAAAAACATCTCATGGGAGGAGATTGTTTAAATGTTGGTTGTATCCCTTCTAAATGTTTAATTCGTTCGTCCCGTGTAGTTGAAGAAATCAGGAAAGCGAAGGATTTAGGTATTAATATTTCCCAGCAATTTGATGTTGATTTCGCCACAGTGATGGGTAGAATGCGGCGCATTAGAGCTAGTATTAGTCATCAGGATTCAGTCGAAAGATTTAAAAATTTAGGAGTTGATGTTTTTTTAGGGGATGGTAAATTTACCAGCAATAATACTGTAGAAGTTGCCGAACAAACCTTGAATTTTAAAAAAGCTGTAATTGCTACTGGTGCTAGGGCTGCTAAACCAAAAATTCGAGGCATTGAAGAGGTAGGTTATTTAACTAATGAAACGGTTTTTTCTTTAATTCAAAAACCGAAAAAGTTAGCAGTTATTGGCGGCGGTCCAATTGGCTGTGAGTTGGCACAGACATTTCAACGGTTAGGTTGTGAGGTAACATTATTTCATCGTGGTTCACATATTTTAAATAAGGAAGATACAGAAGCAGCAACAATTCTGCAAAAAGTTTTGATTGATGAAGGGATTCGTTTGGTGCTGAATTGTCAGTTAGAAGAAGTAGTCACAGTTACAGAAGGAAAACGGCTATATTTTTCTGTGAATAGCGATCGCGATTCGGTTACAGTAGATGAAATTCTAGTAGGTGCAGGACGTACGCCAAATGTGGAAAATTTGAATTTAGAAACAGTGGGAGTAGAATATGATCAAACTTTGGGGGTGAAAGTGAATGATTATTTGCAAACTACAAATCCCAAAATTTACGCCGCTGGTGATATCTGCATGGATTGGAAATTTACCCATGCGGCAGATGCTGCGGCGCGAATTGTGATTAAAAATGCCCTACTTTCGCCTTTTGGTTGGGGACGATCTCAACTAAGTAGTTTAGTGATGCCTTGGGTAACATATACCAGTCCAGAAATTGCCCATGTAGGAATGTATGAAAATGAGGCGAAAAAATTAGGTATAGAAATAGAAACTATTAAGATTCCTTTTAGAAGTATAGATCGAGCGATCGCTGATCATGAAGAATCTGGTTTTTTGAAAATTCATCACAAAAAAGGATCAGATCAAATCCTCGGTGCAACCATAGTTGCTAATCATGCTGGTGAGATGATTTCCGAAATTACGACTGCTATTGTCAATAAAATTGGTCTTAATAAACTTAGTAGTGTTATTCATCCTTACCCAACCCAAGCAGAAGCGATTAAAAAAGCCGCAGATACTTACCGCAAGACTCTACTCACATCAGGAAATAAGCAATTGTTAGGATTTTTAAGAAAGTTTTCTTAAATTAGGAATGAGGGATTGGGGGAATTAAACTTCATCCTTCACCCTATTAATTACGCATCATCCAATGTATGCTACAATGAAGCTCAGTTTAGTTAAATTCTAGCTTAAAAGAAATTAATATTACTACTGGAGTTTGATTAAGTATGCTAAACCAATCTATTGCCGGAATGACTTTACAGGATTTAGAATCATTGATCAATAGACTTGTTGACGAAAAAATTAATCAGATTAATCTTGATAAAGATCACAAAATAGAACAAACTGAGAGTGTTCAAAACATAGACATTTTGCCAGAATATATTGAAACGTCTAATCCTTTTGTTCAATTTAATGGTATTTTCAAAGACGATCCACTTTTTGATGAGTTTGTTGAAGAAATGGCTAAAAATCGCCGTGAATTAGATGCAGAAATAGCTGTTTATGAAGCTTCTTTAGAGGAGAACCAAACAGCGTGAGCAGATATATTCTTGATACTAATATTGTGACTCTTTCTCAACACGGAAATTCTAATATTGCTCAACGCGCCAAAGTTGTGGGAATTAACAATATATTTATTACAACTGTTACCCTGGAAGAACAATTAAAAGGTAGATTAGCAGTTATTAGTAAATCTGCTACTAAACCAGAATTGTTACCAATTGCTTACCAAAATTTGCAAGTGACTCAACGTTATTTCTGTAGTGTGAATTTATTGGAATTTAATCAAGAATGCTGCGAATGTTTTAAAAAACTGCGTCAGCAAAAAATCAATATAGGTACACAAGATTTAAGAATAGCTGCCATAGCATTAGTTAATGATGCAATTTTAGTCACTCAAAATTACCAAGATTTTATCAAAGTTCCTGATTTAAAAATGGAAGATTGGACTGTAAATATAATGTAAATATAAAGTTGGATTGAATTAAAGACAAAGCCAAAAACTTCATCCTTCATTCCTATTAATTATGCTTCATCTAAAGCTGCAATACCAGGTAAAACCTTACCTTCCAACAACTCCAAATTCCTTCGGTCCAGTAAGGGATACGAGATGCTAGCGTCCCCGCAGCAAATCTATTTACACTTAGTCTTAACTATACATATTGTATGATACCTGATAAGATACAGGAAGAATTCTTATATTGAGAATTCGTCAATTATCCTAACGGAGAAGTAAATAGTTATGGCAAGAATGATTCCTGCAAAGTTATCCTCAACAACAAATAGTTATGCGGAAAAGAAGCTATTTGAAATTTTTGAAAAAGACCTCAGTGATGATTATATAGTTTTTCATGGAACTTGGTGGCAACACATCAAATATATTGTTCAAGATAGAGAAGCTGACTTTATCATTCTTCATCCTGATAAGGGAATACTAATAATAGAGGCAAAAGGTGGAATTATTGAGTATGATCCAGTTAACAAAGTTTGGTATACAAATAACAAAAAATTGAAAATCTCTCCATTTCAACAAGCCAAGGAAATTAAATATAAATTTTTAGATTTCCTCAAAAAATATCAAGAATTTGAAAAGAAGGATTTTTGTATTGGACAATGCGTTGCTTTTCCTGATCTTGATGAAGAGGAAGATGGACTTCCTTCTGAAGCACCAAAAGAAATACTACTATTACGTCCTCAACTAAAAAATATTAGCAGTTGGATATCTTCTATATTTGATTATTATTCACAAGGTAAAGTGATACCATTAGGAGAAAATAGAAAACAATTAATTATTAATCTCATATCTCCCAGCACCAAGTTCAAAAAGTATATTGGTAATGATATTGGTGAAATTAAAGAAGAAATACGTCAACTAACAGAAAAACAATTCAATATACTGAATAATCTTTGTTTACAAAATAAGTCAATTATTTTAGGATGTGCTGGTTCAGGAAAAACTCAATTAGCTATAGAAAAAGCTAGAAGGTTGTGTCAACATAAGGAAAGAACTCTTGTAATTTGTAAATCTAATCACCTTTCACTTTATCTACAAGCCTCTTTACAAGATGAAATCCAAACAGGGTACTGTGTAGTTTGTAATTATGAACAAATTAAAGAACAAAATTCTGAAATTAAATTAGAATTTGCAGCAATAATTGTTGATGAAGGACAAGACTTTGAATATCAAGAAATTCATGAATTAAATAATTTGATACCTGACGATGGTATATTTTACATATTTCAAGATAGTAATCAAAATATTTCCAAAAATGCAAATAACTACGCACTCCCTATATCTCCTAGTGTTTTAGATGAGAACTGTCGAAACACTGAACAAATATTTGAATATGCAAAACCATTTGTAAAATGTAGTCATCAAATAAAAAGTTCATTCATTAATGGTAGAGATGTTAGAAAACTAATGTATAAAGACAAAAATGACGCGGTTAGAATGCTGGAAGAAGATATTTTAACTTTAGTGAATAATGAGAATGTTCTTCCTAATCAAATTGTTGTCTTAACTGATATTTATCCACCTGCTAAGTCTGTGCTTGCAGGTTATTCACATATTAACCAGTTTGATTTCAAGCAGTATTCATTCTCTACTCAAGACCAAAATACTATTCAGTGGTCAAATATAGGAATGTTCAAGGGACTGGAAAATGATGTCATAATCGCATTTTTTGAAAAGACTAAAACCTTAATTCCTAGTAATTGGGATATTACAAACAAATATATTGGTGCAACAAGAGCAAGAAGCCTTCTTATTATTTATGAATTTCCTGATCCAGAAATTGATTTTTAATGTGAATTTAAAGGTTCTTAAATTACTGAAAAATATACCATTCTGATTCATTTTCTTTTTCATTTTCTTCCAAAATTTCTTCAAAAGATACTAAAGGAGGAGAACCTTTAAAACATAAAGTTCCAATCTGATAAACAGCTTCTCTGATTGGTTCAGGTATGGGACGTTTTAAGTTTTTTGATACAAAATCTTGTACCTGCCTATGATCTTTAAAAAGTAAATAGTAAGCATATATACAATTTAATTGTAATGCTATACAACTAATTTTCATTAATTTAGTTATATGTTCAATCATTCTCTCTTTTAGTTTTGGTCTTGTAGATATTCTTTCTATATAGGTTAATGCTCCTTTGCGTGGATTAACCAGATGATGAATAATTCTAGTCTTGATAAATATATTGACAAACTCATCATCAAATACAGTAAAAAGAGACTTAAGACTAATTATTTGAACATCATTACTATAATTTAGAAATGAAAACTTTACAAATAACCAAGAGTATAATTTCCAATGTTTTGGATAAATCTTAGACAATTCATGTAGCAAGTGTATATAATTACTAAATACTTGAGCTTCTAGTTTTGCACCTAATTTAATTTCATTCAAAAACTCACAAAATATTTTTGCTTTTTCCTCATTATTAATATCTTCTAATGTTTTAAATACTGTTTGATACCCAGAAGAATATAATTGTTCTTCTTGTAGACTTAAGTTTCCTGAATCAATTTCTTCAATTATAGCTGTTTTATCTAGCTTCTTTTTTTGCTTGGCTTCATCATATTCCTCCTCATCAAATGGCATTAGAGAAACTCCTTTTCTCTTTGATTCTTCAATAAATTCAATTATTTTTTCTTGAGCTTCTATAATCTTGGTTTTTGAAGCGTTTAAATTTACTCCTATTTTTAGGAGAAATTCTTGTAATATGATTGATGCTTTTATTGCATCAGTTTTATTATTAGTAAAAATCCGAAAATCATCTACATACCTTCCGAATTTGATGCCTAAATTGAATAATGCTTCATCAGCTTCATTAAGAAATATATTGGCTATAAATCCTTCTGCTTCATTTCCTATCGGTATTCCTTGACTATTCTGTGTTTCGCTTAATTTACCATCTACAATTGAGTAGTAGCAAAGTTTAAACTTTAAGGTTTTACTAAAAAGAAGCATGAAATGCGTATCTCTTGCTATATTGATTTGTTTTGAAATTGCTGAGAGCAAGTATTCGTGAGAGATAGAATCATAAAAAGATGATATATCAGTTTTAAACAGACAAGTGCTATTTTTCACTTGAGCTAATTGCCAATTTATAAATTCTTTAAACCCATCATAGTAATGCTGGTACAAGCGTCCCTTTAAGTTCTTCTGCCTTTCACTATTTTTCTCAAGACGATATGAAAAGCAATTTTGAACAAATGTAAAATCTAATAATTCAGCTAAAACAGATACAAAAATAAATTTAATTACTAAATCCCTGAAGGGAGTATGTATCATCCTCCTAAAGAACATATCTGACTTTGGCAGATAGAATGAGAATGCTGTTTCTGCATCATAGCAATTTGGATTTTCAAAAGCTAATTCAATTTCTTTAAATAACTTTTCTTTATTTTGTCTGTAGTAATCTATTTCAATAAAATTACAGTATGAATCGTGCGTAATTCTGTATGATATAGCGTACACATAAGCTTTTTCAAACACTTCTCTCTTTCTTATCTGCTCAATTAAAAAATTCTTATTCATTCAATTATCCATATTAAAATTTATTTTTTTGTTTCTTAGAGGATGTCTGAAAAGTTTTTAGTGTATAAATCAAACCCTCTCCAAACCTCTCCCATGCAAGGGTAGAGGCTTTGAAAACCCAATGTCCATCTACCTGTCTAACAGCCAACTCTCTATGAGTTAGTTTATTGTTTTAAATGAAGAGCATTATTCTTTATCGTCAAAATTCACATCTTGATAAATGTCAACTAAACTAATTTCAAAATCAAGATGTTGCAACTTAACAAGATAATTTTCAGATTTATATTCTCGAAAAATCCATTCTCCCTCATTAGTTTTGCTATAGTGCATCACTTGATATTGATTTTGTTCCACTAAAACATATTCTTTAAATTGGGGAATAGAACGATAACGATATTTTTTTCCTCTAATAACATATAATAAAGATGATGCAAAATTAAGCGCGATTTGATTATGATTTGTCGTGCCACCAGTCATAGGAATAATTTCTCCATCGCGATATTCGCTTTTATAAAGTGCTTTTTCTTCTAATTCTAAATATTCTTCAGGGGTGTAAATATGTTTGCGAGTTTGTACTTGCATATTGTTTTCCTTAATTTGGTTAATTGCAGAGAATGAAGGACAAAGCCAAAAACTTTATCCTTCATACTTTCAATTATGCTTCATCCAAAGCTGCAATACCAGGTAAAACCTTACCTTCTAGCAACTCCAAACTAGCACCACCACCGGTAGAAATATGGCTCATTTGATCAGCCAAACCTACCTTTTCTACAGCGGCTACAGAGTCACCACCACCGATAATGGTTGTTGTGCCGGTTTTGCCGATTTCTGCTAAAGTATGTGCGATCGCTTCTGTACCCGCAGCAAATTTATCAAACTCAAACACACCCATTGGACCATTCCAAATCACAGTCTTACAATCAGCCAAAGCCGCTTGGAAAACCTTGATAGAATCGGGACCAATATCTAAACCCATACCATCGGCAGGGATATTTTCAATGCTGACAGTAGTAGCATTAGCATCAGGCGCAAACTTATCTGCGGAGACAATATCTGTAGGTAGCAACAAAGCCACACCACGTTCTTTAGCCTTAGCTTCCAAAGCCTTAGCTAATTCCAGCTTATCTTCTTCTACCAAAGACTTACCAACACTCAAACCACGGGCTTTATAGAAGGTAAAAATCATCCCTCCGCCAATGATCAACTTATCGCACTTTTCTAACAGGGTTTCAATTACGCCGATTTTGCTAGAAACCTTAGAACCGCCGATAATAGCCGCCAAAGGACGCTTAGGTTCTTCAATTGCACTTTGTAAGTATTGCAATTCCTTCTCAACCAAGTAACCAGCCACAGAAGGACTGAGAAACTTAGTTACACCCTCAGTAGAAGCATGGGCGCGGTGTGCAGTACCAAACGCATCATTTACATAAAAATCAGCATTTGCAGCCAATTTCTTCGCAAATTCAGGTTCGTTCTTTTCTTCTTCCTTGTAGAAGCGGACATTTTCCAACAACAGCACTTGGCCATTTTGCAAAGCGCCAACTTTGGCAGCTACATCATCACCTATACAGTCATCAGTCTTGACAACTTCTTGTCCCAACAACTCAGAAAGGCGTTTAGCAACAGGTGTTAAACGTAATTTATCATCTACTCCCTTGGGACGGCCAAAATGACTTGCTAAAATGACCTTAGCTCCCTTTTGGGTTAAATCCTTAATTGTTGGTAGCGCCGCCCGAATCCGGGTATCATCGGTAATGTTGCCTTGATCATCCACAGGCACGTTAAAATCAACCCGTACCAAAGCGCGTTTTCCAGATATATCAGCCGCAGATAAACTTGCTAAACTTTTTTTCGACACAGCCAAATTCTCCTGATTGTCTTTTTGTTATTGTTTTGAAAGTATGTCCATCAAGATTTTACCGGAGTGAGGTGTGTCCAGGTGAGATATGTTTAAAACAGTTTTATTTCCAATTGATCAAAGTCGTGAAGCACGAGAAGCTGCTGACCTAGTTACTAAGGTTGTGCAGCAGTTTAGTAGCCGTCTAGTATTGCTGTCAGTTGTCGAAGAACCAGCCCCAGACGCACCTGCTGAAGATGCAATGATGTCTCCAGAAGCCGTTGCGAAACTACTGGAAAATGCCCAAGCCTTATTTCAGCAACAAGGCATCAAAGCGGAAGTCATAGAGAAACAAGGCAACCCTGCTTTTACTATCTGTGATGTTGCTGATGAGGTGGGGGCAGATTTAATTATTATGGGCTGTCGCGGGTTAGGGCTAACTGATGAAGGTCTAACTGATAGTGTTACAAATCGGGTGATTAATCTTTCACCCTGTCCTGTATTGATTGTTCCTTGATATTAGAAATAAGGAGTCAGTAGGGGTAAAAATTCCTCTCCCTTCCAGGGGGAGGAGATCAAGGAGTGGGGTATAACGCTCGTGAAACCAAAACCGTCATTAAACAAAATATTAGTTTAGCAGTAATTCCCAACTTAGCCGCATTAGGACTAGCCGCAACCGTCGGAATGCACCCATTAGCAGCGACAGTAGTACATAATGGGTCAGCTATAGCAGCAGGTTTAAATGGTTTACGTCCATTGATGCACAAAGATGAAGAATAGGGAACAGTGATTTTCTATCTGCGTTTATCTGCGTTTATCTGCGTTCAATAAATTAGGATTAATCATTTATTTTTGATAGTGAAATCTACAGGAAATAATCGTTAATTCTGCTTCAGAAATTTCATAAACTAACCGATGTTCAGAATCAATTCGTCTTGACCAATATCCTGATAAATTTGCTTTTAAAGGTTCTGGTTTACTAATACCTTCAAAGGGATTTCTAATAATGTCTTTAATGAGTAAATTCACTCTTTTTAAGAGTTTTTTATCATTTTCTTGTAGCCAAAGATAATCTGACCAAGAGGCTTCAGTAAAAGTAATGTTCATGGATCAATTAATTCTTTCACTGATTTTTTGCCTGATTTGGCTTGTTTAATAGATTCCATCAAATGTTCAGCATTAGCTGGATTTGATAATAAATATAATGTTTCTTGCCAAGAATTGAATTCATCTAAAGACATTAAAACTGCTTGTTGTCCTTGATCATTACAAACAATAGTTGGTTCTACATCAAGAATAACTCTATTAATGAGTTCATCTAATTGGTGTTTGGCTTGGTTGCTTGTAATTGCTTTCATTTTTAACCTTTTAGATTTATATTAAAGATAGCATAGATTAATAAGAATTTTTTGGTAAAGAAGCACTATTCAGCATTTAAGTTTTTAAGAATTTTCTGGGCTAAAAATTCCTTAATTTCTGTATGTCTTGGTACAGCCTCAATGACACCTGTTTGAGGATTAATCCATAAAGAATGAGAACAACCTTCTCGTTTTAGGTAACAACCTGCTTGTATTAACCTTTTTTCTAATTCTTTACGTTTCATGGAATTAAAATTGTTTCTTCTATCGCATCTTCTGTGAGTCCCCTGCGGATATCTGCCATACGATCTTCAATAATCAATTGAATAGCAAGTTTCAAGTTTTCTTTCGCTTCCTCAATAGTTTCACCTTGACCATTAGCACCAGAAATTTCTGGACAAATTGCCCAGTATCCTCCTTCCGTTGCTCTCTCAATGATGGCTGTTAACTCTGCTTTCATAGCAATTTCCAAAAGAAGTCTACTATATTTTAAACGATGATTAAGTAGGTAGATGCTAATCAACCCAACTATGTAATGAACTGTAAATTACCCAAAACTCTTGGGATTGCTTCGTTCCACTCGCAATGACATAGTTATAAGTTTTCCCACCTACCTACTTAGTTACAATATCAGCGATCGCACTATCACCCATCACGAAAAATCTCTCTAAAACTCTTACCTTCGCTTATTCGTTTCTATGCCTTCGGCACGCTACGCGAACGTGGTTCAATTTCCATATTTTTGCATTTTAATAAAGCTTAAAGCATAGTTAACCTTTAATGCTATTTATAAACACAGATAAACGCAGATAAAGAAAAATAAATGAATTTGGTGATCCTGTGCAGTCCAGCATAAAATTAGTATTAGAGATAGCAAAATATAAATTAGTCCCAAATCCTTACTGTGTATGACTTTGGGAATATTTAACATTTAATTTTTAATTTTTAATTGGTATTAGTATGAGAATTAGGTTAAATTTAATTAAGATTCTAGACAAACTTCATGGATCTGCCATAAGCAAACCGACGTTTTATGGCTCAAATTACAAAATGGATTTATAAACATCCGTTACAAAAGCAGTCATATTAGTATCTAGAGGCAAATTAAAGATGAAATTCTCTTGGAGAGTCGTAGCACTCTGGTCAGTGCTGGCTTTAGTAATTGGCTTTTTCTTTTGGCAAGGCGCTTTCGCAGGCGCTCCTGCGGACATGAGTAAAAATGCCGCTAACACCCGTATGACCTATGGTCGCTTTCTAGAATACTTGGACGCAGACCGCGTTACCAATGTGGATCTTTACGATGGTGGTAGAACCGCAATTATCGAAGCTAATGACCAAGACATTGAAAACCGCACTCAACGCTGGCGGGTAGATTTGCCGATAAATGCTCCTGAATTAATTCAAAAGCTCAAACAGAAGCAAGTTAGTTTTGATGCCCATCCCATGCGAAATGATGGGGCAATCTGGGGACTTTTGGGTAATTTAATCTTCCCAGTTTCATTGATTACAGGATTGTTCTTTTTGTTCCGTCGTTCTAATAATCTTCCCGGCGGTCCTGGACAAGCGATGAACTTCGGCAAATCCCGCGCTCGTTTCCAAATGGAAGCGAAAACTGGGGTAAAGTTTGACGATGTGGCGGGAATTGAAGAAGCCAAGGAAGAATTACAAGAAGTTGTCACTTTCCTGAAACAACCTGAAAAATTTACTGCTGTTGGGGCGCGGATTCCCAAGGGTGTGCTGTTAGTTGGACCTCCAGGAACTGGTAAAACTTTACTAGCAAAAGCGATCGCTGGTGAAGCAGGTGTTCCCTTCTTTAGTATTTCCGGTTCAGAATTTGTAGAAATGTTCGTGGGTGTGGGTGCGTCCCGTGTCCGTGATTTGTTCAAGAAAGCTAAAGATAACGCTCCCTGTATCATCTTTATTGATGAAATTGACGCAGTAGGTCGTCAACGGGGTGCAGGTATCGGTGGTGGTAATGATGAACGAGAACAAACCCTCAACCAACTATTAACAGAAATGGATGGTTTTGAAGGCAATACCGGGATTATTATTATTGCGGCTACTAACCGTCCTGATGTCCTCGATGCAGCTTTATTGCGTCCCGGTCGTTTTGATAGACAAGTACAGGTAGATGCTCC
>NZ_VILD01000005.1:227253-242991 GCF_009712085.1 Anabaena sp. UHCC 0253
ATTATTATTGCGGCTACTAACCGTCCTGATGTCCTCGATGCAGCTTTATTGCGTCCCGGTCGTTTTGATAGACAAGTACAGGTAGATGCTCCAGACATTAAAGGCCGTTTGGAAGTATTGCAAGTTCATGCCAGAAATAAGAAATTAGATGAAAGTGTATCCTTAGAAGCGATCGCTCGTCGGACTCCTGGTTTTAGTGGTGCAGATTTAGCTAACCTCCTCAATGAAGCCGCTATTCTCACAGCTAGAAGACGCAAAGAAGGCATCACTTTACTAGAAATTGATGATGCTGTAGACAGAGTAGTTGCTGGGATGGAAGGAACTCCTTTGGTAGACAGCAAGAGTAAGCGTTTGATTGCTTACCATGAAATCGGACACGCTTTGGTGGGGACTTTACTTAAAGATCATGACCCCGTGCAGAAAGTGACTCTGATTCCTAGAGGACAAGCCCAGGGTTTAACCTGGTTTATGCCTAACGAAGAACAAGGTTTAATCAGCCGTTCTCAATTAAAAGCCAGAATCACAGGGGCTTTAGGTGGTCGTGCTGCTGAAGAAGTAGTTTTTGGACCAGCAGAAGTCACAACTGGTGCAGGTGGAGACTTACAGCAGTTGTCAGGAATGGCACGACAAATGGTAACTCGATTTGGGATGTCTGATTTAGGTCCTTTATCCTTGGAAAGCCAACAAGGTGAAGTATTCCTCGGTCGTGACTGGACAACCCGTTCTGAGTATTCTGAAGCGATCGCTTGTCGCATTGATGCCCAAGTCAGAATAATTGTGGAAGAATGCTATAAAAACGCTAAGAAGATGATGCGTGATCATCGTAGTCTTACAGATCGTTTGGTTGATTTGCTCATTGAAAAAGAAACCATTGATGGTGATGAATTCCGTCAAATTGTGGCTGAATACGCCGAAGTACCTGATAAATCTCAGTTTGCACCTCAACTGTAAAGTTTTTTGTCAGATATGAAATTGATGGGGATGGTAAATATCATCCCTATTTTTTTGTCTAGTGTTGAAATTAATACTGTGACCGCAAGATGGGTTGATCATCATGAATGAAAAATAGTATAATTTGCTGCATTCTTGTATTACTCAACTCACTTGGAACTACTTTTATGTTAATTTCTTTATCAACAATCACTATTTTCCAAGGACAACCTAACCCTAAAGTATTTGCACCAGGTGAAATCATTTTTGCAGAAGAACAACCTGGTGATTCCATGTATGGCATTCTGGAGGGAGAGGTGGAGATATTAGTTAATGGTAAAATAGTAGAAACAATTAAAACAGATGAAGTTTTTGGTACAGGTATACTTGTAGGGAAAAAAAAGAGGACTTATACAGCGATCGCTAAAACCGATTGTAAACTAGCTTTTCTGAATGAACAAGGATTTCTCTTTGCTGTTCAGGAAACACCCATGTTTGCTATCCAAGTGATGAAAAGTTACACAGAACGTCTTAGTCGCTTACAACACCTTGTTTAAATAGCAATACAATAATCCCTTTAAAAAGAGGGACTTTGAGGAATTTAGCCTCCCCTTTTTCAAGGGGATCTCGATTAATTCTGATACTTTTCAAACACCCTCTAAAAACTCAAGTTTATTACTATATAAAGCAGAATTTGTAAAACTTCCCTAGTCTATAAATAATTTATAACTTTTGTTAGATGAATAACTAGCTTTTTAGCTCTAATTTTGAATTGTGCTGATAGCAGCTAAATTGGCAAAAAAACAATATGCTTTTACTGAATTTCACCTGTAACTCAGATTATTAGCTAATCAATCAAGCTCTGCCAATTTGAAAAGTATTCACATTCAATTAATGGAGAATAATAATGGCACATTTATTCAATCAAGTAATCAATACTATCAAGTTTATATTGCAAGAGTTTGAAATTAAGCGTGTTTTTACTGTTGTTTTAGTTGGTTTTTAATGCTAACAACAAGTTTAAACTCTAGTATTGAGTCTGGACGTAGCAGCGACAATATCACCAGAAAACTGAACAAAATTGTCCGTCAGGATGATGCTGATAGACCCAAAACCACAGGAGAATGGAATAAAGAAGCTCGTGAAACAGAAGATGATCCTGTGGAAAGAGCTAAAAGAATTGCTAAAGAATCTGGAGAAGCTTTAAAACAATGGGGTTCTGTATACTCTGATACCGCTAATAAAAGTGCAAACGACCTCCAAAACAATAATAAATAGGGTTACAGCAATTCTCCTTTTGAAAGAATCTCAGTATTTTTCGGGTGCGTTATGCGATCGCACTTGATGAATCTAACCTATGAGCGCGATCGCTTCTCAAAATGCAGGTTTTGCGGAAAGAAGCTGACTATATCACAAGATAACACTAAGCGGCAATGTGGGCTAACGTAAAGCTCACCTTCGCTGTTTTTTCAAATTCTCACGCTGCTTTCGCTAGTGGCATGAATATTTCAACGGATTCAAACGGTACAGATATTTTGTCTTCTTCTGTCCGTTCAATTAATCCCAGTTCTTCCAGGCGATTTACGTCTGTGTGTACGTTTGAATAGTTTCTTTCGGCTGTTTTTGCCAGCGCGTAAATACTGCATGGCTCTATTTTGCTTAGAGTATCAAGCAAATCAAGTCGAGCAGGCGTTAGCTCGCTAAAAAGTGATTTTGCAGATTCAAATGAAAGTCTAAAATTTACTGGCTTTCCAATTTCGGAGTCTTTAATTTGTTGACGAGCGGCTCGGATTGCAGAACCACCTTTGACTACTTCAATAATTGCTTTCATGATTCACTCCAGGTTTCAATGTCTTTTTCAAAATCGTCAAGCAATTTATCAATGCTTGTGAAGTTGTAATCTATTTCGTGTGAGTTTATACGTCAAAAACAATTCGATTATTTGAGTAATATTTTGTAGAAAAAGTTGTTCAATTTGTTTGTTACTAATATTACCTGTCGTTATTAGTAGTAGTTTGTAAGGCTCTTGTTTGATTAAAAAAGAATCTAAAAAATCTTTATCTTTGGTAATAACAATTCTCTGTTCCATGATTGATAGTTTGTTGATTTCCGAATCTGGAGTTGCATTTTTTAAAGGAAGATTCTTGGTATGTATAACATCACAACCTAAGTTCTCTAATAAATTGGCAATTCGCATTGGTAATTGAGCATCAATCAAGAATTTCATGAAACTAATTGGAGGATACTTTTAACTTGAGTGAGTCGAGTAGCAAAGCTGAGAACTGCTAAAATATCTTCGTATTCTAAATCATCATAATCTTCTAAAATATCATCAATATTCATGCCTGAACTCAAAAGTTCTAATATCATTTCCACCGGATAGCGCAATCCACGAATACACGGTTTACCATGACAAACATCATGGTTAATTGTTATTCTATTTAATAGAAGGTTATTCATGATATTAGATGTTATGTTGGCATTAAATTAATTGTACTTGATTTTTTGAGTTCTAATTTAATTTATTTTTTGAGATAAATTACTCTATTTCCCAGTCTTCCAATTGTAGTTGTGGGATGCGTGAAAATTCTTTAGTATTATGGGTAACTAATATCAAATTATTCGCTAAAGCAATAGCAGCAATTTGTAAATCGTAAGCTCCAATAGGTGTTCCATTAGCAGCAAGTTGGGCGCGAATTTCTCCGAAAATTCTAGCAGACTGGTCATCAAAAGGCAAAGACACAAATTGACTCAAAAATCCTTGCTGTAACGTCAGATTACGCTCTGGGTTAGCACTACGAATTGATCCGTAAAATAATTCACCCTTCACAACTGAACAAACAGCGACTTCTGAAAGTGGGATATTATCCAGCTTTTGTTTTAAATGAAAATTTTTGCCCTTGAGATAAATAATACAGGCATTAGTGTCTAGCAGATAAATCATCAAAATAGCTCTCTTTCTGCTTGTTCTGGCTGTGGATGTCTGATAAATGTTTCATCTTGAATACAACCATAAAAATCACTCAATTTTGTTGTTGTTTTTGTTGGTGATGCTGATTCATAAACAAGAATAATATCTAATTCCGTTCCTTCTGTTGTTTCGGGTAATTGAATTTGTAAAAGTCCATTTTTACCAATTAGCGATCGCACTCTCATACTCTGCATAACTATTTACCTCTGATAAAATATTTCCATACTAAAGGAAAATCAGAATCAAAAATTTAACCAAATCTCTTTTAGGAGATTTTAATGTCCTTTAACTAACTCTAACAGACAATCTTCTTCAATTTTCGCGGTATTAAACATTTTCACCATCATATGAACAAGTTTAGTACGCAATGCGAACGCTATCACACTTTATCAATCTAACCTACGGCTAAACTAACAAGTCAAGGTTCTTGAGAAAGAGATAAGATACGCTGATATAGCTGGGGACTGATGCGAAAACCAGCCTGATTGATCAAAGCATCCATGACAGGTTGAACTTGAGGGATAAGACTTCTTTGTTTAGCAACAAGCAGAATACCCAGAATACCAATAATAGGTATCCCAAGCCGGAGAGCTTCTTGCCGTCCCAAACGTTCATCAATGAGCAAATCATCGGCTTGTAGCTCAAGTGCCAAGGCTATAGCATTTGCTTCTCCAGCATCAAGTCCCCGTTCCTGTTGAAGCTGGTTAGCAAGTTGGAAGTTGTTGAGGAATTGGGTTTGAATCCAGTCCAGTTGGAGAATAGCTGAAATAGTAGGATTGCTGGCCGCTACCAGTTCGCTGGCAACCACTTCAGGAATGATAACCTTATGGTAAATAGCCTTTAGCAACCCAAGATGATCAACAAGGGCAAGATTCGAGAGAGCAGAAGTATCACTAACGACAATCATAGCCAGCCCCGACTCCGCAAGTGTTCAACATCCTGCTCAAAGTCTTCCACATCGTAATGGACACAAATATTCCGATCTGCCAGCAGCTTTTGAAAGTTCATTATGTCTATTCCAGCAATTTTGCTGGCGCGGCTGAGGGAAATCCGCTGCTGCTGGAATAGGGCAATGGCTATTTCCTGAAGCCATTCACTCTGGTTAAAAGTTTCAGTTTTACTGAGGCTATCAGGTAGGTTCAGGGTAATTTGCATCAAGTTGTCCTCACGCAGTCACTTCTAATTTTAACTTTATCAATTCAACCTACGAGCGATCGCACTTCATCAATTTAACCTACAAGAGATCGCACTTGATCAATCTAACCTACAAACGATCGCACTTGGTCAATCTAACCTACCGGCGATCGCACTTTATCAATCCAAACTACAAGCGATCGCACTTCATCAATCCAACCTACAAGCGATCGCACTTTATCAATCCAACCTACAAGCGATCGCACTTTATCAATCCAACCTAAGAGCGATCGCACTACAAAATCACCGTTCACACTGAATCCCAATCATTTTAATCGTTTGGGAAGTGCGATCGCATCATAGCTAGATTGATATAATACATAAATATTGTAATAATTAGATTCTGTTTATCTGCGTAAACCTATATGTCAAAACTTAACCAGATCCAAAACGAATTGCTACAACTGGATGGTGGAGTATTCCAAAAACTTGGGGATACTTACTTCAATAAGAAAGGATATGATATTTATCCCATTGGATCTGTAATTGGTGCTAACAAAGTCAGGACAGGAACTCCTGATACATTAGTAATCCTACCTAATGGCAAGTATGTGTTTATAGAATACACTACAAAATCAGACGTAAAAAAGGGAGCAGTTTATAAAAAGCTTAAGGAAGACCTCGACAAATGCTTTGATGAAGCAAAAACTGGAATATCAGTTGATAAAATCCAGGAGATAATTTTCTGCCATACTTTTAGTCTTAAAACGAAAGAAGAAAATTCCCTTAGAGAGGAGTGTCAAAAGCGAGGAGTCATCCTCGAAACTGTTGGTATGGAGAGAATTTCTTTTGACCTCTACAACAATTATCCAGGTATTGCGCGGGAGTTCCTTGCAGTTGAGGTAGATACAGGACAAATCCTTGATGTTGATGAATTTGTTAACTCTTATAACAAAAAAGCGGCTACTTCTCTTAATACAACTTTTCACTTCCGTGAGAAAGAATTAGAAGAAGTATTACAAGGATTGGAAAACAGTAATCTTGTTATTGTGTCTGGTAAAGCAGGAGTAGGTAAATCTCGTTTTGCAATCGAATGTTGTCATCAATTTTTAGCGAGTCACCCTGAATATCAGGTTAAATGTATTTTTCGCCGAGGTCCAGATATTTTTGAGGATCTCCGTGTCTATTTTTCAGAGCCTGGTTATCACCTCATTTTTGTAGATGATGCGAATCGGCTAAGTTCATTTGATTACTTTATTGACCTCCTTCATCATCAACGCGATGATCAAAAAATCAAGATCATTGCTACAGTTAGAGATTATGCTCTTGAGAAAATTAAGATATCAGCGCAGTCATATAAAAATTCAACTGCGCTAGAGCTAAACTCTTTAGATGAGAATCAGATAAAGCAAATTGTTAAGGATGAGTACAAAATTATTCATCCTCTATATCTTAATAGAATTGCCGAAATTGCCCAAGGAAATCCTCGTCTGGCAATAATGGCTGCAAAAGTAGCAAAAATAGAAAATAGACTTGACAGTATTAATAATGTATCTAATCTTTACGACGAGTATTATTCTTCAATACGAAACGAATTGCAAGAACTCAGTGATGAAAACTTATTGAAAGCTGCTGGAATTGTTTCATTTTTCAGAACAGTAGATAGATCAAATGAGGAAATGATGGAGGCAATTGAAACAGCATTTGGTATGAACCAGGAAGTTTTCTGGAAGGCTGTTTGCCAGCTACATGACCATGAATTGCTCGATATGTATGAAAATGAAATAGTGCGAGTTTCTGATCAAATTCTTGGTACTTATCTTTTTTACCTTGCCTTTTTTAAAGATAAATTGCTCAACTTTTATACGCTATTAAATTACTTTTTTCCTCAACTTAAGTCTCGATTGGTTGATGCTCTTAATCCTGTTTTGAATACATTTGATAGTGAAAAAATTATAGAAGTAATCTGTCCATCTGTTGACCAGTCATGGAAAAAATATCAAAATGCAGAAGACAAAAAAAATCTCATGCAATTCATACAGGTGTTCTGGTTTATTAAGAAAACAGACACTCTTTTATATGTTCATCAACAAATTTCTGCAATCGAACCAGAATCAGTAGACTTTTCTAAATTAGAGATTAAGCCTAATTCTGACATTCCATCACTTTCTCTTCTCAGCATGATAGGTTTATTCAACCATTCCGATGACAATAATCTCAAAATGGCATTAGAGCTTCTTTTTCAGTATGTCAAAAAGCGACCTACCGAGATAGGGCAAGTGGTTTACCTTCTTACTGAAAGATTTGGATTTGAATATGAATCTTATCGTTATGGTTTTGCTATTCAACAGATAGTAATTGATGTACTGTGGGAAGAAGTTAAAGGTGGTCAAGATGTAATCTTTTCAAAATTGTTTCTTGTAGTAGCTGAACATTATCTTTACACGGATTTCGACAGTACCAAGATGAAGGGGAGAGCAATTAATGTCTTTCAGTTCACCTTACCAGCAATGCCAGAACTAGGGGAACTCAGACAAAAAATTTGGCAGCGAGTATTCCAGCTTTATCAGGTCACAAGTCTCAAAAAAGATGTGTTAAATCTGCTTTATAAGTACAGTACATCAGGATATAAAGTTTCTGTAGCTCAAATTATTATCCAAGATTCATTTGAGGTACTTCCTTTCATTGAATCAAATATGGATGTTAGCAGCTATTACAATTGTCAGATTGTTCAAATATATTTAAATAAATTAGAGGGTGATAAATTAAAATTTTCTACAAATGACAATCACAACTGGGTTATTTTTAAACAACTTTTGAATTTATGGAGATATCTATTATGTGAAAATTTGCGATGCTACTTTACTAATCCCACCTATGCTATATCAGAAATTTTGCTTACTAATAGAGATGAGAGAAAATATCTAAATCTAGGATATGAGGAATATGAACAAATTAGGCAAAAACGAATTCAAGACTTCTTTATAAACTATACATTAGACGACTATAAGCAATTCTTTGAGCAATGCCTTGAAATTCAAGAAGAAACAGTCAGACGAAATCATAATGAATTTTCTTTTCCCCACCAAGTAGCTAGAGTTCTTATTGCTCTAGCTAATATAAATACTCAACTTTATGCTGAAGTAATCCAATATTACCTGAGTTTTGGAAATCCATTTAAAATTAATGACCCCCATCTTATTAATCATTTAATTATAATTTTAGGTATTGATAAGACTTATCAAATTATCAACCAAGCTGATTATGCTTTAAAACAAAAGTGGTTATTTGATTTTTATCGTCTATTACCGCAACAAGATATTAGAAATGAACATCTAGATCAGCTTTATCACCTCTATAGAGAAAGCAAAGCAAGTGATTTACCAAGAGATTTAAACTTCATTCTAAAATATCAGATTCTGAATGAAAATGTATTGCCTAAGATAATCGAAATTCTCCTAGTAAATAGTTCTGAAAACTCTAACAAGTCCTATCCACTATCATCCTTATTTGATAGATATGAAGTAAATACAGATTTACTTAATTTTTTAGATAAGCAATTTAATTTACTAAAACAAGCCTATCTCCAAGTCCTGAAAAATGATCCGCATATAGATGATAAAGGACAATACTTTGCTTATATCCTGAAACGTGATCCAGAATTTATAATTGAATATATAGATTGGATTTACCAACAGAAAGAACAATTATATCGTTTTGATGATACACGAACATATTCATTTCTATGGCGAAGTGAAAATTATGAGATAATAATGAGCCAGATAATTGAATATATTGATAAACGGAATCAAGAGAAATTTAAACTATCATTTATTGAACTTGACAATTTTTTTATTCTCAGTGAGGATGACAAAGATCAAAAAGTTTTATGGGAACGGCAAGATAATTTGCTAATGAGAATACTTGAGTCTAAAATTGATGAATTTGAGTTTGTTCAGTTAATATTTGATTTAGTAACAAATTTCTCGCATGAAAGAAGACGTTCGTTTGTAGAATTTTTTATAAAACACAACAAAAAATTTGAAGATTTTAAAAAACTTAGTCTAGAACCTAGTAGTTGGAGTTCATCAGGAAGTTGGGTTCCTGTATATCAAAGGCGTGTTGAGTATTTAGATTCACTGCTTCCACTTTTTAATAGTATAGATTTTCTTCAGCATAAGCAATATATAGAGCAACATATCCAATGGTTACGAGAAAAAATTGAAAAAGAGAAGAAGAATAACTTTATGAGCGACTAAATTACAAACTTGTTATTACCCTTCTTAGCTCTTACCTATCAATCTATTTATGTTCTAACTTAATTCCCAAAACCTGAGTATAAGCGCCTCTTGCTTGAGTCACCCCAATTGTCCGCTGTGCTGATTCTATCATCGGACGGCGCAAACTCACAACTATAAACTGTGCCTGTTCCGCCTGTTGTTTAATCATTCTCGCTAGTCGTTCCACATTTGACCCATCTAAAAACATATCCACCTCATCAAAGGCGTAAAATGGAGAGGGACGATAACGTTGTAGGGAGAATATAAAACTTAATGCAGTTAAGGATTTCTCTCCCCCTGACATAGAAGCAAGCCGTTGGACAGGTTTCCCTTTGGGGTGTGCGACTAGGTTTAAACCACTGTTAAAAGGATCTTCGGGATTATCTAGTTGTAAATAACCGTCACCATCGGAAAGAATAGCAAAAATTGATTGGAAATTCTCATTTACTGCGTCGAAAGCTTCTTTAAATGCTTTTTGACGAAGGGTGGTAAAGTTTTCAATTCTTAATAATAATTCTGTCCGTTCACCTTCCAAAGTCTCTAATTTTTCGGTAAGTTCTTGGAGACGACTTTGGACTTTATCGTATTCTTCCAAGGCTAACATATTCACAGGTTCCATTGCCTGTAAGCGTTTACCTAAACTTCGCAATTCTTTTTGTAAGTCTTCTAAATCAACCTTATTGGGAACTTCTGGAAGGGGACTTGGTAATTCTGCACCTAAATCTCGTAACTGGTTTTGCAGTGCTGTTAAATCTTCCCGGCGTTTTTGTTGAGTTTCTTGCAGTTTCTCAATTTCCCATTGTAATTGTTGTTGACGCAATAAGAGCGATCGCAATTCGGTTTCTGCTGTATCTCGATTTTTCTTTTCTTCCCCTAAATTTTCTTCTAATTTCCGCAAATTAGCCTGAATTGCAGTAATTAAATTATTCAATTCTTCAACTTGACTATTAACTGTTGCTTGTTGCTGTTTTCCTGTTGTTTCTTCTTGTTGATATTGAATAACTCTGGTTTGAGATTCTTCTATTTTTTCTTGTAATCGTTGTTGTTGATTTTCGAGATTTTTTAATTGTTGTTGAACATCTCTTAACGCAGTTTCTCGTTGTTGTAATTCCTGTTCTTGGGTTTTAATAGTAGCTTGGATTTCTTGCCATTCGCTGGGGGTTTGGGAAGATTCCAACTCAGCTAAAGTATGTCTTAATTGTTGTAATTGAATTTCTTGATTCGGTAATTCCCGATCTAAAATTTCTAACCGCGATTGTGCAGATGTGAATTTTTCGGTATTTTGGGAAAGTTGAGCGCGGGTATTTTCTAACTGCGTTGTTAAACTCTTAATGTCTTTCTTTAACTGCTCTAAATATAACTGTTGTTCTCTGCGGACTTGACGTGCTTCCGTCAATTCTAGGGAAAGAGTTTTAGTGCGACTTGCTAAAGTAGAAATTGCTTCTCCACAACGTTCTAAAATCCGATCAATATCTATTAAGCGAGATTTCAGATTAGCGACTTCTTGGGATTCTCCAGCTTCACCGTGATCAAATCGCAAAGATGAACGTTGATTCCCGCTACCACCAGTCATTGCCCCGCTAGTTTCTAATAATTCCCCTTGTAACGTGACTATACGATACAATCCCATGTTTTTCCGAGCTTGGGCAAGACTAGCAAATACTACCGTTGCGCCAAAAACATAGGCAAATACATCATGATAACGGCGATCGCATTCTACCAAATCTACCGCATAACTCACAAAACCATCAGCTAAACGCAGAGTTGCATCTTGGGTAAACTTAGGTACTTTAATTTTATTTAAAGGTAGAAAAGTTGCTCTCCCTGCCCGTTTTTGTTTCAACAGTTCAATTCCCGCCGATGCCACACTATCATCGTCAACAACAATATGCCCTAAACGTCCACCAGCAGCCATTTCCAGTGCTAATTGATGTTTAGGTTCAACCTTACCCAACTGCACCACCAAACCGCACAAACCCGGCATTTCTGACTGTAAAATTACCTTACTAGCTTGTGTTCCTTGTATCTCTTGTTGCGCTTGCGTCTGTGCCTCTAACTTATCTAATTGACGTTGTTTGTCCCGTTGTTCTTGTAAAAGCCGCTTTTGGGTATCTTGTTGAATTTGTAACTCTTGTTCCGTCGCAGCCAGATTTTCGGCTAAATTCTGAATTGGTTGGGTAGAAGCATTAAATTCTGTTTCCAAACTCACACATTCAGCTTGTTTTTGAGCTAATTCCGGTTCTAAACTGGCAATTAATTGAGATTGTTCAGAAATCAATTGTTGTAATTGAGTATTCCGTTCCTGTAACTGCGCTTGTTCAGTGCGTTGAGGTTCAAGAATGTGCAGCAAAGATTCAATTTGCCGATTTAAAGCCGTTTGTTGTTGTACCCACGCTTCCGAGGCTGAAGCAATTTCCGCAGCAGCTTGACGAGAACTTTCTAAATCTTGTTGGGCTACATCTCTTTCTAATTGTAGAGAAGTTGCATTTACAGTTTCTATATTTTGTTGTTTTTTAGCTTCTTCTAAAGCAAGTTGATATTGTTGAATTTCCTGATAAGTTTGATTTAACCGCTTTGTAGATTCTTGAATAGATGCTTCTAACTCTCGTTGTTGACGTTGGAGTTGTTTCCGTTCCGCTTCTTGAGTAGCGAGATTTGATTGAACAGAAAGAAGTTCCTCCTCACCCAAAGCCTTAACACGGAGATTTAGCTGTTCTAATTCAGTAGTTTTCTGATTAATTTGGGAATTAATTGTTAATAATTCATTAGTAAAATCACTATAACTGCGATCGCCATCTTGAACTTCTGCAACCAGCTTTTCCTGCCGTAATTGCAGAGAACGCCAAGATAAAACCGCTTCCCAGGATTGTTTTTGAATAAATTCAATTCGCAATAATTGATACTTTTCCGCCTTAGCCTTGTCCTGAGATAGGCGATCGCATTGTACACTTAACTCAGTCTGAATAATGCGACAACTATCCTCCTTATCCTTCACCTCATCCAAAGTAGACTTAGCTTGGACAATTTTCCGATCATAAGTCGCCACCCCAGCCAACTCATCAATAATTTCCCGACGTTCCCGCGCATTCATCGAAATAATGCTAGTAACATCACCCTGCAACACCACATTATAACCTTCAGGATAAATCCGTAACTCCTCCAACTGCTCATGTAACTCAGTCAGAGTAGAAGCCACACCATTAATATAATAATTTGACGTATACCCCCCCTGCTGAGACACCCGCAAACGGCGAGTTACACTCCAATCTGTTGGGGACTGGGGACTGGGGACTGGGGACTGGGAATCATTTTTCTCCCTTTGCGCCTTTGCGCCTTTGCGTGAGACATCCGAATTTGGATTTTCTTCCGTCTCCCCTACTTCCTCCCCTTCCTCCCTCTGTGCCTCTGCGCCTCTGCGAGAGACATCCGAAATATCAAAAGTCACAGTTACACTAGCTTCCAGCGCCGAACGTCCCTTATGTTTTTGAGCATTATTCACCAAATCCGGTAAACGTTCCGCCCGCATACCCTTAGAACTAGCCAGTCCCAAACAAAACAGCAAAGCATCAAGAATATTGGACTTCCCAGAACCATTAGGACCAGATATGACAGTACACCCCGGTAGTAGGGGGACAGAAGTAGTACCACCGAAGGATTTAAAATTGGTAAGTTCAACGCGCTTGACGTATACCATGAGGCACTGGTTAACTATGATCTGGGTTAAGTAAACAAGTGTACCAATTATTTATCCTTTCGTGGCTAGGAAGGAGAGAAAAACACCAAAACCTAATTTCCGGAAATTGGCAAAAATATATAATATAAGACTAAAAATGAGTTAATGCTTGGGGTGAAGCAGTAACTTTACATTAACAAAATATTTGCAAACAATTCAACGGAGAGGGGGGATTCGAACCCCCGAAGGGATATAATCCCTTAACAGATTAGCAATCTGCCGCTTTCGACCACTCAGCCACCTCTCCAGGCTATGAAAAATAATCTTAGCAGAGGTTTTTATGTTTGTCAATAGTCATTTTATGAATAAATCGAGTGGTTATGAGCAATGACCAATGACCAATGACCAATGACCAATGACCAATAAGCATTGACCATTGACCACTGACCAATTTATAACACTTGCGATCGCATCCAAGCGGCTGGCAAGGTGCGTAACTTTTTCCATTGGGGAACATAAGCTCGCTGACTGAACACATCATAATCATTGCGCTCAATCATTTCTAAAATCTGCTCATACAGCATAGATGCAGCCCAAACAGGCCACCGTGCATCAGCAGCGAGGTAGGTAATACCTTTATCTGCCTGAGTATAGAATTGCCGGGCGCGATCAATTTGAAATTTCATTAATGAACGCCATCTATCATCTACTACGCCTTTCAAACAGTCTTGTTCGGTGTAATTAAATCTAGACAAATCCTCTTGGGGGATATAGATCCTGCCTCGACGTGCATCTTCACCAACATCGCGGAGAATATTAGTGAGTTGGTTGGCAATTCCCAGAGCGATCGCTTCTTCTATAGGAAGATAGGGTTGTTGGCTTTGATACCAAGGGGCGGTATAGATATTATTATCTATGCCCATAATTGTTGTGGACATCAAGCCGACAGTCCCCGCTACTCGGTAGCAGTAGAGGTATAAATCCTCGAAAGTTTCATAGCGACTGCGATACAAATCCATGCGCTGACCGGCAATCATATCCCGAAAGGGCTGAATGTCTAACGGAAAGCGTTGGAGAGTATCTACTAACGCTAGATCATAATTATCCAAGGGGCATCCCGCAAAAATCGCCTCCAGTTGCTTTTCCCATAGGTCTAGGGTTTCTGGCGTGGTGATAGCAGATGCAGGACCATCCACTAATTCATCTGTACGGCGACACCAGGCATAAATTGCCCAGACAGATTGACGCTTGGCCGGACTCATCAACATTGTACCTAAGTAAAAAGTCTTAGCGTACTTAGCTGTAAGTTCCCGACAAAGGTTGTATGACTCATCTATAGAGACCAGCGTTTTCATGCGCGGCGGGGAATCAGGCAGTTGCAGCATTCTTGACAGGCGATCGTGTTGGCGTTTGCAGGTTAGAGGAATTTGCTACCGTCAGTGCTTGAGATATCGCCTGCGCTGTTAGTTTACCAGAAAGTACAGCCCCTTCCATGCTGGCTAGATAGCGTTGCATAGTATAATCCCCAGTCAAATAGAAGTTAGAAATGGGGGTTTGCTGTGAGGGACGGTACTGCTGACGACCGGGGGTAGCTTTGTAAACTGAACGCGGTGTTTTCACCACATGATATTTCAGCATTTTTGTAGGATTATCTTCCCCAAAATGTTGAGGAAAGAGTTTTTCTAACTCGGAAATAGTCGCAGCGACAATTTCTTCATCAGATTTAGATATCCAATCGGCTGCCGGTGCTAGAACTAATTCCAGCATGGAACGGTCAGAATTGGCATATTCACGGCAAGTATTACTCATATCAGCATAAACGCTGAGGAGAGGCGATCGCGAAAATAGCAGATGATCAATATCAGTTAATTTGCGGTCAAACCACAAATGGACATTAATTACTGGTACACCTTCTAAACCGTTTAATTTTTGGAAAAAGGGCATTTCTTGCCAAGAACTTGGCAAAATCGGCTTTAAGGGATCAACTGGTAAGGCAGATACATAGACATCGGCTGTAAATATCTCATCTTCTGCCCCATTTAAGCCTCGCAGCAGGAATCCTTTTACAGTTCCATCCTCATTGAGTAAAATCTCTTTCAAAGGCGCATTGAGAAGAACTTCACCACCGCCTTCAGTAATGTGATCTATGATTGGCTGACACAATCTTTCTGTCGGTGAACCATCGAGAAAAGCCATTTTTGAGCCGTTTTTCTCTTGCAGAAACCGATTCAAGGCAGTTAGTAAGATGGTGGCAGAAATTTCTTCTGGATTAATGAAGTTTAAGGCTTTTGACATAGCAATGAAAACTTCTTTTTCTACTCTGGGGGGGATGTTTTGCTTTTGCAACCACTCCCGCCAAGAATATTTATCCATTTCTTCAACGTACTGTTGCCCTTTGAGGATGGCAGGTAATAAACCAATCCCAAAACTGATTTTTTCTGGCCATGTCAGCATATCGTTGTTTCTCAGAATAGCGATAACACCATTAATAGGTGCTGGCAAATCTGGAAAATCAAATCGGCTGTATGTCCCTGGCGCTTCAGGCTGATTGAAGATCATTGTGTGTTCTTTCCACTGCAATCGATCTTCAATGTTCAATTCTTTGAATAACTGCAACATATTGGGATAAGCCCCAAAAAAAATGTGCAGTCCTGTCTCGTACCAGTCACCATCGGCATCCTTCCATGCAGCCACTTTGCCACCCACTACGTCCCGGCGCTCCAAGACAATGGGGGTGTGACCTAGATCGG
>NZ_VILD01000005.1:243332-249793 GCF_009712085.1 Anabaena sp. UHCC 0253
ATTTAAACCTACTATTCTTCAATATTTCTTAACTGTTTTCTCGTTCTCATTATACGTTGCAATCCGTTACATTTCGCGCTTCAGGTATGATTGCTTCCCAAAAAATTCCGAAAATCCACCTCTGAGGATGTCATGCCATACTGCTCGGTTCAGACTCGAAAATTTGTGCCTTGGCTGTGGAAAAGCTTAAAGGGTAAAGGTTAAAGGTTTTTATTTTCGCCTTTTCCCTTTCTTCTTTCTCTCTTTTTTGATCAGTCTTGGTATGTAATTTAGCTCCAAATTCGGTACGGCGATTAACATAAATTTTTGCCAATTTCCATGATCTGTTACCGCCGATAAAAATATTTTGTGTACTTTTTTGACTCGACATCTATCTGTGTATCTTTTCTTTTAATTGCTTGTTAGCAATATAAGATTTGGTTTTTGACTTACGTATCTATACATAAAATGACTATTTTTTCTGTAAAATAAATAGCAAAAAATTTTGGCAATCATAAGAAAAAACGATGGGAATATTAGTAATAGTTGTAAACTAGATTTAAAACTTTTATGAATTTAAGTATCCATTCCAGGATATGATGATCCCTAAGGGTTTAATCATCATTAAATCTGAAATCTTATAGATATCCTTGAATTCCAAAAAAAGTTTGTTTGTTGTTTAATAAAACAAAAATCTTTCTAACCAACCTACTGCTGAATTTATTAGGGATTGTGCATCTACCTGGAGAATAACTAAACTATGATATCAACAGTCATACTATGGGTGACATCCCTCACGGGTGGTACTTTGGTGTTGACGGCGAATTTACCACTGGGTTTAATAGCCGCATTTTCTCCAACACAATTGACAACCAACTTATTCAAATCACATGATCGACTTGTAAACATTGCTAAACAAAATAAAATTGCTTGGCAAAAAAACCTAATATCAAAAAATCTATTGAGATTTGATTGGATAAACAGACGATTAACATCACATCAAAATCCGCCCGTTGCTCCACTTTCAACAACATTGGCAGCAAAAGAAACAAAGTTTTGTGCCGCTGTGCCAGAAAATATACCGACACAATCTCACTTGAAAAATGTGAGTGTTTCTAAACTAGATTTCTCACCATCTACTGTTGTGCGATCGCTCCAAAGTTTCTTTAATGTGATCAACAATCCCATTGATCAAAATGGAAGCTACGATTATTCACCCGTGTTGATTGTCAAGCGTAGTTTATACAATTATGAAGTATGGGTTAACAATAGCTTTGTTGCTCAACTTCCTGACCAAATCACGGCTCAAGCTTTACAAAAACGCTTACAGCAATTAGTTACATCCCCAACTATACAACCTACACAATTAGAACCGGGTTTAGTTGATAAAACTCCCTCGATCATGGTAGGTAATCGGTTGCTATTTGCAATTGATCAAAAACTCGCCAACCAGCTTGGCCGTAGCGGTGATATTTTAGCTATTGAATGGACTAACAATCTCCGCAAAGCCCTTCACACCAATCCTCTCACACTGGTGCAAGGACAAATGGAAATGTATGGATTACAGTCCTCACCAACCAAACTTTCTGGTTTAGCTTCGTGGTATGGTGGCTATTTTCATGGTCGGTTAACAGCAAATGGTGAGAGATATAATCAAGACGATCTGACAGTTGCCCATCGTACTTTACCTTTTAATACCTACTTGAAAGTTACAAATTTAGAAAACAATAAATCCGTGATTGTGCGGGTTAATGATCGCGGTCCTTATATTTCACCAAGAAGTTTAGACTTATCACGAAAAGCGGCTCGTTGTCTAGAAAGTGAACATACAGGAGTCGTAGCTTATCAAGCCGTAATTTTGCAACAAAATGCCCCCCAAATGACCTTAAAATCATCTCAACCACAAACTGAAGACATGGCTAATGCCAAAAGTGAGTTATTAGTTTCTTACTTTTAGTAGAGATCAATATAGCGGTTATCGCTAGGATGCAATACAATTGAGGGCGCAGACCCTGCGCCCCTACAGAGTTTGCGATTGGCTGACTGTATCTCACTCAAGTGCATACCGCTATAAATATCATTCTCATCTCCCTGAATTCATAAAGAAGTCAGGGAAATCTTTATTGAGTATTTGAGATTTAATTAAGTTGATATACTTAACTTTGAAGAATAAAGTCTTTTCTAATTTATCCTGATATTTAGCTCACAAAATTATGTCAATATCTCCACAATTACAAAGCTTTGGTAATCACTTAATTTTGGGTATTTCTGGTACAACCTTAAACGATGATGATAAACGGGCGCTAAATGAATTAAAACCCATTGGGGTGATCTTTTTTGCGAAAAACTTTCTTGACGGCGTACCATATCCCGTTTGGTTAGAAAAGTTTCAAAATCTCATACACGACATTCGCCAATATACTGAACGCGACTCCATATTTACCACTTTAGATCATGAAGGTGGGCGAGTTGTGCGAACACCTTTACCAATTACTCGGTTTCCTCATGCTTATTTATTGCGATCGCATTCTTATGAAGTTGCCAAAGCTACAGCATTAGAATTAAAATCACTGGGAATTAATCTTTCTTGGTCCCCTGTTGCGGATATTTTCTCTAATCCCCAAAACCCGATTATTGGACCCCGTGCGTTTGGAATTACACCAGAAACCGCTAGTCAAGGTGTGCGGGAATATTATCGAGGATTGCGGGAAGAGGGTATTTTAGGTTCTGCTAAACACTTTCCTGGCCATGGAGACACTAGCACAGATTCCCATTTGGAGTTACCAATATTAAATTTGAGTCGGGAAGATTTGCGAAATCGGGAATTGATTCCTTTTCAAACATTAATTCAGGACAAAATTCCGTTAATTATGACAGCGCATATTTTGTTTGGGCAAATTGACCCAGAAGTGCCAGCAACGTTATCTAAAATCATTTTAAATGATATTTTGCGGAAAGAGTTAGGTTTTGAAGGTGTGATAGTTTCTGATGATTTAGATATGAAAGCTGTATCGGAAATGTTTATGCGATCGGGAACGGTTGCGCGGGCTTTTCATGCTGGTTGTGATTTATTTATTGTTTCTCGAAATATCAATTCTTCTTCTTTGGAAAGAACATATAAAATTGCTGAAGATTTTTCTGCTAGTTTGAATAATGGTAGTTTAGATATATCAGTTGTAGAAGCTGCGCGGGAGAGGGTAGAAAAGTTATTGCAGGTAACTCCTCAATATCCGGTTTCGACTCTTGATAAGGAGACGTTGGTGAAGAATGCGGAATTAGCTATTAGTTGTTGTTTGTAGGAGGATTAAATAGGAGTTGAGGGTGGATAATTAGAAAGGTTTTACCCTACTTTGACAGAAGAGGGTTATTTCCGTTGATGGAAATATACTTACATATAACTATTCTTCAATTAACCATCCACGCTGTATCCCATATTCAATTCCTCCAGTCCAATCCATTGTTAAATGCTTCCTGACTTTATGGAATAAATGTTGAACTACAGTTGGGTTAATTGAATTTTTAATATATTTTTCTTCATATCTAAATTCTCTGTCGGTATTTTTCTGCTGACGTAGTACATAAATCTGGTCAACTTTGTACTTCCGAAGGTTGACATCACTTGTTAACTTAATCCACTCCATGAGTACAATATATAAACTATTTGGATTTCTTGCTTTTAAATCCTCTGCGGCTCGTGATGAACCCTCAAGCATAGTTTTATCCAGATAAGTTTTACATTCAATGACAATAACGGGAATATCAAAAATATGAGTTTCTGTATTACCTATAATTGTAACTTCTGAGTAGTCCTCTGGTTCTTCTTTAAGAAGTGTCAGCATTTCACCAGGATTTTCTTCGTCCTCCGGTGGTGTAACTGCTTCAAATGATGCTTCAACAGTTGCACCAATCACAAAATCATGGTCTTTTTTTTCAATACGCGCATAGGGACGTTTCAACATCTCAGAATATTTTGGAGGTACAAAGAAAATATCTTTAAAAGTATGAGATTTTCCAATAAGTGCATTTGATCCAAAATCTTTTGCTAAATCTCTGAACAAATAATAAAGAAATTCTTCTAATACACTAGAATGAAGATTAGAACGAGAATCAAACTTCTCTGCATAATGTTGTTGGTCTAAAAAATCTTTATATGCCGTAAAAAGCTCTACTCGTTTAGAAATAATTTCATCATCATTATCAGCAGGTATTGATGTCGGACCAATTAATTGAGTATTAGCCAAATGCCATTTATCATACTCAATTCTAATCTCTTCGAGATATTTTCTGCTGTCAGCATCTCTGTACTTTTTACGGTGTTTTTCCTTTTGTTCCAGATTTGAACCGTGAACTAATGGGTTTCTATCAGTTGTGGACATAGCTCTAATTTTTCTTGAAGATGAACTGCAATTGCTTTAGCAAGAAGAGGAGGTACAGCATTACCTACCTGATTATACTGGCAAAGAAACTTTTCATTAAATCTATTTTCCCGTTGTAATAACTTATGAGATACAACAGTTTTTTTGCCTAAAAAACGATAATTGTCTGGAAAAGATTGAACACGCGCACCTTCACGGGCTGTTAAATTACGATGCTGGAAAGGATGAATAAAATTTGCATAAAAAGAAGCAGCTATGGTGTGGGCTGGTTTATAGGGATTTAAACGGCGGTTATTTTGATCATACGTTTTACCAGATAATTCACCATTTCCATTTCGGCGTTTAGCACCATATTCTTTTGCGACATCTGAACTAGATTCACCCCATTTAATTTGTTGAAAACGTTCTACAAGCCTGTCAGAATGTTCCATTGCTACATGATTATAGAGAATGTTACTACTATTTTTTATCCACTTTTGATAAGGATTTTGAGATTCTAATATGTAAGGTTGTTCTTCTTTCCCTTCACGCGCATTAAGTGGTGGTAAATCTGATATGGCATCCCATAAACTGATAGCAGAATTTAGATGTATTCCCTCAAGTGATAATTGCCAGCTATTAATATTTAATAAATCTAAGGAATGTGTTTTGGGAGGAATGCCCATTTTCTTTCCTAGTCTATTTCCCACAATAAAGACACGCTCTCTAATTTGTGGTACACCATATTCAGCAGAATTGAGTAACCATATTTCTACAAAATAGCCGATGTCTTCAAAGGTTTTCTTAATAATATCTATTACCTTGATACCATCAACATTTTTACGTGATAGTAACCCTTTAACGTTCTCCATTACAAATGCTTTAGGTTCAAGAAAACTTATCCATTGAGCAAAGTTAGTGAACAAAGTATTTCTAGGATCATTAGGGTCTTTTTGGGCTGGACCTGCAATACTAAAACCTTGACATGGTGGACCACCAATAATAATATCGGGATGGAAAAGACAGATTTCTTTAACGCTATTTATATTATTAAAGTCACGAATATCATTTTGAATTACTGTCATTTCCGGGTGATTGTAGCGCAGGGTATCACACGCCCAAGCATCAATTTCAATAGATAGAGGAACAGAAAAACCTGCTATTTTAAAACCTAAACCAAAGCCTCCAGCCCCAGCAAACAAGTCAATAGCGACAGGTTGCAGTGTTTTCATAAAAATCTCAAAAATTTAATGCCTTAACCTAGCTTACCATAAGTATTTCTTGTGGTGGGGATTGGGCAATTTGTAAATATTAATTTTAAGTAAGTTCTAAGTTGACTTGATCAAATTATTTCACTTCAGCGGGAGGATGTTCACCTATTGCATACAACACACGGCGCAAATTAACTACACCCTCACGGTTTAATTGTAGTGTTTCCACAGTAGCACGTCCTGTTGGAGTCAAGCCTATGACTAGAGTAAAATCATCATTCCACGCAAAATGCTTATTCCATTGCTGTTGACGTGGATGATATATAGAGACAACATTACCACTGATCTGATCAATTCCTTCAGTTTTATTATACTTATGATTATTGCAACCCTGACAAGACAAAGCCAAATTATCCAAACTTGTCATTCCACCTTGGCTTCTAGGAAGAATATGTTCAATTGAAAAAGGTTGCATAGCAAAACGTGCTTGACTTCGACAATATTCACAACATCCATTTGCGCGTTCAGAAACAGCTTTTTTCTGTTGTGATGTTACTCTTTTTTCAGACATAATTTTGCGTCTGAATGCCCAAATTTTCCATCAATTTATTTAAAGAAATTCCTCTTAAACTCGCTAACTCTGCTAAACATTCAATCCGTTGTGCTTGCTGTTTTTCAATTTGTTCAGTTAAGCGTAACAACTCCATATATTCATCATTTGTGAGAGTTTCTGCATCTCTTTTATTTATTAAATTGTTGTAATAATTCTGAATATCTAACGGAATACCCTGATTAATTTTTAATAGTAATTCTGACTCCCGTTGCATCAAACTGGAAGTTGTTCGTTGTGCTTGTATTGCAATAGCTTGAGCAATAAACTTCCTTAAATCTGATTGGCTTAATTGTCCAACTGCTT
>NZ_VILD01000005.1:249818-252158 GCF_009712085.1 Anabaena sp. UHCC 0253
ACTTCAACTTTCATTGTTGACATAATTTTTTATCCCACCAACTAATATATTAATATTATCAATTTTATCTTGATAGTTTACAAAAGTAAGTCAGTGTCAACCAATATACTCGGCTTTTGGGGATAGGAATTTGGTTTGTTTTTCTTTACCAATGGAGGCTTATAGTTAAATAGTCTCACGCAAAGGCGCAAAGGCGCAAAGGGTTTTTTTGGGTTTTTGTGTCTTTGTTAAGTAGGTTTTTGGTGGGATGATGAAATTATGGTTGTCTGAATTTTTATGTTTTCCGGTTAACTAATGTAGCACTAGCTTGATCAACTGGCATAAGTACCACTTCGTTAATATTAACGTGGGTTGCTCTGGTAGCACAGAAAAATATGACATCAGCTACATCATCAGGAGTTAATGGTTGCAGTCCTTGATAAACTTTTTTAGCCCGTTCTGTATCACCATGAAAGCGGACATCACTAAATTCTGTTTCTACCATGCCAGGATCAACAGAAGTGACACGCAGGGGCGTTCCTATGAGGTCTTGTTTTAAACCTTCGGAAATAGCTCGAACTGCGGCTTTTGTGCCACAGTAGACGTTACCACCGGGGTAGGTTTGGTGTCCAGCTATCGAACCGATATTGATAACATGACCATGATTTCGCTTAACCATTCCTGGGACAATATAACGGGTGAGGTAAAGCAAACCTTTGATATTAGTATCAATCATTTCTTCCCAGTCTTGAAAGTCGCCTTCATGTAATTTATTTAAACCGCGACTTAAACCGGCGTTGTTGATGAGAATGTCAATATTTGACCATGCAGGGGGTAAGTTAACAATAGCAGATTCGACAGATGGGCGATCGCATACATCCAGTTGCAATAAATGGATTTTGTCAGATCCAATATCTAAGGAATCAGCTAATTGCTGTAACCGTTCCCACCGTCGCGCAGCTAAAATCAGTTTTGCACCGGCATGAGCAAAAATTTTGGCACAAGCAGCACCAATACCGCTACTTGCACCAGTAATGAAAACAATTTGGTTTTCCATAAAGAAGTATTCACAGAGAAAGAGTGAGGAATTTAACATCAAAAGTCAGAAGTCAAATTGCTTTTAACAATTGACAACTGACAACTGACTATTTTTTCACTATTTGTAACCGTTGAGTGATGATTGTCATATCGTCTCCTCTGCGAATTACGGCGGAAATCCACTGAGTACCGGGTTTTGCAGGTGCGCGGCCTATTTTGAAGAGTCCCCCAGCATTGAGAAATTCTAAATTTACGGTTGTGGGGGTGAGAAACTTATTAGCTTGAATGGGTTCTTCTATGGCTTTTCCTAAAAGAATATCCTGACCTAATGGTTCTTGCACAATGGCATCAAAGCTATATTTTTCACCAACTTTTACCTGTTGTGGTAATCGAATATCTACTTGGGGTGCTTTACTTCCAGTTGTTAGTTGTGTACGTTCAGACAAAATATCTTGACGCACGATTTTTGAGCCTGTGACTCGTTGACGGGATTTAATTGTAGACTGGAGAGTTAGATTATTGCTGTTTGGTGCGGGTACACCACTAATACTCGTAACTGTTTCGGCAATAATTGTATTACCTTCAGATTTCCAAGATTCTAGGCGCGTAGTGTAACGCAATTGGGGATATCGCTTCCACAGTCCTGTTAAAGCCTGTTCCATGCCTTTGCGGTTTAAGCCGTCGCCATGGGTAAATGTAGAACTGTAGAATTGCATTACACCGTTGACATTACGTTGATTAGCGGCGTTGTCAATCTGACTGAGGAGATTAGTAAGTCCAGCGGGTGCATTTTGGGGTTTATTCGCTTGAGCAATCTGCCAAATGCTTGATAAACTCATTGTGAGCAAACAAGACAACAGGGAAATACCAACGGGTAATACTTTGTTACGTTTCATTAATAAAGGGATAATTTTAGTCATTAGTAATATTTTACTGATTTGATGATAGAAGATAAGGAATTTGTTTTATCTTAATGAAGCTGGGCGATAAATGGTATAGCAGGGAATGGTAAATGCACCAATTAGATTACTTATAGCAGCTAGTGGGACAGGTGGACACTTGTTTCCCGCGATCGCGTTAGCTCAAAAACTGCCAGAATACGACATTGAATGGCTGGGTGTACCAAATCGCCTAGAAACTCACCTTGTCCCTGAGCAATACCCCTTAAATACGGTTGCTGTTGAGGGTTTTCAGCAAGGTTTGAGTCTGGCTTCTGTACGCATTTTATTAAAACTGATAGGTTCGATTCTGTCCGTAAGACGTATTCTTAAACAAGGAAAGTTCCAAGGAGTCTTCACTACTGGGGGTTATATTGCTGCCCCT
>NZ_VILD01000005.1:252692-260547 GCF_009712085.1 Anabaena sp. UHCC 0253
GACTAAAATCGTCTGTGTCGGTACTCCCGTGCGATCGCAATTCCTAGATAACTCAATTGATAGCCCCCTAGACTTGCCTATTCCTGATCATGTTCCCCTAATTTTAGTTTTCGGTGGTAGTCAAGGGGCTGTAGCGATAAATCAGTTAGTACGTCAGTCAGCGGCGGCTTGGTTTCAAGCAGGTGCATACATAGTCCATTTAACGGGTGATAACGATCCAGATATCAACAGTCTTCAACATCCTCAATATATCGCCTTACCTTTTTACGACAATATGGCAGCGTTATTAAAACGGGCTAATTTAGCTATCAGTCGTTCTGGTGCTGGCAGTTTAACAGAATTGGCGGTGTGTGGGACTCCAGCTATTTTGATTCCCTATCCCTTTGCAGCCGAAGATCATCAATCTTACAATGCAGATGTGTTTACTAAGGCTGGTGCAGCTTTGACATTTAAACAGTCGGAGTTGACAACGGAAATATTGCAAACTGAGGTTTTGAATTTGTTGCAGTCTCCAATAGAATTAGCGAAAATGGGAGAGAGGGCAAAAGCGATCGCCGTCCCCGACAGTGCCGATAAATTAGCAGCTTTAGTTAAAGAAGTGTTGGCAAATTAAAAATTTAAACTTTGATACAGCAGAAGTCAGGAGTCGTAAGGGCGAAGCATTCAATGTAAGGGCGAAGCATTCGGAAAAGAAACTTGGGAAAAACCCGAGAATTTGTCGCCCGAATGCTTCGCCCCTACTGGGAAAAAACCGATAATTTATCGCCCGAATGCTTCGCCCCTACTTTGGAAAAAACCGATAATTTATCGTCCGAATACTTCGCCACTACTGACAAAAATGATTAATTAAATTGCCAGAATACGCCCCCTTTAAGTGTTCCTGGTTCACTGCTATAACTGCTGATTGTCAGCGATCGCAAATTATCAAAAACTGGTTTACCAAAAATTTCCACAAATTTCAGCCAAGGTAATTGACTTTTGAGAATATCTTGACTCTTTTCCCAATCGAGATAAATATACCCTTGATTTGGTTGGGGAATTACAGCCATACCTGTATGAAATTGGGGATTTTCTAGTAAGGATTTTTCCTTTTGATTTAAAACCGCGGTTAGGGTTTTTAAATTAGCAGTGAAAACCTCATAATTATCTAATGTTGTATGTACTCCCCTAACTTTTGTTTCCACATTAATAGATGTATCATTTTCAGCAGTTGCTGTTAATTCTGTCCAAGCTGAAACCTGAATTCCATCTAAATTCAAAGAACTAACATTAAAACCATTGGTACTGGCAATCTGATCTAAACTGGCTATACCTGCTGCTAACTGCGGCGTTTTTTCTACCACAAATACCCAATCAGGAATAACAGTTTCTGAATTAGGTAATAAAGCGATCGCATATTCTCCCAATACCCAACTGAAAATATCCTGACTCAAGTTTAAACCCAAATTTTCCTGGATCTTGACCACAGGTTGGATTAATCGAGAAACAGCATCTTCACTAGCACCATAAATAGTTGCTGTTCCTTGTTTCCAAAGTTTAGCTAAATCACTATTACCTAAATTACTCAAATTTGTGCCAGCGATCGCCAAAGCTGTTGATTCTGGAATATACTGTAATGCCCCCACAGGTTTAGATAGCGGTAAAGATGGAGGTACAACGTCCGCAGTTGTTAAAAATGTACTTTCAGCCAACAAACCTTGGGGATCTAATACTAAAGATAGAATTTGGCTATGATAAGTTGATTCTGCCAATTCTAAACCTTGCCACTTCCCAACTTCAGGTAAATTTAGGAAAGCCACAGCTACAGAACTTTTGGGAATTTGTTGAGTAGCTTTTTGATATTCTAGAGAACTCAGCAAATTTAGATCCGGTGCTTGTAAGTTATTAATTGCTTCTTTGATTACCTTGGGATGATTAGCAAATAAAACAAAATTATTAACAACTGCACCAGCTAAACTATTTTGGATTTTTTCTGCTGGTAAATCTTCTTGGTAATCATCAATAACCTTGACACCTTTGTATCTTTCAATGCTTAAACTAGTCCCAGATAAAGCCCGTTGAGAAAATAACAACTCCATAAACTCACGACTTTCTTGTGAGTTATTGGTTGCTAGTGCCATTAAATACCCTGTTTGTAGCCCATTTTCTGGATCACGGTCTATATCTCTGGTAGTTACAGCTAAAGTAATTTCATTACTCAACCAAGGTTTAAGATCATCTTGATAATCTATATTACTTTTTGCCAATAGACTTGTTTTCAGTTGAGAAAATTCTCCTTTCGGTACTAGCGACTGTAAAGCATCGGGATTTACCAACAGTGACACCATTGCTGGAGACGACTTGGAGACAAATATAGCTGCACCAGGTTGAGAGTTCCGAACCATAAGACTAGTTGGACTTTTTCCCGAAAACCAATAAACTCCAGCCAGTCCAATCAGTAGCAGCGTGATGACACCAGCTACAAGGAAACCAACTCTAATCCTTTTTTCTTCTGAGTGTTGACTGTTCACATTATTTATATTTATATTATTTTCCATCTTTTCTGCCAACATGAATAGTATAGGATTTTTTAGAAAAACTGCATGACAGATACATCATTTAGCCAACCCTTTTCTCAAATTAGCGTTGAAGAACTAGCAAAACGTCTTGCTAGTGATCAAGAAAAAATTCAGTTAATAGATGTGCGTGAACCCCAGGAAATTGCAATATCACAAATAGATGGTTTTGTCAATCTGCCTTTGAGTGAATATGAGCAATGGAGTGAGCAAGTTCCGACTCGCTTTGATCCCCATGCAGAAACTTTTGTTCTCTGTCATCATGGCATCCGCTCTGCTCAGATGTGTCAGTGGTTAGTTACTCAGGGATTTACAGATGTCAAAAATATTACGGGAGGTATTTCTGCTTACTCTATCTTAGTTGACCCTTCAGTGCCGCAATATTAGAGAAAAATGAATAATTGACAATTGATAATTGGTTAATTTGGGTTAAAATCTCTTTTTTTCCAGAGTAAAGATATAGGAAAATATGGAGAGATAATCATTAATTGTCAATTATCAATTGTTAATTAATAGTCAGCAGCTTGACGAATAGAGAATAAAATTTTGTAGCTAGAATTACAGCTTATATTGGTAAACTATGCGATAATACGGAAAAAGCTAGAAATTAGTCCGCTTTTTTGTTTTCAGCCAAGGAGTAATAAAGAATACAGCAAATATCATCTGA
Organism: Anabaena sp. UHCC 0253; assembly: GCF_009712085.1. Lineage (NCBI taxonomy): Bacteria > Bacillati > Cyanobacteriota > Cyanophyceae > Nostocales > Nostocaceae > Anabaena > Anabaena sp. UHCC 0253. Next base: position 255,915 of record NZ_VILD01000005.1, read on the forward strand.
AGGTAAATTTTGTGTTTAGTTAATACAATATAAGTATATAATTTGCTATCTTACATTAATTAATAATTAATTCTTTTTTGGAATTTTGTAGTGAAAACCACAGGGTTTTTCAGCTTTTGATTAAGATTTGCCTTCAGTAAAAAAAATCACTTATGCAAGTCCACCTGACTAATCGCCAACAAAATATACTTTGGGCAACTGTACGCCATTATATTGCGACAGCCGAACCTGTAGGTTCTAAAGCTCTAATTGATGGGTTTGATTTAGGTATTAGCTCTGCTACTATTCGCAATGTGATGGGGGCTTTGGAAAAATCCGGGTTACTTTATCAACCACATACTTCTGCGGGGAGAGTTCCTTCTGATTCGGGTTATCGTATTTATGTTGATCAACTAATTACACCTTCAGAGACTTTAGCTAAAGAGGTAGAAGTAGCATTACAACAACGTCTGCATTGGGAAGATTGGAGTTTAGAGGCTTTATTACAAGGTGCTGCTCAAATTTTAGCAACATTAAGCGGTTGTATTACCTTGATTACTATGCCGCAAGCCACAACAGCAAAATTAAGACATTTGCAATTAATCCAAATTGAAACAGGACGGATTATGTTGATTGTGGTGACGGATAGTTACGAGACACATTCTAAGGTGATGGATTTATTTACACCGAATTCAGACAGTAAACCTGAATCAGAGGTAATTGATCATCAATTGCAGATTGTTTCTAACTTCTTGAATAGTCACCTACGAGGACAGAGTTTATTAGAATTAGGTTATCTTGACTGGACTGAATTGGATCAAGAGTTTCAAAGTTATGGAGAATTCTTGAAAAGTTCTTTGGTAGAATTGACTCATCGCGCCCTTGCACCGACAACGACACAAATCATGGTGCGGGGAATAGGAGAGGTTTTACGACAGCCAGAGTTTTCTCAGGTACAGCAGGTACAGACAATTATGCAATTGTTGGAAGAGGAACAAGACCAACTGTGGCATTTAATTTGTGAAGAAGCAGAAATGGATGATCAGAATAAGTCTAAAGTAACTGTACGGATTGGTACAGAAAATCCTCTTGAACCTATTCGTACTTGTACTTTGATTTCTGCTGTTTATCGTCGGGGTTCTGTGCCAGTGGGAAGTGTGGGGGTTTTGGGTCCAACTCGGTTAAACTATGAGAGTGCGATCGCTGTAGTCGCAGCAGCAGCAGATTACCTCTCAGAAGCATTTAGCTAAATTCATGATGAGAAAAATCACTTTTGGTCTATTATGGCTGGGATTTGTTTCCTATGCCTTTTTATTTGCTCCTCCCCAACAACCTGAAACTTTTGAATTAATCAAAAATTTGTCTACAGCAAATTGGCAAGGAATTAATCCCCTGATTATATCGTTATTTAATATCATGGGAATCTGGCCTTTTGTATATAGTGCGGTAGTTTTTTTTGATGGGAGAGGTCAAAAAATTCCCGCTTGGCCTTTTGCTAGTGCTTCATTTGCTTTAGGTGCATTTGCACTTTTACCATATTTGGCTTTAAGAGAATCTAATCAAAAATTTGTTGGTGAAAAAAATTTATTTCTCAAAATCCTAGATTCTCGTATCTTGGGAATTTTATTAACTTTAGCTGCGACGATTTTATTCATATCCAGTTTGCAAGGAGACTGGGATAATTTCGTCCAACAATGGCAAAATAGCCGATTTATTCATGTCATGAGTTTAGATTGTGTCATCTTGAGTTTATTATTTCCCACATTGTTAGGAGATGATATGACGCGACGGGGTTGGAAAGATAATCCGTTATTTTGGCTATTTACAATTCCTTTATTTGGAGCTTTGATATATTTGTGTGTACGTCCACCTGTAGATATAGAAAATTAAAAAGGTAAATATCCAGTTGTGAACATTTTATAGCCAGAAGCAATACAAATTAATGATAGGAAAAATTGCCATAAACTTGTAGGACTGAGAATAGCGCGACTACTAATAAATACCGCAATAATACCAACAAAGACAGCAATCAATCCCAGATTTTTCATACTTCTGGGGAAGAAAACCAGCATGAGTACACCTAATGTCAGTGATAACACCGAAATATCAGCAGAAATTCCCCGCCACCAGTAAGGATAAACGTTGGTGGTAAAAAAGATATTTTGCCCCACCAAGTAGATTCCTAGAATCAGCAACCCAAAACCGGCAATTCTCAGCAAAAATTTCATAATTACCCTGATTAACAAGTTTATAGACAAGTACAATCTTAACGTGGATTGTAGGTAATCGTCTTTTAATTCTTATAATTATTATACATTAACTCCTGCAAAAGTTTTTAACATGATTGAAACCCTATTTCAAGCCTACACTCCTCTATTTATCTGGATAGGGTTAGGATTATTCTTCTCTCGGTTCACCTCTGATAATTTAGCTACATTACTAGGTCAGTCACTATACTGGGTGGGCGTGCCACTACAACTGCTAGTATTAGCGCGTCATACTAATTCTTCTATTGGTGGATTAATACCGGGAATAGGAGTAGGGATTGTCCTATTGAGTCTGACTTTAGCATTATTAATTTGGTGGTTGTGGCAATGGTTCATGAGTGCTAAAACCAAGCCAGAACCAGAAAGTCTAGACATATCAGACTCTTCGCAAAAAGCGACTTTAGGCAGTTTTATTTTGGCAGCAATTTTAGGAAATACAGGGTTTGTGGGATTGACACTGACACAAGTGCTAACCAGCCCGGAAAATACTGATTGGGCAGTATTATTCAGCGTTACAAATAACGTTTTTGGTACTTATGGAATTGCCGTCTTAATTGCCAGTTATTTTGGCAAGAGAGAAACCGAAAATCATTGGTGGATACAATTACGAGATATAGCCACTGTTCCCAGTTTGTGGACATTTTTCATTGGCTTAAATACTCAGTTTGTGGAATTACCTGCGGTGATTGAGTCGGGTTTAGAACAAGCTGTTTGGGTAGTAATTGCCTTAGCTTTATTGCTGGTTGGTTTGCGACTAGGAACAATAAAAGAATATAAAAATTTGGATATTGCTTTAATTGCCAGTGTTCTTAAAGTTGTGATTGTACCTTTACTGGTAGGATTAGCTGCAACTTACTTTGGTATAATTGGGGAACAGCGTTTAGTATTGGTACTAATGTCAGGCACACCCACCGGGCTTTCGGTACTGATTTTAGCGGAAGTTTATGATTTAGATCGGAACTTGTTATCAAGTAGCATTGCTTTGACTTTCGTGGGATTATTTTTAGCACTACCCTTCTGGTTAATCTGGTTTGGGTGAGATAGACTTCCATGCTGACAGGAAACACTTCTTGCCATAAACTGGTCTGTTGATTAACAGCAGCAAAAGATTTCTTTAAAAGCTTATGATGACCATAACTAACGCTATTAATCCGCTACATCAATGGCCGTCTGTTGGGATGATCAACAGTGCTAAAATGTTCATAGGAATAATTGCCGCTGTTCCCATTGCTTTAGGCTTACCAGCAGAGGCTTTAGAGGTGCAGATCATACCTAAAAATCCTCAACTGGGAGATACTATTTCGGTAATAATTGAGTCAGATAACCAAGAAAAAACTAGTAATCCTACGGTGAAAGTTGGGGAAGAAACATATCCAGTCTTTGAAGTTGCACCTCGTCAATACCGTTCTTTGATTCCCACAACTCCTTTAGAAAAGCCTGGAGTCAGAAAAGTTACTGTCGCGGAAGCAGGATCGCAACAACGAAACCTGGCTGTGTACGTGCGCGATCGCAAATTTCCCGTCCAACGCATTAACTTACCACCAGGGAAAGCCGGAGTTAGAGCTACAGAGTATGAACTCAAGCGAGTAGCAGAATTTAAAACCCTACAGACACCAGAAAAATATTGGAATGGTGCTTTTCTCACTCCTAATGGTGGCCGGATGTCTACTAGATATGGTGTCCGTCGCTACTACAATGGTAAATTTGCCAATGACTACTACCATCGTGGACTGGATTACGCAGGTGCGGCAGGTTCACGGGTAATTACCCCAGCCTCTGGACGAGTAGCTTTAGTGGGGACAGTATCCCAAGGCTTCCGTGTGCATGGTAATGTTGTGGGGATTGATCACGGACAAGGCGTAGTCAGTATTTTCATGCACTTGAGTCGGATCAATGTCAAAGAAGGTGATTTTGTCAACGCCGGCCAACTAATTGGTGCAGTCGGTTCAACTGGTGCATCTACAGGTCCCCATTTACATTGGGGCTTATATGTAAACGGACTATCGGTTGATCCATTACCTTGGAAATCTCGGAAAATTGATTAAATTATCACTTTGTTTCTTCGAGAATTTACACAAGACGTATATGTAAATAGTACAATCTGGTAGAAACAATTAATTCAGTAACAAAGTAGTTAGGGGCTTAGTCCCCTTTTTTATCCATATCTGTATTAATTCTGTTATTGTATTCTGGGTGATTGATAGCATCCTTAATTAAACTTGGCTATCTGAAATTTTAGGTTTCTATCCAGAAACACATACTTTTATCTTTCCGCACTACCCAGGAGGTTTTATGAGTATTGAAAAAATAGTAGAACAAGCACTTCAAGATGGTCATTTGACACCAGCAATGGAAGCAGAAGTGGGGCGCATTTGCGATAACGCTTC
>NZ_VILD01000005.1:260572-268540 GCF_009712085.1 Anabaena sp. UHCC 0253
AGATGGTCATTTGACACCAGCAATGGAAGCAGAAGTGGGGCGCATTTGCGATAACGCTTCAGAACTGTCAATTGAAGAGTATATGTCCTTAGATCGCCTTATGGGTGCATTGTTGACTGGTGAAGTCATAGCAGTACCTCGCAAACAGTTTATTAACGTCATGGAAGAGTTGGTACTCACTGACGTAATCGCCAAGGTAGCAGAAATTGAAGCGACTAGTGAAAACTCTCTAGATGTGGGAGATATAACGGCTTATGCGCTTAACCGTCTTCCCCCTTTATATGCGACTACAGAAGAAGGCGCTAAGTATCAACGTGAAAGAGCCAAAAAAGAACTTTATAGTCTCATCTCCCAACAAGTTAGCGAAGCCATATCTAGGTCTTTAGATAGACCGGAGTTCTTCCCAGAGCGTCAAGCTTTGAATAAAAGCACTGGTAATGAGGTCTTGACTCAAGTTAGTACATTACTCCAAGTTTATGCCCCTAGTTTTGAGCAAAAATAGTTTTTCTCATGGGGATAGGGAAGAGGAAGGGAGCAGGTGAGCGATCGCTATTCTCTTATTTCTGGTGTAGTTAAATCTTGATTATTCCAGATTCTGTAGTGAAAATAACAAACATTATGCCAAAATTTCTGTGTGTGCAGAAATTGTTACAAAGTTTAGTACAATAATGTTTAACCGATAAGTATTTTTTCCTATTGACATGATAGCGGCTCAATTTCCTTGGCTTACCGCGATTGTCCTATTTCCACTCCTGGCATCCTTTCTCATCCCTGTATTGCCTGACAAAGACGGCAAACTTGTCAGATGGTATGCACTGGGCGTAGGTATCGCGGACTTTGTTTTCATGTGTTATGCCTTTTGGAATCATTACGATGCCAATAATGCTAATTTTCAACTGGTAGAAAATTATGTCTGGATGCCTCAAATAGGCTTAAACTGGGCAGTTTCTATTGATGGTATTTCCGCCCCCCTGGTACTCTTAGCTGGATTTGTCACCACACTGGCGATTTTTTCAGCTTGGCAAGTTGACCGCAGACCACGCCTTTTCTACTTTCTCATGCTTGTGTTATATTCTGCACAAGTTGGGGTGTTTGTCGCCCAAGACTTGCTGTTATTTTTCATCATGTGGGAAGTTGAACTCATTCCCGTATACTTACTAGTTTGTATTTGGGGTGGACAACGGCGACGCTACGCAGCTACAAAATTTTTACTTTATACCGCAGCAGCTTCTATATTTATCTTGGTAGCAGCCCTAGCACTGGGGCTATATGGCGGTACAAATGTCACCTTCGATATCGCCGAACTTGCACATAAAGAATATCCCTTATCTCTCCAACTCCTACTATATGCAGGTTTGTTAATTGCCTTTGGTGTAAAATTAGCTGTCTTCCCCTTGCATACTTGGCTACCAGATGCCCACGGTGAAGCTTCTTCTCCTGTATCTATGATTTTGGCAGGTGTGTTGTTGAAAATGGGTGGATATGGACTAATTCGCCTAAATCTTGACCTACTGTCCGATGCCCACGTTTATTTTGCCCCGGTTCTCGTCATTCTCGGTGTTGTCAATATTATCTATGGTGCTTTAAATTCCTTTGCCCAAACGAATATGAAACGGCGTTTGGCTTATTCGTCAATTTCCCACATGGGTTTTGTCTTAATCGGAATTGCATCTTTCACCGATTTGGGTATCAATGGCGCAATGTTGCAAATGATCTCACATGGTTTGATTGCTTCGGTGTTATTCTTCTTGGCAGGTGTAACCTACGATCGCTCTCGCACTATGATGATGTCAGAAATGGGTGGTATTGGTCAAGCAATGCCAAAAGTATTTGCCCTATTTACAATCGGGGCAATGGCATCTTTGGCTTTACCGGGAATGAGTGGCTTTGTTGGTGAACTTTCGGTGTTTGTAGGGATCACAACTAGCGATGTTTACACTTCCACATTCTGCACCGTTACAGTTTTCCTCGCTGCTGTGGGAGTTATCCTCACACCTATTTATCTGCTTTCCATGCTGCGACAGGTATTTTACGGTTCTGGTGCAGCCCTGATATGTGATATTAACAATGCCGAGTTTGAAAATCAGGAAGATGAAGGAACGGCTTGTTTTGGAACAGATTGCCTTTTACCAACAGAAACAATTTATACTGATGCCAGACCCCGCGAAGTGTTTATTGCCGCCTGTTTTCTGGTGTTGATTATTGGAATTGGTTTCTATCCAAAAGTGGCTATGCAAATGTATGACGCGAAAACTGTAGCGGTAAATACTCATGTTCGCCAATCTTATACCATCATCTCCCAAACCAATCCTCATGTTTATGCTAGTGGATTTTTAAATCCGCAAATTCCAGCAACTGAGTTAACTCCTGTTTTAGGAACTTTAAAATAGGCAGTTTTCTCAAAATTCAAATAAAACTGGCGTTGTTGAATCAGAGTATGAAATTTAAAAATTAGATATCTTTAACTCTTAATTCTTTGCGCCTTTGCGCCTTTGCGTGAGGCTACGCCATAAAACTCTTGTCGGACGGGCATTTTGCCTGTCCAAAAATGAAAGTTTTAATGACTGGTTGAAATCTGAATCATTTCCTCCAGTGCGGGAAAAATTAATTTCCGAGTTAAAAAATAACGAAATACGAGTAATTATTCAAACAGCAGATATAAAATTGTGGCGATTACCTTGGCATTTATGGGATTTGCTATCACTCTACCCACCAGCGGAAATCGCCGTCAGTACGATAGTGAATTGAAAAATGGATTGCGGAAAGCGATCGCAGTAACGGGGGTTTTAGCGTTATTAGCAGCACAAACTTTGAAAAATAGAGGTTGAACAATTGTGTAGGCTGGTTTGACGTATGTTACCCAACATAATCAATCTTTTTGATGGGTTGCGCTGTTACTTAAACCAACCTACTTGTTCTAATTTTGACACTCTCCGACCTAAAGGTGCGGAGATTCTTAAGACCTCACAGTCTTAATATTCTGTTTACACAGATTCCCAGGCTGACCACGTTTGCCTTGTAGGGCGTAATCATATCTCCTTAAGAGTGTTTTGGGCGTAGACTTTCCCCCAGTCCAGGGGTAGGTTTTTAAATCTTGTACTGATTAGAATATTTTAACATGGCTGAGTCCTTTAGGACTCATCTAGCTTTCATCCCCTGCCTAAAGTACGAAATACGCAACTGCGTTGCTGTTTCTCAGGGGTTTTCAGCATTTCCCTTATAAACTTGAAGTTTTCCCTGTTTCTGCTTGTGTTGCAATCGGCTGGACATCACTATATCCCATCTCACCAGCAATAGTTCGCAACACAGAAATTTGACCTTGAAAATCTATTTCTTCAATTTTAGCAAGTAAACTATTAATTGCCTCAGTGGACTGATAATTATCTGGCATTCCTACCACAACATCCCCCATAGCTTCTGCCCAAACATACCAAACAAACAACTGATTATTTTCTTTTAATGCTCCATAAGCACGAGAATAGTTTGTATCTTTGCAGTTAACTATATCTCGCATAATTTCTAATTGTTCTTCATCCGATAATTGCAAATAGTCTCCTACCAACATGGGAGCTAATTCTGGTTCTGCTGCTGAAGGGGCGGCTGGAGTCACAGTATCACCCATTTTTTCATAAACAAAATATAGCCAAGCTAATTTGGCATCGGTATCTAAGCTATTAAACTCTTCTACTAAATTTTGAGTTGATTGACTTTGAGCTTGAGAAGCAGTTTTCTTGTAACTAGCAGTCATAATTAATCCTCAGCCTAATTTAACTATTAAGACTTATAGGATTACCAAAATTTGCTAATAATTATCTACCTCCAAGAGAAGGATATTTATAATTAGCTAATTTCCATGTTATCTCCCCTGTAAGATAGATATCAATTTCTCTCTAATGGCACAAGTTTTTAATAAAATCTTTTGATAAAATTACCCCAGCAATGTAAATATAAATTAAGGTTTAAATTATGCCTGATCAAGTGCAACCTAATAACAATCAAGCTTCTACCCATGATGCACAATTAGCCGCTGAACAAATAGCTAGTGGCGAAGAAAAAACACCAAAAGTAGATTTTGAAGCTGATTATGCAGCCGCACAGCAATTCAATGTCAGTGAAATTGATCGCACAGATAAAGGAAAAACTGCGGCTGAAATTGCCACTGCACCTAAATATGAAATCTCTACACCAGAAGAGACAAAAACTCAAACACAGCCAACAAGTAATCCTGATGATTATTTAGAAATGGCTAAGGATATTGGCGCTTCCAGAACTGAGGCTGTGACTACTGTTAGTGATGATTTAGTCAAACAAGCTTTGCAAAATAGTTAACCCACTAATAACTCAAATTGCTAGGTGATTGGTAATTGGTGATTGGTAATTGGTGATTGGTAATTGGTAAGGCGTTGCTGAATTGAGGTATGAAATTCCTAAATTGAATCTTTAAAACTCTTACCTTTGCGTCTTTGCGCCTTTGCGTGAGACTAAAATTCATACCGTTAATCAGCAACGCCATTGGTAATTGGTGATTGGTAAGTAAATTCCAGTTCTCATCCTGTTAATCCTTCAATCCTGGATATCCTGATATGGCTTACGCCACGCTTCGCTATCAGACAAGTTACCTAATTAGTAGCTTGTTAATCCTTTAATCGGTGGACATCCTGATGCCGACAACAACTCAAAATAAGCTAAAATGCAAACAGAGTAAGCATTTCCTACTTAACAACCATCATGCTGGAGACTCTGCAAACACAGATTTATCAACTGGAACAATTCGCCAACAGCCTTGTTGCTAACCAACTTACCCATCTCAGCATCGTCAGTATTGCCATTATTTTTGCGGCTGGACTACTTACCAGCCTTACGCCCTGTATGTTGTCCATGCTGCCCATTACAATAGGCTATATAGGCGGTTATGAAGCTAAAAGCCGCCTCCAAGCCGCAGCCCAATCAACTTGGTTTGCCTTGGGATTAGCAACCACACTTGCAGGGATGGGAATCATAGCAGGTTTAGTTGGCAAAGTCTATGGTCAAATAGGAATTGGTTTACCAATTATTGTCAGCATTATTGCTATTATTATGGGACTGAACTTATTAGAAGCATTACCCATACAATTTCCTTCGTTAAATGAAACAAATTGGATTTCCTCAGATTTACCTCCCGGAGTCCGTTCCTACTCTCTTGGGTTAACATTTGGGTTAGTTGCTTCACCCTGTAGCACACCCGTTTTAGCCAGTTTATTAGGTTGGGTTGCTAATACCCAAGATTTATTTTTAGGCGCTGTTTTGCTACTTTCTTACACAGCGGGATATGTAACTCCATTAATTATAGCAGGTACTTTTACTGCTGCCATTAAAAAACTATTAGAATTACGCCGTTGGTCTGGTTGGATAAATCCTGTAAGCGGTGCATTATTAGTAGGCTTTGGAGTTTTTTCTTTGCTTTCTCGCATTCCTATTGGCAATTTCTAGACAATGACTTTAGATCAAACAACATCCGCAAAATTGAGTTGGTGGTTAAGACCATGGCGATTTATCCGCCGGGAAATTTTACCTGTATTAACTGATTTACGTTTAGCAATTATCCTCCTCTTAGTAATTGCCTTATTTAGCATTAGTGGTACTGTCATTGAACAAGGACAACCACCTGCATTTTACCAATCTAACTATCCCGAACATCCAGCTTTATTTGGTTTTCTAACTTGGAAAGTTATTCAAGTAGTTGGATTAGATCATGTATATCGAACCTGGTGGTTTTTGAGTTTATTAGTATTATTTGGAACTAGCTTAACAGCTTGTACATTTACCCGTCAATTACCAGCCCTTAAAGCTGCCCAAAGGTGGAAATATTATGAAGAACCTCGACAATTTACAAAATTAGCTTTGAGTGCAGAATTAGAGACTGCTTCTTTGCAATCACTTACACCGATTTTGCAGCAAAAAAGTTATCGGATCTTTCCCAGCACAAATCAAGAAAAAGATGATATTCTCTACGCCCGTAAAGGTATAGTTGGGCGCATTGGACCAATTATTGTCCATATTGGTATCGTCGCCATTTTGCTTGGGGGAATTTGGGGTGCAATGACGGGATTTATGGCTCAGGAAATGATTTCTAGTGGCGATACATTCCAGGTAAAAAATATTGTTGATGCTGGACCTTGGTCATCTCAGGACGTATTAAAAGATTGGTCTTTGCGTGTAAATCGCTTTTGGATTGACTATACTCCTACGGGGGGAATTGACCAATTTTATTCAGATATGTCTGTCTTGAATAATGAAGGTAAAGAAGTAGATCATGAAAAGATTTATGTTAACAAACCTCTGCGTTATCATGGTGTAGTTTTCTATCAAACAGATTGGGGAATTTCTAATGTTCGGGTGAGATTAAATAAAAGCCCGATTTTTCAATTACCAATGGTACCATTAGATACCAAAGGTAAAGGCAGACTTTGGGGAACTTGGATTCCCACAAAACCTGATTTAAGTGAAGGTGTTTCCCTCATAGCAAAAGATTTGCAAGGAATGGTTTTAATTTATGATGCTAAAGGTAAATTAGCTAATACTGTTCGTGCGGGAATGTCTATACCTGTGAATGGGGTAAATTTGAAAATTCTTGATGTCATTGGTAGCACCGGATTACAAATCAAATTTGATCCTGGTATTCCCATTGTTTATGCAGGGTTTGCTTTACTAATGTTAGGTGTGGTAATGAGTTATTTTTCCCATTCCCAAATTTGGGCTTTACAAAAAGGTGATGCTCTTTATATAGGTGGGAAAACTAACCGCGCTCAAGTGGCCTTTGAGCAAGAAGTTTTGGGAATTTTAGATCAACTTAATTCTGTAAGTAACGTCAAAAAATCCTAACTCATTCGTGAACAACAATACCCCCGATTTCTTAGATAAGTCGGGGATATGATGATGGCTATAAAATCTGTTTATTTGATTTAATTAAACTGTTGCTAAAATATCATTCCGCATTTGTTCAATCAATGGATGTAAATTACCTGTATTCAGACGATAACTTAAAGGATGAACAATTAGCCTGGCTGTACTTTCATACAAAGTTGCAATCTCAATTAAACCATTTTCCTTTAAAGTCTTTCCCGTCGAAACTATATCAACAATTGCTTCTGACATTCCCGTAATTGGACCTAATTCCACAGAACCATACAAAGGTACAATTTCTATAGGTAAATCCAAACCTTGAAAATACTCTCGCGCACAATTTACATATTTAGATGCAACTCGACCATGAGCAGGTAAATCTAGCGGTGATTTGTAGGAACTATCTGCTTTTACGGCTACAGACATCCGACAATATCCAAATTGTAAATCTACTAATTGGGCAACTTGGGGTTGTTTTTCTCTGAGGACATCGTAACCCACAATTCCCAATTGTGCCTGACCATATTCTACATAAACAGGTACATCCTGCGCTCGGACTAACAGCCCTTTTGCTTGTCCACTAGTATCAGGAATTTGCAATTGGCGGTTTCCTGATTCTAAGAAAGCACTAAAATCTAATCCTACAGATTGTAATATGCGGAGACTAGGTTTAAGTAGTTCCCCTTTTGGTATTGCAACAGTTAACATTCTTATTTTTGGTGTCTTTGATGTGTTTGCAGTTCACTATATTGAGAATATATCTATATTGCTGCTAACAAGATGAAAATTTTATTAGTTGATGATGAAGTCGAATTAACTGACCCGTTGAGTCGTTTGTTAACTCGTGAAGGTTACAGTGTTGATGCTACTTATGATGGAACAAGTGGAAGCACCTTAGCACAATCTGGTAGTTATGACTTACTCATTTTAGATTGGATGCTACCAGGAAAAACGGGGTTAGAGATATGTCAGGAACTGCGCTGTCAAGGTAAAACAACTCCTGTGCTGTTTCTGACAGCAAAAGATACTCTTGATGACCGGGTACAAGGTTTAGACGCAGGTGCTGATGATTATCTAGTCAAACCT
>NZ_VILD01000005.1:269362-273260 GCF_009712085.1 Anabaena sp. UHCC 0253
AGATACTCTTGATGACCGGGTACAAGGTTTAGACGCAGGTGCTGATGATTATCTAGTCAAACCTTTTGAATTACGAGAATTACTAGCTAGAGTCCGGGCTTTGTTGCGTCGCACTGGGGCAGAATCCCATAGTAACATTACAGGAAAGTTAGTTGTTGCAGATTTAGAACTAGATATAGAAAATCAAATAGCTTATCGTCACACCAGAATTATTGAACTTTCTCAAAAAGAAAGCCAGTTGTTACAATACTTCATGGAAAATACTGGACAATTACTAACTCATAGTCAGATTTTACTACATCTATGGCAAAATGAGGAACAACCTAGTAGCAATGTCATTGCGGCTTTAATTCGTCTATTGCGTCGGAAGGTAGAAGTAATGGACGAAACTCCACTGATTCACACTGTTTATGGTAAAGGTTATCGTTTTGGATCTGCTGTAGTTGAATAAATTTAGCCTAATATTTCTAATGATTTTAGTTAATTTATCAAATATAAGTAGAACGGACTAAATAATTCCAGTTTTGTAGTGAGGACTAAAGTCCTCATTTAAGGGCTTCAGCCCTTACTACGAAATCATCTCAATATTTTTTACATTACTTAATCTAAGTTGATTTCTTTTTGTCTAGTTACTTATAGGACTTACGCACAAGTTACGGAATAATGAACCACGAAGACACGAAGAACACGAAGGAATGAGAGTTTCAAAGATATTTTGCGTAAGTCCTAACTTATATAAATATTAACTCTTTTTTTTGCTTCTTGAACCAACTCTTTATTCAACCAACCTGAAATAATATGCGGTTTTTTACTAATTTATTAAAGTTACCAAAAGTATCTCTCAATCCTAAAGAAATTTTACTACTTATCTTACTAATTATTGCAGGATATCTTGGCAACTACTTTAAACTGACACTCTTTTTTGGAGTTGATTTTTTATTTGGTAGCATAGCTGTTTTGATCATAGTAGCTATTTATGGATCTGTTTGGGGAACAATAGCTTCTATCATCAGTAGCAGTTTTACATGGGTATTATGGGGACATCCCTATGCAATGATTATCTTTATTTGTGAGTCCATATTTGTAGGATTATTTTTACGAAAACAAAGCCAAAATTTACTTTTATTAAATGGCATTTATTGGTTAGTATTAGGTATACCACTAGTCGCTATATTTTATGGTGGAATATTACAAATAAGTCTGATAGCAACAGTATTAATCGCTATCAAACAAGCTGTAAATGGTATATTCAATGCTCTAGTTTGTAGTTTGATTATTAATTATTTACCTATAGAAAGATGGTTGAGAATCAAAACAAAAAAACATACGATTTCTTGGCAACAATCATTATTTAATTTATTCATAGCTTTTGTATTTTTTCCAGTTATGACAATTAATATAAATAACGCTATTCGCTCGGCTGAAACTATTGAAATGGCTATTATTAAAGATATAAATTTTTTATCATTAGCATTTAAAAATAATATTAAATTTTGGCAGGAAAATCATATAACTAGTTTAAAAAGAATTGCTAACTATCTAGACTTAACAGAGGAAAATTCATTTATAAAAACCCAAGCTAATTTAGAAAATATTCAAAAAATATTTCCACAGTTCAATGAAATTTATATAGTCAATAATGCAGGAAAAATTATTGCAAAATCTCCATATCAACTAAAATCCTCTATAAATTTTAGTGAAAGAACTGACTTCCAGCAACTCAAAAATTATGAATCTTCTTTCACCACTAATATCCAATCTACATCAATAAAATTGGGCAAAGATGAAATTGTTAATATAGGTGTGCCTATTGTTAACAATAATCAATTTTTGGGTGCTATTTTTGGTGAATTAAAGCTAACAAAATTAATTAATTTAATTGAAACAACAAAAATAAATGAAGATTTTGAGATTACTATTATAGATCAAAAAAATCGTGTAATTGCTACTAGCTTAGATACAATTGAACCATTAGAAATTTTCACTCTTTACGAAGATAAAAAAATTCGCAATTTGAATAATAATGTTGTTCATTTACTACCAAGTTCACCTAATCTACCAGCTATATGGAAATGGGAAAACTCCTTTTATGCACAAACAAGTTCTTTAAATAATGATATTGACTTCAAAATAGTTATTCAAATACCAACAAAACCGCAAATAGATTATATTCGGACAATCTATATAAAAAATCTATCAATTATGTTATTTACTGCCATTATAGCTTTAATAGCTGCGATGTTACTAAGTAACAAATTAGTACAACCTATGTTGAGATTAACTCAGGTTACTACTGATTTACCCCAAAAAATCTTAGCAGAAGAAGAAATTATTTTTGATAATAGTATAGTTGCCGAAATAGACTCTCTAACGCACAATTTCAAATCAATGATTTTAGCACTAAATCAAATGTTCCAAGAAATAAAAAGTGCTAAAAATAGTCTCGAAGAACGGGTAGAAAAACGAACTCAAGAATTATCAATTACTAATCGAGAATTAGAATCAGAAATTATCAAAAGACAAGAGATAGAAGCAATATTAAGAGAAAGAGAGGAACGCTATGAACTAGCAATTTCTGGAACTAATGATGGTATTTGGGATTGGGATTTAATAACTAATCAAGTTTATTATTCACCCACTTGGATGAGAATTTTGGGTTATGAAGATCAACCCCTACCCAATATTTTCTCAACATGGTCAGATAATGTACATCCAGATTCACTCCTCATAGTTATGTCTGATATTAATGATCATCTGGAAGGAAAAACAGATGTTTATCAAAATACTCATCGCATTAAACATTACAATGGCAATTATATTTGGATAGCATCGAAGGGGAAATGTATTCGTAATGAACAGGGAAAAGCCTATCGTCTAGTAGGCATAATTACAGATATTACAGATAAAAAATAGCAGAAGAACAACTCAAATCAGCTAAAGAAGAAGCGGAAATTGCCAACCAGACTAAAAGCCAATTTCTGGCAACTATGAGTCACGAAATTCGCACACCAATGAATGCAGTCATAGGGATGACAGGACTTTTACTGGATACTCAATTGACATCACAACAGCGAGAATTTGTAGAGATTATTCGTAATAGTGGTGATGCCATGCTGACACTAATTAATGATATTTTAGACTTCTCTAAAATTGAGTCTGGTAAGTTGGAGATAGAAGAACAAACTTTTAATCTCAGAAGTTGTATTGAGGAGTCGCTGGATTTAGTTGCTCCTAAAGCTAGTGAACAAAACTTAGAGCTTGCTTATATAATGGATGCAGAAAGTTATGAATTAATTAGTGGTGATCTTGCTAGACTTAGACAAATTTTAGTTAATCTATTAAGTAATGCTATTAAATTTACTAAATCTGGTGAGGTGATACTTTCCGTAACTAGTCAATTAAAAAATCAATCAAATTCTGCTATACATGAAATTATATTTACGGTTAAGGATACAGGTATAGGTATTCCAGAAGATAGAATGGATAGACTATTTAAGCCTTTTAGTCAAGTTGACGCTTCCACTACTCGTCATTATGGTGGTACTGGCTTAGGTTTGGTAATTAGCCAAAGACTAGTGGAAATGATGGGTGGTAAAATTAAAGTTGAAAGTAAAATTGGTGAAGGATCTCGTTTTTCCTTTAGTATTGTTACCCCATTTGTGAGTAAATCTGAATTTATCCATGATGAAAATCAAAAACAATTATTAGCTAATCAACGTTTATTAATAGTTGATGATAATGTGACAAATCGTCAATCTTTAATGTTACAAGTTCAATCTTTTGGGATGATACCTATTGTTGCGCCTTCAGGAAGAGAAGCGATCGCCTATTTGCAACACCAAAAGTTTGATTTAGCTATTTTAGATATGGAAATGCCAGAAATGGATGGTTTAACTCT
>NZ_VILD01000005.1:273846-276079 GCF_009712085.1 Anabaena sp. UHCC 0253
AATCTTTTGGGATGATACCTATTGTTGCGCCTTCAGGAAGAGAAGCGATCGCCTATTTGCAACACCAAAAGTTTGATTTAGCTATTTTAGATATGGAAATGCCAGAAATGGATGGTTTAACTCTGGCTGGAGAAATTCGTAAAATGCCTAATTGTCGTCAGTTACCTTTAATTATGTTAACGTCTATTGGTGTCGGATCCCTAGACCATCATGCGGAAATAAAAAATATTAATTTTGCTGCTTATCTAAATAAACCCATTAAAAAATCCTATCTAGCGAATATCTTAATTAAAATTTTTAGTAATGATGTTATACCTAAAGATAATGCTACATCTCTGACATTATCACAATTTAATTCTCATCTAGCAGAGCAATTACCATTAAAAATTCTTTTGGCAGAAGATAATGTGGTGAATCAGAAGGTAGCTGTAAATATTTTACAGCGTCTTGGATATCGTCCTGATGTAGTAGCGAATGGTTTAGAAGTATTAATAGCTTTACGAAGACAATATTATGATGTTGTTCTCATGGATATACAAATGCCAGAAATGGATGGATTAACTGCGACTCAGAAAATTTGCGAAGAATGGCCATTATCGTGTCGTCCTTGGATTATAGCCATGACTGCTAATGCAATGCAGGGGGATAGGGAAAAATGTTTAGCATTAGGGATGAATGACTACACAACAAAACCAATTCGACTTGAGGAATTAACACAAGCTTTAAGTAATTGTCATAAACCAGATCCAATGAGTCAACAAATGCCTGAATCTTTACCTAAAAATATGCAAATTCTAGATACAGAAACTTTAAAAGAATTAAGAGAAAGTATTTGTGATCACGTAGTTAGCGAATTTATTATGTTAATTGATTCCTATTTAGAAGATTCACCCCAACGATTACAAGCTCTGGGTGATGCAATTACTCAAGATAATGCCAAAAATCTTCGATTAGAAGCGCATACACTTAAATCTAGTAGTGCTATTTTTGGAGCAAAGGAGCTATCTAACCTTTGCAAAAGATTAGAAGATTTGGGACGTGATGGTAATACGAAAGATGCAGCTTCTTTAGTACCACAGGTAATTACACAATACCAGAAAGTAGAGGCTGCTTTGCACCTAGAAAAGCAAAGATATAATATCTAGATAAGTTAGGAGTCGTTAGGGCGAAGCATTCGGAAAATAAACTTGGGAAAAACCGATAATTAATCGTCCGAATGCTGATGCTTCCAGCACGCTCCGCGAACGCCCCTACAAGCTTTGGGTATAGGTTTCAATTTAGATTCCTCATTAATCTGCAATCTTGGCGTTAAAAATTGTTGTTATGACAAGAGAACAGGAAGAAGAAAGTTTTGGGCGATTTTACTTTTCTGCACACATTTTAGTGATCTCACATCCACCTACTTATCCAGAAATGTGAACTACTAACTCTCGCATATTATTTTGTTGACGATGTTCCCAAACATAGATTCCTTGCCATGTTCCTAATACCAAATGACCACGATTAATAGGAATTTGTTCAGAAGTGTGGGTTAAAACTGTGCGGATATGTCCTGGCATATCATCGGGTCCTTCAGCATCATGAATGTAATAGTTGCCTTCTGGGACTATTTTTGCCATGAAATTAGCTAAATCAACTAATACATCAGGATCTGCATTTTCTTGAATTACTAAACTAGCTGATGTGTGACGTAAAAATAAACTACAAAGACCTGTTTCTATGCCAGATTCGGCAACTATGGCTTCAATTTTGGCAGTAATGTTGTGAAATGATTTCCCATTGGTGGAAACTCTTAATAATTTTTGGTAGTGTGTCATGGCTAGTTTATATAGTGTTATACAAATAATCTATCACGGTTTTGGCTATTGTTTCATTGCCATTTTTATCTATGGCTTCGGTTTGTTTTGGTGGTTGGGGTGACTGATAGAGAAAATCCCAATCTCCCTGAAAAAATTCCGGTGCGGTGAGAATTTGATGATGATTATAATTGGTAATTCCTGCTAACATAAACGCTGCTTCTGCAAAATCATCACGGGGAATAGTTACCACTGGTATTTGGAGACGGGTGGCTTCTGAAAATGTCCCATATCCAGGTTTAGAAACAACTCTTCCACAAATCGGCATAAAGTCTACAGGGCGATATTGACGATTTTTAACTTTGATTAGATTAGGTAAATCTGGGGCTGAGGAATCAAAAGTAATAAATTGCCAATCGGGAAATTTGCTGATATTA
>NZ_VILD01000005.1:276214-308359 GCF_009712085.1 Anabaena sp. UHCC 0253
TTAGTAAAATAGTTGTTTCTGGCGGTGTAGTTATGCCCCAATTGGTGCGTAATTCATCAATGGGAAAATGGGGAGAACCACCAGTTAAACCTACGTCGGTGATATTTGGGAATGCTGACATTGGTTCATGAAAAGGGAGACGAAATAGGCGATCGCATTTTGCATACCAATCACTAATCCAATCAGCAATTTCCAGAAATTCTCCTCCCCAATCTCGATAGATAAAATCCCAACCAAAGTTACTAATCATCCAGCAGGGAATATTCGCAGCTTGAGCAAATCCAGCCGCAAGAAAGGGAATATCTGCTAAAATTAAATTCACACGATTTTGACGAATAAAATTAATTTCGGAAGCAATTAAAGCGTGCTGATTTTTTTAATTTCTCGCAATTTTTCCAAAGTTGCTGGTTTATCCATTGTTAAACTATCGGCTTGGATAATACCTAAATCAAAAGCCCGTTGACGTAAAATAAAATCACCTTCTATATAAGATTCTAGTAACCAACGAGGTGCAGTTGTCACTAAAATTAACAACGCTTCGGGGCATAATTTTTGAATAGTGTTAGCGATTGAAGCTGTGCGGGTAGCATGACCAAAACCGTGATTGGTAATTGCTATATATATAATTGGTCGTTTCATGATTTAAAAGGTAGAAGTTTAAAAAGTATTTCTGTAATTGAGGTTGACACAAGGAAACCCAACACCAAAAATGGTTGGTTGTGTTGGGTTTTCCAAAGCCTCAACCCAACCTACTTGGATTATAATCGCTTTCTACTGTTGCTTGGATATTGCTGCTATTAATTGGTCAATTTCTGATTGTAGAGTTAGGTAATGGACACTCACACGAATACAATTAGGATGAGCAATTGTGCGGGTTAAAATATTTTGTGATTCTAGAGATTGCACCAATTTAAAACTAGGCTGATTAGTTAATTGAAAAGAAACTAATCCACTTTCTGGAGGTGAATTTTTTAAACATTTGACATTGGGTAAAGAGCTTAATTTCTGCCACAGATATTCACTATTTTTGTAAATTTGCTCATATCTTTCCTGTGCTGTTCCCCATTGTTCGTGAATTGTAATTGCTGCTTTCAAACCTATATATAATGGAGTTGATAAAGTAGATACTTCATATCTGCGTCCATCAGGTTGCCAACCCGTAGGTTGTGCTTCACTGTTAGTAATTACTCCATTTAAGCCAATAAATGTAGGATGTAAGTTTTCTCTAGCTTCAGGACGTACATATAAACCACCCACACCCGCAGGACCGCATAACCATTTGTGTCCAGTAAAGGCATAAAAATCTACTCCCAATGCGGTTAAATCCAAAGGAAGAACACCTACTGATTGAGCCGCATCTATCAATAATAGCGAATTATTGCTTTTACATACTTCTACAATTTTGTCAACAGGTAAAACTTGACCTGTATTCCATAAAACATGACTTAAAACTACTAAGCGAGTTTGAGGACGGAGATTTTCAGCAATAATACTGATAGGATTTCCGTCATTTAAAGTCGCCATTAAGGGACAAGTGCTAACTTCTACCGCAAATCTGCGGGCAATTTCCTGAGCCGTAGCAATGACTCCAGGGTGTTCGCAGTCAGAAAGCAGGAGATGATCACCAGGTTGCCAATCAATGCCCCACATGGCAATATTACAACCTACCGTTACATTACCCGTGAGAGTAATTGTATTACTTGGCACATTTAGTATAGAGGCGATCGCTTCTCGACTGGCTTGTATTTGCGGTGAAATCCAACTATAGGCTTCATTTCCAAAAGGTCCTATATTTTGAATGTGCGCTTGAGCCTCAGTCACAGCGTCCATAGCCCCTTGAGGCATTGGTCCTTGGCCTCCATAGTTAAAATAAACCTTATTACTTAAAGCGGGAAATTGTGAGCGATGGTGATGCAAGTTTTTCATAAAATGGGTTTGCAGGTTTTTCTCTAATTTATTGATATATACTTTTATCAACAATTAATCAACATTAACTTTTACATCAAAAATTATGAATTGGTGGCATAGACTCAATAAAAACCCTTTAGCACGATCTGGGGCAATTGTCCTATTATGTTTCTATTTAGCAGTGATTTGTGCTGATTTTATCGCTCCTTATAACCCCTACGACTCACAACCAAATGGTTCACTACTGCCACCAACCCGAATTAACTGGGTGTCACAGTCAGGGGAATTTATTGGATCCCATGTATATCCTACAACACAGGGCGATACTAACTTAGAAACTGGGGAAAGAAAAATAATTGTAGATCAAACAAAGCCTTCACCATTACGTTTATTTGTTGCTGGTCCTGAATATCAATTATTCAAGTTGAGTATTTCCCTTCCTCCCCAATGGCAAGAAGTTACAATTATTCCTGGTATTTCTTTAAATTGGCATTTGTTTGGCGTTATTGGTGATGCAAAATTCAATATTTTGGGAACAGATGAACAAGGCCGCGACCAATTTAGTCGGTTATTACATGGTGGTCGCATTAGTATGTTTATTGGCATTTTCGGCATCATCATTACCTATCCCTTGGCGTTATTAATTGGTGGTATATCTGGCTATTTTGGAGGGATAGTTGATAGTATCATTATGCGTTTAGCAGAAGTATTAATGACTTTCCCCAGTATTTATTTATTAGTAGCACTATCAGGAATAATAGACCCAAAATTAACTAGTAGTCAACGCTTTTTACTGATTGTACTAATTACTTCTCTGATTAGCTGGGCTGGTTTAGCTAGGGTAATTCGCGGCCAAGTTTTATCAATTAAAGAACTCGAATTTGTGCAAGCAGCAAAGGTAATGGGTGGTAAGCCAATTTATATCATTATTCGTCATGTTTTGCCGCAGACTGCTAGTTATATCATCATTTCTGCCACGTTAACAATTCCTAGTTTTATTGGTGCAGAAGCGGTGTTAAGTTTGATTGGTTTAGGGATTCAACAACCAGATCCATCTTGGGGAAATATGCTTTCTTTAGCTAGTAATGCTTCGATTTTAGTATTACAACCGTGGTTAATTTTACCACCAGCAATTCTAATTATTCTCACAGTTTTGTCATTCAATGTTTTAGGGGATGGATTGCGTGATGCTCTTGATCCTCGGAGTTTACAAAGGTAGAAGGATCTGAATTAAGGTTGGGTTGTGAGATACCTTTAGCGATCGCACAACCCAACACCAATCATAGTATAGAAATTGTCAGAATCAGGTGGTTATCGAGTTTCGACTTCGCTCAACTACCGCGGAGTCGAGATAATTTCCAGGATTTAAAGATGTACAGGATGAAAACTGGGATTTTATCACCTATCATATTAATAACCTATTACCTATTACCAATCACCAATCACCAATCACCAATTACCTGATGCTTTATTAATCTTCATCTCTATGTCCCTGGTATCACTCCCCCAATCACTTCAGAAAGACCTACCGCTTACCGCTCTTGCACCCATGCAGGATGTGACAAACCTCTGGTTTATGAAGGTCATTGCCCACTACGGCAGTCCTGACTACTTCTTTACCGAATATTTTCGCGTCAATGATACCTCACGGCTCAATCGTCACATTCTGGCAGCAATTACCGAAAATGATACGGGTCGCCCCGTTTTTGCTCAAATGATTGGTGAAAGCATTCCCGACTTAGTAAGAACAGCCAAGGAACTCTGTAAATATAATATCGCGGGAGTGGACTTAAATATGGGCTGTCCAGCACCGAGAATCTATCGTAAAAATGTTGGGGGTGGATTGCTGCGAGAACCGGAAAAAGTAGATCGGATTTTGGGAGAACTGCGTGCTGTTGTGAATGATAAACCTTTAACTGTGAAGATGCGCGTAGGGTTTGAAAATACAGATAACTTTTATAAAATCCTCGATCTCATCAATCGCCACAATATTGATTTGCTGAGTTTGCATGGTCGCACGGTGAAAGATATGTACCATGGAGAAGTTAAATATGATTTGATTGCGGAAGCAGTGAGAAGGGTTGATTGTCCAGTGCTGGCTAATGGCAATATCAAATCGGCGAAAACTGCCCTGGAAGTGCTTTCTGAAACGGGTGCAGCGGGTGTGATGGTGGGACGGTGGGCGATCGGTAATCCTTGGCTTTTTAATCAAATTCGGCAGGCTTTGCGAGGTGAGGAGATCACACCCGTTCCTTTGGTAGAGGTTCGCAACTATATTGATCGTTTATGGCAAACTCCTACAGGGTCAACTATGCCAGAACGGGCGCGGGTAGGCTACTTGAAAATGTTCCTTAACTACATTGCTTTAAGTGTTGATACTGAAGGTCATTTTTTGCGGTTAATGCGACGGGTGCAAACTGAGGCAGAAATGTTTAATTTGTGCGATCGCGTTTTCCTTGCTGATATGACAAAAACTTTAGCGTTAGCACCTTCTTTGACTATGTAACTATGGCAACTATACCTAGTACCGTAGGACGGAATTAAAAATGTTTATTTACGCCGTTGTGTACTAGTTTATAAAATTTTATTCATCATTCTTAGAAAATGATTGCTTCACCTTTGTTTGCGACAATTGCATCTCACACAAATCAGCCAACTCACATACACCACAAGCAGGAGAACGCGACTTACATACAGCCCGACCATGATAAATTAATCTAATTGACCAATTTTCCCAATCTGGTTGCGGTAATAACTTCATGAGGTCTTTCTCAATACCCACAGGTTCAGTATTTTTTGTCAACCCCAAACGCTGACTTAACCGCTTGACGTGAGTATCTACCGTCACCCCTGCATTGATTCCATAGGCATGGGCTAAAACCACATTTGCAGTTTTCCGCGCTACTCCTGGCAGCTTTAATAACTCTTCCATTTTGTTAGGAACAACCGAATTAAAATCATTAACAATCATTCGACAAGAGCCTTGAATATTCTTGGCTTTATTACGATAAAAACCAGTCGAACGCACCAATTCTTCTAACTCTAATATATCAGCATTTGCTAAACTTTCGGCATCAGGAAACCTGCCAAATAATCCTGGTGTCACCTTATTTACCCGCTCATCTGTACATTGAGCGGAAAGAATAGTTGCAACTAACAATTGTACGGGAGTTGCATAATCTAAAGAGCAAGTTGCATCTGGATACAGACGCTGGATACGAGCAAGAATTTCTAACGCCCGTTGTTTTTTTGTTAATGATTTACGAGTCAATCAGTTTTCTAGTATTAGTGGTTAGTGGTTAGTTGACAATTAACAATTGTCAATTGTCAATTATCAATTGTCAATTGCCAATTGCCAGATATATTTACTGCAACAACTTTTGCACCCATTCTAATTGGGATGTTAACTGGGTAGTTTCTTTAACAATTAGGAAAAGACCCAATCCTAAAAGTAACACCAAACCAGTTTGCATAACACCGTCTTGAATTTTGCTAGGTAAAGGCTTACCAAATAAACCTTCAATTGCTAAAAATGCGAGTTGTCCACCATCTAAAGCGGGAAGGGGCAAAATATTAATAACTGCCAAGTTAATACTAATAATTGCCGCAAAAGAGAATAAATTTGTGCTATCACTAGCCGCTAATTGAGCGCCAATTTTGACAATTTTCACGGGTCCAGAAACTTGTCCTACCGTTTGCCCAAAGTTAGTAATTAACTGTCCAAAACCTTGGAAAGTCCCTATAACTAATTGTTGGAAACGATTAGCAGCAAAGGTGAAAATCTCACCTATATTTTGAGGACGGCGATAAATTGCTTTACCATTTGGTCCCAATTCAATCCCCACTACACCTTTACCATCAGCACCTTGTTTAGGTGTTAATTTCAGGTTGGTTTGTTGGTTTTCGTGTTGAATTTTTAGGTCAATTTCTTGGTTAGGGTGGGTTTGGATTTCTTTGGTTAATAATGTAGTTGCGTCTTTACCTAGAGGAACTTCTTGACCATTCACAGCCAGAATAATGTCTCCTTCTCGAATTCCTGCTTGGTAAGCAACGGATTGTTCATCTACAGGTTTGACAAGTACACCTGGTTGATACTGAAATTCTTGGGGTATACCAACGATACCCAATTGCAAGGCCAACATCAAATAAGCAAAGATTAAATTTGCTATCACACCGGCACTAATGACAATGGCTCGGTCTAATACTGGACGATTACGCAGCAAATTCGGATCATTAGGGGGAATTACGCTATCTGGGTCATCGTCAGGAAAGCCAACAAAGCCACCTAATGGGAAAGCGCGGATAGTATATTCCGTTTGTGATCCTTGGTACTTTAAAAGTGTTGGGCCAAAACCCAAGGAAAAGCGGTTAACGTAAATGCCTTGAGAACGGGCGGCTATGAAATGTCCCAACTCGTGTACTAAGATCAAAATAGCCAAAACTGCGATCGCTGCTAAAACTGACATAGAGCAAATTAATCAAAATATTCGGATATATATCTTTATTGTAGTTTGGGAATGGGTGCAACAGACTCAATCAGCCGATGTCAATTTTTCATCTGTTGTCTAACCCATTCCCGAAAGGAGCGAATCATGGCAATTTCGCCAACTTCCAGACTTTTAGCTAAAAATCGGGGAATTTCTGTAGTGAGGGGCAAATTTGCAAAGGTAGGAGAAACATCACAGGGAATATAAACACTTTCACCCAGTTGATAAATCTGCATTACCGGATGATCATAACGCCAAATTTCGGGAACTCCTAAAGCCAAATAAATATGTAATCTATCAAGAGAAGCACTGGTATAATCAACTTCTATAATTAAATCTGGTGGAGGATCTTGAGTCAAATCGAGATTTTGCTTATTTCGCATTATCGGTTCATTTTGGATGTAAAAACTAGAATCTGGTTCTACACCTTTAGCCAAATCTTGACGTTTACAAGTAACTGAACCGGTACTTTTCAAGTTAAGATTAAGTTCTTCTGCTAAATTATCAATTAGCTTTTCTATCAGTCTTTTATTATGTTCATGGGGCATTAAAGGAGTCAGAATTTCTAGTGTTCCCTGGTTGTAAGCTAGACGGGTAGTGCGATTATTCCCCATCTCTCTCAAAATGGTTTCAAATGTGTGCCAAGTAATATTAGGGAGTATAGCTCGGTGGGTGTTAGTGGGTGCTATAGTTAGCATGAGACTTCACCTCGTATTTTTTACTAGGATATCATTGATTAATGAAAATGTCTGATAGTGTGATGGAAGAAATGCCAATATCAGAAATTAACAAAGTTTTAAATCGCGCTATAACTTTTTCTGGCTTTTGTTTAATCAGATAAATACAGATGTTAGTATCGAGAAGATATTGCATTTAAAATTCCTCTCTTTTATCAACAGAAAGTTGATCTCTAGTGGTCATAAAATCATCAGAAAATTGATCTAAACTATCAATTAAACTTTGCCAAGGATTATCTTTACTAATAAGAATAATGGCATTACCAATTTTTTTTATATAAACTTCTGTCCCCGTTATTTGAAAATCTGAGGGTAATATCACCGTTTGATGAGTACCATCACTGCTAAGTTTAGCTGTGTTCATGATATATTGCCTCTAATTCAGGTTAGTTGCTTATGCTTTGATTATAGCTAAAAATTCTCTGAATCAGGATGTCCAGGATTTGAGGATGTACAAGATGGTTTTTTAATATTCATCTATATTTTCAGAAATTGCGCTAATTCAAACATCCTAAAATATCAAACTCAAATATAATCCTGTTAATCCTTTAATCCTGGTTATCCTGATATGGCTTGCGCCACGCTACGCTATCAGACAGTTAAATTTTAATAAAAAACGGTGCATTACATTTCATTAACGCCTAACGTAATAATCTAATTTCAACCCCCACATTAATACTACCCCACAACCTATCAGTTGTTAGAACAGGCTGATTAAGAATAATACCTAATGCTAAACAAGCTCTATCACCAAATGAAAGCCCGATTGATTTAGTGATTGGGCGCAACATTCCTGCTTTTAAAGCTTGTTCTTCATTAAAATTAATAACTTCAAGATTGAGATCAGAAATAATCTGTCTAATATCTTCTTCCGGTATTCCTGCATCAGCTAATTTTGCTATAACTTCGGATAAATTCACTGTACTAATTGCAGCTTTACCAATAAAATTTAAAACTTCTTTGCTACCAGTTTCTTGATTAAGCAAAGCTAAAATAGCAGAAGCATCTAAAACAACTTCACTCATTCAAACTTTCCTCTCTTCGTTCCTGAATTAATTCTTCAGAAAGTTTTCTACTAGCAGGAATATATTTTCTAAAAATAGCCTGAGCATTTTGCACAGAAGTTTGCAGATGATGTTCAATTGGGCGATCTTCTAATACAAGAACAGCGTTATATTCTCCCATTGGTATATCTACAGAAGAATTGACTAATAATTTACCATCATTTGTTATAGTTACTTTTATGTCTAGTGTTTTCATGGTTAACTTAATTAGTAAATGATTATGTTAATTATACCAAATTTTTCAGAATCAGGATGCTCAGGATTGGAGGATGTACAGGATGATTTTTTAATATTAATCTACATTCTCATAAATTACATTAATTCAAATATCCCATAATATCAAACTCAAATATAATCCTGTTAATCCTTTAATCCTGGATATCCTGATTCTGACAGTTAATTATACATTACTGAGTGCTTTAACTTGAGAAATAGCACGTTCAACATCTGGTAATTGTTGACCATGTTTTTCTGCTGTTTCTAACCATAAATCTCTGACAATGATCAATTCTTGTAATGTTTCTTCTAAAGTTTCTCCTTGTGCTAAACATCCTTTTAAGGCTGGAATTTCAGCTACAAAACCGCCTTCTTCACAGGGATAAACAACTATGGGATAATTCATGATTATGCTCCTTCTATTAATTCTAATACTCGTTTAACATAAACTGATTTTACCCGATTATTATGTACGGGAATTACTAAAATGATATCATCTTTGATAAAGATATGATGACTACCTGTAATTCTATCTAATAGAAAAGTATCTAATTCTAACAGTTTACGAATATCACTAAATTTGGCATTATTGGGGCTATTTGTTAATTTTTCAATCAGTTTATCTTTTTTGACCATTTTCCGCTAATAGAATTTTTAACATTATTTATCAGAATCAGGATGTCCAGGATTTGAGGATTTACAGGATGGTTTTTTAATATTAATCTACATCTTCAGAAGTTGCACTAATTCAAATATTCCAGAACATCAAAATCAAATATAATCCTGTTAATCCTTTAATCCTGGTTATCCTGATTCAGACAGAAAAATACTACTCATAATGTGTCCACATTCGTAAAACTTTGATAGTATTTTCATCTTCAATCACTTCATATACTAAACGATGTTGAATATTAATTCGTCGTGAATATGCACCTTCTAAATCTCCTACTAACTTTTCATAAGGTGGAGGATTTTGAAACGGATTGACCTGAATAATATCAAGTAAAGTTTGTGCTTTATCTTTTAAATTACTTGCAGATAATTTTTTAGCATCTTTCTGAGCCTGTTTAGTATAAACTAACTTCCAATTTACCACTCTAATTCCCCATCACATTCTGCAATCGGTGTTGCTAATCCTTCTTTAATTGATTCTCTCATTCCTGGAATAGAAAGTAAATATAGTGTTTCTTGGATAGATTTCCAGTCACTTTCAGATAATAATACTGCGTTGTTATTTTCTCCTGCAATGATAATAGGTTGATGAGATTGATTAACTGAATCAATTAAATTCTGTAGTTGCTGTTGTGCTTGATTAATTGAAATCATAATCTTTTTTGAGATTACATTATTATAATAAATAATAGCATAGAATTTAAAAAAATGTCAGAATCAGGATGCACAGGATTTGAGGATGTACAGGATGATTTTTTCATGTTCATCTAAATCTTTAGAAGTTGCATTTTGTCTGAATCAGGATGTCCAGGATTTGAGGATATACAGGATGGTTTTTTAATATTTATCTACATTTTCAGAAATTGCGCTAATTCAAACACACCAGAATATCAAAATCAAATTTAATCCTGTTAATCCTTTAATCCTGGTTATCCTGATATGGCTTGCGCCACGCTACGCTATCAGACAGTTAAATTTTAATAAAAACGAGTTACAGGAAATAATGTAATACCTGATGGTGCTAATGCTTCCTTCCTGAAACCATTGATTAGCAGTGCAAGGTAATTCTAATCTTCCTCGTTGTTGTGCAAGTGCAATTTCATAACAGGAAATAACAGAAATACCTACCTCGTCAGCAGTTTCAATTGCTTCTTTCCAATGGGTAGGAAATCTCTGAAATTCCTGATTAATAAATCAAAACCAAATATGAGTATCAAGGACTATTATTTGAGACATTCCCACTCTTCTTCATTGACAATAGGACTAACAATATCACCCAATGTTTTACCTTTACCAGCGATAGAAGTAGGAGGAATACGGCGTTTTGTTTGTGGTAATTTTTCTTCTAGAATAGTGATAATCACACGAGCAGAATTAACTTGAGGTTGTTCTGACAACCATGTTAATTGGCCATTTTCATAAATTGCTTCGTAACTTTTTAGCATGGTAATTTGATGATGAATGATGGTTATTTTCTATTATAGTTGAAACAATTGCATTTTTTCAGAATCAGGATGTCCAGGACACCCTTTGGGAAGTCAAAAGTCAAAAAATCATTTATTTTCAGAAGTTGCATTTTGTCTGAATCAGGATGTCCAGGATTTGAGGATGTACAGGATGGTTTTTTAATATTCATCTACATTTTTACAAATTGCGCTAATTCAAATATTCCAGAATATCAAAATCAAATCTAATCCTGTTAATCCTTTAATCCTGGTTATCCTGATTCTGACAGTTAAATTTTAATAAAAAACGGTGCATTACATTTCATTAACGCACCCTACAAGATGTTTAGTCTGAAAATCTCTCAACCCAAAGCATATCTTTATCAATTTGTAAAATTTGCCTATCAATAGCTGCTTTCATATCTTCGCTTGGGCGCAATACTTTTTCCTTTTGGTAGCGAATTCTACGCCGTTCATGGGCAGCTAGATTGGAATTATAAATACCTAAAAAATCTCTACCAGCATAAACACTACGTAAACGAGCATCCGCTTGAATTGATTTCATATTAGCTGTTAACTCTCGTTTTTGTAATTGCAACTCTTTTTTACGTTGTTTTAGTTCTTTGAGAAGTATTTTTTGTTCTTTAGGAGAGTTAGGTGTAAAATCTATAAATTCTTGTAATTTTTCCACAATACTCGCTAAAAATACTATGTATTGTTCTTTAATACCCATTATTAAATAATCTAAAATTTTATTATTTTGAGTTAATTCTGTTTCAAGATTATTAGTTATATTAATCAGTTCTCCTATTTTGGCTTGCGCTTTTCTATCCCATTCCTCTACCTGCTGAAATGTGGAGAGATTTTTGAAATCATATATCATTTCTATATAATTACTCTCTATTTTTAGCTTTTCTAGTTGTATTTTGTTACATATTTTGTTATAGTTCCGAGCTAAATTTTTGCCACTAGGTGTTAAAAACACCCAAAACATTAATCCTAATGATAATAAGAAGAATCCTATAGCCACTATAGGAGCAATACCAATATTGAAGCCTTTTGAAAAAACTAACCAGCAGGAAAAAATGGCTATACAGAAGATTGCAGTAATAATTATTTGAAACTGAGCCATAAGAGTATCTACATAGATATATTTAAGATAATATTGTATCCTATAATCAGGGATTATACAAAATTTAAAATTTATTTGTATATCCCTTTATGTATCGGTGTTTTTAGTGGTCAAAACCCCTAAATCACAAAACCTCCCTACCCAAATAAACCTGCAAAACCTCCGGTACTTTAATCGTTCCATCAGCTTGCTGATAATTCTCCAAAATCGCCGCCATAGTCCTTCCCACAGCTAAACCAGAACCATTTAAAGTATGTACAAATTGCGTCCCTTTCTTACCAGCTTCCTTAAACCGAATATCCGCCCTTCTTGCTTGAAAATCCACACAATTAGAACAACTAGAAATCTCTCGATACTTCCCAGAAGAAGGCAACCAAACCTCTAAATCATAGGTCTTAGTTGCCCCAAAACCTAAATCAGCAGTACATAAATTAATCACACGATAAGGCAACTTTAAAGCCTGTAAAATACTCTCAGCACTTCCTACTAACTTTTCTAATTCATCAAAAGAATCTTCCGGTTTTACTAACTTCACCAACTCCACTTTATTGAATTGATGCAACCGAATTAAACCCCGCATATCCCGTCCATAACTTCCCGCTTCTCGACGAAAACATGGAGTATATGCACAGTGATAAATTGGTAATTCTTCCGCGTTGATAATTTCTCCCCGATAAAAATTTGTTACCGGAACTTCCGCAGTGGGAATTAACCACAATTCATCATCTGCACATTTAAAACTTTCTTCTGCAAACTTCGGTAATTGTCCTGTTCCGGTTAAAGAATCTGTATTTACTAACAACGGTGGACTAATTTCTATATACCCATTTTCAATATGCTTTGAAAGCATAAATTGAATTAACGCTCTTTCTAAAGCTGCACCTGCACCTATCAAACTCACAAACCGACTTTGGGCAATTTTTACCGCTCTTTCAAAATTCAAAATACCCAACTTTTCCCCAATTTCCCAATGTGGTAAAATATTCGGGTTTTCGGGTTTATATTCATCTCCCCATTT
The DNA here is from genome assembly GCF_009712085.1 of Anabaena sp. UHCC 0253. NCBI lineage: Bacteria > Bacillati > Cyanobacteriota > Cyanophyceae > Nostocales > Nostocaceae > Anabaena > Anabaena sp. UHCC 0253. The sequence goes on from NZ_VILD01000005.1 coordinate 288,894, forward strand.
TCTTACTTCTGGGTTATCGTCTTCGCTTGCACCTATGGGGGTAGAATCACTAGGAAGGTTAGGAAGTGCTAAAAGTAATTCTTGAATTTGCGCTTTTAACTCTTTTTCCTGGGGTTCTAATCCGCTTAATGTGGTTTTGAGGCTGTTTCCTTCATCCTTTAAGGCTTGTATTTCTGGATCTTGAGGATTAACACCAGATTTTACCTTTTGTCCAACTAGTTTACCAATTTCATTACTCCGGGCTTGAAGTTCGTTGCGTTTTCCTTCTAGTTCCCGTTGTTTTTGACTTAAATCTAATATAGGCTGAATGTCGTATTTACCACTACGAGTATTCAGCTTTTCTTGTACCAGTTGGGGGTTTTCTCTAATTTGTTTAATATCCAGCATTGGTAAGTTTTGGTTGGTTTTGGTAAATTGTACTTGATTGACGTGATTCAACAGCACAGAATCATAAAATTGATCAAATCATCCATTTTTCATCTGCGTTTATCTGCATTTATCTGCGTTTAATTATAAATTGCTACAATAATAATGAGAAGTGGAAAATCAAGAAAATATTGTGGAAGGTGTAGGGGCGAAGCATTCGGATTATAACCTTGGGTAAAAACCGATAATTTATCGCCCGAATGCTTCGCCCTTACCTGAATCCTTACTTTATCCATTCCCTACCCTTGAAGGAGATTATCAGCAATGATGACATCTGAATCAGTAATTTTAAATATTAAAAAAGTTGGTTTAAGTGATGAACAATTTTATCACCTCTGTCACACTAACGAAGATTGGAAACTAGAAGAAACTGCTAAAGGAGAATTAATAATTATGCCTCCAGTGGGTGCAATTAGTGGAAATAGAGAATCAGAATTTAATGCTGATGTTGCAATTTGGAATCGTAAAACTAAGCTAGGAAAAGTCTTTAGTTCTTCCACTATTTTCACTTTACCTAATGGTGGTAAACGCTCCCCTGATGTCGCTTGGATAGCTAATGAACGTTGGGAATCTTTAAGCATTGAAGAACAGGAAAAATTCCCTAAAATTTGTCCTGATTTTGTTATAGAATTGCGTTCTCGTACCGATTCTTTAACTCAATTACAGGATAAAATGCAAGAATATCTTCATAGCGGTTTACGTTTAGGTTGGTTAATTGATCCGCAAAATCAACAAGTAGAAATTTATCGTCTCAATCAACCTGTAGAAATAATATTATTACCAACCTCTTTATCAGGAGAAGATGTTTTACCAGGATTTATTCTGGAATTACCTCTTTTCAATGATTGATAATAGCAATTCTACCTTTTACCAAACTATTTAGTAATGCGATTCAGCAGAAATAGTGAAGCTATAAGTCCAGAAAAGTGGGCTGAGATAGTGTTTATATTCGCTTGGACTACAAACATATCTAAACCGCTAATAAACGGTTGGTTGCCTTGAGTACCGAATAAAAACTGGGTTTGGGTAATCGCTCTGGCTGCTAAACTACCAACTATGGCCTGCGCCCCCAATAGTGTAAGGAGAATTCCTCCTAAATTTACCCATATTCCTAAACGTAATACTTGTACAGTCTCGCTTTTGCGAGGACGATTATTAGGATTGCTAGATTGGAGGTCTTTGGAAATTCTGGTGTACCGGAAAGCCAAATAAATGCCCACACCCAAGGTAATTAATCCGCAAATTGCTAAGAAAAGGCCAAATCCTGTTCCCGGATTGTTCGCTGGGCTTCCTGGTCTTTGACTAGAAATAGCATATAGCAGTAAAATTACCCCAGAAACCACACCTAATACTAACTGAATCCAGAAACTAATCCAACCTGCTAGGCGAAATTTTTGGGCTATAAATCTAAGATTAGATGATGGGGTTTCGGAGTTTTGTGACATATAAAAATTAAATGTTAAAGATTAAAAAATAACTTCTGTCTGTTGTCTGTTACCTGATTCCAGAATAATTGATAATGGTTTAAGTCTACTAAAAATTTCAGACGTAAAAATTCGTTATGGATTCTACTGTTTCGCAATCTACTTTCCTGTTAACTTTGCTGTTATCAGTTGGTTTGTTTTTCTTTATCCGCGCTTCAACTAAAGATCGTATAGAAGTAATGCGACTGGTTTCAGAGCAGGGTGAGGAAACGTTAATGAGTTCATTAAAGGAATATTTTCGCTCTCGTGCTTATCGAGTATTAGCAGTAGATTCGACTAAAAATCAAGTCACTTTTGAGGGATTTGTCAGACCTAGCTGGTTTTTAACTGTTTTTTTGACTCTATTAGCAGCGGTGGGTTTAGGTTGTCTAGCATTGGTTTTATCAATGCTTTTTCCTGATTTTGGACAGTTTTTTCTGTTATTAATCCTGTTTGCGCCTTTAAGTGGTCTGTTGTACTGGAAGAAGTCTGGAAGACTTGAGAAGGTGTCACTAAAGATGGAAAATATCCGCAGTGGACAAAACTTCTCAAGTACAATTACTGTTACTGCCCATAGAGATGAACTTGCTGAGTTACAAAGGGCATTACAGCTAAAGACGCTTGACACTTGATTGATTGTTGGGGATGAAAACCATCACTATCTACATTAATCTAGACTTCTGACTAAACTTTTGAGCAAATAGGCAGTAGGGAGAAAGGAAAAATTTAATTTGGTTGACAGAGCTTGCTAGTAGTCCAAGTTAGTGAGAGCATGAATTCATGCTGCGTTTTTGGATTCTCCTAGCTCTGTCACTATTCTCTGCGAGATAAGCTGATAATGAATTGACTCATATAACCAAATTAGGTTTATGAGAAATTGATTATGCGTTGACTTGAGAGAAGTTGTTTAAACCCTACTGGCAGATTCAACCACAAAATTAAAAAAAATGGAATTTTTGAATAAACAGGTCAAAATGGCCAGTTAATTATTGTCAGAGTCAGAAGTAACAGTTAAGAGATATGATGGTCATTTGTTGTTTATCTACTAGCCATAGCCACAGCTTCTTGTGCTGTAGACGGTTCTAGAACCTTGAGGCTAGGAAACAAGAAATGATTCTCTTCTACGTATTGAGCGCCAAACAGACCTTTTTCCGCCCAGAAATAACGGTCTGTTGTATGTTCATTACGCTTTACTAGTAGCAGCGCGGGTGGCAAAATACCTTCAGCTTGAATGAATTTTCTTGCTGCTGTCACAGGTTTATCTTCGCCACTTTCAATGCTGTACTGAGGAATATGTTCAAGTATCCGTCGTCCTTCTTGTCTGCGACGACTCTTCCGCTTACGTCTCCTTGCCAACCTATTGTCCTCCTGTTTCAAGCTATAGATTGTAGTTTTGGCTACAAAATCCGTCGTCATTATATAAGTTCTATCTTAAAAAATCAATGGGTTTTAATGTTTTGATACAACTGAGGGAAAAACAATTAAAAATTAAGAATTAAAAATTAAAAAATTTCTGCTTCTGTATCTCTTGCCTTCCTTTTGCCTCTTAACCCATTCCCAGATTACACTAGATAGCTAATAACCTTTCTCATGTTTTCTGACCTTCTAGATTCCTGAACTCATGCTAATGTCTGCTAGTTCTGATTTTCTTGCTCTATGTCGAGAGCAAATAGCCCTGCTAACCCAAGGAATGGGAGCGTCTTTTAGTGTAGTTTATTTAACACAAGAATTGGTGGAAAAACCCACAGGTGATGCCCGACTGATTCCGGTAATGGTGTATCCAGAAACGATGGTATTAACCCATGGTGATGAATATGGTGAAACACAGGACGGTTATTCCATAGGGATTGCTAATGTTTTGGCGTTACCAAATCAACAAAGAAGGTTGTTAAAACCAACTTCCGTATCTTCGCATCCATCACCGGAATCCGATGCAACTGGAAAACAAAGTTTACAAGATGAATATTTACTCAGCAATAACCAAATTGTTTTACCGCTGATTTATGAGGGTGTAATGATGGGGTTATTGGTGACTGCAAGGGACGACAGGGAGTGGAATGAACGGGAAGAGGGGGACATTGAACGGATTGCTAAAACTTTAGCGATCGCTTGCATTTTAGACCAACGTCAGGCATGGTTGCAACACCAACTGCAACAAGAACAAATTCTGCAAGAGGAACAACGGGATTTATTAGATAATCTTTTGCACCAATTTCGTAACCCTTTAACTGCTATCCGCACCTTTGGTAAATTACTATTTAAGCGAATGCGTCCTGCTGATACTAATCGTGAAGTAGCTACTAGTATAGTCCGGGAGAGCGATCGCTTACAAGAATTATTACAACAGTTTGATCAGGTCATTGACTTAAATACAGCAGATTTAGCACCCCGTCCCCTACCAGAGTCTCAGGTAGTTATGAATGAGAATGTGCAGAAGCCAGCTAAACCTGCGTTATTATTACCCGGAACAGGAGAAAAGTTAAGTGATTGTTCCCTTGCCGATTTATTAGCGCCTTTGTTAATATCGGCTCAAGCGATCGCTCAAGAACGAAATTTACAATTAATTACGGAAATTTCCCACCATTTACCTTTAGTTAAAGTGAATGAAAAGGCTTTACGGGAAGTATTGAGTAATATTATAGATAATGCTTTGAAATATACTCCCGCAGGTGGGAAAATTTTAGTCCAATGTGGGCAAAAAAAAGGTAACTTTCAAGGAATTGCTATTAGTGATACTGGTCCTGGTATTCCCCCAGCAGACTTAGAACATCTAGGAGAAAGACATTACCGAGGCGTACAAGCACAAACAGAAATTCCTGGGACTGGTTTAGGAATATCCATTGCTAAACAGTTAATAGCAGAAATGCAGGGAAACATAGAGGCTTTTAGTCCGGCAATTAACTCAGTTATCACCTTACCTCATACCCCAGGAACTACGTTTATAATTTGGCTATTGACTGTTGATTAAGTGATAGTTAATTTATCACTTATTACCTAACTGTAATGGGCAAATCTTGATTCATTGTCAATTGCAAATCTGTATTAGGTTCAATAGCAATTAAATCAACACTACTTTTCCCAAAGAATAAACCAATTAATGCCCCAATTCCTGCACCGCCTAAAACTTCTTCTGTCGCAATAGCTCTATCTCCTGTCACCGCAGAGACGGCTGCGGCTGCGGCTGCACCAAGGGCAGTATTTTTGATAATTGTACTTGTGCTAGTTCCTTTTCTAACAGTTTCAGTTTTAGTAATTACATTAGAAGTAGCACTTATTTGATATTCTTGACCAGATGTTAAAATCAATTTTTGAGCGACAAATTGAGAACCATTTTGAGCCGGTTTCAGTTCACCAACAATTTGACTACCAGCAGGAATTATCACTGTACCATTTTGAGTAATGATATTTTGAGATGTCATTAAAGTTAAAGGCGCTGTTTCATCTTTTGTCACCAAGATTTTTTCAGCTTTTTCATACTTAACAGGAATTGTAGTTCCTTGGGGTATGGTAACAGATGTTGGTTGTGTGGGAGTAGTTTGTAAAGCCACAATATAGGGAGAATTTATAGCGGAAGCTTGGTTAGAACTAACTAATGCTTGATAAATAAAAGCTGCTACTTGCGCTCTTGTTGCGTTGGTAGTTGGGTTGAGGAAATTGACATTAGGATAGTTGACAACCATGCGTCTTTCCACAGCGGCTGCTATAGGACTACGGGCATAGTCAGCAATATTAGAAGCGTCATTAAAAGTTTGGAGAATGCTATTAATATTGGCACTAGGAGAATAGTTTAAACCATTCGCAAGAGAAACTAAAACTTGTTGACGGGGAATTGCTTGATTAGGTTCAAAACGATTGCCAGGATAGCCAGAGAGGAAACCAGTAACATAAGATTGTTGAATAGCATTATATGCCCAAAAATTGGTAGCTACATCATTAAATCTGATGCCTTGTCGTTGGGCTGATTTATTGAAGGCTTTATTCAACATAGCCGCAAATTGAGCGCGGGTTACTGCTTCTTCAGGACGGAAACTACCATCAGGAAAACCAGCAATAATTTCCCGTCTTGATAATTCTTGAATAAATTGAGATGCCCAATAGTTAGATTGCACATCATTGAAAGAGGTTTGTGCAGAAGCTGGAGTAGTGATAACAAAAGGAATAACAGCCGTAGATGTAATACTCAAAGCCATTACTAATGCTGTTTTCGATTGCCAATTTTTGAAAGTAACCATTTATTCTATTCCTCTAAATTTATTTTTTTGTGGTTAATAATACAGACAATCGTAAAAATAGATAGTTCCCATTATTTTCGATGTTAGCAGTAGTTAATTAACGTTTTGTCTAGAAAGACTATGTATAATCTAATATAGCATTTTTTATTGATTTCTGTATACCTCTAGAGGTTGAAGTAGCCAATTTTGGTGACAGACTTGAAAAAGTAAGCAATAAAAAAATTCCCCAGATAGTTATTTTAAGCTCTAGTGGACAATAAATGCACAAAAATAAAGCGATCGCTCACCATGATTTATGTAAGCATCGCTTTATTCAGATCATTAAATTCACACTTAACAGCAATTAAGTTTATTGACGATTTATAACTAAATTGGAAGTGAGAGTAATCGCTAAATCTGTATCTGGTCTGAGAACAAAAACATCAGATTTTTCTTTCCTTAGTAATACACTTGCCAAAGCCCCGGCTGCTGCACCACCAACAGGTTCTAAAACTTCAATTTTCTTATTACCTGTCAGCAAGGAAATCACAGTAGCTGCACCCGCACCAATAGCAGCATCAGTTAATATTTTTCCAGTGCTTGCTCCCTCACTAATTGTTTCTGTTTGGGTGATTGTTTGGGAGTTAGCAAAAATCTGTTGTCGTTGTCCAGAAGGAAAGATTAATTCTCTAGCTACAAAGCGGACACCTTGATTAGTTTCAGTATCCCTATCTCTGGAATAAGTGCTATTTAAGTTAACTGGTTGTAATTCACCGATCACTTCAGTATTTATAGGGATTAAAATATTTCTGTTGCTATCAGTAATATTATCCGCTATTCTCAGAGTTAGGGGTAATGTTTCACCAGGTTTAACAATAACTTTCTCTTTTTCGTAAGTAACAGGTAAAGTCGCACCAGAGCGAATACTAATTGTTCGAGATTGATTCAGATTGTATCCTTGAGCAAGAGCCGGAGCAAAGGATACTAAAGGGATAGCTGCACCTGTTGTAATGGCTATGGCCATGAGTGCAGCAGTGCTAGATTGCCAACGGATAGGATGACTCATCGTAGGGCTGCCATAATAATATGTGATATGTAGGATGACGTGGATTAACTGGGATAGTTTCTGGGGAAATATTACTCATATAGCCATGGACAGGGTAGTTAGAACATCACTTGATAATGAAACTGACTCTTGTAGAGATGTTCTGTCAGATTTTCAATTGCTTTTAAGCCAGTTTTCAACTTTCAAATTAGGGACACGGGAAAATTCACGGACATTGTTTGTAATTACAGTTAGATTCAAACTTATTGCATGGGCAGCAATTAATAAATCATTACCGCCGATTGGTGTTCCTTGTTGTTCTAAATAAGTACGTATTTCTGCGTAATATTCCTCAATAGGATGAGTAAGAGGTAGTATTTCTATGCTATCCAAAATTAATTCTAGTTTTTCTATCAATTTTGGGGAATTCTTCTTTCTCGCTCCAAATATTGACTCACAAGCTACAATAATACTTGTACAAATTTTATCTTCTCCTACTTCTTGAATTTTGGAAAATATTACACCTCTGGGATTTTTGATCAGTTCAGAAAGGATGTTTGTATCTAATAAATATAAATAACTCATGGTTAAAACTCGATATTATCTAGGGGTAATAGTCCTGCATCTATATCTGCAAAATCTTCGTCTAGTGGTTCAAGGGTAGAAAGTGTTTGCAGAAGGGATTTTTTCTTAATAGGACAAATGATAGCCAAGGGAATACCATTTTCTGTAATGGTTAGGGGTTCACCTGTTTTTTTAGCTTGGTTAATTAAGGTTTGCAGGGTTTGGGGGAGTTCCGAAAGAGTAATTTGTGTCATGGTGGTTTCTGGGGTGAGGGGATGATGTATATATATTGTATGAGAGAAAGTAAATATTAAGTATGGTGTATGCTGTGCAAATATTTGGAAGTTTGAGATGCAAGAATTAACCGTAACGCCCCACATTTATCACCAGCAATTTTGACAACAAAAATAGAATATTATACAATATAGTTGTACAACTTCTTGAAATACTCATAATCAAGAGAAAGAATTATAGCATTTTCTAGTCTAACGAGGTACAAATTTATCTGCGTTCATCTGCGGTTAATTCTTTCTTCTTGTACCTCACTTGAATGGGAATTGGTATATCTGATTATTTTCCTGTTTTCAGTCCTGATTTTAAAGCAGATTTGGCTTGGTGGTATAATCATAACCGGAACAAAGGGGATAAAATATTAGATTTAGTAGCAGATATTCTTGATGGTCAATCTTTTATAGGCTTAGATAAACCTGAAATTTTATTGAACATAACGGAGAAAAAACAATGACCATTATCACAATAGATGATGAACTAATTAATGAAATTATCGCAGTTAGTCACTATGAAAATGCACAGGAAGCAGTCATTAAAATATTATCCAATTACTTGCAGCAACAAAAAAAGAACTGCCCTTATTTGAGAGATTACGTTTTATAGATGATGAATCTGCCGAAGATGATATCGCTTCATTGTTTGAACGTGATAAAGACACAGGTAGGAATTTTGAACTATGACTTATCTAATTGATACCTGTGTAATGTCTGAGTTTTTTAAAGTTATCAATCCTTACAGTCTTGATTGAATTTCAATAATTAAAATCATGTCCATTAACTAACTAGGTACTTTATTATGATTAAAGATGACATCATTAACGAATTACAATATATTCCTGAATCTAAACTACAAGCATTATATGAGTTAATTCACTACTTTAGACTAGGAATTAACAGCGAGATAGTGCCAGAATCTAGTGAAGATGAAGATATAAAAATAGATAAAGATCAATGTTTAAGAACTTTACAAAAAATAAAACAGGGCGATTTATCCAGCTTTACTGAGATTGGCGATATAAAAACATATATTCAAGATTTAAAAGATGAAATTAGTTAAAGATGATGACTATACGCGGAAAGAACGCAAATTTTTTAAACAACGTCCTCATTTAGCTGATAAATATGGAAAAGTATTAGAAAAGCTAAAAATCGATCCTTTCGATCCTTCGCTAAAAACACATAAATTAAAAGGTGAACTCAGTGAATTTTATTCATGTAGTCTCACTTATGAATATCGGATTATTTGTGTATTTTTAATACAAGATGAAACAATTATTTTAGTTAATATTGGTAGCCACGATGAAGTTTATTAACCCATAGTTATTTTCATCTTGTAAATCCTTAAATCCTGGATATCCTGATATGGCTTGCGCCACGCTACGCTATCAGACAAACTACACCGTTAACAGTTGTTTGACAGCAGCGTTGATGATTTTTTCGCTCTCTGTTTGAGTTTGTGTTAGTTTGGTTTCTAGTTCATCACATAGTTTCATTAATTTATCTACTTTGGAAACAATGCGTTTTTGTTCTTCAAATGGGGGAAGTGAAACTAAAATTTTGTTTAGTTTCTCTTGGTTAATTTTGGGCATAGCTACACGAGTGTCATTTTTAACAGCAATATTTAAAAATGTTCGAGAAAGCATATAAATAACCAAATAGACATCTCCGACAAAAATTGTAGAGCCGAAAATCCCTGGTTTAAACCACGCATATTTAATTTTCACTCCTATGTCTATTGTAAATTTTTGTAAAATTGATGTCTTCAAGACTAGAAACCTGCTTACTAGATAGCTAAACTAAAAATCAAGTGCATCTGTACTGTTAACAATCAAAATTGTAAATGTGGCACTATAGCCTGAATGATCCCAGTTCAACTTATCATTAAAAACTTTCTTAGTTACCGTGATGCAGCTTTAGATTTTAGCGGCTTGCATACGGCGTGTATTTGTGGTTCTAATGGTGCGGGAAAATCTTCTCTTTTAGAAGCTATCACTTGGGCAATTTGGGGTGAAAGCCGCGCTACTATTGAAGATGATGTGATTCATTCTGGTGCGAAAGAAGTCCGAATTGATTTCACTTTCCAAAGTGGTCAGCAAACTTATCGGGTAATTCGCAACCGGGTGAGAGGTGGAACTAGCATTTTGGAATTTCAAATTGAAACTCCTGCTGGGTTTCGTCCGTTAACTGGAAAGGGGTTAAAAGCCACCCAGGATGTCATTCTCGAACATATCAAGCTAGATTATGAGACTTTTATTAATTCGGCTTACTTACGTCAAGGGAAAGCCGATGAATTTATGCTCAAACGTCCCGCTGAACGCAAGGAAATTTTAGCGGAGTTGTTAAAACTAAATCAGTATGATGAGTTGGAAGAACGCGCAAAGGATAATTCTAAAATTTATCGAATTAGAGGAGAAGATTTAGAAAACTCTTTAGAAAATATCAAAATTCAACTCCAACAACGGGAAGCAACGGAAAGCCGACGCGCTGAGTTGGAAGCACAACTGAATGATTTACAACAGGTGCAAGCTTTTGAGAAGATTCAATTACAAAGTTTGCAAGTTATCCAACATCAACGGCAAAATTGGGAACAACAATTAAATTTTGTACGGCAACGATATGATCATCTTAGTCAAGATAGCGATCGCTTGCAACAAGAACGATTATCTGTAAAATCCCAATTAACAGATTTAGAAAAGATTATCAATCAACAAACTGATATCCAAGCTGGTTATACTCAATATCAAAATCTGCAATCCCAAGAAGAAATCTTTGCAGCTAAGTTTGAACAACATACCCGCGCTACAAATTTAAAACAACAAAAACAACAACAGCTATATAAACAAACTCAAGATTTAGAACGCCAATTTCAACAAGCAGAAGCTCAATTAGCAGCTTTAGAACAGCAAGAACAAGAAATTGCCCAAACTTTAAGTAAATCTGGAGATATAGAAACAGCTTTATTACAATTAAATAACGCTCGTCAGCATTTGACAAATTTAGATCAATTGCAAATGCAAGTAACTCCATTATTACAACAAAGAGCAAGTTTGCAAAATCAATTAGATCGCACTCATGCAAGTTTAGTAGCGCGATTGGAACAAATGCAAGCAACAGAAAAGCAACTACAAAATCAACATCATCGTCAACCTAAATTACAACAAGCAGTCATCGAAGTAGGAACACAAATTGAAGAATTAGAAAAAAAGCGCGTTTATCTGCAAAGAGTCCAGGAAAAAGGACAGGAAAGACGACATTTTATTGAACGTTTGCAAGCTCACCAAAGAGATTATGAAAGGTTGTTGGGAGAACTAGAACAAAAATTGCAAATGTTACAAAATCCCGATGCAACTTGTCCTTTATGTGAACGTCCTTTAGATGAACATCATTGGAGTAAAGTTGTTGAAAAAACCCAATTAGAATATCAAGATACCCAAGGACAATTTTGGGTAGTACGGGAACAAATGGCGGTTTCAGATCGGGAAATTCAGGTACTCAGACAAGAATATCGGGAAATATCCCAAAAGTTATCTGGTTATGATTCCTTGCGAGAACAAAGAGGACAATTAGCAGCACAGCTACAAGCTACAAGTGATGTGCAAGAACAGTTAATGCAAATTATTTCCGAAAAACAACATTTAGAAACTTGTTTAGAAACTGGTAATTATGCACCAGAAAAACAAGCGGAAATTCAAGAATTAGATCAATATATCCAACAGCTTAATTATAGCGAACAAGACCACGCTCTCGCCCGGAATGAGGTGGAAAGATGGCGCTGGGCAGAAATTAAACAAGGACAAATTAAGGATGCCTTAAAACGCCAATCACAACTAACAACTAAAAAACCAGAATTAACAGCGAATATTGCCCAATTACAATTGCAAATTCAACAGGGACAAACTGACTCTGATTGCGCTAAAGAAATCACTAATTTAGAACAGGAAATTGCCGAAATTGGTTATAGTTCAGAACAACATAATTACCTGCGTCAAGGTGTCCGTCAAGGGCAAGGTTGGCAATTACGGCATCAACAACTATTATCAGCCCAAGAACAATATCCCCAATTAAGAAATAAATGTCAAGACTTAGAAGAATCTTTGCAAAAAATCTTTAAAGAACGAGAAATATTAACTCAACAAATTGATGATATTGTTAAACAATTGTCCGATAGTGCCAACCCAACAGCCCAAATTAATATTTTAGAACAACAATTAGCAAATCGGCGACAGGAACTAGATCATAAAATATCTCAGTTGGGACAATTAAAACAAATGGCGTTGCAATTAGCAACTTTGCAAAATCAATATGAACAAGAAATACAACAATTGCAAACTTGCAAACAACAACAGCGTGTTTATCAGGAATTAGCTCAAGCTTTTGGTAAAAATGGCATTCAAGCCTTAATGATTGAAAATATTTTACCTCAACTAGAAGCAGAAGCTAATCAATTACTTTCTCGATTGAGTGCAAATCAATTTCACGTCCAATTTATCACCCAAAAGGCGGGACGTAGTGGCAAATCTAGCAAGAAAAATGCTAAATTAATAGATACATTAGATATCTTAATTGCTGACGCTAGAGGAACAAGATCCTATGAAACTTATTCCGGTGGAGAAGCTTTTAGAATTAACTTTGCCATTCGTTTAGCTTTAGCCAAATTATTAGCCCAAAGAGCCGGAGCATCATTACAATTATTAGTAGTAGATGAAGGATTTGGTACACAAGATGGGGAAGGATGCGATCGCTTAATAGCCGCAATTAACGCCATATCTTCTGATTTTGCCTGTATCCTCACTGTAACACATATGCCCCACCTCAAAGAAGCCTTTCAAGCCCGAATTGAAGTTAGTAAAAACCAGCAAGGTTCACAATTACAGTTATTAATGTAAAAGAAATTGTCAGAAATGGCTAACGCCACGCTGCGCTATCACGATGTCCAGGATTAAAGGATGAATAGGATTAAAACTGAGATTTTATCACCAACCCTTCGGCTACGCTCAGGACAAGTCACCAATTACCAATTATTTAGTTTTATTTTACCCATCTTTTTACCCATCTTTAATATTGAGCAAAATAAAATTTGCACTTTCATCTATCTAGGGAAATAGATTTTAATTTGTAGTTAATCTAAGATTAACCTATTGATAGAAAGTTTATTTTTTTTGAATAAATACTTCATTTTTAACAAAAAAATCTGATAGATTATCGGTATTGAGTTTTGCATTGTCAGTCTCACCTGAGAAAATTTCATAAACTCGATTCCCTATCATTAATTTAGTTGTTAAATATGGATATCTTGTTTGTTCACGATGAAAAAAGTAAAAACATCATCGGATGTTATGGTGATACAGAAGGAATTGCAACAGTTGTTGTCACGGTATTTTCAGATAATAGTAAGTATGAAATTATTGATTCTGTATTCCGTCGTCGTCTGGGGTTGAAGCCAACTGCTGATGATTTGCTAGGATTGGTTGATACCCATAAAGTTAAATATATTATGGGCAATAAACTCATACAAAATGTTTACAGTGGTGGAACATTAGCCAAAAACTATGAGTTTCCTGTTGATATTCAATGGGAAACCAACGATATTAATGTTGAGAAACTGCTATTTTTAACTGAATGTTATCTCAATGAAGGGAGGTTAAATTTAGCGGCTGATGTCGAAAACGTCATAGAAAAAGAATTACGGGCTTTCGATTTCCAAAAATACCGAGATTATAATCAAGCCAGTCACAGGCTATTTGCATTCTTTCATGCGATCGCTACTGCGCGTCCATCCACTCCCACTTGGGCAAAATCTTAAGAGAACATAATTAAGGGACTTCCAAAAAAAATAAAATCTCTCATCAAAAACATCTCTAATCATTTGATTGCTAAAACTCAACCAGAATCTACGGAGACAACTTGACCAATTGATCATTGGTAATTGATAATTGTCTATTGTTGAAATACCGTGAGATGATTTGAATTTTTAGCTCTGCGGTAATTGTAACGAAAAAAGACCTCTAGAACTGTTTCTAGAGGCTTGATTTTTGCTAATTAACTAAAAACCAAAGAAACCAAGAATAGGTAAGTCATAAACGAAGCTTGGGAGTATTTCGGGTAATGAATTATTAACTAGTATGGGAATAACATCAAGAAAATTATCAATAGCAGGAGCAGGAAAATTAGCACCACCTGAAGTATTTTCTTGTTCCTGAATAGATATGTTAGTAAATAGTTTGTTGTTCATAATTCGTGGTTTTTCTATGTAACAAACATTGACTGTAGCTATTAGTTTTGAAGTAATCTCAACTAATATGAATAATAGTATAGTCAGATTGGCATTAAGTTTTATTCAAAAGGAGGGAAGTTTTAAAATTTGCCTTTTGCTACTAAAATGGTGTGTTGCTTGCCATCTACAGATACAATTGCTTACTGCCAAGCACGTTAAAGATTATCAATATAATTTTGTTGAGCATCAAAAATCCAGCAAACCCTTATAGCGGTTCTCGCTTGAGTGAGATACAAGAACCCCACCCCCAACCCCCACCCCGCAAGCGAGGAAGGGGCTATGATGTATCTCATTCAAATACATACTGCTATATCTGTTATTGTTGTTAAGTTTATATGGCTAACATTATTTGCTGATGCTGAGATTAATTACTGACTTTGACGGTCCAATTATGGACGTTTCTGAACGGTACTACCGTGTTTATCAGTTATGTCTAGAGAAAACCCGATATTCTGAGCAAACAATTACAGAACTTTCTAAAGCCGAATTTTGGCAATTGAAGCGATCGCACACTCCCGAAATCGAAATTGCCTTAAAATCAGGTTTAGATCCCCAACAAGGGCAACAATTTTCCCAAATTCGTAAACAAACGGTTCACACCTTACCTTATTTCCAATATGATGCCCTGATCCCGACGGCATTAGCCGCACTCAGCCAAATTAAATCCGCCGGTGTTGATTTAGCCGTGATGACGATGCGACGGGTAAGAGAACTCGATTATGCCTTCAATCAACACAATTTAGGTGAATTTTTCCCAGAAAACCGCCGTTATTGTCTGAGTAACGACTATGTAAAAACCCGTGATGTGGAAGATAAACCTTTATTAATGACGAGAGCATTAGCGGAACTACCACCTGCGGCTGATACGTGGATGGTAGGAGACACCGAAGCCGACATTGCTGCGGCCAAAAAACATGATATTAAAATTATTGCAGTTGAGTCTGGTATCCGCGATCGCACACAATTAGCATCTTATCAACCCGACCTAATTATGCCAGATTTAAAAACCGCTGTAGCGTTTATCCTCAACCAGTAAATAGCTCAAACCAGAATGGGTAATCGGCCATCAACCAATTACCCACTACTTAACGTAAAAAACTACTTACTAACCACATTAATATAAAAGTCAACAGCGTAGAAAACTGATTAGCTGTCACGTTTATCAATGGTACTGGTAATATCAAGCCAGCAATTAAACCCCCAACAATTAAGCCAGTAATTAAACTGACTAACGTGAATAAAACTGCTCGACCAAATTTACCTTCCTTGCGATTGAGGAAGTAAACACCAACACCCACCCCAACTACCAATGCTAGTTGGAGAATTTGCTCGCCACCAGCATAAAACAAACTAATTGCACTTAAACCCAGATACCAAGCTCCTGGTAACAATACATCTGGTAATGTCGGCTGATCCAAACTCCGTTGTAACCAAGCAGGAGACTGCTGACTAAGAGTTGGACTTGCTTGGGGAGAAGATGGAACTCGCATTTCTGGAAACCGAATCCGCTCAGGTACTTTGATTTTACCTTCTTGGCGCATCCGTAGGCGCTCCATTAGAATTGCATCATAAGCCGCTTCAATTACTTCTAGGTTATTACCCTCACCACCATGTTGTTCCAACAGGCGATTCCGAGCATCCTGAATTTCATCAAAGCTTGCATCTTCTGATACCCCAAGTTTTTCGTAGGGATTTTGATCACTCATAGGAGTTTATTACTTTAGCCTTAGTAAGCGGCACTCTTTATTTTACAGAAAAACAACTTTAGATTTTATATTGCTCGAAACAAGTGGACAGGGCAACCGCATACAGAATGGTGAAATACTCCGCACACTGTCTTACAGATGAATGTGGGTTTTTGAGCTACTCCTCAACGGGGACATTGACTGAGCTTGAAAACTGAGTGTTCCCTGGTTCTTTGATTGCTCAAAGTCAGTGCTATTTAATTTCCAACCAGCAATTATGCTTACAGCATACTCCGCGAACGGTTTTGTTTGAACTTATTTCTAATATACACTGATTTGCTCTTTTCCCTCTTCTCTCACCTACAAGATTGGACAGAGGCTTCCCATCCTCCCGTATTGTCATTATAGTTGAGTATTTACCAATACCATAAACTTGTGTATATAGTAAGACTACTATACAATACTATTGTTTAGAGCTAAGGAAAGAAAAGGGGCAGGGGAGCAAACCCCATACTTAACAATCCAAATCTAAATATTGTTAGGCGGACAAAAATTCAGGCTTGTGGAGACAAGAAATAATCAGGATAATCATCCTTGTCCCCTGTAAATTTTTAATTACTGCCAAATTCAGAGGCAACAGGGAACACTTCGACCCTTTGACAAGCTCAGGGTATCGCCAGATCAGTGCATCGCGGGCAACAGGGAACAGAAAAAACTCATGTTTGAGTTAAACATGAGATGAAAATAATGACACTGTTTTTTCGCTGCTCGTCATCTTTTAACAACATCCTTTTTTTGACTGAGCTTTAAACTAGTCCAAATGAGTGTTTCTTATCTGTTCCCTGTTCCCTGTTCCCTGTTCCCTTTTTTTGTAAAAATTGCGTAAAAACGCAATCATGTTTGTTAATTCTAGGAACTTTTGTACAAAGTAATGGTCATGTCCGCTGCCAAAATTCTTGTAGTTGATGACGATCCCGCAGTTCGGAATTTAATCCAACGTTTTTTGCTTAAACAAAATTATCTAGTTGAGTCTGCCGAAGATGGTAAGACAGCTCTAATTATGTTTGAGCAATTTAACCCCGATTTGGTAATTCTGGATGTTAATTTACCGGATGTAATTGGCTTTAACCTCTGTCAAGAAATGCAAAGTCGTAGCGGCGTATTTGTGCTACTACTAACTAGCAGGACAGACGAAGCTGATAAAATTCGCGGTTTTTCTAAAGGTGCTGATGACTATCTCACTAAGCCGTTTGGGTTGGCAGAGTTAGAGGTGAGAGTAGCAGCAATTTTGAGGAGGCAGCGGGTTGTCACTGGTGCAGAACATCAACGCCTAGTCTTTGACAAGCTAACGATTGATCCTGTGCGAAGGGAAGTAATAATTAATAGTGAACCCATTCCCCTAACGGCTTTGGAATTTGACTTATTATATTTTTTAGCTAGTCATCCTGGCCGTGTTTGGCGACGTTCCGAACTGATTCAAGAGGTTTGGGACTATGAATACGTGGGGGATCAAAGGGTTGTTGATGTTCATATCGGTCAAATTCGTAAGAAAATCGAACTCGATCCTACTCAATCAGCATTAATTCAAACTGTACGTGGTGTAGGGTATAAGTTTGAATGCTCAAATCTGCCGTAACATACTCCATATCCTCGCTTATGCCTGCGACACGCTCCGTAAACTACTGAGTGTGGTTTTGTTAGCGAT
Source organism: Anabaena sp. UHCC 0253 (assembly GCF_009712085.1). Lineage (NCBI taxonomy): Bacteria > Bacillati > Cyanobacteriota > Cyanophyceae > Nostocales > Nostocaceae > Anabaena > Anabaena sp. UHCC 0253. The sequence continues at coordinate 306,557 of NZ_VILD01000005.1, forward strand.
TTTTCTTTGAAGACATTGACTGACTTTTAAAACCGTGTGTTCCACGGTTCTTTATAAGTACCTGAGCAAAATTAATTGAACATTTGGGAAAACAATATAAGTCTCTGTATCTCTTGTCTGTCACCTGTCACTTGTTCTCTTCCCTAAATATACAATTTATTTTGCACCACTACTTATTTAGGGCTTGTATGCCATGATTTTTGGTCAATGATGAAACAATGTTTCTAAGTAAATCCGAGCAGCTTGGCGATCGCTCTCTCCATTTTGCAGCAAAAATAGTGATAAAGCTGCTGTCAAGACTCGGTTTTGATCCCAGTCAGGATGAGTTTCTAAGTAGTTATTCATTGATTCTTGTAATGTTTCGGGGATTTCGGTAAAGAGAGGGACTGTTGCGTTCATAAAATTTTCCTGTAGATCCATGAAAAAAAAGTTACTTATGTTCAGTTTTACTTAGAACCCTCTTGACTCTGCCGGGGGGGAAATTAAATTAAAGAAGTACGAGTTCAGATATAGATTCAGATGTGGAGTTCTCTAATAAAACCGGGACTCATTATTTTGCGCTCACAAGGGGTGGATTTGTCAATGCTGCGAAATGTTAAAAATTAGCAGTCAAAAATAAATCTTTACGAGGTAATCAGGCATTAGACTATATTTCTGTTACGTAACTTAATAAAAACTCAGTTATAAAAACTGTTGTCATCAAAGGTAAACAATCCCCAGTAAGTCAGCAATAACCGATTAACTCGTAAAACATCTGTGGAAAAGTATAAAATTTCCTGTGGAAAACCTGTGGAATGAATGAGGAAAAGAATAGCTAATAATAAGAATTACCAAAATGTCTTTATTCTCTGACATATCAGGCAATTAAACTGCTGAAGATTCCTAACAAGAAGAAAAGAGGGGGAAAAAGAACAACCTTTTTTAGCTACACCCTTACCCCTGCCGTTACTTGCTATAAATTGCTAGTTCCGACTGGGCTAAATGCAGGTTAAAATATACAATTGAAATAAGACTTCATGTCTATAGGGTGAGAAGCATCAATGTGGTTTCTGCAATCTCTAATCCTGTTAATTTTTAATCTGTATGAGAAATTGGAATGTTAGACCAAATATTTAATTACCTAAACTTTCATTTCAGCGTTGAAGCCTCAATAGTCCTCTTAATCTTAGTGTTTTTAGAGGCGGTGCTATCGGCTGATAATGCGATCGCTCTCGCTGCGATCGCTCAAGGACTAGAAGACAAAAAATTAGAAAATCAAGCTCTCAACATTGGTTTAGTCTTTGCTTATGTGCTAAGAATCACCCTGTTGTTAACAGCTACATGGGTACAGAAATTTTGGCAATTTGAACTACTAGGGGCTGGTTATCTTTTATGGCTAGTATTCCAACATTTTAGTTCCCAAGAAGACGCAGAAAACCACCATCACGGACCACGTTTTAAGTCACTATGGCAAGCTATACCCGTGATTGCATTTACAGACTTAGCCTTTTCCTTAGATAGTGTCACAACAGCGATCGCTGTTTCTCAAGAAACATGGCTAGTCATCACCGGTACAACCATCGGGATTGTCACCCTCCGATTCATGGCTGGATTATTTATCCGTTGGTTAGATGAATATGAAAATTTAGAAGACGCAGGTTACATCACTGTAGCCTTTGTTGGTTTGCGTCTTCTATTAAAAGTCATCAACGATGATCTAGTCCCACCAGAATGGCTCGTAATCACTGCCATTGGTATCATCTTAGCCTGGGGCTTCTCTAAACGCACCGTTGTTGAATTAGTCCCCGAAGAAAGAGAAAAAAC
>NZ_VILD01000005.1:308384-311448 GCF_009712085.1 Anabaena sp. UHCC 0253
AATCCCCAATCACCCATCACCAATCACCCATTACCAATCCCTAATTACTCACTTAACCAAGGAGTAGAATGGGGTTGCCAAGCTACTAACTCTTCGTCTTTAAACCACAAAGCAATTTCTCTTTGAGCGGTTTCTTGAGCATCAGAACCATGAATGAGGTTACGACCAACATTAATGCCAAAATCGCCGCGAATTGTGCCTGGTTCTGAGGTTAAGGGGTTGGTTGCACCAATAATCTTTCTAGCTGCTGCAACAACGCCTTCACCTTCCCAAACCATAGCTACCACTGGACTAGAAATGATGAATTCAACCAAACCAGGGAAAAAAGGTCTTTCCCGGTGAACATCATAATGTTGTTCCGCTAATTCCTTACTGACTTTCATAAACTTCAAGCCAACGAGGGTAAAGCCTTTAGTTTCAAATCGGCGAATAATTTCACCCACCAAGCCGCGCTGTACACCATCAGGCTTAATTGCTAAAAATGTGCGTTCCAAATCTGTCTCCAAAAACATAATCAAATTTTGATGGGTTAATTGTCAGTTGTATTGATGTCTTTTGTCTAGTAGTCTGATGAATGTTCCCTAAAAATTGCAGGGACAAGGGAACGAGAAAAAATGTCTTCTTTTTCTCTGTAGTGGAGATGCAGCAGGAGTTACTTACCCCTATATGGGTAGCGCAACATGGTATTAACCATATATACATATTTCTAATAACTAATTCTTAATCAGAAATTATTTCTAGTCGTATATTCGTTACCGAACTATTTTGTTAAATTGTTATTTCGTGTGTGAAACACAGAGGTCAGGAATAAATGGGTGTCGAGTCAACCGCTGATGAGATTGTAAAAATGCCATCTAATGGGCATAAAGCTGAATTGAAAAGCCAAAAACAGAAAAAACTGTTAGCACCTAGTACAAGTAAGGGAGATTTATCTCTTCCTTGGAAAATTGAGGATAGTGAAGACCTGTATCGGATTGAAGGTTGGGGACAGCCTTATTTTTCCATTAATGCTGCTGGTCATGTTACTGTTTCCCCCAAGGGTGAACGGGGTGGGTCATTAGACTTGTTCGAGTTGGTCAATGCTTTGCAGCAGCGTAATTTGGGGCTACCGATGTTAATTCGCTTTTCCGATATTTTGGAAGATCGGATAGAGCGATTAAATGCTTGTTTTGCCAAAGCGATCGCTCGTTATAACTATCCCGGTGTGTATCGGGGAGTATTTCCCGTCAAGTGCAACCAACAACGGCATCTCATCGAAGATTTGGTGCGGTTTGGTAAACCCCATCAATTCGGTTTAGAAGCAGGTTCTAAGCCAGAATTAATGATTGCTCTAGCTTTGTTGGATACACCAGGAGCATTACTAATTTGCAACGGCTACAAAGACCAGGAATACATTGAAACAGCGATGTTATCCCAAAAACTAGGACAAACACCTATTATTGTCCTAGAACAAATTGAAGAGGTAGATTTAGCCATTGCGGCTAGTCGTCAATTAGGAATTAAGCCCATCTTGGGAGTAAGAGCGAAATTAAGTACCCAAGGAATGGGACGTTGGGGAACTTCCACAGGCGATCGCGCTAAATTTGGCTTGACAATTCCGGAAATTATGGAAGCTGTGGAAAAATTAGGTGCAGCCGACTTACTGGATTCTTTACAACTATTACACTTTCACATCGGTTCGCAAATCTCCGCTATCAATGTCATTAAAGATGCCATCCAAGAAGCCAGCCGCATTTATGTGGAATTGGCAATGCTAGGGGCAAATATGAAATATCTAGACGTTGGTGGTGGCTTGGGTGTAGATTACGACGGTTCTCAAACCAACTTCTACACCTCCAAAAACTACAATATGCAAAACTATGCTAACGACATCGTGGCAGAGTTAAAAGATACTTGTGCTGAAAGACAAATTCCCGTACCTACACTAATTAGTGAAAGTGGCCGGGCGATTTCTTCCCACCAATCAGTTTTAATATTTGATGTTCTCAGCACCAGCGATGTCCCTCTTGATCCTCCTTCTCCACATCAGGAAGGAGAATCTCCCATTATTAAATACCTTTGGGAAACCTATCAATCCATCAATAAAGAGAATTACCAAGAGTTCTATCACGATGCGGCTCAATTCAAAGAAGAAGCCATCAGTCGCTTCAATTTAGGAATTTTGCGCCTCAATGAACGCGCTAAAGCCGAGCGTCTCTACTGGGCTTGTTGTCAAAAAATTCTTACTCTCATTCGCCAGGAAGAATACGTACCCGATGAGTTGGAAGACCTGGAAAAAATCATGGCTTCCATCTACTACATCAATCTTTCGGTGTTTCAATCAGCACCGGATTGTTGGGCGATAGATCAACTATTTCCGATTATGCCGATACATCGTCTCGATGAAGAACCAACTCGCAGAGGCATTTTAGCGGATCTAACCTGTGATAGTGATGGAAAAATTGACCGCTTTATTGACTTGCGGGATGTCAAATCGGTGTTAGAACTGCACAAATTTGAGCCTGGACAACCCTATTATCTAGGAATGTTTTTGAATGGAGCGTACCAAGAGATTATGGGGAATTTACATAATCTCTTCGGTGACACTAACGCTGTTCACATCAACTTAACCCCTAAAGGTTATCAAATTGAACACGTTGTCAAGGGCGATACCATGAGTGAAGTTGTTAGCTATGTTCAATATGATGCTGAAGACATGATAGAAAACATTCGTCAGCGTTGTGAACGGGCGTTAGAAGAACAACAAATCACCCTCGCCGAATCTCAGCGATTATTACAAACTTACGAGCAAAGTTTACAACGGTATACTTACTTGAATAGTTAATAGTCAGTGGTCAGTGGTCAGTGGTCAGTGGTCAGTGGTCAGTAGCAAATTACAACGAACAACTGACAACGAACAACTGACAACTGACTAAATTGAGTTTGTTCCTAATAATTCAGCGATCGCCTGGTGTTCTAAAGGCGTTTCCAAAGGTGGAGTTTGACGAGCATCCGTAATCAGCCAATCTAAAGCCGCTGCTTGCACATCAATGGATGCTCCTGTCTTATCTACGCAGTAACGCCC
>NZ_VILD01000005.1:312188-333075 GCF_009712085.1 Anabaena sp. UHCC 0253
CCGTAATCAGCCAATCTAAAGCCGCTGCTTGCACATCAATGGATGCTCCTGTCTTATCTACGCAGTAACGCCCAAACACCAGTTTATCTACTAAGCGGACTCCTGGAGCTAAACGCGACCATTCAAAAATTACACTATTGTCTACAGTCGCACCACTACAAATCCAGCAATTTGGACCAATCATCGCCGGTCCAATAATTTTTGCCCCATCTTCGATTTTGGTCATCCCACCAATATAAACAGGTCCAGTTATATCAACTTTATCCCAATTGACGGATACATTTAACCCAGTAAAAATCCCAGGAGCAACTTCATGTCCAGGAATTTGCACATTTTTGATTTCTCCTGATAAAACACCGCGAATTGCTCGCCAATAATCGGGAACTTTACCAATATCCACCCATTCAAAATCCATGGGAATCGCATAAAATGGGGCATTATCCGCTACAAGTTGGGGAAATAACTGGCCACCAATGTCATACTCTACTCCAGAGGGTATATACTTAAAAACTTCCGGCTCAAAAATATAAATACCTGTATTGATATTAGTGCTAAGAGCTTCTTCTGTTGAAGGTTTTTCTTGGAAAGCTTTGATCCGATTATCGTCGTCAGTAACCACCACACCGTAGCTAGAAACCTCTTCCTTGGGAACTGATTTAGTAATGATAGTAGCGATCGCCCCTTTCGATTTATGCCACTTTACCGCCGCAGTTAAATCTAAATCTATTAACGCATCACCACACAAAACTACAAAAGTATCATCAAAAAATGGTGAGAAGTCTTGAATCCGGCGCATACCCCCAGCCGAACCAATCGCTTCCCCGACGAGTTTACCATCATCATCAATTTTACCTTCAAAAGAATAGGCAATCTGCACCCCAAACCTCTGACCATCACGGAAATAACTTTCTATTTCCTCCGCCAAATGGCTAACATTGACCATAATTTCGTCAAATCCATGTTGACGTAATAACTCCAATAAAAATTCCATCACTGGCTTTTGCAGTATCGGAATCATGGGTTTGGGAATTGTATATGTAATAGGACGGATACGAGTACCCTTTCCTGCCGCCAGAATCATCGCTTTCATAAAATTTTATTCCTTAGTCATTGGTAATTTTCAATTGTCAATTGTCAATTGTTAATTTTTTCCTGCCTTTAAGTAGGTAAGCGGATTTGAATTTCCTGGTAAAACTCTTTTTGAAATAACTCCACCTTAGATTGAGCCGAGAGCAATAGTAACGCCCAAAAAACGCTAACTAAGTTACCGTGTTCTGATTCATGATGCTCCCCACTTTTCTCTGGTTGTTTTGTCTGTATCCATAAATCTATCAGTTCTTCTAGATTCCAACATTGTTCCTCTAAATTTTGCTCTTTAGCCGCAAGATGTAACACCTGTTCTAGTTCTAGCGCGACTTCCGTTAAATTTTCTTGGTGCGCTAACTCTAGGGCTTCCCGCATAGTCTGCACACTAGACTGGCGTTTAAGCCGCTTAGGTTGATTAACTTTTTCCACCAGTTTTAGCTGGTTGGCCATAATTTGCAATTGGTCAATCAACTCTTGCAGTGTCACCCGGCGTTTTGGTGGTGGCATAGCAGCCGGACGACGACGCAAGTGTCGCTCTAATTGCAAACGATGGGCTGGATATAGCAAACCATCTTCAAACCCTAATATTGTATCATCTATAACTTCTTCTTGGGTATCGTCTACTGTTGACGATAGCATTAATGTATTAGCCTTAAATAGTACAAGCATTGACGCTGATAGAAAAGCTTGCCCTGACTGGGACAAATCCGTTTCATAGCCTCTAGTTGTAGATGCTTCTGGGGACATCAATTCCAAGTAATGATCAATCACCTCAATAACTCGCACGTCCCAAGGGTCAATTTCCCCTTTTTCAGCTTGCGAAATGAGGTGTGTAATTGTTTCTAATAATTCGACTGCATTCATTTATTCAATATTCAAAATAGAGCCTCTTGCTCGCAGAAGGGATACAAAATGCTTACCCATTCAAAATTAAAAAAGCCTGTGTCATTTGCTTGTAATTTTCCAGCCTGTAGGGGCGGAAAACCCCCGCCCTCAATTGTATTGCATCCGACAGAGAACCGCTATAAGAGTCCCCTATCTTCTCGTTCCTTCTGTATTCAATTTACTGCAATTTGGCATGAGCAGCCAAAATAATCTTTTCTGTTTCTTCCCAACTAATACATTTATCAGTTACAGAAACACCATATTTTAAATCTTCACGATTACTTGTAATTGGTTGACTACCTTCATACAAATTCGATTCCAGCATCATCCCTACAATAGAATTATTACCATTTACTATTTGCTCAATAATATTTTCAAACACCATAGATTGTAGCCTGTAGTCTTTATTGGTATTGCCATGACTACAATCAATAACTATTCTTGGTGATAAATCAGCCGCTTTTAATTGTTCCTCAACTAATTGAACATTCTCGGCATCAAAATTAGGCTGACTTCCACCACGTAAAATTACATGACCATGAGCATTTCCCCTAGTTTGAAATACACTCACCTGTCCCTTTTGATTAATACCCAGGAAATTATGAGGTGTTTTCGCTGACTTGAGCGCATTTACAGCAACTTGAATATTACCATCAGTGCCATTTTTAAAACCCACCGGCATAGATAAACCACTAGCCATTTCTCGGTGTGTTTGCGATTCAGTTGTCCGTGCGCCAATGGCTGACCAAGACACTAATTCACTGATATATTGAGGTATGATTGGATCAAGTGCTTCTGTCGCAGTCGGTAATCCTAACTCCGTCAACTTTAATAATAAACTTCTAGCGACTAATATGCCTTTTTCCACATGAAAGGAATCATCCATTTCTGGATCATTAATTAATCCTTTCCATCCTACAGTAGTTCTAGGTTTTTCAAAATAAACCCGCATAATTAACAGCAATTTATCCTGAACTTTCTCTGCCAAAACTTGCAATTTCTCAGCATATTCTATTGCTGCATGAGGATCATGGATCGAACAAGGTCCAACTACAATAAATTTGCGTCGATTTTGAAAATCTAGAATATGTTCTATTTCTTGTCTGAATTTTAAAATTGTGTTTTCAGCATTCTTAGTTAAAGGTAATTTTGCCTTCACTTCATTAGGAGTTAATAAAACATGAGAACTCTTAATGTTAGTGTTAATTAGTTTGTGGATCATGGCAGAAATCTCTTTATTTATGTTATACTATAGCAGTCTTAAAATATCTGTGAAAACGTTCTTTATTATCTCTAAGTCTCAAGTAGTTAGTTCAAAAAAACAAGTTCCACAAGTTAGATAAGACTACTATCTGCAAGGGTTGAGCTACTAATTATACACAGTTTTTCAGAAAAAAACAAGACCAGCTTATGTTATTTTCATCACATGAGAAATAAAAAAATAATTCAATAATATAAATTAGCAGCTAAAATAAATCCTTAGAGGATGTTTGACAAGTTTTGGGCGAATATAATAGAGCCTACGACATAGTGCGTAGCTTGCTTCCCGAAGGTTACACTACAACACAAGCCAAGTCCACGTAGTGGACTAATGAAAAATCAAGGTTTTGAAACCCACGGAGGTGGGTTTTGTCTGTGTAGCCGCGACTTCTAGTCGCCAGAGCTAATTGCTATATTTAGCAAATCTACTCAATTTTGCCAGTAGTCATTAACATATAACTTAATAACCAATTTGCTGACGTTGCTCTGCGAGTTTGTCGAGGACCAAATTCACCAATTTTATAACCTTTAAAACCAAGCTTTTCTTTGAGTAGCTGTTTATTTTCTTGAGGAATAGAACGAGTTAATTTCATAATTGCTGGACGAGAATCAAGAAAATCTGGTGGTTGTGGATATTCATCTCGCCATGTTGGAACTACTTGACTATTATCCCATGTTTCTGTCGTGGAATCATAGCGATAGCCTAAGTAATACCATAGTAATTGTTTAACAGTAGAATCATCAATTGTATCATTAATGATTGCCCAAATTGTTTCTGTATTCAGCGGTGGCAGGTTAGGCATAATTTTGAAGAAATAGGGGACAGAGAATAGGCGATAGGTAAGAATTTTAATCATTACCCATCACCAATTACTAGCCTTTGCAGATATAATCAGACAAAATATTACTTACCAAATATTTCTGTAAAAAACTGTCTCATAGCTTGCCAAGAACGCCGATCTGCAATTGAATTATAAACAGCACCTTTGGGATTATTTTTTGCTTCTGGATTGGTGAAAGAATGAAGTACACCACCATAGGATATTAATTGCCAATCTACATTACCTATACGCATTTCTCTTTCAAAAGCTTGAACTTGCTGTTCTGGTACAAAGGGATCATCTGCACCATGTAATACCAATACTTTAGTTTTAATATTTTTAGCATCACTTGGATCAGGCGTATCGAGATTACCATGAAAACTGACTACACCAGCAATATTGACACCACTCCGAGCTAATTCCAAAACTGTACCACCACCGAAGCAGTAACCAATAGCAGCAATACGTTTAGAATCAGTTAAGGGATGCTTCTGTAAAACTTGTAAACCTGCTTTTGCTCGTTCGCGTAGTAATTTTCGATCTTGACGATAAATAGTTGCTTGTTTACCTGATTCTTCAGAGGTTTTTGGCCTAATTCCTTTGCCATAAATATCCGCCGCAAAAGCAACATAGCCCAATTTAGCTAACTCTTCAGTCTGTTTTTTGGCATAAGACTGTAAACCATTCCATTCATGAACAACCAATACACCAGGACGCTTTACTTTAATCGCATCATCATAAGCAAGATATCCTTCTAAAATAGTATTTCCTTGCTTGTACTCAATTGTTCTAGTTCTAATGGCTGCTAGTACATCCGTGGCACTTAACAAAACTACCGCAGGTGTCAGCAAAACAGAAAGTAAAAATTTCATAACTTTATGAAGTTGTCAAAATTGATTATGGTGAATTATCACCATAAAACCTGACAAATTAAAAGTAATTGCTTTCAAAAGAATTGCTACAATTTTCCTTTTACCTTCTATTTTGCCATTCTAGCAATAGACTCTGGTGAAAAAAATTTAGAGCCGAGAATCCCTACATCAGGAACGTCTTTACAAGGGTTCTAGGATACGCATATTTAATTTCTACCAGATGTCTATTGCCAAATTTTGTTGCAACAGAACATGATTAATTTTTTGTTTAATTAAGTCTTGTCTCAATCTAGTTTTCCTAAATTGCAACACAGTTAAATGGGACTACGTACTCAACTAATTTAGTTAAGTTTTTACGTTGTTTAGTTATACTCAGTTTTTGACTTATGCTGATCATATCACATAGAGTACCTGGAAGATGTTTTTAACCAAGAAAGAACGGGGTGACTTTAGTCACCCGTATCTCTGGTAACTTGGTCATCAGGAGACTGAGTTTTACGCTTACTAAGTAACTCTATAAAGAAAAATCAATCATTGTTCCCACTTAATTCATCGGCTACTAACTCACTACCATGCGTGCAACTGCTACTATTTCTCAGAATCCTCTACTTCAAAGTTGTGGTTTACCCCTATTTGCGGATATTAAACCGGAGCAAGTCGAACCAGCTTTTAGCCATCTGTTAGCAGAACTTGAAAAGCAGTTAGTTGGCTTAGAGGCAAATATAGAGCCTACTTGGAGCGGCTTAGTAGAACCTCTGGAAAAACTGACAGAAAGGCTAAATTGGAGTTGGGGGATACTAAATCATTTAATGGGTGTAAAAAATAGTTTAGAACTACGTACGGCCTATGAAAAAATCCAGCCGCAAGTAGTACAATTTACGAATACCCTGGGTCAGAGTAAACCCATTTATAATGCTTTTAAAGCAATTCGGAATAGTCCTACTTGGGAAACTTTAGAGTCTGCCCAACAGCGGATTATCAAAGCTGCCATTAGGGATGCAGAATTGTCTGGTGTTGGTTTAGAAGGAGAAAACAGAGAGCGTTTTAATGCTATCCAGATGGAATTAGCAGAACTGGCAACTAGATTTGCTAATCACGTTCTAGATGCGACTAAAGGCTTTATTTTAGTTCTCACTACCCCACAAGATATTGATGGCTTACCGAGTAGCTTGTTGAGTCTCGCAGCCCAAGCTGCGCGTGCTGCTGGAGAAGAAAATGCTACGCCAGAACATGGTCCTTGGCATATTACCTTAGATTTTCCCAGCTATTTCCCCTTCATGCAACACAGCACTCGGCGGGATTTACGGGAAAATCTTTATAAAGCTTATATAACCCGTGCATCTTCTGGGGAATTAGATAATAATCCGTTGATTACCCGCATTTTGGAGTTAAGGCAGGAACTAGCTCAATTAATTGGCTTTGAAAGTTTTGCTGAACTCAGTTTAGCTAGTAAAATGGCCAAGGATGTTCCCTCTGTAGAGAAGCTCTTAGAAGAACTCCGTCAAGCTAGTTATAATGCGGCTGTCAAGGATTTACAAAAGTTGACTGCTTTTGCTAAAGCGAAGGGAGCAGTAGAAGCTGAAAACCTGCAACATTGGGATATTAGCTTTTGGGCTGAACGTCAACGGGAAGAAAAATTTGCCTTTACATCTGAAGAGTTACGTCCTTATTTCCCTTTACCTCAAGTGCTAGATGGGTTATTTGGGTTGGTGAAAAGGCTTTTTGGTGTAACGGTGACTCCTGCCGATGGCCAAGCCCCGATATGGCATGAGGATGTCCGTTATTTTCAAATTGCGAATAAGCATGGTGAACCCATTGCCTATTTTTACTTAGATGCTTACAGCCGTCCCGCAGAAAAACGGGGTGGTGCTTGGATGGATGCTTGCATTCATCGTCGTAAAATCACAGAAAATGGTGTGACTATTGTCCGTTTACCTGTGGCTTATTTGATTTGTAACCAAACTCCTCCTGTGGATGGTAATCCTAGTTTGATGGCTTTTGATGAAGTTGAAACCTTGTTCCATGAATTTGGGCATGGCTTACATCATATGCTTACTAAGGTGGATTATCTGGGAGCAGCAGGTATTAATAATGTCGAGTGGGATGCAGTAGAATTACCAAGCCAGTTTATGGAAAATTGGTGTTATGACCGCCAAACTTTGTTTGGGATGGCGAAACATTATGAAACAGGTGAGGCATTACCGGAGCATTATTACCAAAAATTGTTGGCAGCACGTAATTACATGAGCGGTTCAACGATGTTGCGGCAACTTGATTTTAGTAGTGTTGATTTGGAACTGCACTACCGCTATTGTCCAAATAGTGAGGAAACGGTGACAGATGTGCGTCACCGGATTGCTAAGTTGACGACTGTGTTACCACCATTACCAGAGGATGCGTTTTTGTGTGCTTTTGGGCATATTTTTGAAGGTGGTTATGCAGCAGGTTATTATAGCTATAAGTGGGCTGAAGTTCTGAGTGCTGATGCTTTCGCTGCTTTTGAAGAAGCGGGGTTAGAAGATGAAGCTGCAATCCAGGCTATTGGTAGACGCTACCGAGATACGGTGTTAGCACTAGGTGGCAGTCAGCATCCAATGGATGTCTTTAAAACCTTCCGGGGACGAGAACCCAGTACCAAGGCTTTACTCAAGCACAATGGGCTGCTGGCTGCTGTGTAAGTTGGCAATTGGCACAGGGGATGAGGGGGAAACAATTCAAAATAGTGCCGACTGTGGGCTACTTGCCAACAAGATTCAAAAAACTCTTACCTCTTGCCTATTGCCTCGGTAAATTTACATGACAACTTCTTCACGTTGGCAATCAAAGAAAAGATCAAAAACTGTATCAGGAATTAGTTGACGGATGTGCTGAATATAACCTTCTGCATCAGAACGACTGCGAAACCGAGCAACAATTACTTTTTCTTGTTCGGTAACGACACGGGCTACAGCCCAACCATTCAGCCTTTTTCTGTAGGTGTTAGCTTCAATTTCCGCAGGCATAACTTGATTTTCTGAATTGGTATTTTTGTAATCCGTATTTTGTGGCATGATTATTTTATGCGTATGAACTTGAGTGAAGGGCGTTGGTATGTCTCTTAGCCAAAGATGTACTAGCGCCTTTTATTAATGATGCCACCTTGTTATTACATATTTTCAAAATTGTCAATACTTGGTGCAACAACTTATCTTTTGAAAATCTTTAGTTTTATTTAATGCCAACGAATATGTACTGACTTATTCAGTATTTAAACATACAAATAAACAAGAAATTAGTATAAACTATACTCACTACTGTGCAATTGTGAAAAGGAAAAGATCAAACCTTTAATCTTTCTCTAAACCAATTTACAGCTTTCAGATTCTGAACCGACAAGTATTGAAACTATACCAATTTTCATTTATTTGTAATTCTGGACTATAAAAGATTTACGAATGTTGCCATAGTTTTTCAGTGTAATTTGAGATAATTTTGCCAAATAAAAATGTTAATAACATCAATCATCCAAAAAGTAGCATTGCAAATAGGGGCTGTAGTTTTAGTTGAACCAGAATATGGTTTTGTAGGACATATTACGTTTAAAAATGGTAAAAAGTCAGTTTTTAGTTATGCAAAATTTAATATTAACGGTTTTGCTTCAGCAGAGTTAGCAAAAGATAAAGCTTATGCTAATTTTTTCCTGAAGCAGTTTGGATATAGGGTAACAGAGGGAAATACATTTTTTAGTGATAAGTTATGTGCTAAATTAGCCAAGCCGAGAAATATTGATGATGGATTTAATTATGCTCAAAAATTAGGATTTCCTGTAATTGTTAAACCATTAAATCTTAGTCAAGGAATCTTGGTGACTAAGGTATATAATCAGACAGAATATTATGATGTAGCTCATAAAATATTGCAAATTAAATCAGGATTGATTGTTGAGAAATTTTACAATGGTAATGACTATAGAATTGTTGTTTTAGATAATGAAGTGATTGCTGCTTATCAAAGAATTCCCTTGTCTGTTGTTGGTAATGGTAAATCTAGTATTTGGGAATTGCTACAACAAAAGCAGGAAAGATTTTTGAATATGGGTAGGAAAAGTGGGATTAAGTTTGATGATTTCCGCATTCCCCAAAAATTACAAACACAAAATCTTGATGGGGATAGTGTTATCCCTAATGGTGATATCGTCTACCTCTTGGATAGTGCTAATTTATCCAGTGGAGGTGAAGCAGTGGATTTTTCTGAAAGTATCCATCCTGACTTTCAACAATTAGCAATTAATATTACTAAAGATATAGGATTGAGATTGGCTGGAGTGGATATCCTCACTCATGATATCACTATGCCAATGGTAGATTATACCTTAATTGAAGTAAATGGTTCTCCTGGTTTATCTCACTATGCTGCTAGTGGTGAGATAGCAGCAAAAAGGGTGGAAGGATTGTATGCAAAAATTCTTAAAGCATTGGAAAACGATAGTGTTGGTGGTATTTAAGAGTTACAAATTTTTCCCTAGTAGTGATTCCAGTTCCCCTGATAAATAGTTCATATCTGCTACTCTGGCTACAAGTAAACTATCATTGCCGGCATCTTGTAACCGAGATTTCCAATAGTTAATACTTTCAGCATTATTCATCCAAAACTCAATTACTGTATCTACGACTTGATCTAAGTTCCAACCCCATTTGACAGGAACTGGTTCTATAGATGCTAGGAACGCATCTAATGTGCAAGTATGAGTTCCTAAATATTCTATTCCTTGATGTTGTGGTTGAACTAAACTCTGTTGTTGGTGGTTAAAAAAATGCAATACAGGAGACACACCTATCAAATTGAAGCTGTATTTAATCATTCTAGTCCTCCTAATGAATTCATCAATTGCCGTGAAACCTGAGTTTTTGGCAAAAAAACTATTGAGGAAAAGTCCGTTAACTCCATCTATAAAAGTAGAATTTCTGCCTACTACATCAGTTTCCAAATTAATTGAATAACTAGCACTCAAGCCTTGTGAGTGCTAATTTCTATTTGGTTGTTACATTGTATTATTAAACAATATATGGCATTAATTCCAGGATGTAAATGATTTTTAATATTCTGCCAGCAAGAATAAATTTTTTAAAAGATTTAGGAAAAGGAAATCAGCGATTCCTTTCCCAATTTCTGCAAAAAGTCTATTACACCTATTTCACTTGGCCACGGAAGCGCACAAAGCCATAAGAATTAACTGGAGTTCCAGAACCAGTAGCAGGAGGTAGATTAAGTAAAGTAGTTGAATTAGTAATATCCACTACTACAGCACCATTAGTATTACTCCCACAGGAAGTTGGTGTAGTGGCATCATTAGCTGGATAAAAACTACCCCGATCTGTATCTATTGCATTACTTAAGTAAGCCGTAGGGGTAGAACTACCTACCGCCAAAGCAATACCCTGTATTGTTGATGAAGCACCATCATTAGGAGTTAAACCATTAAAAGCGTTAGGGATAAAAGTCACATTGTTTGGTACTAAATCACAAAATTTGACGTTTTTTGCGGCTGCTAGACCATTAGAAAGGAAATAAATAGTGTATTCTAATTCATCACCCGGCTGCACAGACCCAGCGTTAATTAAGCCTTGTAAGTAGCTGTTAGGCCATTTAGAATCATCATCATCAGCATCATTGGGTGCTGGAACATAGTTGGTAGCGTTAGGGTCAGCACTACTGCCATCAATTAGATCAGTTAATACTTGATTGTTAATGCGGGTAATCCGTTTAACTAATACTAATTTTGGGGGAAGAGAAACTGTGGAGACTGTAAACAAGGTAAGATCATCGTCTGCGGTACTAGCAGGATTGTTACCTGTATTTATACCGTCGTCAACAGTTTGGAGAAAATAATTGCTAACCGTGGGTGGATTAGTCGTAGCAGTAGCAGAATCTGCATCTGTCAATACAGTACCAACTGCTGCTAAGGGATTATCGGGTGTATTAAACTTAGCACTACCTTGATTAATAATCGGATTACCACCATTATCATTATTAATTTTGGCAGTAATTTTAATTGTAATTGTGTCTCCTACTCGCAAAGTTCCACTATTAGTTAACACTCCAGAGCCATTGTAAGTATTGTTGAGAGTGATATTATTACCGGAAGTGGCACTAGAAATAATTGCATTTTGAAAAGTTAGTTGTGAGGGCAAATCATCTGTAATTACAAAATTAATTGCATCACTATTACCAGGACTGAGGTTAGAATAAATAATAGTGTATTCGACAGTATCGCCTACAGTAACAGTGCTACTAGTATCAATATCCTCTAAAAAGCGTACTGATTTAGTACCTTGAACATTAGCTTTCTGGCTCGTAGTAATTACCAAATCTGTAAATACAGCTTGACTAGGGAAAAATGTCCAAGTGTCTATACCTTTGAAATCACCATAGTTATTAGTAAAAGAGTGTCTATATAAAGGATTACTACTGTCTATCCCTCTAGCCGCATTACGAGGGTTACTAGCTCCAGTACCATTTAAGTCTATATTTGTCCCATTAGCCGTCGTATAATTATCGTCATTGTAATAAATGGTGGAAGCACTGATATTTTGCCCATTTTGATCGAGAATATTAGGGAATGCTGATGGAGGGTTTTCCATTTTGATTATAAGCCCTGAAGAGTTATTCTCAGCATCAAGCAAGGGAAAGTGATATTCACCTGATCTAGTCGTAATTTGGGCGTTATAGGGCTGATTTAAAGGTCTGGCTGCTAGTGCTACCCCACTAGCGTTCTTCCCATCCCATGACACCACTGTTTGCCCAGCAGACATCACATTTTGTAATACTCGGTCTACACTAGGATCAAAAATGCCATCAATATTAGTATCAATAATAATTTGATAATAACCACTAGTAGTTACATCAAAACTAAAATTGCCTCCTACGCCCACAAAAGTCTGGTTTCCACTACCACCATTCCCACCTGTAAAGAGAAAATTTTCAGGTTTTGGTGGTGATATTGGTATGATCGGAACTCCTAACGTAGCTAGTGTCACGTCAGCAGGACGGTTAAAGAAAATATAATGGGTGATATCTGTGGCTGTATCTGCAAGAGTTGGGTTTTGAACATTCACATTACCAGCGAAGTTCAGATCATTATTGGTAGCACCAGCAGCAGAATGGTAAAGAGTAGTGTTATTTGTTTTGTCAATGAATCCTCGACTATTCGCAAAAAAGATGAAAGCGAAGGGATCAATTCCATTCATATTAGTTTCATATCTATACCCATCTTTAGTTTGAATATAAAGCCTGGAGTTGAGTCCTACCCCATTTCTTCCCATATTTAGGGCGATATAGTTGGCAAATACCCGTCCTGTTTGGGAATTTCCGCTATTAGTATCTCTAACTGTAATATCCCAAGCTGCCACCGTGGCTCTTTGATTATTATCTATGATAAATGCGGCTGTTGTCGTCACAGCAGGAGGATCACCTGACAAACTCGGAGCGCGAAATTCGACTTCGTAAATACCACTTTCTGAGGCTATGAAGCTACAAGGAGTATAACCACCTGTATTGGGTAAAGGACCAGCGCTTTCTTTAGCAAGGGTGTCAATTAAGCCATAACCAGTAGATAGCACATTGCAACTACCATTTTGACTCCCAGCGGGACTTCTATAGACAATATCTTCAATCCCATTACTACTTGTATGCACACTAGAGCCAAGATTGACGGTTTCTCCTGCGTTTACCACAACTTTAAGGAGCGTTTGCCGAGGAATACCCGCAGCAGTTGAACTTGCCCATTCTAGGTAAGGTCTGTGGCCACCATTAGTCACCAATTCTTTACTTCCTTCAGCCCAGCTAGGTTGTATCCCTTGTCCCCAAATACATCCAAAAAAGACCAGACTAGCAATTAATTTACCTGAGTAGTTATTTAGTAATGGTAGTTTCGTTGTAGCATTCATATTTTCAAAGTTCTTGTTGATGATTTCATTACAGATAAATTAAGTGTTTATACAAAATTAATTACCTAAATTCTGGGCTAAACTGTCTCCTTATTCCAACTGTAAATCTTCTTCTTGTACTATTACTTCAATACCCCGAATATCTTTAAAAATAAATTCTGAACGACGGTTTCGGGCATGATCTAATTTACTATTACCAGGTGTTAATAGTTCGGTTTCTCCCAAGGAACGAATTATCATTCTTTCTGGTGTAATCCCTTGACGGATGAGATAATTGCGGGTGGCTTTGGCGCGATTTGCTCCCAGTCGGATATTATATTGATTACTAGCACGATAATCGGTATGTCCATAAATTTCTACAATGATAGAGGGGTTTTCTCGTAACACTTGAGCAATTTTATCCAGGATTTTTGCACTAGCAGGACTAATATTATATTTGTCTAAAGCAAAGTGGATATTTTTGGGAACTTTGAGTTTTATGGGTGCATTGGGTATTTTTGAAACTTCAGGTGGTTTGATTGGTGGTTTTATACCAACTACAGATATTAAACATTCAGAAGATGGAGGATAAGCTCTATTTTTATTGCTAATAATGATAGGTTTATTAATGTCAATGGGGCGAATTACCGCCGGATAGGATGGTTCAGATGTTCCATATTGAGGTATAGTAGCGATCGCACTCACTCTGTCTCCTGGTTGTAAATCATCTAAATTAAAGCTAAACTTGCCTTGATTATTGGCGGTAGTTCTTGCTAATGGTTCACTCAAAAAACCATAACCACTTTTACCAGTAATTCGATAAATATCAACTTGAGCATTAGGTTCAGCTACACCATCAATACCAACTTGAGAAGTAATTCCTGAGAAAAATTCAGAACTCAGAAATCTAGGGCTATTAATTGCACCATTAGCTGTATCTAATCTTCTATTGGCAGAATCACGAATAGGATTAGGTCCATCACCATTTTGAAAATCCCCTACTCCTGCATTATGCTGATGATTTAGGTCTATACTTAATCCTTCTAAAAAATGAAATCTATTACTATCAATGATAT
The DNA here is from genome assembly GCF_009712085.1 of Anabaena sp. UHCC 0253. Taxonomy (NCBI): domain Bacteria; kingdom Bacillati; phylum Cyanobacteriota; class Cyanophyceae; order Nostocales; family Nostocaceae; genus Anabaena; species Anabaena sp. UHCC 0253. The sequence continues at coordinate 326,093 of NZ_VILD01000005.1, forward strand.
TTCTATGACTTTGCGGATAGGATGTAATCACTACTCCTGCTCCTGCTTGATAACTAATTTTATTCTTATAAATTTCATGATTATTACCCATTAAATAAACAGCCGCTCGGCGAAATCTTCTCCCATTAGATTTAATTTCATTATTAAAAATTTTAGTAGATCCTTGGGGTTTAAAAGCATAAATTCCACTACCATCATTTGCACAAATTAAATTTGATTTAATTTCTGATTGATCAATATTACCATCTAACCGAATAGCATCAGGTATCCCCGCTAAACCATTACCGATAATGAGATTGTTAATAATCTGCATTTTGGTGGCTTGCCAACCTGTAATAATGCCACTACCATCATGATAAGAAATACGATTACGCTCAATAATTGTTCTCTCAGAATTAAACACAGAAATACCAAAAGCAGAGGTATTTTCTGGCATTGTTCCATCAGGTTTAATTCCTAACCAATTTTTTTCAATGATGATATTTTGAGGAGGTGGGTTATTTTCAGTTTCAGGAATTTTTCCCACAAAAGATTTTAATTTAATTGTATGGGGATGAGTAAAAGTATTAGCAATAAAAATATCTGCTGGTGGTGTACTTGCGGTATCTCGATGAGAGGAATTAAAACCATAAATACTCAACCCACGAACAGTTATATTATCAGCAGTAATAGTTAAACCACGAAATACTTCAGCATTATCAGCAGAAGTAATACTAACTATGGGTTGAGGAATCTTAATTTCCGCTGTGGGAGATTCTTCGCCATTGTATCCTGGTTGGCTTGTACCATCAACCAGTAAGCCAGGACTAGCTAGAGGTGGTAAGACTTCTTGCAGATAAATGGTAGTTTGTTCTGGTGGTAAATTAAATCTGATTCGAGAGTAAGCAGTTGTATTAATTTGAGTTTTTTCAAAATTACTTAATTGCTCAATTTTCAAAGTACCGTTAACTAGAGAAATAGCTTCTCGCAATGTTAATTTATCATCAGGTGTAATTGCTCCATCTTCATTACTATTAACTATAACATCTACGCTTGTTATCATCGGTTGTGATAAAGCCAGATGCGGAAATATTAATGATGCTAAATAAGCCAATATAGAGAAATTAATAAATGTTAAATTTGGCTTTTTCTGCTGCTTTACTATCTGTCGTTTTTGATGTTTTTTCATAAAATATTGGCTGATATTATCTAAATATTTAAAGTTGATATTGATGATTGAGTATTATTTTTGAACTACCTTCTTGATTGAAGATTCTTGTTGTTGTGGTGGTACAACTCGTTGTAATCCGAAACCATCAAATAGTTCATTGAGTTTTAAAGTCAAACCGAGATAGGGACCACCCGCAGAACGAGTTCCTGAAAAGTCTGGATCATCAACTTTACCAAAGGCATAACCAGCAGCAAGGCGTAAATTAGCTGTTAAATAATATCCAGCTTCAATCACAAAACCTGTTTCCGAATAGCTAGATTGACCTATTAATCTGGTTTCACCTACGATATCTACCTTATATCCGGGGCGATAGGTAACGCGAAATTGTCCTAAGCTGACTGTACTTGTCCCTGTCAGATCCTTAGCCAAATAGGATGTACTGTTTCGCATTGCCAATTTGCTGTAAAATTCCCATTGCCAGTTAGGTGCATATATGCCTTCTAGGGCAAAGGTATGATCTTCTGAACCAGAACCAGTACCTTGTATAAATGTTTCTGGTCTTGTGGAGGGATTTTGACGGTATTCATAACGTAATAAGGCGTTAAATTTATCGTTTTTGGGGTTGCGGTAGGCTAAACCAACTTTGAAGTTGATAGTGTCTCCTAAGTCTGTGATAGTTTGATTGGAAGAACTAGCTTGCTGATATCGTGCTAGTCCTGTGAGGGCGGAGGAAATTTTACCTAATGCACCTGCGGAAATGACTGTGTTACTACCACTGGAAGAGTCTCGACGTTCGTACCGCGCACTGGCTTGGAAGGCGGGGTTATCGGTGTATTCTAAGCCGATGCTGTAACTGTCACCACCTCCAAAACTCATGGATGATGCACCTTGTCCGAAGGCGTAAGGCTGGGCAAATTGTTGTCCAGTGGCTTGACGTTTAAAGAAGCTACCAAAAATATGTTCATAGGCAAGATTTAAGCGTAATCCCGGCAAAATTGCCCAACGGTTGTTTAAACCGATCGCTCCTTGGGTGGTCATTTCGTTCGCACCACCAAGGATGGAATAACGACCGGTGATGGTGGTATCTGTGCCGATTTTTTGTTCACCGTTGACGTTTAAGCTGGTGATACCGTTACCGTTATATTGTCCACCGCTAAAATATTGTTGTGTGAGGCTGACATTTACACCTTTGATGGCTTGCCAATTGAGTCCAAATAGGGTTCTATCTGGATAAATGCCATCTTGTTGAGAAGATAATGTCCGTTCGTTTTGGGCTAAGAATGTCAGGTTAGTAGCTAGAGGATAACTAAAGCGCGATCGCAATTGTTGGGAACTACCATTAAGATTTTGAAAGGCTATCCTATCTGTGCGATCGCGGGAAATCCAATCTACGTTAATATTAGCTTTACCTAATCTTTGTTGTATCCCTGCCATAATTGTTGTCAAGGAATTATCTACCCGACTCCCTGGAATAGGATCATTCAACGGTAAAAACCGATCTATTTCTGGTAATCTCGGCTGTGGTGCTACACCAAAGTTATCCTCATGGTCATAATTTAACCGCAGATTAGTAGTATTTGTCAGCTTACCTGTAATTTGCGCTCCATAGCGAGTCTGTCCAGGTACAAAACTAATCGTAGCATTATTCGCAAAACCCGGATCAGCCGTTCTATAATAAGCACGACCTTGAACACCACGGAAAAGCTCTCCTTGTAATTCTGCACGATAAGCTTGACCATTAACATTACCGGCTACATCAGAATTATTGCGAGAATGGGCATATTCAGCAATAAATTTACCAACACTACCTAAAGAAATTTGTGTATCTGCACCATAAATTTCAAACTGTCGCAACCCTTGATTTTCTTGTAAATAGGTGGCTGCTAACCAAGAATTTTGACCAGTACCACGACTAAAATCATATTGCAAACGACCTGCATAAATTTGTCCTTCGGCATTTTGAGAATCATATTGATAAGTAGCTACTATCCGTCGGACGAGAATCTGTCCATACTCGTCAATATCTGTACGTAATAATGGTTGACGGAATAATACAGTACCGCGATCATAGTCAATATCATAATCATTCCCCCTGGTCAAAGCAGTTCGTTTAACTACGGTCCCTGGACGGTTAAGTTCTTCTAATTCAATAAATAGGTTTTCACTACCAGGTAATAAAATTCGTCGAGACAGGAAATAATAACCACTTGTCCCATCAGGAGCAATTGTATCCCTTTGGAAGCCTTCAACATTTCTACTATAAAAACCAGTTATTTGTAAATTGCCTAAATTATAATTTGCTTTAAACCCGTGTAATTGTCTAGTAATCGCTGTAAACTCTTGAGAAGACCTAGCAAATTCTTCTGTATTATAATCTCCCCACATCCCATAATCTGGGTTTGCTCCGGGAATTTTGCTCGATCGCTCAAACCGTAAAAATACACTATCTATGGAAGGTGTAACTATACTAGAGGTAGAACTATCACCATAAACAGGATAGTTTTGATCATTAAATTGTAAAGCTCTAAATAATCTGTTCTCACCATTAGTATCTTCATTTAAACTGCGTGAACTATTATAAGCTCCTGTAAATAGCCATTCACCGATTTTACCTGTAGCAAAAATCGCAGAGTTAAACTCTACTTGGGTATTGTAGTCTTTATCTATAGGTAAAAAGTCTCGATAACGACTGTAATAATTAGTACCTCTTGCCCCTACTCTTAAATCTATTACCCCTGTAACTAAACTTGGACGCAGTGCTGTTTCAAATTGTAGTTGGGTATATCCTTCTAAATTTGTTGTAGTTGCTTGAATAGTTACCGTTTGTGCTTTTAAGTCAGCACGTAATGTTCCTTGAAACTCTCCGGCTTTAGCTTCAACTTGAAAACCAGGTTGATCCGGTTTAGCATCTATACCAGCAAATTCACCCGCACTAGATGTTAAGGTAATAATTGCATCTTGCTTAGATATATTCCCATTTTCGTCTAATAGTTTGCCTTCAATGGTTGCTAAAGAACGACCATCCGCAGGAATACGGGTTTCCCGACTGAGGATAGTGAGTTTTTTCGGACTACCTCTGACTACCACTAAAACTGTAATGGGTGGTTCTTGACTACCTACTATCTGAGCAGATATGCTATTGTCCCCTTCTTTTAAACCAATACCATACCAGGTTTGAGTAACGAGGTTAGCTGCTGCGTCTGTTTCTGTGCGTCCAATTAAGTTAATATCAGCTAATTTGTCGTTAATACGTAATTCTACTGTACTCCCTACAGGATACTGTATAATTACTGGAGTTGTTGGTTGGTCGAGAATTGCACCTGGTTGAATATTCAGGATTTTAACGCTATTCGATACCTGGGTAATGGTGGTGGGTGGTGTAGCGTTAAAGTCTAAAGATGGTGCTAGGGGAACAGGTGGTTGTTCTGTTTCTGTGGTGGTTGGTAGTTGGTTCGGTTTGGTAGCTGGGGTATTTGTAAAGTCGAGAGAGGATGCTAGAGGAACAAGTGATTTTTCAGATTCTGGGGTTTTTGGTAACTGGGTGACAGGAGTAAATGTTTCTACTATGGGTGTATTAACTACTGGTTCTACAGCTTTAACTTCTGGAGTTGCAGTAAAATCCAGGGAAGGGGCTATAGGTATTGATGACTCAGTAATTTTTGGTAGTTGAGTTATTGGTGCTGATGCTTCTAACTCGGTGTCTTTGACGGTTGGTGCTAGGTTAGCATCGGCATTTTCTGGTATTTGGGAGTTAACTTCATCACCGTTTTCCGGTTCGGGTTCAGAAGTTGATTCTGGTTGGGTGGTTTCGGCTTTGACTAGAGATGTAGAAAAGAGGACGCTAAATGCTCCAGCGATCGCTCCTAATCGTCTCAGGTTTTTTGGTAGATTCATCTTAGAGGTGGATTTTTCCGCCCCCTGATCATGATTTGGGTTATGATTTGAGTGCAGCCTGGGTTTCATTTTTCGACTTGCTCTTTAAAGCTGGGTGTGACTGCAAAATTCATCCGCACTAAACCACCAGGTGCTAGATGAACTAAGCGAGATTGGCTATTACGTTCGTTGAATTTTCGGTTTGGGGCTAGGGTATAACCAGGAAGACTGGTTAGGTCTAATACTCCTGCGTAGTGTCCTGGTAAGACGTTGGCTACTGAAAATAAGCCGTTAGCATCAGTGGTAATACGGTTGCCATCTTGGAGGTATACGACAGCGTTAGGTACTCCTGGTTCATCATCTTGTTGTTCTCCATCAAAGTTTTTATCAACAAATACACGGCCAATAATCGTACCGGAATCACTAACTATACCTTGCACAATTTTCAGTAGGTGACTAACTGGACCGTCTCTAAGAATTAAGTTAGAGCGATCATCTCTTTGCCCTTGGACTGAGGCGGTATTGCGACCTGTACCCCGTTGAGCATCGTTGGTAAGTTGGGCTGCATAAGCAATATTAAGAATTTGTCCTACTTCCATAGTGATATTGGTATTAAAGTTCACTATGTTGCCTGTATTAGTAGTAGTAATATTCACTGGTTGTCCGTTGATTTCTGCTTTGACTACGTTGGCTAGAAATCGAAAACCTACGGGTAAAATATCAGTGACTGAAATGTTATTAATTGCTACATCTGAAGAGTTTTTTACAGATAAGCGATAGATAACTGTATCTCCAGGTGCAGCGGTGGCGCGATCGCCTGATTTAGTAATTCTGATTTGATTGTTTTGACACAAATTTGTTGATAGTTGTAAAGCGGACAAAATCAATCCTTGTCTCTCAGCATCTTCCACTAAAACTTGTGTAGCTTCTATCTGTTCTTGTCCACTTAAAGTAATAGGTAATCCATCTAAGGACACGGCTGTATAACGTACTTGCCGATTATTCCCACTACCGATAATTTCTTCAATTCTAATTTTTATTCTCCGTTGTTGATAAATAGAATTAGCTGAGGGATTGATTACTAAAATGTATGTTCTACCAGGATTAATTTGACCTTTACCTTCATCAAATAGAAAATTATAAGATCCTGCATAATCGGGCGGATCATTAGGCACAGGAAAGGGATTAATATTATTACTATTGGGTCTAATTCCCAAAGGAATGCCATTACCGGGAAGATCGGGAATTTCTGTGCTAGTTAAATCCACTAATGCTCCTAATTCCACAGAATTATTGTTAGCAATTTCGTGAATAGAAACAGAAAACCCTGTATAGTCTGACAATAAGCGACCATCGCAGCCTAAAATCCTGCCTAAAGGGTCAACTAACCCACTATTAAGGCGATTTTCAGCCGATAAAGATTCGATAACGGTGGTGTTTGCATCTTCTGGTTTATCTGGATCTGTAAAGGTATATTTATAACCTGCTTGGTTAATAAAGTTGTATGTTCTTTCTCTTAATTGAGTTGTAGTTTGTTGAGCATTTCCAGGTGTAACCATAACAGTTTGTAAACTACTGGCCAATAAAATAGATGCCGTGAGTTTTTTGTACCAACTCCTGCTAATAGTTAGTTGTTTGTGAGCTTGAGAATTGTTGATTAAACAACCTTTGTTGGTAAATATCACTGGTTTTGTTATTCAAGGCTTGGGTAGGATTTTTGATTAACAAGTCAGGATCAAGAATTAAATTTTTAATTCTTTATCGCACTTGGGTTTCATAACTGGTTTTAACTGTAGATTTAGGAGATATAGCTAATACTTGTACACGAATATTGGTATAAGCACTGACTGGAGCAGGTTTTGTTTCTGTTTTACCATTTGGTAATTTTACGGTGATTGTGGGATTAGTCACAAAACTACGTCCACCGTCAATACTGTATGTAATTTGAGCCGCACCTGGT
>NZ_VILD01000005.1:333100-341024 GCF_009712085.1 Anabaena sp. UHCC 0253
ACCGTCAATACTGTATGTAATTTGAGCCGCACCTGGTGCTTTGATTGACTGCAATACTAAAACTGTACCCTTGGGAATCGGTCCATTGAGTGCTAGGTTTTTGAGGGGGCGATCGCTCTTATTTTCCGCAACCACTGTATAACGTACCACGTCCCCTGGTTTCACCTTACCTGTTAAAGCTTCCCAAGTAATTTTTTCTTTACCTTGTGCATCCTTAGTAATTACCTGCTTTTCACCCTGTAATTGTACCTGTACAGGTTTTTGTTTTTGGGGAGTTTGAGCAACAGCAATATTGTTTGATTTAATCAGTGTTAATACAGAAACATGAGTAATAAATGGCAATCCAGCAATTAAAGCAACTGCACCTAAACTGGCAAAACTAAATCGTTTCATAACATCACCTTCAAAAAAAGAAATGATCAAAATAGGAATTAATAAGTAGGGGTTCAGTAATACTAAACCCTTACAAAACCGACAAAAACCCTAGTTCACCTTACGTCTAAAAGTAAAGGTTCTTTCTACACCAGGAGCTATCTGAACAGTGATACTATTCTCATACTTAGTAACATCCGTAGCTTGTGTAGTTCCTGTTGTTGCTGCGCCAGCAGAACTAGTAGCTGGACTACCACTAAAATAAGTAATGGTTGCACTAGCAGGTACAGAATCTACCGCACTATTAGCAACATTACTAGTATCAATGATGCCATTTGCATCTTGATCTAACGCCCAATTACCATTAGTTCCAGTACCATCTTCAGTAATTGTCAGTCCGGAGACATTCAAGATCACATTATTGGTAGCAGGTGCTGTATTAGTCTCCGAAGCAATATTCTTGTAACGGATTTGATACTCAATAATTTCTCCAGGTTGAGGATTTCTGGGTACGTCATTACTTATATCAGCATCAACATTAGGAGTAGTAGCAAAATCACTTTGACCAGATCTTGGTGCTGGTAAAGCATTACCACTAGCATCTAAAATGCGAGAGAATTTCACCAGTTTCAAGAAGCCTGTATAGACTCTATTAATGGTGGTATTTTGAATGTCATTGGCATCTAAACCAACAGTACCACTATCAATAAAGGCTGTAATAGGAACTGGATAGCCCCTTTCAATATCTGTAGAAAGCTGTGTACCTGCTGGTAAATCTACAGCCACAGTATAGTTAGCCGTATTTGTAACACCAGCAGGAACATTAATTACAATTGGTGCATCAGATGTTGTAAATGCAGTACCGTTGTAAGTATATGTTGCTGTAGTTGTAGGATTAGCAGGATCACTGATAACTACTATAGTTCCAGTAGGTAATGCTCCTGCTGTTGCGGGTGGAGTAGGCAATAATGTAATGTTAGATGCCGCAGAACCATCATTTCTGACAGTGTTAGTAAACGCCACCGAAGCCGGATCAATTGTGCTACCAGGGGCTGTATTTGCAGGTACAGCAGAAGATTTGTTAGTGAAGTCATCATTATTACTTGTTGGACCTACCGCAGCAGGTTGACCACTTGGACCATTGAAGAGAGCGGCAGTATCAATTGTGAATTGATTAGCTTCACCAAGTGGTCCAGCACCATCGTTACCATTATTGGTAGTTTCTGTACCTGTTTCTGGAGTAGCTGGATTATCTATATAACCATCATCAACAGCCGTCTCGTCTATCGTATCAGGAACACCATCACTATTACTATCAGTACCAGGGAAGCCAGTACCAGGTTCATAGTTACTGGGGTTGTTGTCTCCAGACTCTTCGTAAACAGGTAATGTACCCGGAGTATTTGGAGTGTTAGTACCCCCAAACAATTGGGCAATATTTGCAATACTTAGAGGTGCAGTAGCTGTTAACTTCACTTTAACTGTGACAGAGAAGCCAGTTACTGATGTACCAGGGGCTACAGAAGTTAGAGTAGCTTTGTTAATAAAACCTATACGAGTGACTTGTGATAATGCGTCACTATCTTTTAAAGTACCACCTGCACCAAAACGTTTCCATAGTGCTTTATTGGCATCTTTATACCCACTAACGTTTTGATCCGCAGGTTCGATAGTATAAACAGCTTCCCAGTTTGCATTGGGTGGAGTAGGTGCTGCATTTAATTCCGTATCTTTAGGAATCGCATCAGATATTAAAATGTATGGTGTAGCAGGATTAGCATTACCATCAATATTAATATCGTTAATACCTTGCAGTGCTACTGGGGTAATATTTGTACCTGCTGGTGCAGTGGTAGCAACATTAAGACTTAATCCATAAGTAACAGTATCATCTGTGACATTTGAAGGTGTACTGTTATTATTGTGATTGCTGCGTGTTTTCAGTAAAGTTGCCAAGGCGTAATCTTTAGCACCAACAGTGGCCGTCTGATTTGCAGATGCTTCTTTTTCCCCTCCTAGTGGTGGTCCATCCACATCATTAGTATCGGAGTCAGGTAAATCTTTAGTGCTAAGTTCTTCCGTTGCAGTGGTAACATTTGATGGTTGGTTTTGAGTATCAGGATCAGGTGTATTACCTAATTGTACGTTAATAGTTGTTCCTGGTGTAGCAGCAGGATTAATTGTTACTGGTACACGAATTAATATAGTACCAACTGGAACTGTAGTTGATGGTATATTCTGTGCTGGATTGTAAATAGGAATTGTGGATGTTACTGGGGTTGTGGCAGATGAAATCCAGTTTTGTCCACCATCTATACTATATTCTATAGTTCCTACTGTGCCTGCACCTGCCACTGATTCTGCAAGTGTTACTGTGGTAGGAATATTAAATGTAGTAGGATCATTACCAATGTTAGTAACTTTAAAGTTGTAGGTTAATACATCTCCTATTTGAATCGTACCAGCCGTATTGTCACTTACACCATCAGCAACTGCATTAATACCAGTTACTTCGGCTACTGTTACTGTTACGGTGTTGGAGGTAGCTGGTATTTTTGTCCCTGGAACATTGGGATCTTCGTATTCAGCGGTAGCTGTGTTACTTATACTTGTACCCGCAGCAGTACCATCGGCCAATGCAGGAGTAATAAAGGGAAAAATTCCATTAGTAATAAATGCTGTAGCAACTAAGGCACGCAACACCCGGAATTGCCGCTGTTTTAAGGTTTTTTTGGTAGAATGCATCTGAAAAATATACCTGATTAGTAGAAATAAAATGGAAAGACTTGTTGTTTACAGCTACTGAAAGAATGTGACACCAAATAAAGTTTTATTGCCTGTATTTGGCGAATTTTGCGTTAATAACCAATTAGGCATTTAATTTACTTGATCCTTTGTCCGAGACAGGAACAAGGATTCTTGTGTCAATGAGCAAATTTGCCTAAAGTTGTTTCCCTTATGGGTCACTACAGTTAGAGCAATTTTTGCTAAATAAAATCGAAAATCGTGATTATTTAGATATTTTTCACGATTTTATAATTTCAGTAGATTACTTATTGTCATGGTTAATCATGAACACTTTATGACTATACCTTTGAAGTATCCCTAAATCTACTCGATTCAAAAAAAAATTTACAAACTCTTCATGTTTTCTTCAATAAAATTACATAGAAAGCACTGAGGTGTTTCAGCGCAAATAATCATTAATTTGTAAATTGGTTTTGTGACACTATTTAAATAGTCATTCAGGCAGTTTTATACATTTATATAGTTTACGTAGCTAGATAAAATATTAAATACAAGTATGATTTGTATTCAGAAAATATCCCCAAAAAGCTTTTATAGCCAGCATCATAGCTATAAAATGCGTCAGGTAATACATTATAAAAATATTAATAAAACTAAAATTGAGAATAAATTTGCTAGGTGCATCAGTTCTAATTTACTTTCATGTTTATGGAGTTATCTTGTGACACTATCTTAAAGTGGTCATTTAATACAGTTATAAGACGTACAAGCTTGCGGATAGTTAACAGCAATTGTTGGGTAAATAGACATCTCTCATAAATATCATACCCAAATATAGTAGGTAACAAGTGCTATACAACGGGGACAAAGTTGAAAGTCTTTTTGTGTATAGGTTTGATCATTAGTTAATGTCCTAAATTACTTTGTCCGTTGCTATATCTGAAATCTTCTCCGAAAAATACCGGATTTTATTTCAGCTTATTTTTAGTCTCAGAAAATTAATCCCGACAAAAATAGTCGGGTATGTTTGACGTGGATTTTGCCTCGTGCTAGTATCATTTCAAAGTTGACGGACATCCAGGGAAAGCGAACTTATGACTCAGGCGATTACAAACCTCAACCAAGCCAACACTTCTATACTAAAAGCCTTGAAGTGTAAAGAATGTGGAGCAGAATACGAGCTAAAAGCCACTCATGTATGTGAGTTGTGTTTTGGACCGTTGGAAGTCAAATATGATTACAATGTGTTGAAAAGCTTGGTAAGTCGGGAAACTATCGAAGCTGGTCCTAATTCCATTTGGCGTTACCGTCACTTTTTGCCCGTTGCCACTGATAACTTTATAGATGTGGGAACAGGAATGACTCCCTTGGTGCGATCGCACCGTCTTGCCCGTCGCCTGGGTCTAAATAAACTTTATATTAAAAACGATGCCGTGAATATGCCCACCTTGAGCTTCAAGGATCGGGTGGTATCAGTAGCACTTAGCAGAGCCAGAGAATTAGGTTTTACTACCGTATCTTGTGCTAGTACAGGTAACTTAGCAAATTCTACAGCCGCGATCGCTGCCTACGCTGGTTTAGATTGCTGTGTATTCATCCCTTCTGATTTAGAAGCTGGTAAAGTCATTGGTAGTTTAATTTATAGTCCTACCCTGATGGCAGTTAAAGGCAACTATGATCAAGTTAATCGCCTTTGCTCAGAAGTTGCTAATACACACGGTTGGGGTTTTGTCAACATTAACCTCCGTCCTTACTACTCCGAAGGTTCTAAAACATTAGCCTTTGAAGTTGCCGAACAACTAGGTTGGCAATTACCAGATCATATAGTTGCGCCTTTAGCTTCTGGTTCTTTGTTCACCAAAATCTATAAAGGTTTCCAAGAATTTGTAGAAGTGGGCTTAGTAGAAGGTAAAGACGTTCGTTTCAGTGGCGCTCAAGCGGAAGGTTGTTCTCCTATTGCCACAGCATTTAAAGAAGGTAGAGACTTTATTCAGCCAGTTAAACCCAATACAATTGCTAAATCCATTGCTATTGGCAACCCAGCAGATGGGGTATATGCTGTAGAAATAGCTCAAAAAACCAACGGTAATATTGAATCAGTTAATGATGCAGAAATTATCGAAGGCATCAAACTATTAGCAGAAACCGAGGGCATCTTCACAGAAACCGCAGGTGGTACAACCGTTGCTGTTCTCAAAAAATTAGTAGAAGCTGGCAAAATTGATCCAGATGAAACCACTGTGGTTTACATCACTGGCAACGGTTTGAAAACCCAAGAAGCAATTCAAGGCTACATTGGCGAACCTTTGACAATTGATGCCAAACTAGACAGTTTTGAACGAGCTTTAGAAAGATCCCGCACACTTGATCGCTTAGAATGGCAACAAGTTCTAGTTTAGAAGCTTTGGCGGTTTTTAACCGCAGCTATACAAACAAAGTCCACCTCCGTGGACTCAATAAAAATTAAAGCTCACTCACTAACAATTAACGTTTAAACAATGGCCGTAAAAGTTTTAGTTCCCACCGTTCTACAAAAGTTTACAAACGAGCAAGCTGTCCTAGAATGTAGTGGTAGTAATATTTCTGAATTGTTTGATTACTTAGAAGTCAGCTATCCTTCTATGAAAGGGCGTTTGCGTAAGCCAGAAGGAGAGCCTTTACGGTTTTTGAATTTCTATGTCAACAGCGAAGATATCCGCTTTTTACAAAATACGGAAACACCCCTTCATGATGGTGATGAAGTGAGTATTGTTCCCGCTGTTGCTGGTGGTTGATAGGAGTCAGGAATCAGGATTTTTTTCCCGATTCCCTATTTCCTGATCTAGTTAATTGCGATCGCCATTCTAAATTATTTGGGACACTATTTAAAACTATTCTTTTATAATCTTCGTCTTCTAACTCAATATTTAAAACATTACCAAAATCATCTTTTTTGGTGACATACCAAAACTCCTTACCTTTGTCTGTGTAATAAGTTCCAGCTTTAATTAATCCAGGAACAAAACTACCAGGTGCGCGGATTTCTTTCCAGTTATTTGGCGGTAAGTCTGTTGTAACTTCGATAATATGAGTTAGTGGTATTTGCCAAAGCTTATTAAACCGAACAGCTAAAAGTTGTTCTTTTAAAGAAAATTCTATTTGCAACTTATCGTCAATTATACTTAAGTTCATAATCAACCCTGTTAACTTTACGCCAACATTGCATTCCTATAATAGCATTATCTGTTACCAATCTAAAATAGATAGAAAGTATCAGATAATCGTTATATATAAATAGTTGTGGCTATGCTCTGGTATGTCAAAATAGAGATAACTGACTACCCAAAGGTGAGCAATAGCTCTAAAAGCTAGATTAAAGGATTAACCTGAGCAATGGCAGAAGAAACCAATCAAAATCAAGCGGGAGATGTGACTCCCAATGTTGCTGGAGAAACCATTCCTAGCCGCAAAGAACCAGTAGCTACCGACCTACCTACAGCCAACACGCCAGACCCCAAAACAGCAAACCCAAAAGTTAATCCCAATGCTGCTGCACCTGCTACAGAAAAACCTGACGCAGCCGCTAAAGCTCCCAAAAAGGAAAAACCTCCAGCAGTTGAAGACAAACCTTTTGAAGAGTTTATGCAGCAGCACTACCTCCCAGCATTGCAAGAAGCAATTACTAAAGAAGGTGTGCCAGATATAAAGCTGACTTTTGCAAGACAGAAGTATCCTATCATTGGTTTTGATTCAGCGGAAGAATGCTGGCAAGTTATGGGTTCTTGGCAAGAGGGAAAGCGCAAGTTTAACGTATATTTCCCTGATGCAAATATTCAAGGTAAAAAGGGATTTTCCTGTAATGAAGGCAAAAAACCGAGTACCCTGGAATCATTTTTGATTGACGAGCGCAAAACTACTCTAGATTTATTAGTATCTCGGTTAGTATATCGTTTGAATGGTCAAAAATGGCTAGGTAGAAATTAGTCAACAAAATCATAAGTAACGACTTCATAAATGGGGGTCGTTACTTATTTTTAGATAATTTGACAGAATAATAAATCAGAAATTACTATGCTATGGCTAGAACATTAGCAAAATTAGATGGTTCGCAATAATTTCTAATTAAAGCTTTAGCATTATCTCGTTTTTCTCCTGTGAATAAATTAAATATTACTTCTTCATTTTGGGAGTAAAGATGTAATAAACCAAAGTTTTTAATTCGTGAATAAAGTAGGGGAACTCCTGCTAATTTTAGTAAGTGTAATTTTTTATTATCACGCTCTCTTGCATCATGAGAATCATGATATGTAGATTGAAATTCCACAACTAAACAAGGTTTATAGTCTTTGTTTGTAATAAGAGCGTCTACACTAGAGCTAAAGAAGAAGTTTCTGAGTTTAATATCAAGGTTGCTACCTAATTCACAAAATGAGCATAAGCTTACCTGTGTATGAATTTTATAATTCTCATCTATGCAAGTTTGGAGAAATTCTAGCATTCTTTCTTCGTAAGGATTAACCAGTCTTTTGAGTTTTACAGACATTAGTTTTTCTCCATTAATATTTTTGCAAAATGGTGAATAAATTCTTCTAAAACTTCAGTGGAGTTAATACATACTTGTAATGTATAGGGAAAAAGCTTGTCCTTACTTTCATCTTTAAGTCCAATTTTCAAGCAACACTTACTTGTATCTAAGTCTTTTAATAGAGGATGATTATTGAAATATTCTTGAAGTTTATCAAAGCTATTTATATCATTGTTATTTATTTTCTCTAATTTAAAATTAGAAATTTTATTATCAATATAAAAATCTTGATGTTCAGAA
>NZ_VILD01000005.1:341049-353477 GCF_009712085.1 Anabaena sp. UHCC 0253
ATAAAAATCTTGATGTTCAGAATTTATTATTCCATGATCTAACAACATTTCAAATTCACCAAAATATTGCCCTTGAAATATTTGTTGATATTCTTTAGTTAGCTTAATAAAAACATTCTTTTTGCTAGGGATTATCCAATAATTTGTTGATATTGCACAACTCATTTTGGCTGGGTTTTTAATTTCAGGAATTTTTGTAAAGAAGTAGGTTGAAAAATTTAGTTTCAACAAATATGGTTCTAAAATTTCTTGAGGAATAGAAATACACAATTCTTCTTTTCGTTGCGATAAAACCAACTGGTAACGTTTAGCACCCTTACCAGCATTATTAACTCGATAACCTATATATTGAGATGTTCGCTTTTCCTCAAACTTGTCATAAAAACCCAGTTTAGTCAGCAAACTGATGGCTAAAGACAGCAAATCCTCCCCACCTTCAATTACCTGAATATTAGTTGAAACCAAGCGAGGAACGCCGTTTTCAACCTCAAAGCGTTGGATGACATCGTATATAATTTTTGACATTGAATTTTTCCAAAAACCTTGGCTAAGGTTCATGGAAATATCTTAAACCCTATTCTCTAAAATTACAAGAGTCTTGGCTAAGATTTTTAGATTTTACCGAAAAGGCTAATTTTCCCCTCTTTAATCAAACCTTATCCGGGATAACCACCAAGGCACGCAACTAATTTATTTTTAGGCTCTTATGTTATTTTGATAGCGCAATATTATGTATTTAATTCTGCTTGTTAGCCCAAAGTGAAGCAGAGTAGGTTAGTAAAAATCATAGAAGTAAGAAACTTGTAACCCGTTTTTTGTTGATTTTTGCAACTCTTAATCATTTATCCACCCATTTTTGGGCTAGATATTGCTAAACTGAATTTTATACAAATTTATAATTTTTGTAGTCTGCACCTTGTGAGAGCATAAGGATCAGCTTTCTGGTGTAATCAAGAAAAGAAAGATAAAAGAGCAAATCAAAACATGGTAAACTCCCTCACTAAACCAGGCTTTGACGAAATCCGTCCCGGAGTTAAGTCCCCTGCAAAGGAAACCCTTTTAACACCAAGGTTTTACACAACCGATTTTGATGAAATGGCGCAGATGGATCTTTCCGTCAATGAAGAGGAATTAGAAGCTATTATTGCAGAATTCCGCATTGACTACAACCGCCATCACTTTGTTCGGGATGCTCAGTTTGAACAATCTTGGGACTCTATTGACGGAGAAACTCGCAAATTGTTCGTTGAATTTCTCGAACGTTCTTGTACAGCAGAATTTTCCGGTTTCTTGCTATACAAAGAACTCGGCCGTCGCTTAAAGGATAGAAGCCCTCTTTTAGCTGAAGGCTTTAACCTGATGTCACGGGATGAAGCCCGTCACGCTGGGTTCTTGAACAAAGCTATGTCAGACTTTAATCTTTCTTTAGATTTAGGGTTTTTGACTAAGAGCCGTAGTTATACGTTCTTTAAGCCCAAATTCATATTCTACGCGACCTATCTTTCTGAAAAGATTGGTTATTGGCGCTATATCACCATTTATCGTCATTTAGAATCCCATCCTGAAGATCGGATTTATCCAATTTTCAACTTTTTTGAAAACTGGTGTCAGGATGAAAACCGTCACGGTGATTTCTTTGATGCGGTTATGAGAGCGCAGCCTCAAATGTTGAATGACTGGAAAGCGAAACTATGGAGTCGCTTCTTTCTGTTGTCAGTATTTGCAACTATGTATCTTAATGATATTCAACGCAAAGACTTCTATGCTTCATTGGGTTTGGATGCGCGAGAGTATGATATTCATGTAATCAAGAAGACCAATGAAACTGCTGGTAGAGTCTTCCCAGTTATTTTGGATGTTGAAAACCCAGCGTTTTATCAGCGTTTAGATGTTTGCGTCAAGAACAACGAAAAATTAGCAGCAATTTCTAGCTCTAATAGTCCTAAATTCCTGCAATTCTTCCAAAAACTACCAGTCTATGTTTCTCATGGTTGGCAGTTATTACAACTATATCTGATGAAACCCATTGATACGGTTTCTACTCACGGTCAAGCTCGTTAATTGAGTTTAATTTTCCGGCGTTGCTGATTGAATGTATGAATTAGCCTCACGCAAAGGCGCAAAGGCGCAAAGAATTAAGAGTTAAAGAAATCTAATTTTTAAATTTCATACTCTGATTCAGCAACGCCAATTTTCCATAGGGAGGTGGTTTTGTCCAAAACAAAGCCACCTTTTTATTGCTGATTTTTGAGTTACAGGGAGCAAATTGGCAAAAATTTACATCTATTATAATAGGATGAATTTTTTTCGCGCCAAGATGCAAAGGCGCAAAGACAAGAGTTTTAATAGGTAGTACGAAATAGCCTCTAACCTTATATATATATTATGCACAAAAGTTTTAGATATCAATTACCATTTCTGCTCACATTCTGTTTATTTAGTAACTTATTACCTGCTACTGGTGAGGTTGTCTGTCCTACGAATGTCAAAGAATCAAAAATAGCTAGATATTATGATAGAGATGGCAGTAGAGGCAGTAATGGCCGTAGCGGGCGAGATGGTCGCAGCGGTGAAAACCAGACAATAAATGCTGATGGTGCAACAGTCAATCTTGACTTATCTGGTACAAATGGAGAAGATGGCGAAGATGGTGAACAGGGTGATCGTCCTAGCTGTAGAAACCAGCGGGAAGAAGGAAGTAACAATATTAATGCCCCCAATGGTGGTAATGGTGGTAGCGGTGGTAATGGTGGCAATGGTGGTAATGGTGGCGATCTTACTGTCTATTATACGAATTTGGCAGATTTAAAGAAAATTTCCGTTCGCGCTGTTGGTGGCGAAGGTGGACGGAGTGGAAGGGGTGCTAGAGGTGCGGCGGGTTGTGCTTGTCGTCGGAGACGTTGGGAGAGAGAAACCTGTACAGGAACTCCTGGTACTCCCAATCGTAAATGTACTAAAAAAGTTTATCGGTGTGACGATGGACGCGACGGGAGTGATGGTAGCAATGGACGTGATGGTACACGAGGCCGATCCGGTATTTTAAGTATAATTAATGGAAATGAACCCTTAGTAGGGGATAAACCAACTGCGGAAATAGGAATTTCTCAGTTAGCAAATCAACAGTTGAATCTTTCTAAAAATAAATGGCAAATCCGTCAAGGGGCAAATTCTTTACTTGCTATTGGTTCTGTGATTGCTGATGAATATCGGGAGTTTGAACGGCGGTTAGATGGGACTTTAAAGTTAATTTGGCAAGAAAAAAAGGCTATTTCTAACTTTTCTAATCAATCTGTAAAACTCAGTTTAAATGATAACCAACAAATAGATATTGCTTTTCCTGAAAATATATGGATTGATGGTACTGCTAAAACGGCGGAAGGTTTAACAGAGTATACTGTGAATCATGCTATTTCTAAAGAAGATGTGACTAGGTTGGCTGTGGCTGAGTTTGCTAATTCGGGACAAAATCTCAGTTTAAGAGTAGTTGATTTAGCTGCTAAATCTGATGTGATTAATACTCAGTTTCGAGTGAAATATCGAGCAAAAGATAACTTTTATGATTCTTTTAATTCCCCAACTTTATATGAAGGGGAAATTCCCGCAGAATTGGTGAGTCGTAGCTATAACAGTTTTAATCTAGCGTTAGGTAAGTTAAAAATTCCTAGTCAAGGTTTAAATCCTGGTACAAATGTTGATATTGAAATTATTGCTGTTCGTTCTTTAGGTGGACGTTCTGCACAACAAAAAATTAGTTGGCAAGGGGTAATTCGTCAACGGTGATATAGTAGGAGTCAGGAGGCAGGGGAGCAGGGGAGCAGGGGAGCAGAGGGGCAGGGGAAAAATATTCTTTTGCAACTGACAACTGACAACTGACAACTGACAACTGACTCCTTGCTAATTATTTTCCCATATTGCGTTTGAGTTTTTCTAGTTCATCTTGGGTTTCCCAACGACGAAATGTATCTTCTAAGTCATCAAAATTTCTATTAGAATTAGTGGCAGCATTCCAGCCGTGAGTTTCTAATCTTTGCTGGGTTTGGGCTTGGGTTCGGGCTGTTTGGGCTGCGGTGACTTGATTTTGTACTTCTTGACGACGCTGCTGAATTTTGCGGAGTAGTTCTTGAGATTGGGTAATGCGTTCTTTTAAACCTTGCATATGTCCCCACATCTGATTTCCTTCTCGCAGTAGTGCAGCTTCTCGTTCTTGGGCTGGGGTGGCTAAATCTTGTCTACCTGCGGCTTGGGCTTTTTGGATACGGATATGCCATTTTTGGATTTCTTGGGCGGTGGAGAGAATTTCGTCTTGCGATCGCTTCTCTTGTAATTGTAACTCGGCAATTAATTTTAATGTATCTTCTTCTTGTTCCCGCAGTTGTTCTAAAAGTGCTTCTAACTCCAAATGAGGGTTATTCCGCAAGAATTCTTCTAAACGACTTTCTAAAAACCGACTTAAATCATCAAATAAACTCACTGTTAAAACTCCAAAGGTTGGATATATAACTATTTTATAGCAGTTAAGAGGTGACAGGTGACAGGTGACAGGTGACAGTTAAGAAGGAAGGGGGAAGAGGGAAGAGAAAGATTTTCTTCCTTTGTGAAATCCTGACTTCTGACAAATTAAATTGGTGCTACCCAATATTTAATTCCTTGGACTATTTTTTGTTGTAATCCAAATTTGGGTAAATCGTCTTCACTCCAGCCCAAATAAGTCCAATGGGGAAGATCATTAATTATAGTTTGAAACCAACCATTTTGATTTAAAACTTGTCTTTGGGCTGGTGTTGATACTTGTAAATCAATTGCTAGTCCCCATAGATGTTGTGATGTGCCTGGGGTGCAACTAAACCAAGAATTTTTGTTTCTTTTCCGGCTTTTACTTGTGCTAATGTTTCGCTATTGGTGTATTTATTCCAAAATCTTAAATTAGTTGCAAAACTGCGAAGACAATCACCCGAATAACCAGATTTAAGGGAAATATTTGCTAACATCCTGGCTTTATTTAAAGCCTCAACCGCAGTTTTTTGTAAATAACATTCTTGAGTGCCATCTACTAAAGCCATGCTGATTGTATCTTGAAAAGATTGTGTTTCTGATTCGTTGTCTAAAATAACTTTCTGTGGTAATGTAATTCCCTGTTCTTGATTAATAAATGCTGTTCCATAAGCCCGCAATATAATATATTCAAAAGTATCAAAGGGGGGAATAGTTGAGATTTTATTGGCAATTGTTGATAGAAAACGTTGTTGATTATCCAGTTGTTGATCGGGAATAAATGGTGTATTTCCAAGTGTTGTGGGATTAGGACAAGGTACGCTAGAGTTATTTCTACATTCTTGGGAAATTTGAGGATTTAGTGTAAATTTATCTTGGGAAATTTTATGAGCGAAAACTAAGGTAACACTAACAAAGATAATTATAGTTACAAATGCTGCTATTTGCATAATTAGTTTCATAAAATATTACTTTCTTTGAAAATTGCGATTTCATCATATCTCAAAATCTTTGAAAATTTCTGTAATTAAGGTACAAGATATGAGTTGTAGGGGCTTTTGCGGAGCGTGCTGGAAGCATCAGCATTCGGTGTAAGGGCGAAGCATTCGGAAAATAAACTTGGGAAAAAACCGATAATTTATCGCCCGAATGCTTCGCCCCTACAAGGTTTGTCTATAGGTTTCTATTTAGATTTTGTACATCATTGATATGCAAGTTCCTTCGTGGTATGTCTTGGACTCCCGCAAGGGATATGTTCTTTCTTGACTTGTACGTAAGTCCTATTTTAATTATTAATTCCGCCCTGCTGTGCTAGTCTGTTGTTGAGGATCTTGTTAGTTGTGAGAGGTTGTATAATTTTATGAGGGAGTTTATTTTTTAGATCATAAATAATCATAATTTAATTCAATATTTTTCGATAAACCACATTCATGCTTAATCCTTTTTAATAAGATAATGAATTTAAAAAACTCACGGATGCAAACTGTAGTGATTTATGGAATACTAGGAGCGATCGCTATCGTTATGCTGTTTCCATTGTTATGGTTAATCAGTACAGCATTAAAATCACCAACCGAAAATATCTGGCAGTCACCACCACAATTATTACCTAGTCAACCAACATTAGAAAACTTTTCTAAAGTTTGGCAATCTTTACCATTTGGTACATACTTGTACAACAGTATCCTAGTCTCAGTATTAACCGTTGGTTTAAATTTGTTGTTTTGTTCTTTAGCGGCTTATCCCTTAGCTAGACTTTCCTTTGTCGGCAGAAACGGAATTTTCATTGCCATTGTCTCTACAATTATGATTCCCTTCCAAATTGTCATGATTCCTTTATATATTTTGACAGTGCAGTTAGGGTTAAGAAATAGTTACTTGGGGGTAATTTTCCCTAGTTTAGCTTCTGCCTTTGGTATATTTTTGTTACGGCAAGCTTTGATAGGTGTGCCAAAAGAAATCGAAGAAGCTGCTCGCCTAGATGGTAGTTCTGAGTTAGGATTATGGTGGTACATAATGTTACCTGCCATTCGCCCAGCACTGATTACTCTGGCTATCTTTGTCTTTATTGGTGCTTGGAGTGACTTTTTGTGGCCTTTGATTGTCATTCAGGATGAAAGTTTATACACTTTACCCTTGGGAGTCGCTAAGTTAGAGGGGACATTTTCTTTAGATTGGCGGCTGGTGGCGGCTGGTTCAGTTATTTCGATTATGCCAGTGCTAGTATTATTTTTGTTTTTACAGAAGTACATTGTACCTACGGATACTGGCAGTGGAGTTAAGGGTTAATTATACTGAGGGATAAAATAGAATCCAATAGCTATAATAATTAGCTATAATTTTATACTCGACTTAATTTAGATCACTGAGGGACAGATGGTGTTTTATGTCTATCCCCAAGTGTTAATCGAACTTCTGTCTATTTGTGGAAAAATAGTATAAAAATGTACATTGAAAAACTATCTAATTCAGATTTAGAACGGATAATAATTCCTTGTCCCTTGATATTGGAAAGTGACACATTGGCCATTAATGCAGTCAAATTAATGGGGCAAATGCGGAGTATGTGTTATCTGGCAAATATGGATATAATTCCAGATATTCAGCTTCCAAATATGGAACAAGCTAATTGTATTGCGATTCTAGAACAAGAACAGTTAGTAGGAATTTTTACGGAACAAGATATCATCAAATGTACAGTAATGGGAGTGAATTTGGAGCAAGTTACCCTAGCAGAGGTAATGGTTGAGCATCCAGTCACCTTAAAAATATCAGAATTTACGAATATTTTTGTAGTTTTAAATTTATTTCGTCAACATAAAATACTTTATTTAGTAGTGATAGACGACGATGGTAATTTAGTAGGAGTTGTTACTCAAAATAGTATATTTAATACATTTGAACCACTGCAAATGTATGAAGAAATTAATGTTTTACGCCAAAAAGTTTGTCAACTAGAAAATGAAAAAACCGAAATTCTACAAAAGCAAAATACTGAAATAGAACTTCAAGTTCAAGTCCGAACGATGAAAATCATGGAAAAAGCTAAGTCAGATCAACTGCTGGCAATGCTTTCACAAAAGATTCGTAAATCTCAATACTATCAACAAGCCCACAAAGAATTGAAAGAGTGGATGCTGACAGAAGCAAAACTCAAAAAACTGAATGAAAGATTAGAAATACGAGTTATGGAACGTACCGCAGAATTACATCAAAGTCAAGAATATTTACATCAAATTACAGAAAATATTGACAGTGTTTTCTGGATGACAAATCTGGAAAAAAATCAGATCCTCTATGTTTCAATAGCCTATGAAAGAATTTGGGGATATTCCTGTCAAGACCTCTATCAATCATCCCAGAAATGGGTAGATTTCATTCATCCAGAAGATTTACCACGCATTAAGGCGGCGTTACCCAACCAAATTAGTGGTAAATATAATGAACAATATCGCATAATTCGAGGTGATGGAGAAATCCGCTGGATTAATGATCGGGCTTTTCCTATCCATGATCAAGAAGGTAATATTTACCGGATTGCGGGAATTGCTGAAGATATTACCCAAAGAAAACAGATTGAAGAAACACTGAAATTGCAAGAGCGAGCGATCGCTGCTAGTAATAATGGTATTGTGATTGTTGATGCTCGACTACCAGACAAAAATACAATTTTTGTTAACACTGCATTTGAAAAAATAACAGGTTATTCAGCAAGTGAAGTTATGGGGCAGAACTGTCGGTTTCTGCAAGGTAAAGATCGACAACAACCAGGTTTAAAGGATATTCGTATAGCTTTAAAAACGCAACAAAATTGTAAAGTTACCCTCCGTAATTATCGGAAAGATGGGAGTCTATTTTGGAATGAACTGAGCATTTCTCCCATTTATGATGATCACGGCAATCTAACTCATTTTATCGGCATTCAAAATGATGTAACTGACCGCAAACAGGCAGAAGAACAAATAAGATCCTCTCTCCAAGAAAAGGAAATATTACTCAAAGAAGTTCACCATCGAGTGAAAAATAATCTCGTAGTAGTATCTAGTCTTTTAGATTGGCAAGCTGACTATCTTACAGATCCAGCAGCGATCAAAATTTTTGAACAAAGCCAATATCGTATCCAATCAATGGCACTTATCCATGAAAAACTCTATCAATCTAAAAACCTCGCAAAAATTGATTTAAGTGAATATTTACAAACTCTTGCTCAACAATTAGCATTTTCCTCCAACTTGGATCATGAAAGAATTACCATTGATTTTGATTTACACCCCATTTTATTAAACATCGAAACAGCTACTCCCTGCGGTTTAATTGTTAATGAATTAATTTCTAATGTTTTTGAACACGCTTTCCCAAATCATGAAACCGGACAAATATGGTTAAGAATAAAAGAAGATGACCAAAAGCAAGTAACTATAACTATTGAAGATAATGGTGTCGGTTTTCCCGCAGACCTGGATTTTCAAAATACGGAATCGTTAGGTTTACAGTTAGTTTGTTTATTAACTAAACAGTTAGAAGGAGAAATTACAGTCAGTTGTGATCATGGTACTACATTTAAGTTAATTTTTTCAGAACTACGTTATCAAAAGAGAATTGAAAATTATGACCAGCATTAAAATATTAATTGTTGAAGATGAACTTCTCATTGCCAATAATTTAGCCAGAAAACTGACAAAGTTGGGATACACAATTGTAGATATTGTTTCTTCTGGAGAAAAAGCTATTCAAATAGCACGAGAAAAACAGCCTAACTTAGTGCTAATGGATATTGTCATTAAAGGTGAAATAGATGGTATCCAAGCTGCTGCTAAAATTTCTCAAAAATATGGTATTCCTATTATTTACTTAACAGCTTATGCTGATAATGAAACATTGGAGAGAGCTAAATCCACAACTCCTTTTGGTTATATTCTTAAACCATTTAAGGACAAAGAATTGCAAGTAACAATTGAAATTGCTTTGCAAAAATACCAAGCTGATTTAGAGCAGAAACAAAAGTACATAGCACAAGTTGAAGGGGCTGAACAAAAACTCAGTCAAGTCCAAAAATTTGATCCTCTGACTCAGTTATTAAATCGTCATGGTTTGCAGGAAGAGTTTGATTTTCTGGTCGAAAAATTTATTAATAATCTGATTCAGCCTACAGAAACAGCACCGAATTATCTTCCTTACTTGCCCATTTTTTGTTTAAGTTTTGATCGTCTGGAACGAATTTATCAAACTCTTGAACCAGCAAAAAGCGATTTACTCATACTCAAGTTAACGGAACAGCTAAAGTTAGCCCTTCAAGAAAAGGGTGTGATTGCACGTACTAATAGTAATGAGTTTGTGATTATTGCTGAGGCTATAGAATATCGTAACCAGGCAGTTGCTATAGCTCAAGCCTTATTAGAAAGTATCTCTAAACCAATTTTACTTGATCATCAGGAAATATTTGTTACTGCTAGTATAGGCAGCGCATTTTACTATCATCCCTACCATTTAGAAACATTGTTACAACATTGTCGGATTGTCATGACCAAAGTTCAAAAAGCGGGAGGTAACGCTTATGAATTTTATAACCATAATCTCGATAATACTAATTCAACTCAGCCTTGGGAAGTAGATTTGCACCATGCACTAGAATTGAATCAATTTCAATTATATTTTCAGCCCATAGTCAATATCAATACTGGCAAGGTTGTGGCAGCGGAAGCTTTAGTCAGATGGTTACATCCTGAATACGGAATGATTTTACCTATAGATTTTATTCCTGTTGCTGAACAAAAAGGTTTGATAGTTGAAATTGGTAAATGGGTATTTAGAAACACTTGTAGTTATTTAGCAGAGTGGAAGAATGCAGGATTACCATTAATAAAGATTTCTGTTAATCTTTCTGATCGCCAATTATCTCATCCTACATTATCTCAGGAACTTACTAACATATTAATTGAAGAAAAAGTTAGTGCTAAGTTCATTTCTTTAGAGGTAACTGAAAGCATTTTTCAAGAAGATAGTAGTTTAGCTGTACGCCGTCTTCGCTTGCTCAAGGCTTTGGGATTTGAAATAACTATTGATAGTTTTGGTACTGATAAATCATCGTTAAACTATTTGAGTAAGTTTCCTTTTGATATTTTGAAACTGGATTGCTCGCTTGTGAAAAATTTAAAACTGACTTCAGGAAATGAAATTATTGTTGCGAGTATTATTGATGTAGCGAGAAAATTGAATATGAAAATTGTTGCTAAAGGGGTAGAAAGAAAAAATGAGTTGAAGTTTTTCTATGATCATCAATGTTATGATATCCAAGGTAATATTTTTAGTCGCCCTATTCCAGCCTCAGAGTTTATAGGTTTAGCAAATACTTTGGTAATTCCTAGTATTTAGAGGATTTTTTAAAAGTAAATGGTTAATTCTCGGTTACAGTTATTAGTTTTAAGTAATGGTCATGGTGAAGATATTATTGCTGTGCGGATTATCCAGGCTCTGCAACAGTTGTCTTCTCCACCGGATATTTTTGCTTTACCAATAGTGGGTGAAGGACGGGCTTACCAAAAAATCGCTGTTCCCATCATTGGGAATGTGCAGAATATGCCGTCTGGTGGTTTCATCTATATGGATGGAAAGGAATTGATGCGCGACGTGCGCGGTGGTTTGGTAAAGTTGACTTGGAATCAAATTCAATCTGTCCGCAGGTGGGTAAGTTCACAAAAAAAGTTAGGTAATCAGAAGGCTATTTTGGCTGTGGGGGATATTGTCCCTTTGTTGTTTGCAGCAGTGAGTGGTGCTGATTACGCTTTTGTGGGAACGGCTAAATCAGAATATTATGTGCGTGATGAGGCGGGGTTATTACCGAGAAAATCCAAGTCTGCAAAGTGGGAAAATTTTTCTGGTTCAATTTACCATCCTTGGGAAAGGTGGTTGATGAGTGGTAGGCGTTGTCGGGCTGTGTTTCCGAGGGATTCTCTGACTACAAAAGTTTTAAAAAAATGGCCTATTCCCGCTGTGGATGTGGGAAATCCGATGATGGATGGGTTGCAGCGGACTTTGAACGCCCAGCAATTTTATCGTCCGAATGCTGAACAGGAGGAAGTGATTCGGCCTTTGATTGTGACTCTTTTGCCTGGTTCTCGTGCGCCGGAAGCATACAATAATTGGGAAGTGATGATGATTGCTGTATCGGCGTTGATGGCTAGTTTGCGTCAACCAGATTCTCTATTTCGCGCTACGGGGACGATGATTTTTTTAGGAGCGATCGCTCCTGGTCTAGATTGTAGTATTTTATCCCAAACTTTACATATTCAAGGTTGGCGACTTTGTGATCACTCTCCTTTACCTATTTCTGACCCCGATAGCTTGACTTTTCAACAAAAAAATTCCTATTTAATTTTGACTCAACAAGCTTATAGTGATTGCTTGCATTTTGGTGATTTAGCGATCGCTATGGCCGGAACTGCAACAGAACAATTTATTGGTTTAGGAAAACCAGCGATCGCTATTTCTGGTAAAGGTCCTCAATATAACCCTGCTTTTGCTGAAGCTCAAAGTCGGCTTTTAGGGCTATCTCTCACCCTAGTAAACCAACCATCACAAGTTCTCCCAGCCATTCAATCTCTACTCAAAAATCCTGACCTTTTACAAATGATTGCAGACAATGGCGTACAACGCATGGGGCGTGCCGGTGCAGCACAACGAATTGCAGAATGTTTACAAGAACGGTTTTTGAGGTAATTGTCAATTGTCAATTGTCAATTATTTTACAAATGATTGCAGACAATGGCGTACAACGCATTGCATAACGTTTACAAGAACGGTTTTTGAGGTAATTGTCAATTGTCAATTGTCAATTATTTTCAAATTGTATTAGCTAGACAATGGCGTACAACGCATTGCATAACGTTACAGAACGGTTTTGAGGTAATTGTCAATTGTCAATTGTCAATTGTCAATTA
>NZ_VILD01000005.1:353752-391384 GCF_009712085.1 Anabaena sp. UHCC 0253
CATAACGTTTACAAGAACGGTTTTTGAGGTAATTGTCAATTGTCAATTGTCAATTGTCAATTATTTTTCAAATGATTGCAGACAATGGCGTACAACGCATTGCATAACGTTTACAAGAACGGTTTTTGAGGTAATTGTCAATTGTCAATTGTCAATTGTCAATTATTTTTCACACTACCAATCCAGAACGTAAAGCCCGAACAGCGGCTTGAGTCCGATCATCAGCGCAGAGTTTATTTAAAATATTGCGAACATGGGTTTTTACTGTTCCCACAGTAATATATAACTTCTCGGCAATTTGTCCATTACTGCAACCAGCGACAATCAACTCTAAAATTTCCAATTCCCGTTGAGTGAGAGGATAGGTTTCTAGAACTTGTTCATATTCTGTTTCTAGAGCTTCGATTTTGACAGTTTTCGTCTTATCCTGTGATTGACTATCACCGGGGACACCTTGACGCATTTTTCTTAATACTACATGAGCGATCGCTGGATCAATCCAAGAATTTCCTCCAAAAGTAACTTGTACAGCTTCAGTAAATTTATTAATACTTGTTTCCTTCATATAATAAGAATCTGCCCCCGCTGCAAAAGCCGCCAAGACAGCATCTTCTGTATGATCCATCGTCAAAATCAAAATCTTTGTTTGTGATTGTCCGGTTTCCGCCTGATAACGTCTAAATTTGCGCGTCAATTCAATCCCGTCCATATCAGGTAAACCAATATCTATCACAGCCACATCTGGTTTAGTAGTTTCCAAAAGTTTTAATCCCAGAGTCGCATTAGCCGCCTCACCAATCACTTTAAAGCCGCTGTGTGACTGCAATTCAGTTTTGAGTCCCATTCGCGTTAAATCATGATCTTCAATTAACAGAATACTAATTTCACTCATTGTTACACCCATGATAATCGAATTGCTTCTTTAATAGTGCCAGGAAACCAGAAATAGAATATAGCCAGAAAAAAAGCTTGTTTGTTTGGCTTTTAAACTTTTTGACTTAATCACTCTTTTTACACAGCCGCACTAACTAAAACTTTTTCTAAAAATTTCATCTAATTTACCCAACCCAATGATAGAGAATTCTATAACCAATTAACATCTATCTAGAGAGGTATAAAATAGCAGACTTTTGAAGTTATCTAGATACAAGAATCTAGCTAAAGATATATAGATATTTATCACCAAATCAATGAGATTATTGAGACAAATCAGAAAAACTACATAAAAAACATGATCACAAAATTTGCCGGGGGTTTAATATCACAGTTTCTAGACAAATAGTAATCATACAAACCTTACTCAGAAAGACTTTCAACTCTATTAATCCCTGCCAAGAGTCTCTGCCTTCTAGCATATAAACGTATTCATACGGTTTAGATGCGTAATTTTTATTTAGCTATGATCGTACTTATTTCAGTAAAAATGCTCAAGCTTGTGGTACATAATGTTTCCATGCAACTCTCACTAATGGGTGAGGACAGTTAATGATTTGCTAAATTACAATGTTTTTAACTGGATAAAGTATTTTATTTTACTTAAAAATAAATTCCCATTTCTTTATTTCAGACTTTAGCCCTATTGTACTGTTCCCGCAGGGCAGACTAAAAATTTAAAAAGCCCAAAAAACACCAGCTTTTTTAGATTTTTTAATTGCTTAGTTAACTTATACCATTGTGGAATAGAAGTAAAAGTCACTGTTTTTCAAAAATTAACATATACCTTTGTTTCCACCTCCTCTAATGTAAAGATTTAAAAAAAAAATCGCAAAAGTAGGTAAAAAACTAGACTTAACCGTGCAAATAATGGCAAAATTCATTAAAATACACAAGCAGGTAAAAATCAAAATGAAGTAAAACTTTTTTCATGTATATACTGTAAAAATCCTGAATTCATCTAGGTCTATTTTTAGATTTGCAAACATCACTACTTGTATAATCTAGAGACTGTGAAAACAGAAATATTGAACCTCAATCTGTATTTGACAGCAAAAATAAAAACCGATGGAAGAGACGCTAAAAATTTTAGTTGTAGAAGATGATGAGATAGACCGTGTAATCGTCCGTCTAGCTCTGACTGAAGCAGGTATGAGAATGGAACTTGATGAAGTCAAAGACGGGAATCATGCCTTCTTTGCTCTCATCAATAATCACTATGATTGCGTATTTCTCGACTATCACTTACAAAATCAAGATTGCTTAACATTAATCCATAAATTACATTCTTCAGGCATCAAAGTTCCTGTAGTAGTTTTGATAGATGCCGGAAATGAAGAAATAGCTAGAGAGTGTATACAAGCAGGTGCTACTGAGTATTTTATCAAGTCTACATTATCTTCAGAAACCATAACTCATATCTTACGAACTGCAATTCGTATCCACCATACTGAAATACAGCTAGAACTAGCCAATCAAAAACTTAAAGAAAGTCGTGAACAGTTAACTCTTCAGCATCAGGAATTAGATAAAAAACAGCAACAGATTCAATTACAAAATCTCAAAATTTTGGAAACATCAAGATTAAAATCCATGTTTTTAGCTACCATATCCCATGAGCTAAGAACCCCAATGAATGCGATTATTGGATTTTCGCAAATACTATTACGTCCTAAATTTGGTCAACTGACAAACCAACAATTGGACATGGTAGAACGAATCCTCAATAATGGTAAAAATCTCCTCATGCTACTCAATGAAATCCTCGACTTTTCTCATTTAGAAGCCGGAAAATTAGAACTAAAGCCAGAAATATTGGATTTATCAAAAGTAGTTAATAATACAGTATCAGAAATCCGCTCTTTAGCTGAAGCCAAAAACTTATCTTTACTAGTCAAAACAGATTTAGAAAATACCTTAGTATTCAATGATGCAGTGCGATTACGTCAGATTTTAATTAATTTACTTTCCAATGCCATTAAATTTACAGAATCTGGAAATATTTGGGTAGAAATCAAAGAAGCACCTAAAAATCGAGTTATAATCATTGTGAAAGATACAGGAATTGGGATTGCTTCTCAGGACTTTCAAAATATTTTTGCGGCATTTCATCAAGTAGATCAAGGGATTAGTCGGAAATATTCAGGGACAGGGTTAGGTTTAGCTATTATTGATTCATTAGTCCGGATTATGGGAGGAAAAATATATATCGAAAGTAAATTAGGAGTCGGTTCAATCTTTAAAATAGAACTCCCACGAAAGATCAATTTAGCAGATAATCTAGGTGATATTGTTTTCCATTCCCATCAGAATCAATTTTATTCTCTATACTCCCATAATAAAGCATCCCTAAATTATCCAAATTTGAAATTGTAGATTATTCAGAAGTTGATTCATTATGTCTATTATTAAAAAAGACCGTATTTTGTCGGTTGACGATACAAAAGATAATCTAATTTTAGTGAAAACAATTTTAGAAAGCGAAGGATATGATATTGATTCAGTGAGCAATGGTCAAGCAGCCTTAGAAAAAGTAGTAGAATTGCCACCGGATCTGATTATATTAGATGTGATGATGCCGGGAATAAATGGTTATGAAGTCACGCGCAGAATTCGCAATAATCCGGAAATTAACTATATTCCGATTTTGCTACTGACAGCTTTTCATGAATCTAGCGTTGTTGAAGGTTTAGACGCTGGTGCTGATGATTTTATTCGTAAACCCTTTGATACAGAAGAACTATTAGCAAGAGTGCGATCGCTCCTCAGATTAAAGCACAGCATTGACGAACAAGAAAAAATGACCCGACAGCGGGAAGACTTCGTTTCGCGTCTTACCCATGATTTACGCACGCCCCTAGTAGCTGCTGATAGAATGCTGAATTTCTTTCTACAAGAAATCTTTTGTCAGATATCTCCAGAAATGAAACAAGCAATTAATGTCATGATTCGCAGCAATCAAAATCTTCTAGATATGGTGAATACCCTCCTAGAAGTTTACCGTTTTGAAGCCGGTAAAAAGAACTTAAATTATGAATCATGCAATTTAATCACCATCGCATCTGAAGTAGTCAGTGAACTCACCCCCTTAGCACTTGAGAAAAACTTAGTTTTAAAATTAGATACTCATCAACTCAGCCCAACAGGAAATAATACTGGAATTGTTAACGGCGATCGCTTAGAATTACGACGAGTATTAAATAATTTAATCGGTAATGCCATAAAATTTACCGATACAGGTAGCATAGAAATCCGTATTTTGGAAACCTCATCCCCTCACCATCCCAGTGAAGTAATCATCGAAGTTCAAGATACAGGTTATGGTATTGCACCAGAAGATCAAGGAACAATCTTTGAACGATTTCGTCAAGGTAGAAATAAAAGATCCGGTAGTGGTTTAGGACTACATCTTTCACAATACATCATGGAAGCACATGGAGGTAAAATAGAACTTTCATCAGCACTTGGTAAAGGTAGCACATTTACACTCAGACTACCTAAAAAAACCTAACTTCTATTAATAAATATTTATTCCTGACATACTTCCAAAACCCAGGATAGATTAAATTTTCTACCTAGTAACCGACCCATAATTGCAGCTAATTCTTCAATCATATAAGGTTTACTGATATAATCATTAAAACCAGCTTGGAGAATCTGCGCTTGATCCTCCCTCCCAGATAAAACCGTCACCGCAACCACAGGGATATGATGAGTCAATGACTCCTGCTTAAGATATTTAACAATATCCAAACCACTCATACCAGGTAAAAAAATATCCAATAAAATTAAATCCGGTTGATACTCCTTCGCTGCAAGTAAGGTTTTTAACCCGTCTTTTTGACAGATAAACCGACAACCAAGTAACTCCAAAGTATAACTCATTAACAGTAAACTATCATCATGATTTTCTACTGCTAAAACTAAAGGCTGTTGATGTTTTTGCCGTTTCTCATGACTCATGAACGAATGTGCTAGATACATCTCGTCTCCACAGTAGTTAATGGGAGTAGTCGTCTTTCTGAGTAGAACAGACGAACCAGTCAGTCTTCATGGGTTGTTTATCCTATCGAACAAGAAATAAGCACCCAGCTTTAATACTTTTAGCAGATATATTTTGATTATATGCAAAAATAGCAATAAATTTATTGACAAAAATCAATAAATATAAAACCCTACTTCTCTGAGAAATAGGGTTTATTGTTGTTATTTTTACTAACTAGTGGTCTGTCAAGCTAAAAATTGTGAGTTTGAGGGTTTGAGGGAAATATAGAGAGCTTATTAACTATAAACCTCATCCACAAATAGAAAATTGACAGACCACTAGTACAGATTGACGTAAATAAACCAACCATTCCAAATCTCTGAAAAGCTCATGCTGTATTCATTTTGATTTTTGACTTCACGGCGTTACTAGGTGGACAGAACCGAAAAATTTTCTTCTCAAATAAGCACTAATTAACCAACTCCCACCTTCCGAAAAAGTTTAGATTTTGGATTAAATAATCTCAATCCCTAATCTAAACTTGCTTCAATTTTCTAGTTTATACTAGATCATAAATCAAAAACTAATTGACTCCTGAAATCTAGCTTAAGCTAAATTAACTTTGAAAACCTTATGTTGTTCTGATGGAATTTTGGGGAGATTGAGATGGAGAATACCATCTTGATAATCTGCCACAACTTGAGTATTTTGCACCTTAGCAGGTAAAGGAATCACCCTTTGGAATTTGCCATAGTAAAATTCACTCTTGGTAACGCCTTTTTCTTCATTTTTAGGAGTATTTTTGCGTTCACCTGTTACAGAAACCGCATTTTCAGTAACTTGTATATCTAAGTCTTTAGCCGCTATTCCCGGTAACTCTATTTGCAAATAAATTGCATTATCTGTTTCGTGTAATTCAGCAGCAGGGGTTTTAATAAGTCTAGATTCTCCGACATCAGATGATAATGTATCTTCTGCAAATAAACGATCAAGTTGACGTTGGATATTGTTAAATTCTTGCCAGGGATTGTAACGTACTATCATAATTACTTTCCTCCTTGAGAAGTTACTTTTGTTCTTTAGCTTTGAAAATCATGTTATTCAAAAAAATAGAAGATGTAAATTCGGTTTTTATCACCTCATTTAGAATGATCACCGAACCAAGAGATAATTTTTTTGTTACATACCAGAACTCGAATCATATAGTTATTGCTCAAGCATCCAAATAATGAGTAGAATAGTTGACACCACTTCTATTTGTGTAATATAGTATGTTACACAAATGAGTGTGATAAAAAAGTTGTGCATTATCGTCTGTATCAGCAGAGAACAATTTAAAGTATGGATTTTGACTATTTCAGAACTAACGAAAGTAATAACATCAATAAAAACTGTCAAAACTTGCTGTCTAGTGGTTGGCGACCATTTCACAGAGACTTTGATTGGGAATATTTCGGGAAAATAGTATTCCATGATACCCAGGAATTAACTCAAAAAAGCATTAACCTAGCCAGTTATTATGCTGATGCGTTGGCCAGAAAAGAGTATGCTTGGTGGGCAAATATTTTAAATTTAGCCTCTGATTACACCCGTGGTGAATTCCAAAAATTTTGGAACTACATTACACCAGATATGCTCACCCCAGAACATCGTCATAAAGATTTCTTGAGTACAGAAACACCTCTTGTGCAGTTTGTAAACCGTAATAGTATTCCTATTGATTATGTACTAAATCTTCTGCAAGAAATTACCGTATTACGAGTTTTGAAATTATTAGAACGTCCTAATATTATCACTCAATATTACTCAGAAAGAGACTTTTATTTTCCAGTAGAAAAATTTGTGAACTGGGAAAGACTAGATGTGGTTAATACAGTTTATGCTTATTGGTCAGAACATGATATTTGGTTACAAATTGAAGCTTATGAAAGAGGGAGAAGGAATTATACCTTAATGGCTAAAAATATGAAGCCATTAATTAATAAAGCGACTTATGATTTAGCTGTTATGCTGAGTGGATATCAAAGTCGTGTGGGAAAAGTTAATAGTCAGTATCCATTGCGGACATTTCCCCAAGACATTCAAGAGTTTACTGATTTAGTTCAACAAACAATTTTAGATCAAAATCAATTAGCAGTTGTAGTACATGGCGCACCAGGTACAGGTAAAACAGCATGGACACAGAGTGTTGCCCAAGAAATTCTTGTTCCTTTAGGATATGTAATTTTCATTTTAGATCATGATGCCATTACTAACTTTGTCCCCCCAACATATTTAGAGCGCATTTGTATTATCATCAATGAAGCTGATAATCTAGCTCAAGATCGGGCTTCAGAAGTAGCACAATATAACAACAAAACTGAACATATTTTAGCTTTATTAGATGGCACATTATACCAGAGTGTAGTTGATGAATCTGGTATTCAAATAGAGCAAAAATTAGTAATATTAATGACTTGTAATACTACGGAAAGATTAGATCCAGCCATGTTAAGAAAAGGTCGAGTAGATTTAATGTGTGAGTTCAGCAAGAAATTTGTTTAACAGGTCTAAGAAGCAATACTGTTTGATTAAGAGTTTTTGTAGGTTGGGTGGCGCTGTCGCTTAACCCAACAAATGCTTAAGTAGGTAGGTGGGAAAACTTATAACTATGTCATTGCGAGTGGAACGGAGTGAAACGCAGCAATCCCAATAGTTTTGGGTAATTTACAGTTCGTTACATAGTTGGGTTGATTAGCATCTACCTACTTATCAATGTTGGGTTATGGCTAACGTGACGTTCCTTAACCGACAAGTATTAGGTTAGGAAGATTTTTTCCGCAAACCCTATTTATTATCAAAGTAAAGTACAAAGAATGAAATTAAAATCACCTTTAAAAGTTACAAAGGGTGCAATTATTAGATTAAGTTGTCTATTTTTAGCCATGTTAGCTTTTAGTATTTGGTTAAAACAATCGGGAGGAATAGAAAATAGTCAATTATTAGAAACTCTTTACCGACAAGGAAATTATATAGAAGCGGTACTATGGGGATTATTCGCTATTGGTTTTTTAGTTTATAGCTATAAATGTCCTACCTTAGTTGCGAAAACAAAAAATCAGATTACAGCTTTTATTTTTCTGGTTTTTGGAATTTCTGATCTTGTCGAAGTCCAAACTGGTGCATGGTGGCAACCTTGGTGGTTATTTTTGTGGAAAGCTAGTTGTGTTATTGGTTTCATGATTTGTTTTTGGGACTTTTGGCAAAATAATATCCGACAAAATCAAGCAGAAAATGAATAAACAAAAACAACCAGTAACGCGATTATTTTCTCATCTGGAATTTGATGGTAATAAGCTGCAACATCAACCAGGAAGTGTTTTAGGAAATATAGCTTTAATTGCAGGAACAAGTGTTGGAGCAGGGATTCTGGGATTACCTGCGGTAACTTTACCATCTGGGATTATCCCATCTACAATTTTACTTCTGACTGTATGGGCTTACACTGTAATTTCTGGGTTATTAATTGCAGAAGTTACTTTAAATGTAATGCGAGTTGAGGGAATTCCTCATTTAGGGTTACTAGCAATCATAGAAAAAACTGTTGGTAAATTGGGAGCGAGAATTGCCGGAGTTGCATATTTATTTATGCACTATGCTCTTCTGGTGGCATATATGACTGAAGGTGGGGAAGTTTTAGCCACAACATTTAATCAAGTTTGGCAGTTAGAAAATATTTTACCTCACTGGGTAGGAACAGTTAGTTTTGCTCTGGTATTTGGTAGCATGATGTATTTAGGTAGAGATAAATTAATTGAAAAATTAAATGAGATATTTATCATCATTCTCCTAACTGTCTTTGTTGGTTTATTAGTATTAGGAGGAATGCAAGTCCAAAGCTCTCAATTTTTGGTGCAGAATTGGCACGCTATTGGTCGTTCTGTTGCTGTTATGTATGTAGCAATGTTTTTTCAAAGTATTGTCCCGTTGGTTGTCACCCAATTGGAAGGGGATGTTCCTAAAATTCGACAATCTATTATTATTGGTTCTCTGATTCCGCTATTTATGTTTTTGGCTTGGAATGCTGTGATTTTAGGTTGTATAACTCCAGATATTCTTCAGCATAATGGCGGAAATGAGAGTGTATTTGATCCATTGCAAATCCTGCGAAATGGTCGTTCTGGGGGATGGTTTGCAATGTTATTATCAATTTTTTCGGAATTTGCAATTATTACATCATTTATTGGTGTAACTTACGGGTTAAGGGATTTTTTCAAAGATGTTTCCTCGATGACTAAAAGCGAAATTTCTCGTTTACCGCTCTATTCTTTAGTGTTGCTTCCACCGCTGGGTTTAGGAACATTTAATCCCACTATCTTTTTTCATGCCCTAGAATATACAGGAACATTTAGTATTTCCATTTTAGGGGGGATTATGCCAGCTTTAATGCGTTGGCGACAAACTCAAATACCAGAATTTACCAATAGCAAAAATCAAGTTTTAGTTCCGGGTGGAAAAATAACATTAATATTGATGATTTTTGGTGCATTGCTTCTAATCGGTAGACAAGTTTTTCAATTTATATAGGTTTTCACTTTATAGATGAAATACAATCGAGGGCGGGGAAACCCCACCCCTACAGGTTTTGATATTTAATGACTGTATTTCACAAAGAGTACGTACCGCTATATTCAGCGTTGTCAATTATCAATTGTCAATTGTCAATTGTTTATGAATAAAACCTCCCTTGTCGGGTAATGACAAGAGAGG
Organism: Anabaena sp. UHCC 0253; assembly: GCF_009712085.1. NCBI lineage: Bacteria > Bacillati > Cyanobacteriota > Cyanophyceae > Nostocales > Nostocaceae > Anabaena > Anabaena sp. UHCC 0253. The sequence goes on from NZ_VILD01000005.1 coordinate 363,420, forward strand.
ATTTGGAGCTAAAGTCCGGTAGGGTAATCGGGCTATTTAATATTTAATATTTATAGTGATTAAATCCAGTCCCCCTTTAGATATATAAATTGATGATCATTACCATCAATTGGTATTATTTAAGCTTTTTGTGAAAAAAAATCCCTTGTTTGTATAAACTGTCAGACATTTAACTTACATGATTAGGGTAGGCAAGATGCCCAACACTAAAATAGTTTTATTTAATGGAAATATGCAGGTTAAAAGTTGAGCGGCTGATTACAAACAAAGGGATCTACTGTTAAAGTTCGTCAGGTGATCGGAATATTAAATATGTAGTATTTATTGGGTGTGCGTTGATTCCTCCATTAGGTAGATAAAAATTTGTACATCAATATCTAGTTGTATATTTTTAGACTATAAATCAATACAAATCACAGGTTGCCGAGAAATAGGTGACTATAGTCATGGGTAAATTTCTCAAAAATCTTTATACTAAGTTTATAATTCTTAAAGATTAAGCAATGTATATATTTATGTCCAACGCATATTAATGAGAAATCGTCAGGTTATCTGCTGTTGTTCAGATATCAACGGTTATTAACCCTAAAGAATTTGCAGAGGAGTAGAATTAATGATTTTGGATATAAAACAGTCAGAGAGAAAAACGCAGAAGATATTCATACCTTGTGTTTTAGGACTAGCTTTACTATCAGCTAGTTGTGGTTCATTACCAAAAGAATCAGCGGAAGCACAATCAAGAAGACCTCAACGCGAGAGCCAAGAACCTGCGGTTGATGTAGCGATCGCTCGCACTAATCTTTTAACTCCCCAACCAGAGTATATTGGTAATACAGCACCATATCGGGTTGTTTCTGTGCGATCGCAAGTCGAAGGCAGACTCATCGCTTTAAATCTAGACATTGGTGATACAGTCCAACGGGGAAAAATCATCAGCCAATTGGATGACACCCTCTTACTCACAGCCCTAAGACAAGCCGAAGCCGAACTAGCAACCACTGAATCAGAAGTAGCCAGAGCTATGACTCAGGTAAATAATGCTCGCGCTCAAGTGGAAAGAACACGGTTAGAATTGGTTCAAGCACAGGCAGATTCTCGCCGACTGACACAATTATACAAAGAAGGGGCAATTCCCGAACAAAGCGCCCAACAAGCTCAAACTCGCGCCAAAACCGCAGCCCAAGCCCTCCGCTCCGCCACTGAACAAGTTAGTACAGAAAAGCAAGCCGTATCCGCTGCTCAAGGTAGAGTATTTGCCCAAAAAGCAGCCGTTAGCGCCGCTAAAGAACGTCGTTCTTATGCCCGTTTAATTTCTCCTATTACTGGTGTAGTTACAGAAAAAGTCACAGAACCAGGAAATTTATTACAACCTGGTAGCGAAGTTTTAAAAGTTGCCGACTTTAGTCGCGTTAAAGTCGTCGCCCAAGTTTCGGAATTAGAATTAGCAAAAATACAAGTTGGGCAATCTGCACAAGTCAAATTAGATGCCTTTCCCGACCAAAAATTTATTGGTAGAGTAGCCCGTATTTCTCCTACTGCTGATACCACAGCCCGGTTAATACCTGTGGAAATTGTGATGCCTAATAGTAGGGGTAAAATTGGTAGCGGACTATTAGCAAGAGTGAGTTTTACCAACCCAACTCCACAGCGTGTAGTCGTACCAGCAACAGCAATTAGTAGTCAAGATAAAAAGCCAGAAGCACAGTTAGAAAATACTAACTCTACCCTTTTTGTTTTAGACAAAAAAGGTGATAAAACCACAGTCAAAGAACGCTCAGTTTCTTTAGGCAAAATCGCTAACGGCAAAATAGAAATTCTCACCGGTTTACAACCAGGAGAAAGTTATATTGTTCGCAGCAGTGAACCATTAAAAGATGGTGCAACTGTGAAATTATCAATGTTGTCGGAAAATTAATATAAAAGGCAAGATTTAATAACGTAAGTTGCTAGTTAGATAAATTTTCAGAATCACGATATCCACCGATTAAAGGATTAACAGGATGATAACTTAAATTTTATCACCAACCACCAATCACCAATCACCAATTACCAATCACCAATTACCAATCACCAACCAGATAACTATATGCAACAACCAAACATAAATAGCGGATTTAGTTTGAGTGCTATTTCTATCCGGCAACATATTGGCACACTGATGCTAACCTTAGCAGTCGTGGTAATGGGTGTATTTTTTATTCTGCGATTACCTGTAGATTTATTACCATCAATTACCTATCCTCGGATTGGTGTTCGTATAGAAGCACCAGGGATTTCTCCAGAAGTAGCAGTTGATGAAATTACTAAACGTTTAGAAGAATCTTTTAGTGCGACAGAAGGGGTACTACAGGTTTTTTCTCAAACCCGTGAGGGTAATGTCAGCTTAAATTTATACTTCCAACCAGGGGGCGATATTGATCAAGCCCTAAATGATGCTACAGCTACCTTTAACCGAGCGAGAAATAGATTACCAGACACTATTGGAGAACCGCGAATATTCAAATTTGATCCTTCTCAATTACCGGTTTATGAATTTGCAATTACTTCACCTACCCTGAAAGGTGTTGATTTGCGGGTATTTGCAGAAGAAGAATTAGCTCGTGAATTAAATGTAGTTCCCGGAGTCGCTGTAGTAGATGTATCAGGAGGAGTGAAAGAAGAAGTTAGAGTAAACATTAATTTAGAAAGATTGCAATCTTTGGGAGTTGGTTTAAATGATGTTTTGACAGAATTAAGAAACCGTAATCAAGATATTTCTGGTGGTCGAATTTTAGGAACAAGTTCCGAATCGTTAACTCGGACTTTAGGACGCTTTCAAAATGCAGAGGAAATTAGCAATCTATTATTTGAAGCTGCTGTTCCTAACTCTAATATCAGAAATCGGGTTTACTTACGTGACTTTGCTGAAGTTATTGATGGTGCAGAAAATCAGCGGGTATATGTTTTATTGAATGGGGAAGAATCGGTAAAAGTCAGTATTCAAAAACAACCAGACGCGAATACAGTTAATGTAGTTGATGGGATCAAAAAACGATTAGAAGAACTGCAACAAGCTCGTGTAATTCCCTTAGAAGCAACACTGACACCGACGTTAGATGAATCTAAATTTATCCGTAATTCTATTGCTAACGTTACCACTTCAGGATTAATTGGTACGGGGTTAGCAGCGATCGCTGTTTTGATATTTTTAGGTTCTTTTCGCCAAACTTTAATTATTGTTCTGGCTATTCCTCTCGCATCTTTAGCCGCTATCATTTTGATGGGATTATTTGGTTTATCTCTCAACGTTTTCAGCTTAGGTGGTTTAGCCTTGGGTGTGGGAATTGTGGTAGATAACTCCATCGTCATGTTAGAAAATATTTCCCACGGTATAAGCAATTCCCAGTTATCAGTTATTCAACAGTCAGAGCAAAGTAGCCGCGAAGTAGAATCAGCTTTATTAGCTTCTACAAGTACAAACTTAGTTGCAGTATTGCCATTTTTGCTAATTGGTGGTTTTATCTCTTTACTATTTAATGAGTTAATTTTAACCATCAGTTTTGCGGTAGCAGCTTCCATTTTAGTCGCAGTAACTGTTGTCCCGATGATGACATCTCAGTTATTGGGGATAAAATTTTCCAGTTCTTTAAATAATTTTTGGCCCCTGCGAGAATTTAATCGTCAGTTTGATGCGTCTACAAGATTATACGGAAGGTTTTTAGGTGGGCTATTACGTTGGCGGTTGTTAACAATTGCGATCGCTATTATCATCTTAGGTGGTGGTAGTTTGTGGATGGCTCCTCAAATTTCTCAACAAATCCTGCCCCGTATCAACACTGGACAAGCTACTTTATCGGCGCAATTTCCTCCCGGTACACCCCTAGAAACTAATCAAAAAGTCATGAAAGCGGTAGATGAAATTCTCCGCAATCAACCAGAAACAGCTTACGTATTTTCGACAATCGGCGGTTCTCTGTTTGGTGGTAATACTAACTCTAACCCCTTGCGAAGTTCCAGCACTATTACCCTTAAATCTGGTAGTGATTTAGATGCTTATATAGAGAGAGTTACTCAACAATTAAATAAACTGAACTTAGTAGATATTCGTTTGCGTCTTTTTCCTGGACAAGTCCGGGGTTTAATTCTGAATAACTCTCCTATTAGAGGTGCTGATGTTGACATTATTCTTCAGGGAAATGATGCTAAAACTTTAGAAACAGCCGGTCGTCAAGTATTAGGAACTTTAGATAAACAAATTTCCTCTGTGAGATTTCGTCCTGACGCAGATAGTCGTCAACCAGAAATTCAAATTCTCCCAGATTGGGAACGAGTCGCAAATGTGGGTTTGAATGCTAAAGATATTGGTGACACCATTCAAACTGCAATTACAGGTACTATTCCTACGCAATTGCAACGCGCAAATCGGTTAATAGATGTGCGAGTTCAATTAAATGAATCCTCATTACAAACAACTGCCCAATTAGAAAGATTACCGTTATTTGTTGATAACAACTATCAAATCCGTTTGAGTGATGTGGCTAAAATTAGCATAGGTCAAGCACCAGGAGAAATCCAGCGCATTAACCAACGTCAGGTATTTTTAATTGCTGGAAATTTAGCAGAAGGGGCTAATCTCGGTCAGGCTATTTCCCAGGTAAACCAAGTTCTCAGCAGCTTAGATTTACCCGCAGGTGTGAGCATTTTACCCAGTGCAGCCGTTGAATCTAATCAACAATTACAAAAATCACTACAACTTTTAGGAGGACTAGCCGCCTTCTTAGTATTTGTTGTCATGGCGGTACAATACAACTCTCTCGTTGACCCTTTGGTAATTATGTTTACCATTCCTCTAGCATTAGCTGGGGGTATTTTCGGTCTTTACATTACGGAAACTCCCATTGGAGCTACGGTCATAGTCGGTGCAGTTCTATTAGTCGGTATTGTTGTTAACAACGCCATTATCATGATAGAACTGGCCAACCAACTTCGGGAACGGGATAAAATTGACCGCCGCACCGCTATTTTACAAGCTGCACCCCAACGGCTGAGACCAATATTAATGACGACAATTACCACCGTTTTAGGGATGTTTCCTATCGCTTTGGGAATTGGGGAAGGGTCAGAATTTCTCCAACCATTAGGTATCGTTGTCTTTTCTGGTTTATCTTTAGCAACACTGCTAACTCTGTTTATTATTCCCTGCTTTTACACAATCCTACATGATTTAGTTGGTATTCGCTGGGCAAAACCAGTATTAATAAGGTTGCGTACATTGAGAAAAAGCTTACTGAAAACCTAAGTAGGGGCGGGGTTTCCCCGCCCGTTTCCCCGCCCGTTTAGGATTCTATCAGCAAGCCATAACTCTTCGTACACCGCCAAGGTTTCTTGATGTACACGAGCAACATTTAACCATTCTAGATTGTCCTGCGATCGCTGTTTCCATTCCTGGAGTGTATCTGCATTAGTCAGAAGTTTTGTCAATGCTTCAGCCAATTTTTGACTATCCTGAGCCGGAACTAACATCCCCGCTTTCCCATGATCCAAAGCTTCTGGAATACCATCTACCTCAGTAGCGACAATAGCCGCCCCTGCTTCCCTCGCTTCCGAAAGCACCAAGGGACAGGGGTCACGGTGGGAAGCCAAGACAAAAATATCACAAGCAAGTAAATAACCTTGTGGTTCTGACTGGAATCCTTCAAAATGAATCTGATTACTCACAGATGTTGCTTGAGCTTGAGATTCAAATATTTCCTTATCGGGTCCATTTCCTACTAAATATAAATGCGCTGCGGGAAAATTTTTAGCCACTTCCTCAAAAGCTGCAATTAACTCAGCAATACCCTTACGTTGATACATTCCTGCTACAGTAGCGATCGCCGGATGCTGTAAATTTAAAGGTTGATAATCTGATATTTGCCGAGTGCGCGGACTATCTAAAGTACCATTCCGAACTACCCTGAGTTTTCGTTTCGGAATTCCCCGTTTGACCATCGAATTTTTGACAGCTTTGCTAACAGCAATTACTCGGTCAGCTAAACCCATCAAAATGCTACTACGTTGAAATTCATTATGAACAGTAGCCACTAAATTATATCTATTTCCCCATCTCAACGCACTTGCTAAAACCACACCAGTCATCATGTGAGCATGAACTATATCAGGCTGAAATTCTCGCACAATTTCCCGATAAGCGATCGCTGCTTTCATCATCTTGATTGGTTGACGACTTTGGTCTATGGCGTAGTGTTTAACACCAAATTGATGTAATAATTTTTCATACTCTCCCCCCGCTGAAATTACCGCCACATCATCACCAGATTTTGCTTGTAAACAAGCCAGATCCACAGCTACATTGACAATCCCATTCCCGATTTCTTGGATATGATTCAATATATGTATGATTCGCATAACCTGCAAAGGATGTATTAAGAATTAAATTTATCTCACTCATCAAAAAATATCAATAAAGAAAGTTATAAGAATTGAGAAGTCAGATCAATTAAAAATCTTAACTTCTTACATTCTCAACATTTATATATGTCATTTGTTTTGATAAGTCGTGTTCATAATATATAAACCTTATTTTCCTTTGTCTGTACTTTAAGAAACAGATATTAAATATTCTAGTTAACAAATTTGCAGTCAGCAATTAGTAATTAATCATGCAGTAATTTTCCCAGAATGAGATATAGTCATCCGCAATTATTCGTGAATAAAAATAACAAGATCCCCTACTTATTAGAGAAATCGGGGATCTAAATCCGGGGATTTACAGTATATTACAGGGACATAAAAATCCAAACATAGCTATCACCACACCACGCTTTGAGGAAATTACATCAAGGTGATAAACGCTCAATTTTCCAACTTCCATCATCTACATGAGTGTATAATAAACGATCATGTAACCGACTTGATCTTCCTTGCCAAAATTCAATTTCTTGGGGAATAACCCGAAAACCTCCCCAATGAGGAGGACGAGGAACTTCCAGATTTTCATATTTGCGTTGAAATTCCTGTAATTGCTGCTCCAAAATTTCCCTACTCGCAATTTTTTCACTTTGATTAGAAGCCCAAGCACCTAAACGACTAAAAGGTGGACGTACTTCAAAATAGCTATCAGATTGTTCCGAGGAAATTTTCTCCACAGTTCCCACAATTCTTACTTGACGTTCTAATTCAGCCCACCAAAAAACCAAAGAAGCATGAGGATTTGCGGATATTTCTTGTCCTTTTTGACTGTTGTAATTAGTAAATAAAACAAAACCCCGTTCATCAAAATCTTTCAATAGTACCATTCTCGCCGAAGGTTTACCATCTGGTGTACAGGTAGCCAAAGTCATAGCATTAGGTTCAGGTAACTGGGCTGCGATAGACTGGCTAAACCAAGTTTGAAATTGTATAAAGGGATTAGGGTCAATTTCGTTTTCATTCAAATCTTGCAATGTGTAATCTTTGCGAAGATCCGCAATACTTTTATCCATTGTTTTTATTTTCTCCTGATTTTTATAGAACGATACTTACTAATAAAATTTTACCGCGAAGGCGATCGCACCATCCCCACATACAACAGGAGTCGTAGGGGCGAAGCATTCGGGCGACAAATTCTCGGTTTTTCCCCAAGTTCATTTTCCGAATGCTTCGCCCTTAAATTGAATGCTTCGCTTCTACATCAAACACTGATGCTTCTATTTCCGTCAAAATACATCTGTACACAAATGCTGATTCTTCTCCATCTCCCGTCAGAGATACATCCGTATAGGCTTTGTGTATAGGTTTCAATTTAGATTCTGTATCTCATTGATTTACAATACTATATTTTAATGCTAATTTATCTCAATAATTGTTGTCATACTTCAATTGCCACTAATTTGCAACTGTTAATACATCAATTTTGCTTATCACCTTATGGGGTAAAGATTAATCTTAGTATTTTGCAAAAAATTAGCAAAATGTTCTCTATATCAATGGTATTTTTGTTAATACCTAGTACCGCAAGGCGGAATTAAAAATTAAAAATTAAAAATTAAAAATTAAAAAAGCAGATGACACAAGCTTTTTGATAATTCTTAATGGTTGGTTTACTTACGCCGTTGTGTACTAGTTCTCAACGTTGAAAGCTAGTGAGCAGAATTAATATTTTTACTTAAAAACCTTGTCTGACAAGGATTAAAGGCGAAAACCACACCAGTTTATTGATTGTTGTGATTCTCTTGAACTCAATACTAGACTCTGGGAATATTTTCGCCATAATTGCTTGTGGGATTGAATTTCCAGCATTTAACTCCGGTAAAATTATCTGTGACTCGATTTGGATAAAAATCATTACTTAATGAGAAAAGATTGTAATAATTTCAACTTTGATCTATGATTATATTGCGAATAAATTTTAATAGCTTACAAACTACTAAGTATCAATTTAGAAAAAGTCCATAATTAATACATCATCTATACTTTATTAAAAAAAGATACCTTCAATCTGTACTCAAACTCACAACAACTATATTTGATTATTAATAATAATTCTAATTAGCTGAAATTACCAACTCTCGTTTTTTGGTTTATTATGAACAATATTTTTTGTACAGAAGAATCTTGTCAAGCAAAAGAAGACCCCATTGGTACTGCCTTAAATCGCCAATATTATGTTTTAATTGAAGTTCCACCACCTTGGGCATCTAACCCCCTAGATTCCAAGGATATTGCGAGTAAACTACAAGCTTTAAAACCAGCTATTGATGAGGTAGCATCATCTCTGAGGTTGCTATTTATTTACAATGCCAATTATTACGAAACTGGGAAAACTCGCTTAATTATCTACTACCAAACAGCAGAAATATCTTCAAAGTATAGCAAGCAAGAATATATCCTCTCAGATATTGATGATGCAGTACCAATCATAGAAAAGTGTATCAACAATGAAACTCTAGAATCTGAAAATACCAATATTCAAACTAGAGATTTTTTGGTATGTACTCATGGTAGTCATGATAAATGCTGCGCTAAATATGGCAATCCTTTTTATCGTCAAGCTTTAGCAACAATAGAAGATTTATCATTATCTCATGTACGGGTTTGGCAAAGTAGCCATTTTGGTGGACATCGTTTTGCACCAACTATGATTGATCTTCCAGAAGGGAGATATTACGCTAGGTTAAATCAAAAAATTTTCACTTCTATTTTGACACGAACTGGCGATATTCAATGTTTAAAAAATGTCTATCGTGGTTGGGGAATCTTACCTTGGCAAGTGCAAATATTAGAACGAAAGTTGATGTTAAAATATGGTTGGGATTGGTTTAATTACCAAGTACAAGGTCATGTAATTTATCAAAACGAAGATGAAACTTTTAATCAGGTAGAAATAACTTTTACAACACCTGATAGTAAAGTTAACACTTATAGATGTAATGTGATTGATGACCCTACTAAAAGTATTAGTTTCCGAGGAGAATGTGGGACTAATGAATTAGTAACTTTTTCTCAGTATACAATTACAGAACTTGTAGATATGGCAGCATCATTAATCTCAATTTAATTATCAGGAAAATGGCAATCAAAAATAATTTACTTATCAGGGTATCTACTTTCCTGAATTACATACTTGATGATCATCAAATTAAGTTACTTGTATTCAGCCTCATCACAGCTTTAATAATTATCGGCTGTGGAATGAATACACCAAAAAATGCGCCTTTTAACTCTGTAAATGTTACTTCAGAAATGCGAATATTTAAACACGCTCTGGGTGAAACAAAAATACCTTTACATCCACAGCGTGTAGTTGTATTAGGAGGCTTAGATAATGTTTTAGCTTTAGGGGTAAAACCAATAGCAGCTACTACATTAGGTGATTATAAATTTCAGGCTTATTTACAAGATTTAACATCAGAAATTGAAAAAATTGGTACTAACGGTCAACCCAATTTAGAAAAGATTTTATATCTCAAACCTGACTTAATTCTAGGTTTTTCTTGGGATGCTGAATTATATGGACAACTATCTAAAATTGCCCCAACAGTATTGGTAGATCAAGATAGCGACTGGAAAGATTGGTTAAAGCAATATGCGGAAGCACTGGGAAAAACCGCCAAAGCTGAAAAATTGTTGCAAGAGTATGATCAGAAAATAGCAAGTTTGCGTCAAAAAATGGGAACAACCCTTTCCCAAACTAAAGTATCTTTAGTCAATTTTTGGGCTAATTATACTCGTCTTTATATGCGCCGTTCATTTGGTGGATCAATTCTCAAAGAAATCGGTTTACCTCGTTCTCAATATGAAAATAAAGATAAAAATCACGAAAACATCTCTTTAGAATTAGTTCCTCGAATTGGTGGTGATGTTATTTTCTTAATTCTGGGAGGACACAATGAATCAAGGTTAAAACAATTCATCAATCATCCTCTGTGGTCCCAGTTACAAGCTGTACAACAAAATCGGGTTTATCTTGTTACAGGTGATGTTTGGATTTCTGCATGGGGAATTATTGGCGCTAATCGCGTTTTAGATGACTTATTCAAATATTTGCTGACTTACGCCGTACTGTACTAGTTAATTACTCTATTTACCAGTATTACAAGTTGATGCAAACGATATTATAATTCGTTTGAAAGGTGTGTGAGATTAAGTTGTCGTTAAGTGCGCCCTGCTGGAATTGAACCAGCCTATCTAGCTGATAGTCGTTTTTAGCAGGTTTGGATCATCAGTTTTCTTTCAATTCCGTTCTTACTGATAAGCAGAATTGAGAGACAAATGAGAGAAACTGAAAAGCAAGTTACAGCAAGCAATCTAAGCAGTCATTTAATCGGGTATGAACGCTTACTAGCACTATTCAAAGATATTCAGAAACAAACACCCAAAGGTGTGGGACTGAAACGGGAAGTAAAGGCATCTGGTACATATATATTACTTCAGTTTAAGTTGGGTGATAAGCGAGTAGGTAAAGCTTGTAATTGTGACTTTACTGAAATAGGGATAGTCAAAGCGTTAGAAAAAGCAAACAAGGTAAGTGAAGCATTAACGAAGTTTAGTAGTGAGACAGAATTTTGCGATTGGTACGATACGGTAATACTTGAGAAAAATGTTGTCAGGAATGATCTGATTACATTTGGTGAAGCAATTAAGCTGGTAGAAGAAAACTATTGGAACAGCTACACAAGGAAGCGTCAAGAGCGAGATAGAAAAAATCCTAGTCATCAATCATGCTGGTATGACACTTATGGAATGTTTTACAAGCTGCTACCACCAAATAACACGGTCAATTATAAGGACATAAAAGCCGTAATTGATAGTAAAGAACGTGGTACTAAGGTATTCAAGCTTTGTATTTGTGCTATGAAAAAGCTTGCTGAAATTGTTGATAATGTCAAGTTACGAGATGAATTAACTAAAATTGATGCCACTCAAACCAAGTTTAAAGAAAATCTCCAAAGCATATCATTAGATGACTTTCTGAACTTGAGGGAAAGTGTAATTACAGAAGCTTTGAATGATAACAGATATAATATTGAATCTAGGCAGTCTTGGCTGTTTGTATTTTCAATGCAGGTCATTTACGGCATGAGATTACATGAAGTTTTTGCAGTTCAAAATATTAATCAGTCATACAAAACGAAAGATGGGGTAATCATACCTGCACTTAATGACCTGAATAATAAGGAAATGATTGCTGTAGTAGGTGATAAAACGCTGTTAGGTACTACAACTAAAACAGGCTACAGGTTAGCACGTCCGATGATTCCACCTACCTATCCTGATTTGATTGAGAAGTTAGATATTAAATCAGGTAAGTTGCCAACTATTGAACTTAATTCAGATAATCCAGGTTTCATTAGGAAGTATCTTAGTGATATTGCAAGAAAGTCATTAGTGAGATGGACTAAGGATGCAAGATTTACTCAGACTCATGCTTTACGCCATTTGGCTAATCTCAATGGGATGATGGCAGGAATACCGTTAGAAAAAAGAGCAATGTCTTTAGGTCACAGTCCTACTATGAATGATACTGTTTACAAGAAACGTCAAACGACTAAAACGACACTGGACTTACTTACACAATCAACTAATCAAGCTATTCCATTACAGTCAGCAGTTGCAATGGCTCAACAGTTAGGTTGTATTGATGATAAGTCAGTTAAGTTACTAGCTGCTATCTACAATGTTTCTGAAGTTGAGATAAGTAACGTTATGCAAATACGTTAAGTACAATAATTACCACAATTACAAACTGCATTACCTTACTACCACTAACACCACTTACCATACATACAGTAACAAGGGATAGAAACAACAGTAACTATCCCTTATTTTTTCTTACCTTATGTAAGGTGATCAACCTTATTGCAATAAGTGGAGTAACAATAACTAGCTTGTTATCATAACTGAAGTAATGATAATTCACTTAACTGTCATTACTGTAATAGTGATAAGTGCAATAAGAGTTATGTTGATATTGCTGTTATGTTGGTTTGTCTTAATCTTCAGTTTCAAATTCAACCTCATCAGGTTTGAGAGTTTCAATAAGCATGGTTAAGCGACCGTCTGGAAACTTCTTAGTCTTATTATCACGATCTCCCCAACCTCTATCTGTATTAACTACAGCATAGATGCCACGTACACAATCCATAACATCGTAAATCTTTAACTCATCTAATTCAATAAGTTCATTAGCTTTATCAACTACTTCAGCATCAATCAAGATAGAAAAAGCTGTGATTAATTCAAGCGATTTAGCTAAATCTTGTCTATCACCTTTTGTTGGTAAAGATGAAATTACATAATCATTAACATCAATTTTTCTAACTACAGGTGAACCAGCACGTCTACGGCTTGATGTAGCCAACATCTCATAGTTAGCTTTTTCAAAGTCCAACTTCGTTTTTTCAATTATTTCATCTGGAACTTTATAGTTCCTCATGTTATCTAGTGCTACTAACTGTTCGGGACGTAACATATCGTACTTTTTATTACTTGATCTCTACAGTATAGGTTATGTATTGAATTACGGTCAATAATGAAGCTATATAATTAGCTATGATATTTAGTTGATTATTAATGATGAATGATTTTTTTTAATTAAGATAAATAATTACGACTAAAAGGAATATTTATTAATACAAAAAAATCAATAAGTTTTTCAAATAAGAAAATATTGCAAAATGTAAACACAAAGTGCCGTATTACGTTTACAATATTATTTATGAGGCGTAAAACCACCCTCTCTGAACCATGATAAATGAATATCTAAGACGCTCTGAGGTAACAGAGGCATCGAATAGTCAAGGATGCCGACGGTAGGTAAAAAACGGGCTGAGGATATTCTGCATAGTACCTGACCACACTTGTAGAACAAGTCCGGTTATTCCTTATCGTAAGAAGGGAAAAGTTATCTATTCAGATAACTAGGTTGTGTCTCTCAAGTTAACTTTAACCATAAGAATAGCAATGATAACTATCAAAACCAGTTCTCTAACTCGTGTTGTACCAACTAGATTAACCATTAACGACTATGACCTTTTATCAGATGTCGCTAAACAAAAGAAAAGTACAACTTCTGCTTTACTCAGACAGTTAGTGATGGAGTGTATTGAGAAGCAAGATAAAGAAATACCACCACTTGATTAAGTGATGGCATCTCCAACTTCTTATTAGTTCAAATACACGAAACCCACTAAATTGAGTAAAACAACAATAATACTGTAACTATGAATAACAACTATTGTAACGCTTTTTCTGATAGTTCTGATAGTCAAGATGTAGAAACAATCGAGTTAATACAGGAGGAACACAATCTAATACCATTACCTCCATTGATGACACAAAAGTTGGATGCTAACCAACATATTAAAAGAGTTGATAATGAAGGCGGTATTAGTTCAAGACATAAACATGGTACAGTTCCAAAAGCGGATATTCTAGGTTTAGATATAGCTGAAAAATATAGAGGAAAATGGATATTTAACTGTGAAGCAAACAGTTGGATGGTTTATGAATTAGAGCAGGTTGGTATTTGGAGTAAAGTAAATGACTATTATATTGAAGGATTAATCAATCAAGAACTAAAGGAGCAAGAAATAGCTGGTTATGGAAATTCTGGTTATATAACTAACATTATACATAAACTGAAACTTGAATTGATAGAGGTTGGTTGGAAAGAACAATCTCCTACTGAACTACTACCATTTCAGAACTGCGTATTAGAAATAGCTACAGGTAACGTTCTCAATCATTCACCAAAACATCGGTTTACTTGGTGTTTACCGCGTGAATTTGATAATTCTAGTAATGAGTTTCCATTGATTGAACAGTGGTTAGATGAGGTCACAAATAATGATCAGTCAATCAAACAAATCTTACTATGTTACTTAGCTGCAATTCTGAAAGGTCGTGCTGATCTTCAACAGTTCTTACAGCTAGTTGGTTCTGGTGGTACAGGTAAAAGCACATTTATTAAACTTGCACAATCGCTAATAGGTGATAACAACGTATGTACAATTACTCTCGTAGACTTATGTAAAGAGCGATTTGCTGCTGCTAATGCTTTAAAAAAGCGACTGGTAGTATTTCCAGATCAGGATAGATACAGGGGAGAGGTGCAAAAGTTTAAGTCCCTCACAGGACAAGACTTTATTTTTGCAGAAGAGAAAGGTAAACAAGGGTTTCAATTCAAATTTGATGGTATGGTTATCATGGCATCAAATGACCCTGTGTTTGATGGTCGCAACTCCTCTTGGTTGACAAGGAGACAAATTTTAGTTCCTTTCAACAAGACTGTAGATAAAAATAAACGTAGAGATTTAGAAAAAGAGTTTCAACCAGAATTGAACGCATTAACTCAATATTTACTGAATATTTCTGATAATACAGTTACTCAAGTATTGAGGAATGCAGCCGATAATCCAGAATTAGCTAAACATATTTTGGAACAACAAATAAGTAGTAATCCAATTGCAGGTTGGATTAATGAGTGTGTTATTAGAAATGTCGGTAGTAAATGTCAAGTAGGAAGCGATAAGACCGATAAAAATACTCTATTTGGCAGCTATACAGAATGGTGTCGTAAGTCTGGTAGTTATTCCCCCAGCTTGCGCTATTTTAGCCCTGAACTACTAGACTTTTGCAAGTCTACTATGGGGTGGAAAGATGTTAATAAAGTACGTAATAACAAAGGTGTTTTGATTTATGGATTGAGATTACGTGAAGTTGGTAAGGATAATGATATTCCTTCACCACTAGAAGTCAGTGTAGAGTCAAGCCTACACGGTGAAGGGTAAGTGTAGCGTTGTAACCCAGTCACCATAAGGGTTGTGTAGATTGTGTAGGGTCAGAGTATTATCCTTTTATATTTATTAAGTGATAATACTCTGAGATAGAAACAAAATTTGTTCAATTAATTAAATAAAGATTTATCTATCACCCTACACACTATACACAAGCTAGTCAGTATAAGGATTGCAAGTATACACACAATCCTACACTGTGTAGTGTCAACTCTACACGCCCAAAATAAGTAAATATTACTGTTTGTTCAAGGCTAAAAATTAAGTCAATTGAAACGGTTTTCGAGAGTCAATAACATTAATGGAGAATCACGCTATGAATTGGGGTAATTGGACTTTTAATTCAGCAAATCTTACACTGACTAATAAAACTCTAGTTGGTTATGATTATGATATTGATCTTGAGAAAATTCATTCAAGTGCGGATATTCTTGATTGGATTTATCAAGTTTTCGGTAAAGATGGGTGCGATCAAAAGACTATACATGACCTTGTAAGTGCATTTGATGAAATATTAGACCCACAAGCTAACTTTTGTTCTTTTGGAGAAGAAAAAAAGCAGACGGTGGACAATTGGCTAAAGAGTTCGCAAGTCGTCACTCTGAAAACTAACTCTTAACGTAAATAAAACATACTGTAAGTTATAACTTTACTTGCAGTATGTTAAATACTTTTTGCAGATAGAAAAATAAATTGCAATAAGCCTAATATGCAAAATGGCTACCATTACAACAATAATGATTAAGCTAATAACTTACTATCATACATGGCGTAATTAGTGTATTTAAGTTATTAGTTCTAATAGTATTTGTTATTGTAATTCAATTAATTGACTTATTATAGTTTTACTTTGCAGCAGTAACATAATAGTATTATCGTTATTACGTTTAGCAAATGTAATTAACTTATCACCACTACT
The DNA here is from genome assembly GCF_009712085.1 of Anabaena sp. UHCC 0253. Taxonomy (NCBI): domain Bacteria; kingdom Bacillati; phylum Cyanobacteriota; class Cyanophyceae; order Nostocales; family Nostocaceae; genus Anabaena; species Anabaena sp. UHCC 0253. The sequence continues at coordinate 379,596 of NZ_VILD01000005.1, forward strand.
AAACTTACTACGATTAACATCACGTAACTCTTCAGCAGCATTAACTTGTCCTAACATCCAACTAGCGTTCCATAAGAACCAAAGTGAGTTCTTAATAGGTAGAAATAAGTTGATGCTACTTTTACCAATGTTACCTATTAGATAGTTTTGAATATTGTTATCTAATGTTTCAATAAACTTATTAACAACAATATCCTGTTGCTTAACTATTTTTTCTACCTGTTTGTTTGATAGTTGTTTCTATCTATCTTCCAGATCGCCGCAACTTGTTGTAGTTACTGACATTAGTAACTAGATATGGTATAAATGAATCAATAAGTCATTACAGGAATTAGATATGGATCGTGCAAAAGCGATGTACTTGGGTGGCGAAATTATTGATGCTCACGATTGTAATTACTCATCTTATTACAATGACGGATTAAGATGTGCTGTTTGTAGTGAACCTGTATTTTTAAAAAGAGGTACTATTAGAAAACCTCATTTTGCTCACCACTCAGGTACAGATCCTCAACAAGTAGAAGAATGTGAATTAAGATTATCATCTTATGGCAATAGTTCACAAATTAATAGTTTTATTAAAGATAGGGGACAAAGATTAAAGCTATTTCAAGATCACTTTTTAAGTTTAATTTCTTTTGAAAATGATGTACTTATTACTAATTCAGAATTTAACAACTGGATTAATTCAATTAAACGTGATTATAATACAGCAATTAATAATGTTATCACTAATTGTACAGATTACTTACTAAGATATCGTTATAAAATAGTAGCTAAGTATATTAAATCAATAACAATTAACAATAATAAATCGGCTTTTGAACGACAAGAAATAGCGTTAGAAGCAATAAGCTATTTGTGTGTTAGGTCTAGTTATAAGTTACTAGAATATTTACTGTATTACGGTATTTACAAATTATATAAAGATAAACAACACAAGCTATTTAAACAAGATATTACAACACAAGATGTAGATAATATTTGTAATCTTGTTATTAAGATAATTATGTTAAACAGTTGGATTGAAGTATTGAATGATGTTGAAACTGCAAATGTATTACCTAGTTGTATGCAATTACAAGCCGATGATACAAATAAGGTAGATAGCCCTGTTCAAAACTTGACTAACAAGTTCAAAACGGGATTATTAAGTAATTGGAGTTTACCGTTTAAATGGGAACTATTCCCTAGTGATTGGATGTATGTAGCTGATAATAACAATGAACATCTGTTTCAAGTAGCACTTGAGAACGATAGATTAGTGCTATACAAGTTATCTGAATCATTCACTCGTAAGGTAGATCGCGGTACTAAACAACTAATTGGTAAACATCATAATCAACTAGATAACGCTAGTATGTATCAGCAACGTACTAAAATCGCCGATCTTGGAACTGTTGAACTAATCACAACTAACGATATTCAATGGGTTGCTAGTATGCCACGTTATGAGTATCTAGCAACTATGCTTAACAAGTCTGGTAAGATACCAGCTAGTGAATATGATAAGTATGATGGTTTATTTCTAACTAGCGATACTCTTAAAGTTGGAGATCGTGTCCTATGTACTAAGAAAAGTACAGGACAATCAGTTACCGTCAAAGGTAATTATGATCCCATAGTTATCATTGCTGGTAAGGTTAATCATGTTAAAAACAATGATAACTGTAAATGGTTATCAAAGATATTTGATCTTGCTAGGTTAAAAATGATTAAAGCTAACGTTAGGGAATTGGAACACAAAATACAAGATCCTACTTATCAGCAAGATATTAATTTAGCTGATAAGAAAGTTCGTAAGTTCATACAAACTATGACAACTACTTATAAAGCACTTATTAGAAGTCATCATTTAGAATTATCCGATAGTCAATTAAATACACTATCTAATTCTATGGTTGAGTATTTAGTGATGAAACTGAACATGGATCGTAAGCAATTAGTAGATACTAAGCATAAGTTACTAATAAGTGATGCCCTGAGAATAACTGAACCTGACAACTACGATAAACGAGTAAATGAGTTTAACAAGTTAGTTGATAAAGTAAGACAATATCATAAGGATAAGTCAACTAACGATTTAAGTAATCAGATAACTGCAATAAATAACACTGTCACTAAACCGGATCACACTTATCAACTAAAGATGAAACAAATTATTAACCGTAGTAAACGTGCTACTCAATCTATAAGAGCCGAAAAGTATAATAACAATAACTATCGCAAGAAGATGGTTACTTAAAACTACTAACTGACAACTAAGATTAAACAATCAAAACGCCGCTATCTATTTTTCTACCTTCCATTATCACTACTTAACTGTAGTTATGTTGGTGCAATATTACCCCTAGTAATACCTAACTTACTATAGCTATTAATTGATATATTCCTATTGCGTTATTGTGGTAAGTTGATAGATATTAATTTGATTAGTATTCTCGCAAGTTACGATGTCTATGGTACTGGCATTACGGTACATAAATAGGTTATTATAATTGAGTAAAATGAAACTTTTTTCTGTTGAAATCTAGACATTTTTGCGTTGAAATGATAAATTTTACTTGTCAGTAAATATTTTTTTAAAACAAAAATGAAATTGTTCAGAGCAGGGAATACTTCAAGCGAATGGTGGGTCATTGCACCTAATGAAGAAATTGCTATTAACTATAGTTATTCAAATACCTCAACTAGAGAAAAGCGGAATATAAGCGTATACGATCATACTTGTTCATCTAGGGCTTATTTATCTTGGGTTAGTGAACAGCAGGGATTGAGTGAAATGCTAGAAGGAAATAGGATAGGCATAGTGATTGAAGTTAACACAGATAAACCTTCTGGTAGTAAATGGGTATTTACTGTTTCACACGAATGGATACCTGAACAGCGAACTTGGCGGGGCGCACCCCTGTTTGTTAGACAGAGGGAAACAATAAAGGGAGATAAGTAGTAGATAAATTTCAAACACCTCAAATATTAGTTAACTTCACAATATTTTTTCTATCACGCCGCTACTGTTACCGTACAAACGCAACCAAAAGCAACTGTTTCCTAACTTGATTTAACATAATTCAAAACCGCCTAACTATATATGCCTCTAAAACAGCCAATATCACCTTTGCATGACTGGTTTATACCTGAAACTCAAAACAGAGGCATTACAGGTCAATATGGCGTGAGTAGTTAGCTGATATGGTTATCTGATAAATGAATATAAGCTGAATGGATAAATTCAACTCTAATTGATTAGTTAATATTATGAAATAGCCAAAAGCAATAATTTTATCTCAATCAACCAATTACCCGTAAGTAGTTGTTTTGGAGATACAATAGTTGTATTGAGAGAAAACTGAGAGAAAGTAGGTAGTTAAGTAACTACTTATCCACCGCAAAAGCTTCTATCACCACCTTAACAAGCTGTTAGTTGCTTACTCGATTTACCATTAGTTATTGAGTAAAGATTGAGTAACTACAGGGGATGCGGCGAAATCATAATTCGTCTGAAGGATGTTTGATATTAAGTTGTTTTAAAAAGTGCGCCCTGCTGGAATTGAACCAGCCTGAAGACGAATTATGAGTTCGTTGCCTCCCCAATCGGCCAAGAGCGCTTATTTACTGGAATCTTAACTTTGTTTTTGAGGTTTAGTTAGGTATTTTGATTTTAACTTCAATCACAGTAAATCATTATATCATAAATTTTGCAACCTGTAAACAATTCTTGCTGATAGCGTGGCGTTAGCCATAAAAGTCAGTTGTTAGTTGTTAAGAAGTTTTCCCTGCCCCCTGCCTCTTCTCTGTCACCTGTCACCTTCTTCACCTATCAATTTTTAGTCAATTTCAAAAATCCCTAGTAGCATATAGAGCAGGACTAAATAATTTCTTCCTTTTGTATAATCACCTTGTAGCGATGAGAATAAATACTACTGTACTTCTAACCTTAATTTTGTTAACCCTGATGTTGGGAGCAGGTTCTGCTAGTGGTTTTTTAGGCTTTACATTAGGTAGTATGGCGCTTAAAGGTGTTAATACGCCAGATGGTCGTCCTACGACTAAATTTAATAATAGCAAAACCAATAATTCCCAACAGGGAAACGTAGCTTTTTTGAAAGAGGAAGATATTCTCAAGGCAGTCAAATCCAGGATTAACGATAAAAATCAGGGTAATAAAGAAGAAAACATAGAAGAAGAAGAGATTAAATCTAGTAAGTCCCAACCAACGGAAAAACCACCGGAAGTTACAGAAGAAACCCCCCAACCAGGATTTCCTGTGACTACTGAGAGTGAAGGTGTAACCATGTCGGTGCAATCTGTCCGCTATTCTGGAGGTGATTTATTACTAAGAGTGAATATGCAGAATAAAGGTAATGAATCTATCAGGTTTTTGTATAGTTTTTTAGATATTTCCGATGATAAAGGAAGAACTTTGAGTGCAATTACAGAAGGTTTACCAGCAGAATTGCCTGCAAAAGGTTCGGCATTTAAAGGTACAATTAGTATTCCTACAGCTTTACTTGATGATGTGAAACAGATATCTCTATCTTTAACTGATTATCCTGCTCAAAAACTCAAGTTACAATTGTCTGATATTCCTATAGAGAAAAATAATTAATACAATTTTAGGTTTTAATGATTAATTCATTTAAAATCTAAAATTTTCTTCTCCCGGTGGGCAAATTCTATACCCTCTTAGACAGTGAGTGCTTTTTCTACCTTAAGTTTAACCGATGTAGGGCTGCGATTGTGTAGCGTGCTAGTGCTGATTGCTATCAATGCTTTTTTTGTGACGGCTGAGTTTTCCATGGTGACAGTACGACGAACACGTATTCAACAGTTAGTACAAGCTGGTGATATACGAGCGATCGCTGTCGAAACATTACAACGTAGTATTGATAGACTACTATCTACAGCCCAACTTGGTATTACCCTTTCTAGTCTGGCGTTAGGTTGGATTGGAGAAGGGACAATTGCTGTATTGGTAGAAGAATGGCTAGACTCCTGGCCTTTACCAGTAAGAATGAATTACTTACTAGCTCATTCTTTATCAGTTCCTATCGCTTTTTTTGCTATTGCTTACCTGCAAATTGTTTTAGGAGAATTATGTCCTAAATCAGTAGCAATGTTGTATTCAGAAAATCTGGCTAGGTTTTTGGGTCCATCAGTTAAAGCCATAGTGCGTTTTTTCAATCCCTTTATCTGGATTCTTAATCAATCAACCCATTGTTTATTACGATTGTTTGGAATTGAATACACTGGTCAAAGTTGGCGACCACCAGTTACACCTGAAGAATTACAACTGATTATATCTACAGAAAGAGAATCTACAGGTTTAGAAAATGCCGAACGAGAACTATTAAATAACGTTTTTGAATTTGGGGATATTACCGCCGAAGATATTATGATTCCGCGGACTAGTATTATTGCTTTACCCATAAATGCCAGCTTTCAAGCATTACTTGAAGAGATCACATCTACTGGTCACTCTCGTTATCCTATCATTGGCGAATCTTTAGACGATATTCGTGGCATAGTTTATTTTCAAGATTTAGCAACACCTCTAGCCTTAGAAAAAATCACCAAAGATACCCAAATCCAAGATTGGATGCGTCCTCCTCGATTTGTGCCAGAACAAACGCTATTAAGTGAACTCTTGCCGATGATGCAGCAAGAGAAACCTGCTATGGTGATGGTAGTTAATGAATTTGGTGGAATTGTCGGACTGGTTACTATTCAAGATATCATCGCCGAGATTATTGGTAATGCAGGTGAGGCTGATAGTAGTAATGAGTTGCTGATCGAAATGGTAGACAAACACACATTTTTAGTTCAAGCTCAAATTAATTTGGAAGAAGTGAATCAAGTCTTACATCTTAATTTACCCTTAATCAGAGAATATCAGACTTTGGGGGGCTTTTTACTTTATCAATGCCAAAAAATGCCTAATAAAGGTGAAATATTCAACTATCAAAATCTTGAATTTACTGTTATTTCAGTGATTGGTCCCCGTCTTCACCAAATCCAAATTCGAGTTTTAGATGATTAGATAGGGAACGGGATCTTTTAAACCCAATTCAGCAAAAGCTGCTAACCGCAATTGGCAGGAATCACAGACACCACAGGCAAGATCATTGCCAGCATAACAAGACCAAGTGAGATCCCAAGGTACACCTAACTGATTACCAAGTTGGATAATTTCAGTTTTCTTCAAATTAATTAATGGGGCGACAATTTCAATCGGTTGTCCTTCCCGTCCTTGTTTTGTTCCCAAGCGGAAAACGTCCTGCATTGATTGGATATAATCAGGACGACAATCTGGGTAGCCAGAGTAATCTAAAGCATTAACACCAATGTATACCTTTTGTGCCGCGATCGCTTCTGCATATCCCAAAGCAAAACTTAAAAAAATGGTATTACGGGCAGGAACATAGGTGACAGGAATATTATCCGCCATTTCATCAAGCGATCGCGCTTCAGGTAAATCAATTTTGTGATCTGTGAGTGCTGAACCACCCCATTGTCGTAAATCAAAATTAACCACCTGATGTTGAATTACCCCTGCCGTCTTAGCAACCATTAAAGCAGAATTTAACTCTCTGCGATGTCGCTGTTGGTAATCAAAAGAAATAGCGTAACATTCACAGCCATCAGCTTTTGCTTGGTAAAGAACCGTCGAAGAATCTAATCCACCAGATAATAAAATTACAGCTTTCATAGTTAGATTACGGAATGGGAGATGAAGAAATAGGAAAAGCACAAGGGAATTTTACCAATTACCCATTCCTTCACAAATTGCATCCAAAAGATGGGAAAATCAACAAAATGCAACACACAAAAATTAAATATGTACAAAAAAACTCTCACGAACAAGAACAACAACTGGATAGACCAAAAATTATACTGTGAGTATTAACTATTTCGATAACTGTAATTTTACTGATAACCTAGTGATTAACTTACCACTACCAACAACAGGTATTGATTTGATGAGTTAATTACCTAACCATATACCTGAGAATTTCTACTGAGGAATTATGGCATTTACAAAGTCAGCAAAAACACAGATGATTTTTCTAGTAAATGATTAAAACAGGCTAATTCATCACTGTTTACCGAAAAGATAACCAGATGGCGGGAACTGAACCGAAACTTTGAAATTCTTCATAAAGATAATCACTATGTTACCATCTGGATGGTTTAAGACAAATCAAACTCGGCGTTTAAGTACAAAGATCAAAGATCGTAGCGTCTCTAAATTTGGTGGTTGAGGAGAGAACAATAGTGCAAGATAGCATATCAATGTCAGAACCAAATCTATATTCACAGCGCAGCCAGCCACAACATATCCGCATAGGAGTGATTGGGGTTGGTAACATGGGACAACATCATACCCGCGTTCTGAGTTCCATGAAAGATGTGGAACTAGTAGGCGTTTCCGATATTAACGTTGAACGTGGTTTAGAAACTGCCAGCAAATACAAAGTCCGTTTTTTTGAAGATTACTGCGACTTACTACCTCATGTAGACGCAATTTGTGTTGCTGTACCTACACGGCTACACTATGCTGTGGGGATCAACTGTCTGTTAGCAGGAATCCATGTTTTAATTGAAAAACCAATTGCGGCTAGTATTTCGGAGGCAGAATCTCTAGTAAATGCTGCTGCTGAATCTCAGTGTATTCTGCAAGTTGGTCACATTGAGCGATTCAATCCCGCATTTAGGGAACTCAGCCAAGTCCTCAAAACTGAGGAGGTTTTGGCCTTAGAATCTCACCGCATGAGTCCTTATTCAGCGCGGGCGAACGATGTTTCCGTTGTTTTGGATTTAATGATTCATGACATTGATTTACTGCTAGAATTAGCTGCCTCACCAGTGGTGAAATTGACTGCTAGTGGAACTCGTTCTTTAGACTCAGGTTATTTAGATTATGTAACTGCCACCTTGGGCTTTGCCAATGGGATTGTTGCTACTCTGACAGCCAGCAAAGTTACTCACCGGAAAATTCGCCGCTTAGTAGCCCATTGTAAAAATTCATTTACAGAAGCAGATTTTCTCAATAATGAAATTTTAGTACATCGGCAAACCGCGATAAACCCTCACCTTGATAACCAAAAAGTCCTGTATAGACAGGATGGTTTAATCGAAAAAGTTTATACCACTAATGTTCAACCTCTCAGTGCAGAACTAGAACATTTTGTCAATTGTGTTCGTGGTGGCAATCAGCCTTCTGTTGGTGGTGAACAAGCTCTTAAAGCTTTACGCTTGGCCAGTTTAATTGAGCAAATGGCTTTAGAAGAAAGAGTTTGGAACCCATTAGAGTGGTCTTCCGAATCGAGAGTCCAATCTTTGACATCAACTATCTAGCTGAAACTGGCAGTGGGGAGAATTAATGATTTTTTCTCCCACTATGACAAATGGGGGCTGGTATTTTGTCCAAATTTATACAAATGACAATCTTCTCCAAGTAATTTCAGGAATTGAAAGTAGGACTCTATGGTGTTTATCTGTTGGCAACTCAAGTACAAGCGTAAAAACACTAAATCAGTAACAAAAGCCTGACATCTACCTAAAACTGCCATCAGAAATCCTAAATCATAGAAAATTAACCATCGCCTATTATGAATTTTGACGTATTTCTAGTTACACTTAACCCAACCTAAAATTTTTTGTAGCTCACCTTTTTGTAAGATGAGCATGATAACTTTTTACAGAGGAGCTTTCATGACAGACCAACCCCCCGTCGCTAATCCAATGAATGCCGCTGCGATTCCCATGAACCGCCAAACAGCAGCAGCCACACCAATGAATTCTGTAAAACCTAACAATATTACGGGTAAAACTATTCTCAGTGTTGATTTAGGTAGAACCTCCACAAAAACTTGTGTGAGCCGTGAACCCAGTAATGTGGCTTTCATTCCTTCTAACGTGAAAAAAACATCAATCGAACAAATTCGCGGCGGTGTATTTGAAGCCAAGGCTACTGATCCACTCATGGATTTGTGGCTGGAATATCAAGGTAGTGGCTATGCTGTGGGGCAGTTAGCCGCAGATTTTGGGGCAAATCTTGGCGTTGGCCAATCTAAAGTAGAAGATGCACTGGTCAAAGTATTATCATCTGCTGGTTACTTTAAACTGAAAGATGAAATTGCTGTTGTCCTGGGTTTACCTTTCCTGTCTTTAGAACAATTTGAAAAGGAAAAGGCGCAGTTAACTAGTTTGGTGACTGGACCTCATGTCTTGAATTTCCGAGGCGAATCTTTAACTTTGAACATTACCAAAGTCTGGGTAATGCCTGAAGGATATGGTAGTTTGCTGTGGTCAGAAACTCAACCTAATAAAGCCACATCTGTTCCTGATTTTACGAAAATATCTGTGGGGATTGTTGATATTGGTCATCAAACCATTGATATGATCATGGTGGATAATTTCCGCTTTGCCCGTGCTGCTTCTAAAAGTGAAGACTTTGGGATGAGTAAGTTTTATGAAATGGTAGCTCAGGAAATACAAGGTGCTGATAGTCAATCATTAGCATTGATTTCTGCGGTTAACAAGCCCAAAGGCGATCGCTTTTACCGTCCCAAAGGCGCTAGTAAGCCCACTAATTTAGATGATTTTCTGCCTAACTTGACAGAACAGTTTTCCCGAGAAATTTGCTCTCGTGTGTTAGCTTGGTTGCCAGAGCGGGTAACTGATGTGATTATTACAGGTGGTGGTGGAGAGTTCTTCTGGGAAGATGTTCAACGTCTACTCAAAGAAGCTAAAATCAATGCCTACTTAGCTGCACCTTCTCGGCAGGCTAATGCTTTGGGGCAGTATATTTATGGAGAAGCGCAATTATCTGCTGCTGTTCGCGCTGCTAGGTCATAAAACTGATGTTCCAATGGTCAAAAAAGGTAGTTAAATCCGTTACGTTCAATCCAGAAATTGCTGATGAAAGCTTATTAGCGCAGGTGGAAAACTACTTAGAGGTACAGCCAGATAAAACTTTCAGTGACCTGTGTAAAGAGGCTCTCTGGAAAGTTTTGTGTGTCCCAGAATCTGCTCAACAGCCTTCTAAGTCAGCAAATATAACTACGATTGAGCAAAAAATCGGTGATATGCAACGTCAAATGACCGATTTTGAGGAACGTTTTTTTGCTCAAGAGTCTCATCGTTTGGAGGCGATGGAAAGTCAAATGTTGTTACTTACTCAACAAGTATCAAAGTTGGCAATCATACTCGATCAGCAACCACTTAGTTATATTCCTCCTAAATCTGAACCTGAAACTGATAGCGTTAGCGTGGCGCAAGCCATACCTCAAGAAGTAGACCCTGTAATTAGTCGCATTGGTCAGTTTCTTGATGATTTCTAAGAAAAGACCAGATTTTTGCTTGTTTTTACTTTGAGAAAAGCTCTTAACTAAACTACCGTAAGTCCCACCAGTAAGGCCAAAATGGCTTATTGGTGGGATGTTTTATAGGGCTAGGAGTCAGGATGTAGGGGTGTATCCCTGACGGAAGATGGAAGCGTCAGCATTTGGTGTCAGGACGTATTCTCCGTTAAGTTGAGAGAGAGAATATATTGTGAAATTAATTGTATGATTTTAGGGACTTCCAAAAAATAAATTATCCGGATTAACTAACCGCAGAGGCGCAGAGAACGCAGAGGAATGAGGGTTTTAGAGATTTTTTGCGTTAAATGGTTGAGTGTTTTTTATTTGGAAGTCCCTTATCTATTAAGCATAGAAACAATCATAGATAAAGGAACATGGAAAAAATAATCTTGTTGGAATTGTTCTTCTCGGACTGCTGCTAAAAATTGGCTAATAGCATAGTCAGCAGGTTTTTGATAATGTGTAGAATTCCATAATATTTCTAAATAATTATCTTGACGTTGAACAATAAACCCTAAATATTTTAAAGCTTGAAAACCCAAATACAGACTTTGATCACTAATACCAAGTTTTTCTAAAAATTGCCTGCGGGTAACTAGTTCATGTGTGCGACTGAGGTATTTAGCAATTCCGACTAGAGTTAGCCAAATGTCTTGAGGAGTTGCATTTTGAGGTTTTTGCCAAGCAATCACTAATTGTTGTTGATAATCAAGAGATTTCTGCCACCATAAACGTAAATTATCCCAATTAGTAGGACAATCTTTCATTATTAATAATGATTTTTCAGATTTTAATTTTCCTGAAGCTTCCTGATTTCGCCAATCTAAAATAATATTATAAATCTGATTTTTTAGTTCCAACTCAGAATTAGAACGTACTGCAACTAATCTAATTTCATAGCGTTTTTTAAAACTGTTAAAATCAATTTCGGCAATACAATCACATCTACCCATAGGCAAATCTTCCTGATAATGTCCCCACCAAAGCCCCGGAAAAGGACTTTTAGTAGAATCATCTCGAATATCAAAATCAGTTTTAATATATTGGATTTTATTTCCTTTCAAATCTTGTTGATTGCGATGCCAAGCATTCTCAAACCAACAATTTTTAATAAGTAACTTGGGAATAGGATTACCCATACCACAGGGTTCTAAAAGCTTGAGTTCTAAAAATAAATCTTTGCCTAAATCTGCAACCGTCACCACCAAATCAGCTTGAACTGTAGGAGTGAGATTAATTCCTCCCAAAGATTGGCGTAACTTTTGGTTAATTGCGGCTGTAAATAACGGGATATTTTCTACCAACAAACTCAAACCTGCTGCAAAAGGATGTCCACCAAAACGATGTAATAAATGGGATTGTTCTTGAACTAATTGATATAAATCAACAGCATTAATCGAACGTGCCGAACCTCGCGCTAAG
>NZ_VILD01000005.1:391711-398303 GCF_009712085.1 Anabaena sp. UHCC 0253
GTGCCGAACCTCGCGCTAAGGATGGGCTAGAATCCGTCCCATTGTCCTTTCCTTCCGTACTTAACAAAATTGTGGGACGACCTGTTTCTTGGGCAATTTGTCCAGCAACCAAACCCAAAACACCAACCGCCCATTGTGGATCTTCTAAAACAATGACGCTAGTAGTTGATAAGTCTAATTGACTGAGTTTTTTAGTAACTTGCGCTTGGACATCTTTTTGTAAAGACTTGCGACGAGAATTAGCTAATTCCGTTTCTTCTGCAAGTTGTTGACAACGTTGAATATCTCTACTCGTCAATAATTCCACACAGAAACTAGCGTCACCATGAATGCGACTAACAGCATTAATCCGTGGACCCAAACCAAAAGAAATATCTGTCGGGCGATCGCCACTTTTCTGGCATAATTCTAATAATCTCCCTACACCTGGTCTTCTTCTCGCTGCGATTGGTTTTTTATAATCAGCTTGTAATTGTTGAATTCCCAACTGTGCCAAATAGCGACAATCACCACTTAATTGTACCAAGTCTGCAATTAATCCCACTGCCACTAAATCTAATAAATCAGTTAAAGGATGTTCAGGAATATCTGGCAAACTTTTATATAATGCTTCCACCAACTTATAAGCAACTGCAACCCCAGAAAGATGAAATAAAGGATGTTCTTTGGGTAAATAACGAGGATTGATAATTGCGACTACGGGAGGACGTGCTGATGGTAATGTATGATGGTCAGTAACGATAACATCTATCCCTAAACTTTGAGCATAAATAATTTCCGCAATATTTGTACTACCCGTATCACAAGTAACAATCAACTTACAATCTTGTGCAGCTAAAATATCAATTCCTGACTTATTTAAACCATGAGATTCTGTTAACCGATTGGGAATATAATAACTTAATTGATGATGTTGCTGAAAAAATTCACCCAACCCATCCCATAATACCGCAGTCGAAGTAATACCATCTGCATCAAAATCTCCCCAAATAGCAACTTTTTCCCCGGTTTTCCCCGCAGTTATTAATCGTTGCACAGCCAAATCCATCTCCTGTCCAAATTCCCAAGAATCAGCAGGTTGATAAACTTGATAATTAATAAAATCCGCTAACTTTTCCTCATTTTGAATTCCCCGTTGCCAAAATAATTGAGCAGCAAAATTACCACCATTTGCTGGTGCATACCTTTTCACTAATTCAATAAACCAATCTGGGGGTTGTTCCGTTCCCGTTAAAATCCATTCCATCTTAAACCACATTCTAACTTGTATATTTCTTTCTTCCTTTGCGCCTTTGCGCCTTTGCGTGAGACAAGGAATTTATTCATCATTATTAATTAAATCTTTTCCTAACTCATTAATTAAAGGATTGATAACTACATCATTAGGAATTGCTTCTGTTTTCCGGGTACGTATGGTAGGACGAGTACGTTTATAACCTGCCCTTTCTGCTTTTTGATGTTCATAATCTATGAGTCTACCATAATGTGGATGTTTACTTAAATTCATTGATAAGAAAATATGTTGACGCATATTTCCGAAACCTTTGCGATTAAAAAACTTCACCGCGGGTGTATTCGTGGGATCTGTATCTACTAACATAAACCGTACCCCATCTTCAATCATTCTCGCAATAATTTTATCAACTAATTGATCAGCAACTCCCTGACGTTGAAATTTAGGATTGACACCTAACCACAAAATATAACCATAAGTCCAAGATGCTTTGGTAATAATAGTTCCTAATACAAATCCTGCCAGTTCTCCGTCGTTTTCTGCAACTAAACAATATTCTGGATCTGTATTATAAAGTCCAATTACTTCCCATTCGTCCCAAGTGCGATACAAGTAGGGATATAAATCACTGGTAAATAATTCTTCACCTAAATGGTAAATAGGAGCAATATCATCAATTCCTATTTCCCGAACATAAATAATATCGTGATCATCAAAAGATTTCATATTTTTAAAAGTTCAAATTGAGACTTCTTGAATATTTTCCAGACTAGGAAATTGCGAATAAGTATTTTCAGTTACTTCTTTGATTTTTTGACGATGACAGCGGACAGCATATTGACAGGATTCACAGATTTTTGAAGATTCGGCAATTTGTGGAAATGATATATTATGATCTTGATAATTGTTTACCCATTTGGTGAAATCATTTAATAGTTGATTTAAGTCCTCTGCTGTTTTTTGATGTTCTTTTTCATTGTAAATAAATTTAATATTTTTAGTTTGTCCTTTTAATTGGACAAACCAGTAAGTCATGGAGATATTTTCTAATAAATAGTTGCTAGTTTCTGCCAATACATACAGATAAAGTCGTGTTTGCCAATTCTGAGCTAATATTTTTGGTTTTGGTGGTTGGGGATTGGTTTTCCAGTCGAGAATTTGGGCTTGGTTTTGATCAGCAATTAATAAATCATAAATGACTGTGAGTAGATAATCTCCAATTTGCAATGTCCGATAATGTTCACTTTCTCGAAAAGTTTGATGATCAGGATCAGGTGTAAATATATCTGGAGCAATTTTGGTAAAGTCGGTCATCCAATTTTGCAATCGAGGATCTGTTTGTAGTAAATTATCAATAGGTAAACCCATTTCTTTTTGCTGCATGAGTAGGTGAAACCGACTACCTAAAATTTGATATTCTTCGTGTTTAGGATCTAGAGGAGTATTAAGTTGTTCTAAATAGGTATGCTGGAATTTGCGAGGACAAGCTGTGAGTAAGTTGAGATGTCCCTGGGAGAGACGGAGTATTTGGGTAGAAGTTGATAACATGATTCTATCTTACCTATCTGAAGGTTAAAATATTAAGATAACTTTATTGCTCATCTAAATTCAAAAACAAAGACTCTAAATCCCTATATCCACTAACTACTCGAACAATTACAATACTATTTTTCAATAAACGATCAAAAATTATATATCCATCAATAGGAATACATCTATTTTTCATTCTCACGCGCTATCCTAATTTTTGCCTCTAATCTAGGCATAATGACATCACTATTAACCACCTCACCGCGTTCAATTTGAGCAAGTCCTACAGCCAATTTTTCGTGTGTTTCTCGTTCCCATTCCTGATACTCTTTTTCCCACTCTGATAATAATTTAAGTGCTTTAATTATTACATCATCGGCATTAGTATAATGACCTGTGGCAATATAAGCCTGTATTAATTCTGCTGTTTCTGGTTTAAGTTGAATATTCATAATTGACAATCTTCCTCTTAATTACCCATTACCAATTAACCATCACCAATTACCAAGTAAAAAATAAAAGGTAAAAGGGTGAAGTGTGCATTCCTCATTCATCCTCTTACCTTTTTCATATACCTGATGCTTATTTCATGTTAGCCCGTGCATCCCTCACTGCGGCAATAAAAAAGAATCCGGTGAGAGGAATGCTCAAAGCGAGGATAATGGCAGTGGCTTGGAAACCAAAATCTGGTTCTCCGTAACTAAGTTCAAAAACCGAACCAACCGCTGCGATCGCTGCTACACAAGCACCACCTAAAAATAAACCGCTTTTTGGAGTTAAATACACTGCTAGACCACCCTATGCTACTGGTTTCACTGCTTGATACGAGAAGCCATTTTTAGATAGCTCCTGGGCTAAAGTCAAGGAATTTTCTACACGATCTACAAATACCACACCATTGAGGTGATCCATTTCGTGCAGAATACAGCGACCGAGTAAATCATCAGCTTTTAATGTCTGGGGACGGCCATATTCGTCTTTATAGGCGATTGTTACCACTTCTGGACGTTTTACATCTAGATAGACGTTGGGAATACTTAAACACCCTTCCTGAGCCACGCAGAGTTTACTACTCACCTGTTTAATGGTGGGGTTAATTAATACCAATGGAGGATGATCTGGGTTATCTGGTTCGCAGTCAATGACAATCAGTTGTTTGTTAATCCCGACTTGGGGTGCAGCCAAACCAATGCCATCTGAGCTATACATAGTTTGCAGCATTTCCCGTACTAGTTGGCGGAGTTCGTCATCTATTTTAGTAATGCGCTTGGCAGGTTGACGCAAAACGCGATCGCCTAAGTAGTGCATCTGCAAAGGTGGATTTTTTAACTTTTTCTTCTCTACAGCAATATCAGAGGGCATGGTTCTTGATGGCTTTATGGTGAATAATCTAATTTGATTCTATCGTTAGTTGTCAGTGGTCAGTTGTTCGTTGTCAGTGGTCAGTTGTTCGTTGTCGGATAAAAATTTTTATTAATTGTCAATTGTCAATTATCCATTATCAATTATTTTTCATGTTTAAATATTTCACGAAACTAGATTACCTCCTCAAAGAAACCTTCCTGGGCTTAAAACGGGGGGGATGGATGAATTGGGCTGCTGTGAGTACGGTGACAGTGTTACTGTTTCTCTTTGGGTTAAGTCTGCAAGTCTCTTGGCAGGTAGAAACACTGTTAAATCAATTTGGTAGTCAGCTAGAATTATCAGTTTATTTAGAACCAGGTGTGCAAGCTTTTAACTTTGAACCACTAATTACAAAAATGCCCGAAGTTGCTGGTGTGGAAGTGATTACCAAAGAACAAGCTTGGACTAAGTTGGTGAAAGAATTTGGTTTAACTGATATTAATGGTGCTACTCAGCAGTTAGGGGGTAATCCTCTGGTTGATGAAATGAAGGTTAAAGCACTGAGTCCTCAAGTTGTCCCCAATTTAGCGACACAGTTAGCGAAATTGTCAGGGGTGGAGGTGGTGCAATATGTTGATGAAGCGGTGAAACGGGTTGCCCAGTTACATCAGGGTTTAAACTGGATTACTTTAACAATTACCATTATTTTAACTTTAACAGCGATCGCTGTCACCACAACTACTATCCGCTTAATTGTCATGGCACGTCGTCAAGAAATAGAAATTATGCAATTGGTGGGAGCAACGGCTACTTGGATTTATCTACCATTTATTCTACAAGGAATTTCTTTTGGTTTATTAGGTGGAGCGATCGCTTGGAGTTTTATTTCTCTCACTCAACAATTTCTCAACCGCTTACTAATCAATCAACCCGATTTTATCCAATTTCTCCGCAACGGTTTACAACTTACTACCTCTCAAACTCTACTATTACCTCTGATTCTCTTGAGTTTTGGTGCAACTGTTGGATTAATGGGTAGTTTATTTGCTGTCAAACGGTTTGCTAAGTAAATCAAAGGGTTTTTCCTCAATAGCGACGAATAGCGATCGCTCACTCAAATATATCCCGATTTTCCTGTTTTTTCCTGTTCTTTTTTTCAGAAGAGAGACTTAAATTTACTCCTTCTAGTTAACAAAAATCTCTCTGAAGATGAAAGGTAAGACGGAGATAATTAGGGGATGATGTCTATATAATTAATCTTTGATTTTTGAAATATATATAGAGTTAGAGTGGCTAACGAAAAGACCTTTTCCGCAAACCTCATATATAATTTATTTGCTGAACATCATACTATAGTAATAGTAAATATTTTTATAATCATCCAAATTAATTCTCAAGATAGAAGGCGTTAATAAATAATAGTTTTAAAGTAATAAGGTGAATCAATAACTTACGATTATGTAAGGAGACTTTTATGGCTACTAAATCCCAGGCAGGACGTGAAAATCGCGGTCCAGATAAAGGTGAAGCTTATGGTGTAGCAGCAGTAACTCAAGCACTTTCAGGGATAGACTTTCCGGCAACTAAAGAAGAAATCCTCCAGCAAGCAAGAGGTCATGAGGAAATTCACTGGACAAAAAACAAGACCATAGATTTAAAATCATTACTTGATCAAACCGGTCAAGATGAGTTTGAAAGTATGCCGGAGTTAGTGGAAGTTATCAGTGAAACGACGAGAGAAGAAGAACCTGCTTAACAATTGACAATTGATAATTGACAATTAATAATGGATAATTAGGGCTTGCTGAAAAAGTAGAAAAAGGCAAAAAAAATTAACTAGGTAGTTAGGCAAAAGCAAAGATAAGTTTTTGTTGTTTAAAATTAGGCAAAACATCACTTTTTCTAATTGAATTAAAGAAAAAAGAGATTATTTGGAAAAATTGCCATAAAAATCCCCAAAAAACCCTTGATAGTAAGGTAGAAAGATTCATAACTAAAAAAGTAATAGCAATAGCAGTTAGAGAGGTATGAGGAAGTTTAGCCATGACTCTACCCAAACTAAATCTTCGTTTACCCTGCCCAAATTTACCTTCAATACAGTTACGAATACCTTCGTCATAAGCAGCCTGTTTCTTATTTTCTTTACTGACATTTTTAGGTGGTCTTCCCAACGGCGGACCACTAATTCTAATTCCTCTTTCTTGACACCAAGCTCGATTCTCTCTTGTCCGATAAATTTTATCCACATGAACGGATTCAGGATAATATCCAGTGTCAGTTTTGTATGCCTCTACCTGCGATTTTAAGTCTCCTGATTCGTTAAAATTATCCCAACTGATGTGGTCTAAAAACACATATCCATCATGACAACTAGCTGATAACTTTGCTCCAAATTCTGTCCTTTTACCCGCTTTGCCTCTGATAATTGGACGGATATGTGGTTGAGTTAAACTGACTATACGGTCTTCTATTTTCTGTTTTTTA
>NZ_VILD01000005.1:398709-415882 GCF_009712085.1 Anabaena sp. UHCC 0253
TCTTTGATTATTAATGCCCCCAGTGCCATCCTAAATGTTTTGGCTGGTGCGCCTATTTTTTCTGAAAATATTGCTGCGTATTCGCCATCAAATTCCGACCAAGGGATCATTTTTGCCATAATTACCCATCGGTTGTCTAATGCCAATTTCTCCTCGAAGGGTAGTTGAAACTTTTCCGGTGCTGTTTCCTGTTCTTGCGCTTTTCTATACATCTTAATGCGCCTTAATGCAAGGGATTTTACTCATTTTAACTCTTTTTCTTGCACCTTTTTCACTTTCTATCCCCATCAAGTCATCTATTTGTCCCGGTTTTATGTTTATTCAGCAAGCCCTAATTATCTCTTCTTGAAGGAGTATAAGATTGAAAGCCAGGAAAGGTTTTTGTTGTTCTTGAAAGAGAGATATTTTTACCCAAATTAACCAATTGTCAATTATCAAAGATTTTTATTGTTATTGAAAAAGAATATTTTTCCCCAAATTAATCAATTATCAATTAATGAACAGGGACTTTGCAAAGCCTGTTTGAGTAAAGAATGGTATTCAGAGTTACTAATATTATAAGCGCCAAATCTGGATAAATGGGGATTCATCATTTGGGCATCAAATAGCTTAAATTGCTTTTGGCGCAATTTTTCTACCAATTTCACCATTGCGACTTTAGAACCTTCAGAAATATTAAAAAACATAGATTCACCAATAAAAGCACCACCAATAACAATTCCTAAAATTCCCCCTGCTAGTTTGTCTCCTTGCCAAGTTTCAAAACTATAAGCGTAACCAGTTTGGTAAAGTAACCAATAAATCTTTTCCAACTCTGGGGAAATCCAAGTTATATCACGGTTAGCACACCCAGCCACCACACCCAAAAAATCACGATTAATTGCTACAGTGAATCTTTCTTGGTTGAGAACTCGCTGTAATGACTTGGGATAGCGAAATTTATCATCCAAGGGAATCAAAGTTCGTTCCTGACTTCCGTACCATTCCAGGTTATTACTCTCATCAGCCATGAGAAAATAACCTTGAGCATAACCTCGAATAATAGCCGCGACATCGTACTGCATAATTTAGCAAACAATCCAAAAAAGCCCTAGAAAAACACGATTTGCTACTATAAGTCTAAATCTGCGTTTTTTCTGAGATTACCTTAGTAAACAAAATCTATTTAAGATATACAAACATGACTCAAGCAATTCCACCCATTACCCTACCACCTTCCGAAAATCCCCAAGAAGAAGGAGAATGGTTACAACAAAACTTACTCCATTGGCTTGATGAAGAGTTTATTCCCGAAGCAATTAATCAAAACATTGCCCAGCGGGCATCACAGATTTTTATGAGGCAACGTATGGAAGGAGAAAATGATTTAGGTTGTCTGATCATTGCCATTGTGACAGAGATGCAGTCATTTGATTTTTCTAAAAGCTTTTTTGGAGAGTTTGCGATCGCCAACGCCGTTAGCGATCTACTCTTAGATAGTCTGGGAATTGATCGTTGTTGTGGGCAATAACACATTAGTTATTAGTCATTGGTCATTAGTCATTGGTCATTGGTTATTGGTTATTGGTTATTGGTCATTGGTTCACAGCAAATAGCTACTAACAACTGACCACTGACAACTGACCACTGACTACTGACCACTGACTACTAACTACCAGCTAGACTTAACAACACCTGGTAAAAGACCCTCATGGGCCCATTCCCGGAGAACGTTCCGAGATAGCCCAAAATCACGGTATACACCTCTAGGACGACCAGTTAACCAGCAACGGTTTTGCTTACGAGTAGGCGCACTGTTACGGGGTAATTGTTGAATTTTGCGGTGGATTTCTAGTTTAGCCAAGGGAGATTCTGCTGTTCTGAACTCTTCTAACAGTGTTTCCCGCTTTTCAGCATACTTGACCACCAACTTGGCGCGTTTCTTCTCGCGCTCAATCATACTCTTCTTCGCCATGAATTCCCTAATCTAATGAAAGACAGCATTCCCCATTGTACACCGATCCTCACAATTATAGGGAAATTTGTAAACACTAGACTAAAAATCCTAGAGCTTGACTGGCTGCTTCTTTTCGGGAATTTGGGAATTATTGCTATTGTTTACAGTTTGTGGTTCTAAAAAAGCTTCTTTACCTGTAATCAATCGAGAGCGACGATTACGAGTAATGTAATTCCATGCCCACTGAATTACTACTACTAATTTAGTGTCAAATTCAATTAAGAAGTAGATATGAATTACTAGCCAAAATACCCAAGCGAGGAAGCCTGTAAGTTTGATGAAGCCCAAATCTACAACAGCTAAATTTTGCCCAATCATCGCCAAACTACCCACATCAGTGTAGTGAAATTCTGGCAAAGTATGACGTTGAAGCCGGAGTTGAATGAGTTTACCTACATATTCTCCTTGTTGTTTGGCTACGGGTGCAACACCAGGTAAGGGTTTACCATTTTGATGGGAGAAGTTGGCTAAGTCTCCAATTACGAAAATGTTTTTATAACCCTTGATAGTCAAATCGGGTTCTACAATTACTCTGCCAGAGAAATCGCATTCTACATCTGTTCTTTCGGCTAGAACTTTCCCCAAGGCAGAACCTTGAACACCGGCTGCCCACAATATAGTTTTTGAGGCAATGCTTGTCAATTCATCGCCTTGTTTAAAAGTAACGATCTCATTTTCAATATTTGTCACCCTGGTTTGAGTATGAATAACCACACCCAATTTTGCTAAAGATTCTGCTGCTGCTTTTGATAATACTGGTGCAATGTGTGGGAGGATGCGATCGCCCCCTTGTAAGAGTAAAATTCTCGCTTCTGAGGTGTCAATGTTGCGGAAATCTTCTTTGAGGGTTTGGTATGCTAATTCAGCGATCGCACCTGCTAATTCTACACCGGTAGGACCACCCCCGACAATCACAAAAGTCAAGAAAGCCCGGCGTTTTTCAGGATCTGTTTCTTTTTCTGCGGCTTCAAATGCTGAAAATATCCGACGACGCATTTCTATGGCATCTTCTACAGTTTTCAAGCCGGGAGCAAATTCTTTCCAGTTATCTTTACCAAAATAGGAATGGTTCGCACCTGTGGCAATAACTAACGTATCATAAGGGATTATTTCATCACCTAGAATAACTTGTTGCGTTTTTGGATCAATAACATTTACTTCTCCCAGCAACACTTTTGTATTCTTACTTTTGCTGAATACAGATCGCAATGGTGCGGAAATATCAGCAGGTGATAGCGTACCTGTGGCAACTTGATATAAAAGCGGCTGAAATAGGTGAAAGTTGCGTTTATCAATAAGAGTAACATCTACGTTGGCGTTAGCAAGAGCCTTTGCTGCATACAATCCACCAAAGCCACCACCAACGATCACAACCTGATGTGGTGCTTTCTTCTCACGGGAAACTACCATACAAAATATTTCCTTTTGTTAAGAGCCGTGTAACTTTTCTTAACAAATATGTAGCAAAATTATGATATGTTTCGCCGTCTATTTAGAACTCTTGAAAAAATAATAAAAGTAGTTAAAGTTACTAAGGAGTTTTTATTTTCAAATTAATTACCCGGAATCAGAAATAATGTAGGTTGAGTGGAGAAAACCAAGATAATTGTATTTCTCCACCTTTAATTAAACCTACATAATAGGTTGTTTAATCACCCTCAGTATTTAAATTATAATGTTGACAAAGGGTGATGAGTTTGGCTTTAATGAGCGATCGCACATTTTCCGGTGAGACTATCACGCACTCATCCCCATAACGCAATACTTCCCGAATTAGCCAGAAAGTATTTGATACTTTTCTGACGACTTGACGCACCTCTCCAATAACTTCATTGCTGATGTCGTTAGGTTTTGCTTCATAGGCTTTAATCAAACCTTTGTAAAAGTGTAAGTACACTTCTAGGAAATCTAGCCCTTCATGTCGCCATTGTCCGTTTATTGGGACAACACCTTTAATTCTATCTAAACGCAAACAGCGGTTGTGTATGAGTTCTGGGAAGTCAGTCTTGCCAATATCTTCAGTTTCATCACACCAAATATTTAAGAAAAAACGTTTCTCTTCAAAAGCAATTTCGGCATAACGCACTGTAAAAGACAGGTCTCCCACTTGAGGATTGTCATAGAGTAAGTGAAATGGTTGTTGATTCTGGCGGAATTGGTCTGTAAGAATGCGCCATGCTTCCGTCGGTTGGCTCACTTGCTGGAGTAGCAATTGACGCATGGGAAGCTCAAGTTGGCCTCGTTCTAGCAACAAACTAGAGGTAGTTTGCGCTTGTTCAATAAAACCGGAATCCTTCAGCAGTCCTATGGCTTGCTGGAGTGCGGCTACTTGGGGTGAATTGAGGGTGAAAGGTTCACCGACTTCAAACTCCTGTTGGGCGATCGCTACCAGTAATCCAGACACGCTGGGGGACTTACCCCAGAAGATACGCAATTTGCGGGCGATTTCTTCTAGTTGTTCTTTTGTACCAGAGGGAATTGACAGTGTAATTGTCTCTTTTTTCCTTGACATCAAATAAATGTAATTACAGTCTTGACATATAGTGGAATTTACAGTTATTGTATCTGTATACCAGCTTAATAAAGTATTTCCAATGCCAAAAACAATATTACTCAGTATGCAGATACTAAAAAAGCCAGATATATACTCTGGCTTCCGACCCCTAATAGGGATTTATGAGGTTGTGTTAATGCCTTGATCACATCTTTACTACAGTTTCAATCCCTGATAGGGATTAGGGTCTAGTCTCAAGGCTTCTTTAGTATATATCCGAAAAGCCTCATGAAAAAATTTTTTCATTACCAGATTTTTACACTTCTTTACTACAGACAATATTTTGTTGCTATATTAAAGAGAACCGAAACAAAGCTGCTTCAGTTCACCTATGTTGAGTGGTATCTCATAGGTTAGCACTGATATGGCTATGTCGGCGCAAACTTATTGAGGTAATTTTTTGTGAAAGATAATCTCCCAGATCGTATGCTTCAAGTTATGTCAGATTCTTGCTGGCATTCTACAGAAGAACTGGTCGAAAAAATTAGCCACCGATTTTCTGCAACTATGCACGTCCTCAAGAAACGTGGTTATGAGTTTGATAAACGCCGTATTCAGGGTCAACAGCATGAATATAAACTGGTAATTAAGTCAACAGCGACAGCTTAAATAGAATTTATTACATATTGGGGGTAGTTGCTACTACTCCCATTTCCTAAAAATAGCACCGAGTGAGGTCAAAGTACATGACCTGTGATAATTTTTTGTCTACAATTTACATTGTTCTAAATAACAGACTTTTTCACCAAATAGGTAAACCATGAACGAACAAACATTATTAGACAGAATCACATTTAACCCCCAAATATTTAGCGGTAAACCAATAATCCGTGGTCGTCGTCTAGCTGTGGAACATATTTTAGGAATGTTAGCAGCAGGAGATACCATTGAAACTTTGCTAGAAGCTTATCCCTGGTTAGAAAGGGAAGATGTGCAAGCCTGTTTAATCTATGCACGGAGATTAGTTGGTCATGAACGAGTTGAACCTTTATTGATAGAGTCTCCAAGATGAAAATACTGCTAGATACTTGCATTAATGCCAGGGTGATTACCGATTTACAAATAGCTGAGTATGATGTGATTTGGTCTGGAGATTGGCCAAAAGATCCAGGTGATGAGGAAATTTTAGCAACCGCTTATCGTGAAGGTAGAATTTTAGTCACTCTTGATAAAGATTTTGGAGAGTTAGCAATTCTGCGGGGAAATCCTCATTGTGGTATCTTGCGCTTAGTTAATCTCTCAACCAAAGAACAATCAATAGTTTGTTTACGCGTAATTCAGCTCTACGGAAATGAATTATTGTCTGGTGCAATTGTCACTGCTGAATTAGATAGAGTCAGAATTAGACCACCTGAAAATAGATTTTGAAATCACATTACAATTTCCATCCTTTAATATGATTAAACGCGGTCGGCTTTTAAATCGTCCTCCTAAATCCTTGGAGGAAATTTATTTCAGTGAAATTCGTCCCCAGCTTTATGAGAATCATGCACATCATCATCAATATGGTGTGAGAAAGGGTACAACCCTTGCTGAACATTTAGACTCTGCTTGTCAGTTTATTTTGACAGTTAGCCATATAGCACAAGTACCAGAAGATAAACGACCTTTATTATTAGCTGCAACTGCTGTCCATGACCTCAATAAATTAGATCCTCAAGAACGAAAAGTCAAAATTTTAGCTAGAGATAGAGACTTTTTAACAGAACAACTAGAAAAGGCTTGTGTTCTTAGATTTGTAGTTACAGATGATGATTTAGAATTAGTCAGAAAGTTGATTGAACGCCATTCAGGCCACAGTGCCAGTGATGGGGCTAGATTTTTACCAGAAGACCCAAATATTGAACGTTGGGCGGCAATGTTAATTGCTGCTGATTTGTTTGATTTAGGTATTCCCGATGCCCAAAGATTTCGCAAAATAGAAACAGAATTAACCGTTGCTTTTGGGAAGAAGTGTCACCTTTTTAGAGTGCGTTTATCTGAAGACAAAGGTTATATTACAGCTTTATTGCTCGGTGCTTGTGAAGAAGTTTTACAAAAGTATGGATTACATCCTTTAGCAATTTTTCCAGATGGTGAACTTTTTGCAGGTGCAACTTTACCTAATGTAGATTTAACCAAAGAAATAACTGTTGTTTGGCAAGGTAAAATTGATCAAGTTTTTGGTAATAATATTGAAAGCCTCGTCAGAGCTACCAAAGATGGTATTAAGGTTACTCGTCAAGCCATCCAACAAAACATTGATGAAGTTTTGCTAAATGTTCAAGCTCTTTTAGAAAGAAAAAAAGCAAGTTATAAATCAGATAAGATTGCTAAAGATGTGACAAAATGGGGAGATAATGCAGGTGAAGATGCACTAAAAAAAGCGGCTGGGCTTGGATTATTACCTGTAAGTGATGCAGAAGAATTTGCTATATCTGAGGGATTAAAAGCCGCTTATTTGAGTTATAGAGAAGCAGGTTTAAATCCTAAAGAAGTTTGGGATAAAATCGCTCATCATACTGGAATTTCTGAACATCAACGTCTTGCACTTGAACCATTTAATGGTCAGTATGGACGACCTTTATTTGCAGCCAAAGCCGCTATTAAGGGAATTGAAGGTATCCAAGAAGCTCTGCAAAATTCTTTCCAATTAAGAAATCAAAGCACACAAACTTCTGAAGAAATAGAAGTATCTGAAGAAATGATTTCAGCAGTTAACAGAATGGTTAATTTACCTTTTGCTACTCAGTTAATAGGAGTTAATGATTTAAGTTCTTATGTAGAAGCTAATCCTCGACAAAGATGTTCTTTAGGTTCTACATCTGGTGATATAGATGAGTTAATTTCAGCTAATATGCCTCCTGGCACAAAAGTCCAGGCTTTTTCTAATCGCTTACCAGGTGGTATTAGTGCAGAACCTAAAAGACAAGCAGATGGAATTGCAGCTTTAGCTTATCAATTAATAACTGTTGGGGCAAATTTTCCAGCAATAAAAAAACAAGATCCTCTTTATTTACACTTTGCATTACCTAAAGGTTCTTCTCCCGAATTATTAAGAATCTGGCGCGAACTTTTACAACAATTATCAGCGACAAATGCTGAAGGAGGTACTATCACTGTTGATGAAGTCAAATTATATCGAGATAATCAGCTTGAATTTAAAGCTAATAAAGTAGTTGGTGCAGCCTTACCTAAACGTCCAGATTTTGTACATACAAATGTGATTATTCCTCTAGTTTGGGGTGATGCTAACGCTTCTTTAGCTTTATTAAAATCACTGAGATTAGGATTAGAAATATCTTTATCCTTGGATATTGGATTTCCTTTGACTTTAAGTAGCAATATGGAGGTAGATTTATTTGATGATGTTTATGGAAGAGTAGAAGGAATTCCATCTGCACTGCAACCATTACTCGGAAATGGACAATATCAACAGCGTCAAGATGCAGAAAAAATTCTTGAGAGACTACGTTGTATTGGAGAATTAGCAATATCTGTTGCAAGTATTCAGAAAGCGGATGATTGTTTGTATGATTTGGCTCGTACTTGTGATAGACCAATTGAACTTTACTATGTTTTGTTACGTTGGATTTTACGAGAACAAGATGAACCAAATTTGAGTGTTATTTGGAGTCGGATTTGTAACCCGTTAAATACTTTACTGGAGAGCCTTATGCCCAATGAAAACTCACTTTTAACCAAATATTTGAAAGAAGCTGCTCAAATTGCAGCAGAAGCAAACCTCAAGGGAAGTTCTTTCAAACGTACATCTTTAACAGAACCATTTACTGCTTTTACTTCAGCAGTTCGTTCACATAAACCTTACATGGATTTAGAGTTTATGTTTGCAGCTTTAGCTCAAAAATATCATAATCGCCTAGACCGTATCCGTGAATATCGAGTAGGTGCAACAAAACATGAACAAATTAAGGAGTATTACGAAGTTTTGAAAAAGCTTTATCAAGAAATTTACCAAGGTCGTCCTGAAAAACTTCTATCTGATCAAAGAAATCTTGAAGCTGCATATTTATTTTTTTGGCAAGAAGCATATCAGCAGCTACCAAAAAATAAATCTGAAGATGATTCTGAAGATTGATAAATACAAACAAAATTAATTTATTAGGAGATGATTATGTCACTTGAAAAACTTAACAAAGTTCTTGCTGCTGGATACGAAAATTTCCCTAAAGGTCGGTTTATTTCTTTAATAGTTTTGAGAACAACTCATTCTGAAACAATTTTCCGTACAGAAGGTTCTGGTGAACCAATGTCTAGTGAGTTTGTACAGGCTGGATTAACTGATCAAACTATTATTCCTCGGTTAGTGATGACTAAACGTAAACAAATAGCTCCAGAACGTAGATATGGACGCGAATTTTTACGATCACATAATCTTCTGTACACAAAAACAGTTAAAGATCAAGGAGAGGTTATCTGTTCATTGAATACAAATAAACCATGTGAAATGTGTATAGATTGTTTCCTTTATGGCTTTGCTGCTGGTGGTGGTGGCGCACAGAAAAGTCGCATTTGGACTGAAGATGCTTTTAGTGTTTTACCTGCTAACGATATTTTAGGTACTCGGACAATAAATGCCATATATGAAAATGGTACGATGCGTTTAAAAAGAGAAGAAGATACAAAGGCATCACAATCTCTTGTCCCAGATGGCGAATACATCAAACCAGGAGTTCATTTTTTAGATGTAGTAACTCTGAAAGATGTAACTGCTGATGAACTACGGTACATTATCGGAAATATTCTTTTTACCAGTCGTTACGGTGCTGTTTCCAGTCGTGTAGGAAGGATGGAAAATCAAATATTAGGTATTTTTGGCAGTATTACAGAATTGCCTAGTTCTTTAGAACTTGTACAATCTACCTATGATGCTTTAAGTGATGAACCTTTAGAACATCCTTTAAATATTAATCGAGTAATTACATCAGCTAAAAAAGTAATTACCAATTGGCAAAACAGAAGAGGGATTTCTGTGCAACTATCTGATGAAGAATTAACAAATTTAATCACTGATGTAGAAACCCACTGGTCAGAAGCTGAACGTGATACTTTTCTGAAACGTTTAAGTCAATCTTATGAACCTTTCCGTCAAGTTGCACCTGAAAAAAACAAAAACAAAGGCAAAGGTAAAGGTAAAAATACTCTAGTTGAAGTAGAGAGTTAAATTATGTCAACAATTCCTTTTCATCAGGCAAAACTTATTGAATTAAACTGTCTTGAACCAGTCTTTTTTGCCTCTAGGGAGTTGTCTGACACCTATTACACTGAGGGGGTAATTGGGAATTACGCTTTAACCTATGCTTTAGGTTGGGTAAATTCCCCCTACCGTCTTCAAGGTCAGGCTACAGGACGACCAACCTACAAAGAAGATTTTCAATCAATAGCTCAATCTTGCTATATTTTACCAGCTTCACCAGTAGGTAGAATCACATTTAGATTTGAACGTTTTAACGCTCTTTCTGATGCTTACTGGTATGCAATGACTAATAATCGTGTGGCAACTGCAAGAGAAGATTTACCATTACAACGTCAAGGAAAAAAACCAAGTTCATTTAGACCAAGTAATTTTCCACAAACTGGAAGATTACGAATGATTGAAAGAGGTAATAAATTTAAAACATTAGTATTTGGAAATCAGCCATTACCAGATTATATTCGCGTTGGTAAATTCATGAGTAAAGTTAAAGTGAATGTTCTTAATGAATTTCCTATAACATTGCTTCCAGAAGGTGAATATCAAAGTCAGAATTATCTAAATGTTGCTGATTTACCCACACAAATACAAGCATTTGCTTTTGATTTAATCTCTATACCTCCTGCACCGATATTAAAAAATCTTCACTTTCGAGGTGCAGCTTGGCAAATTGGAGAAATGATTGTACCAGCAGGTTTACATTATTGTGGTAGAGAAAACAGAAATGAGTAATCAAAAATTAGTTATCAGGTTAGAAAATCGGAGTATTTCAGCTTGTGCATCTCCAAGTGAATTATCTTTCATGAGTGAAAAATTACTACAACATCAAGTTGATGTGTTTGAAAAATCAAAAGATGCTGATATTATCCTTGATTTAGCACCAACTGGAACGGGTAAAACCAAAGCTGGATTAACAGTTTTATTACATCAGCCTACAAAAAGTGCTGTTTATATCGCTCCCACTAATGCTTTAATTGAACAGCAAACAGAAGCAGCACAAAAGTTTATCAATGATGCTAATTTACCTCATGTAGTTAAATCAGCTTCTGCTAAAGATATTAAAAGTTGGCCAAGTGATAAAGTAGGGGGTCGTCCTGGAGAAAAACTATATAATGTTTTACGAAATCCAGCGACTGTTTTTAATGATGTTGATGTTAATACGCCTATTCTGCTAGTAACAAACCCTGATATTTTTTACTATGCAACTTTCTTTGCATACAACAAGCTAGATAGAGGTAATATCGCTAGTGGTTTTTACACTAAATTCTCTACAGTCATATTTGATGAATTTCATCTTTATGATGCTAAACAGCTAGTAGGAATGTTATTTTATCTTGCTTATTCTCACGTTTTTAAATTTTTCCAAAATGGGCGGAAAGTGGTATTACTCACCGCAACACCAGAACCAGCTTGTGAATTAGCATTAGACAATTTAAAACAGGCTGGTGTAAGAATAGCTAGAATTGATGGAGAAGCAGATAATGGTCAGCTTTTACCGTCACAAACAGCAGTTAATTTAGAATTTAGACCTAAACCAGATAGCAAAGAAGAATGGTTAAGAGAATTAGCAGCAGAAGTTGTTCAACGTTTTCAAGATAAACCAAATGAAAATGGTGCTGTAATTCTTGACTCACTTGATAATATTAATCGTCTATCAGATTTACTACAACAGCAAGGACTGAGTGAACATATTGGACGCATTACTGGACCCGCACCTAAAAAAGATAGACATAGGGCTATGCAATGTCAAATAATTTTAGCCACCAGCACTGTAGATGTAGGATTTAATTTTGAAAGAACTCCTGAACCAACAAGACAAAATTTAGATTGGTTGATTTTTTCGGCACGCGATCGCTCTGCATTTTGGCAGAGAATAGGTAGAGTGGGGCGTGTTTTGGGTAAATCTGAAACTAATATAGATTCAGAAGCCATTGCTTACTTACCTGCTGACGCTTGGGAACACAATATAACATCTCTTGATACTTCTGGTGGACGTGCAGCACTAAAAGAGATGTTAGATAATCTTACCTGTTTAGATAAACCTTTTTTAGCTGCTTACTGGCGTTCAGAAGCATTTTTAGAAATTGCCCGTCCTTTACTGGAACTAGAAGAACTGCTAGAAAATTTAACAGGTGCTGAATTAATTTCTCAACTTTTTGAAACTTTAAGATCAGTTTTAGGTGGAAATAGAAATTGGAATGACTACCGTTACAGAATGAACGTTTTAAGAGGTGCTGAAACTATTGCTAAAAAAACTCCCAAAGAAATTAAAAAAGATTGGAAATACATCAAAGGTGGTCAGGCTTTTGTAAAAAGATTTATCAAAGTAACATCTCCTCAAGAATGGGATGATTTAGAAGCCGGACGGACAACAATAGAAGAATATGAAAAATTATTTAAAGAAGATGAAGAGGTTTTGGAGGACTTAAAAGAATTTGCGGAAATATTCAGTACCAGCTATGCACCTTTATTTAGTTTTCGTTCTAGTTTATTTGAAAGTTTACCCATTCGTGATCCTCACGGATTTTTGCTAGATGAATCTGAAGAAACACGCCTTGATCCTTTTCATTTACTACGCTATTACGAATTTGTGCAAAATGGTGATTATATTGAATTAACACATCGTGCTAGTGAAACCTATCAATTGAGTTTTAGACTGCGATATTATGATAAATGGCAAGAATTTTTAAATACAGAATTAAACAAACTAACAGCCTTCAAAAATTGCCAAATTACTCGCAGTGCTGGAGGTGCAATTCGACCAACACCCTTAATACAAGAATTAAATAGGCATCTTTTACCAGGAGTAATTATTTGCCCCGTCACAAATGCTGCTGCTATTTTTCAATTAAATAGACAAGGTATTATTTCTTATCCAATAAATATTGTTTGTAATGATGCTGATAAAGAATATAGATTCTTTGCTGGTTTATCAGGAATCTTAACAATGGCTATGAAATGTAAACAGCTACGGCTTCCAGATGATGAAGTTTTTATCGCTTAATAAACATTATTTTTGAATTAATCATGCCCCATAGTCTCATCCTCAACATCACCCCCCAATCCCCCATCTACACCAATTTCCTCTCCGGTAGACATTACCACGCCTTATTCCTTAATCTAGTCAGTTCTGTTGATAGAAAATTAGGCGACTACCTCCACGAATCAAACGCCGATAAACCCTTTACTCTCTCACCTTTACAAATCCAAAGTAGAAATAAAACTCAATTTTTCACCCTACAATATAATCATCAAAAACAGATTCCCTCAGGTACTCCCTGTTGGTGGCGGATATCTTTATTAGATGACAATTTATTTAGTCAACTCACACCTTTATGGTTAAATCTCAACCCGGAACAACCTTGGCATTTAGGTTCAGCTAATTTACATATTACCAGCATTCAAGGTACACCTCAATCTACCCAACCTTGGGCTAATGCTTGTAGTTATAACCAATTATATGAACAAGCAAATGAAAAAGATCGGACTTTTAATTTTATCTTTTCCACACCTGTAGCCTTTCGCCAAGGTGCATTTGATAATGTTTTACCAACGCGAGAATCTGTATTTAATAGTCTGCTGAATCGGTGGAATAAATATAGTGGAATTGAATTAACTAATATTCCCCTTGAATCTATTTATCCTAGTGCTTTTAATATCGGAACTGAGGTTATTAGCAACTATGAAAATAAATTTATTGGTTGTTTAGGTGAAATTAGTTATCGCATTCTTGGCAATGTGGACGCAATAGGAATTAAACAAATTAATGCTTTGGCTGATTTTGTTTTATATGCAGGTATTGGGAGAAAAACAACAATGGGAATGGGAATGGTGAGAAGAAGGTGACAGGTGACAGTGAAGAAGTAAGAAGTAACGAGAGAATAGAAGAGGAGTTATTTATGAAAATTGAATCACATCGAGATTTAATTGTTTGGCAGAAATCAATGGATATGGTAGTTCAAATTTATCAATTATCAACTTTATTTCCATCCATAGAAAATTATCGTCTTACGTCACAAATTACTCGTGCAGCAGCATCTGTTCCAGCCAATATTGCAGAAGGTCATGCACGAGGAACAACTAAAAACGATTTTGCACATTTTTTATCTATAGCTAAAGGTTCATTAATGGAAACAGAAACTTTTTTAATGCTGGCAGTCAGGTTAAATTATCTAACTCAAGAACAAGCAAATTCCACATTATTGCTGATTATAGAAATTAGCAAAATGCTCACATCTCTTCGTTATCGAATCTTAAATAATTCATAGGTAATTATCTTCCTATTCTCACTTGTCATCTATCAAATTTTTTAATTAACTATGGCTAAACAAAATCAAACTAACTCTCTTCCTACTGTCACCTGTCACCTGTCACCTATCACCTCTTCTGATGATTATGTGAATATTGCGTCTTTAAATCAATATTCCTATTGTCCTCACCGTTGTTGGCGGATTCATTGTGCTGGGGAGTTTGTTGATAATCAATATACTATTGAAGGCACAAGTTTACATGAAAGAGTTCACACCGTTGGGGAAGTAAATCGGGATGAAACTTGGCAGATACGGGCTATTTATTTGAAGTCTGATCAATATCAGTTAATTGGTAAATCAGATTTAATTGAATTTGAAAATGGCGAGTTTTATCCAATTGAATATAAACGTGGACGTAAAGGAGAATGGGATAATGATGAATTACAAGTTTGCGCTCAGGCTTTGTGTTTGGAGGAAATGACGGGAAAAAATATCAATTCTGGTTATATCTATTATGCTCAAACTCATCAACGCAAATTAGTGGAAATTACGCCGGAATTACGAGCAGTTACGATCGCAACTATTGAATCTGTACAAATGTTGCTGTTTACGGGTGCTATGCCGAAAGCAGTGAAAACAAAACGCTGTGATGGTTGTAGTCTTTATTCTCAATGTTTGCCTCAAGCTGTTGATAAAGTTAGTCGTTATCAAGAGGCAAATTGATCGGTTTTTAATTGATGCAAAAAACCAAAACATTTCTAAAACTCTTTTTACTGTCACCTGTCACCTGTCCACTGTCACCTATTTTGAGGATTTAATTATGAGTACGCTTTACGTTACACAAAATGATGCTTTTATTGGTAAGGTTGATGAACGGATTCATGTGAAGTTTGAAAAAAAAATACTTCAGGATATTCCGTTTATTCACCTTAAAGATGTGGTTGTTTTGGGACGTGCTACTATTTCACCTGCTGTTGTTTCTGAATTAATGACTCGTCATATTCCTCTTTCTTTTATTAATGAAATGGGTCATTATTTAGGAAGGTTAGAACCGGAAATGACTAAAAATATTTTCGTTCGTAAAGCTCAATGGCAAGCTGCTGGAGAGTCTTCCCAAGCTGTTCATGTTGTGCAAAGTTTTGTGAGGGGGAAGTTGAAAAATTATCGTCAAATTTTGATGCGTTGTCAACGAGAATCTGATGTTGATTTATCTAAATATATTACTCGCATTGAACAAACGATCGCACCCATTGATTCTACTCACAATATTAACTCTTTGCGTGGGTTGGAAGGTGCAGGAAGTGCGGCTTATTTTGGTTGTTTTAATCAGTTGATTCGTAACCCGGATTTTACTTTTACTAAGCGCGTGCGTCGTCCAGCTACTGATCCGGTAAACTCGTTATTGGGTTTTGGTTATTCTTTGTTGCGTCATGATATTCAAGGTGCGGTGAATATTGTGGGTTTTGATCCATATTTAGGATACTTGCATTGCGATCGCTATGGAAGACCTTCTTTACCTCTAGATTTAATGGAGGAGTTTCGTCCTCTGGTGGTAGATTCGGTGGTTTTATCAATTTTGAATAAGCAATTATTAACACCAGGCGATTTTGTCACTGAACCTTTAAGTGGTGCTGTTCATCTCACTCCTGAAGGACGTAAAACCTTTTTAATTCAGTATCAAAAGAAAAAGCTATCGGAGTTTAAACATCCGGTTATGGGTCGTAAATGTTCTTATAGGCAGGCTTTTGAATGGCAAGCTAGATTACTTGCTAAATACTTAATGGGGGAAACGGATAAGTATCCACCTTTGTTTTTAAAATAAGAAGGTGACAGGGAACAGTTGACAGGTGACAGTAAGAAGGTAAGAGTCAAAAGCAGGACTTACGCACAAGTCACGAAAGAACGAACCACGAAGGCACGAAGGACACGAAGAAAAGAGGGTTTCAGAGATATTTTGCATAAGTCCTAAAAAGTTTATTCTTCCCAATTACCTATCACCCATTACCAATTACCAATTTATGAATGTTGTTGTTTCTTACGATATTTCTGAGGATAAGCGCCGTACTAAAATCCATAGTATTCTCAAGTCTTATGGACAATGGGTGCAGTATAGTATTTTTGAATGTCAGTTAACTGATACTCAGTATGCTAAACTGCGATCGCGCCTCAATAAGTTAATTAAGCCGGAAACTGATAGCATCCGTTTTTATTTTCTCTGTGCTTGCTGTTTTGGGAAAGTAGAAAGAATTGGTGGTGAACAACCCCTTGATACGACGATTTTCTTTGCTTAATGCGCGAGGGGGTGGGTGTAAAAAATCCAGTTTCTCAAAAAATGCCTGAAGTTATACCTACATAAGGCTTTGATGGTTTTTTTGGCTTTACCCTGCCGCGCACCTTACACAGCAAAGGTTTCAGCTATTTTCCCTCTTGACACAATTTCTGAAATGGACTATGATAATAAGTGTCGCGCAACCGAACCTTGAAAATCAAATACAGTCAGGCTTCCAGCGCCTCGCTATTGCAATTTCTCTTACTCCCTATTAGGGATTGAAACCGGATTCTCTCTAGGTAAGCTCTTGGTGCAACTCATTGCAATTTCTCTTACTCCCTATTAGGGATTGAAACTCCTAATTTAACATTTACTCATACAGCAACGGGTGGAAATTGCAATTTCTCTTACTCCCTATTAGGGATTGAAACAGGCGATCGCAAGCTAAGGGGGAAAATAAAAATAACATTGCAATTTCTCTTACTCCCTATTAGGGATTGAAACATACCCCAACAGCAAGCGACAATCTCAGACTTAGACAAATTGCAATTTCTCTTACTCCCTATTAGGGATTGAAACTCTAGCTTGTCAAATATCATCCTGTAGCCTTAGATTGCAATTTCTCTTACTCCCTATTAGGGATTGAAACAAGTGATGCCATTTAAAAACACAGGAAAAATCTTAATTGCAATTTCTCTTACTCCCTATTAGGGATTGAAACATCTATTGCAATAGATTTTTTTGGTGAAATTCTACCAATTGTAATTTCTATGGAAATCTTGCCCGCTAATGGTCAAGGACAGGCAAGATTGCCCATCCCACAAAATTGAATAATTTATTTTTCTAACGTCGGTATTCCTCGTCTGCGGGGTCGCCATAAGGGTCTTCACTAGCTGGGCGGACATCACCG
>NZ_VILD01000005.1:415996-422919 GCF_009712085.1 Anabaena sp. UHCC 0253
TAGCTGGGCGGACATCACCGAAAGATGCCGAATCTGCGGGGTCGCCATAGGGGTCTTCACTGGCTGGGCGGACATTGCGATCGCGATATTCGGTATCTTGCTCCGATTCATCTGTCCCTAATAGAAAATCTTTAGCTTTTCGCAAAAAGTTATTTACCATTACTGCTCTCCATCTCACGCATATTCATCTCATCGCCTCCCTGGTAGGAGAGAGGCTTCTACTGTTTAAGGGACTTCCAAATAAAAAACACTCAAACCCTTTTCCTCTGTGTCCTCTGCGCCTCTGCGGTATGGCTAACGCCACGCTACGCTAACGTTAATCTGGATAATTTATTTCTTGGAAGTCCCTAAAACTAAATTGCTGGGGCTGAACTTGAACTTAAGCCAGTTAGATCACGACCGGTAGCACGATTGTTATAGCCTTGATAGTCTCGGTATTTTTGAGCTTCCGATTCGGGAACTCGAATTCCTTCTGGTGGCGGAGTTACCCAGTGAGCGCGGTTTTCAGAATCGCGGTAATATACGCGCCCATTCTTGGAAAGGTAATATTTACCCTGTGGTCCTTCTCCTTGAGCATTTTTATGTTGGTTATAGAGATAGTAAAGTGCCGCTGCACCTGCTAAAATTCCTACTTTCTGCCCTGTGGATAAACCCTTTTGGACTTCAGGTTGGTTAGCGGGGTTAATATTAGTCACATTTCTACCGCTGATGGTGTCATCAACTGGTGGCGGTGTAGCTGTGCGATTACCTCCACCGCAGCTAGTCAGCAAAGGTACTGTTAGTAATGCAGACAGTAGGACTGCCAGTAACCGGGAAACAATTTTATGCTCTCTATATATTGTGTTCATTAGATTTCGTCATTACTTTGCATTTACTAAAGTTGATACTGTTGCCAAAACAATGTGGTAATTCTGGGAATTAAAAGCACATTTGCAGATCCTTAACAACAGCAAAAATCAAGTAGTTCTCTGTTAGAGGATGTTTGAAAAGTTTTTGGTTACTTCTGAACCCACAAAGGTGGGTTTCGTCTGTGTAGCCGCGATTTCTAATCGCTTTAGTTATCAATCATCAGTGATTTTTTTTAATATTTCATCCTGCTGTTGATATAGACAGCATCAACTATTTCACTCCCAGGGAATAGACATTGATCAAACGCTTTTTAATTATTGATAAACTAAAACAACTCTTGTTTTACCAAAATTGCTAGTTTTTCACCAGCACCACCTTCACCCCTAACATTGCGTAAATCATTCCGAATTACCTCTAACTTTTGGGGATTTTCTAAAAAATCTAAAACCATTTCTCCTACTTCTGAAGCTTGTAATTCACCTACTAACTCCGGGACAATTTCTGCTTGCGCCCAAATATTTGGCCAAGCATATAAACCCTTGTGTTTTATCATCCACCAATTAATTAACTTAGCAAGACTAGAACCTACCCCTGGTAAATTTGCTAATAACCCTGGTAAACCATCCCAAGAACGCATTGCATCAAGTTGTTGGGTTGGTAATAAGATAATCATCGGTATAGCTAATGCACCTAATTCTGCGGTATTTGCACCAACCGTAGTCAGACAAAGAGAACATTTAGATAATGAATCATAAGCCGGATTTTCTTGTTTTAACTCCACAGATAAGCCTGTAGTAGTTGTCAGTAAATTACCAGATAAAGATGCACCTTCAAAACCAAAAATTTTGGTAAATTTATTAGTTTCAGGATTAGCAAAACTAGCTAAAGTTGCTAAAGATAAAGTTGGAGCAACTGGGATAAAAAACTCAATTTGGGGCGATTTTTTATGAATATATTCAGCAATAGCTAACATTAAAGGTACACCTTGGGTTAACTTCGCTGCTTTTGAACCAGGCAAAATTCCGAGAATTTTTGTAGTATTTAACTTACTTCCGCCATGAACATTTTCCCCTACGTCTAACATTAAATCACCAACAACAGTGAACTTATTCGCATATTTAGGAGAGACATTTTTTGCAACTTGAGCTTTCATAATGGCAAATTTATCTATAAAACCATGCCAACGCGCTTCCCATTCTGCATAAACTATTGTTTTATATCCTAACTTTTTACCAACAATCACCGGAAAAAGTTGATCTCCACCCAGAAATATCACTACACCTTGACTTCTCCAATCCCAACTTTCTGCGGTTTTTCCCCACAATAAAAACTGCCAAAAATGCTCAGGTGCTTGTACTCTATTTACTTCTGGATATGATTGAGCGATCGCAGTTTCTTGACCACTAGCATGAGGACAAGGTGAGAGAATTACAGAAATTCTCACTTGAGAAATATCATCACCTAATTGTTTTCTTAATGCTTTGACAACAGGACGAACCCAAGTTGTAACTTCTCCTGGTCCATTGGAAAGAATGATAATATCTACTGGATTCATTTAATCATTACCTAATAAATTATAAAATATAGCATTTTTCGATTGAATAAGACACAAAAACTCACCCCCAACCGCAAGGGAAGAGGAAACTCAGAATCTCAATTAGACATGGATACAGAGTATTTAAAGTTTTGTGTCACATTTAATCAAATTTACAACAAAATTAAATTACAATGTATTGTAGTAAAAAGTAGCATAAATGAGCAATTCTTTTTTTTCTGTTTTCAAAACAGATCAGGTAAGCTACACCCTGATTTAGTAACAACAGAATCAGGAAGTTTTGACAAGTAAACCTAGTTGGGTAAAACTGATGTCTAAAGAAAGAAAAAGTAACAAAGAAGTGAAAAAGCCGAAAAAAGATGCAAAGGATAAAAAGGATAAAAAAGAGCCAAACTCATAAGAGAATAAGAGAATGATTGAAAAGTAGTCAAGTTTCCGGCGAATATAATTCACTACTACACAAACGCAGTCCACCTATTTCTACGCTACGCGAAGGTGGACTAATAAAAAACCAAAACTCTTGAACCCACAAAGGTGGGTTTTGTCTGTGTAGCCGCGTTCGCGTTAGCGTGCCGGAGGCATCTTTATAATCGCCTATTGACATACTACTACTGTACACAATTTGCTCCATTTGAATCTGGATAAATAGCTAAAGTGTGATAACCAGGAGCAGTATCTTGATAGAGAATTCTGAAAGTATAGAGCTTAGTTGTACCTTGACCTTCAGTAATTACAGTTAAAAGTGTATTGTCCATCTTCGGTAATCCCAGAATTTCTAGCCGGGGAATTCGCCGCAGTTGCATAACATTTGCTGCTGATTTTTTACAATCTCCTGAACTTAATTGGCGGTCTTCTCCAAACTGCATACACATCAATCCATCAAAATCTATAGTTACCTGCGACGGGTCATTTAACCAAACCTTTTTAATAGTTTCCCCAGCCGGCAGAAAGCTTAAATTTGTACCTTGTTGATAAGAAACTTCGATAGTTGGGACAACTCCTGATAAACCCTGAGCTTGACAGGAAAACAGCGAACGGAGAACCGCATTATTAGCTACAGCACGACCAGCTAACAATAATATAGACCCCGATAAAATCAGAAAAGTCAGAAGTAAAACCGTTTTTGATTTTTGATTGGGGATTTTGAAAATGTTCCTATATAGTCTTTGAGACTTTTCATGTATCGCCATCATTTTTAAAATTCGGGTAATTTCAAGTTTTTCTTTTTGTCTTTAAAACTGAATAGTGCGATTAATATATATTTCCACTTCTTGACCCGCTGGTATCATCCAAACATTAGTATTTTGCATCATTTGAGTTATTGCTTGTTGATTACGTTGGGCAATTTGCGGAACAATAGACTTTAAACCACCTTCCACAATACCTGCTGCTAGATTACGTTGGGAATTAGAGTTAGTGACTATAGTGCTACCAGAATTAGTAGTCACTTCACTATCAACTCGATTCAATAACTCTGCGGCTTTACTGACACCTCCCAAAACAAATAATCCAGCATCCATTCTGGCTATAGACGATCCATTATTAGGAAATTTACCTGCTAGTAAAGGTTTACCTTGAGGAGCGCGAACAATAATTGCATTGCTGGGTAAGCTTATTTCTTGAAGTTTGTCATTATCTTGCGAAATAAATTTAATCACATCCAACCGCAGTAAACCTCGTTCAGAAATAGAACTAATTTGAGCTAATAATTCAGTATTGGCTGGTAAAGCGATCGCCCCATCTAGAGATTTTAATGGTTCTTTCAACCGCACCACAAATATTTCTTGATTGTCATCTTGTTGATTATTCCTATTACTATTTGGCCTCGTAGTTTCCCCAAATACTGCTGTCACCAATACAGCTTTAGCACTAGTTCCTACTTTGACAGATTTTGAATTTTGTGATTGGCTAACGAGAATATCTTCTTCTGGTGGCGTGGGTTCAGGCTGAGATTGAGTTGGCTGATTGGCGACATTACTATTATTAACAGGTGACAATTTAGCCATATTTACACTAGATTGACCAGTCGTATAAACCTGACCATAACTACCTAATTTTGCTAACTTCGTCCATTCTTCCAGGGGATCTGGTGGAGATGGTTGCGTTTCTGGCTTCGGTTCTAGTGGGACTGTTGGTGGTGCAACAGTCGGGACAGCAGCAACTGGTGAGACAACTGGTAATGGAGAAAAGGGATTTTCAATGATGCGTTCAACTGTAACTACACGAGGTGCAGAAGCAGTTTGTACAGGTGTAATTGTTCTATTATTAATTCGTGGAGTTTCTAATTTAGGAACTACTCTAGTTCTTAGATTTTGCTGGGCTGCTGTTACAGTCTGCACTTGTTCAGCCAGAGCCAATTTTGTTTTTAGAGTCTCTATTTCTTGTTCTAAATTTTGCTCGCGGGGTTCAATTTTTGGAGGTAATGAAGCTGTTGAAGAAGCAAGATTATTTTTTGGCTTTTGATTGCCGGTACTCATAATCTGCGTTAAAAATACACCAGCTACCAAAACTACAGCAAAAGTACCACTACCTACCAAAGCTAACTTAGCAAAGGGATTAGATGATAAAGGTTGTTCAGTGGGAACTTCTTCCGGCTGAAACTGGGAAGGCTGCAAACTTTCTATATCTGCTTCTAATGAGTCAATGTTGACCTTTGGGGATTCTTCTTTAAAACCAACCAATTTGGCCATTTGAGATTCCCAATCTGAAGCATCTACTTCCAATTCATATTTCTTAGAATTAGGTTCGATGTGAGGTTGTTGAGCAAGTTTTAAATCAATTGAATAAGAAGTCATAGTGTATTCCTCAGTTAGATTTTCCAGAACATTTATTATCTTTGATGTCACATATATCATAAATTTCTAGCCGCGCTTCTCCAAGACGGTAAGCGGCTAAATGCAATGGTAGTGGTTTGGTTGGGAGAAAAGTTTTTGGTTGATCAATAGCTCTAAGTAAGATTTTTTTATTAAACGGAATTGATGCTCCTAGATTATTAAAACTACTAAAATTTAATTGATTGGCAAACATTTCTATTTCCCATTTTCCATTAGCTATTTGTGTGGGTTGAGAAATCTTTTCTATGACTAATACATATTCAGTTCCTTGATTAATATTGGCAAATTGATTAGTTACATTTAAGTTAGTAATATCTGATTGAAATTTCGGTTTCAAATCAGAGGATAAAAGTTGAGAACTAATTTCCCATACTGTCAGCGGTGGCTGTTGTCGTGACCAGGTAAGCATGAGAATCATGGTTTCACCTACAAAGCGGCGAATTGTTTCTGGATGTCGTTCATAATTGGGTTTGGGGTCTACATTTATGGCACGTCCATCAATAAGTTGTACTAAAGTTTGAGGTGTTAATTGCTTTTTTAAATCCTGTAAAATAGAACCATGAAACAATAGTAATAATAAGGTAAATAGATGTAAGCCAAATGTGCCGACGGCTAAAAGTGGTAAGATGCTACTTTTTTTTGTTTCTGATTTTATGAGTTGCATAATTAGGGTAATTAGGGAGGCACAAGTTACGAAAGAACAAACCACGAAGGAACGAAGGACACGAAGAGAAAAGGGTTTCAGAGATATTTTGCGTAAGTCCTTGGGATTTTATTTATCTAAGAAAGCTGTCAGAGGTTCTGTTAT
Organism: Anabaena sp. UHCC 0253; assembly: GCF_009712085.1. Taxonomy (NCBI): domain Bacteria; kingdom Bacillati; phylum Cyanobacteriota; class Cyanophyceae; order Nostocales; family Nostocaceae; genus Anabaena; species Anabaena sp. UHCC 0253. Next base: position 422,043 of record NZ_VILD01000005.1, read on the forward strand.
TTCCGCAGGGGTTGGATTTATCATTGCTGAGGTTACTGTAGTTATCTATTAAACATAAAGTCCGAATTTCATAAATTTCTAATTTTTGAGCGCGATTGCTATAAATTGCTTTTTGAATATTGGTGCTAATCTCAGGTAGAGGATAGGGATAATAATCTACTGCACGCACTAATAAATCTTTATTAAAAGGTGTTATTGTTCTTCTATCATCTGCACGTTTTTTTTGCATCAAATCTGCTACCATTCCGACTCTCCATTTACCAGGTTCTATTTGTTCTGGGGGATAAATTCGCTTAATAATTAACTCTGCTGACATTGCTTGAGTGGAGTTGTTAGAAAAAACTTCTGCTGGTGTCATTTGAGCGATCGCACTTAAGAAACCTTTCCGAAAATCTTCTGATATCGCAAAACTAGCAACCCAACTATTCGTAGTCACTTTTTGATTTCCACCCTGTGATGTTCTCACTGTAATTCCTGGATCTGGTTGCGGTTTTGTCGAGGCTTCAATAGTTTGTATTGGTAGCGTTCCTGACCAGTTAAACATGGATATCATGGTTTTACTAATAAATTGGCGAATGGCTTCAGGATCTCTAGCTAAATCATCAGTTACAGATGGGGTTTTACCATCTATCATTTGCACAAAGTTAGGCGGTTTTCTAATACTCAGTTGACGAATGTTTAACCCTTGGAGGATGAACAAAAATAACACCAATAGATGCAAACTAAAAGTAGCGATCGCAAATGTATTTAAAATATTTCCTTGTGGTTTTTTCTTGTTAAGTAAGTTTGTCATATTATCATATTCATCCTATTTAATATTATTCAGATTTATATTCTGATACGGTTCAGTTAAGCCTATTTTTTTGGAAGACGTTCG
>NZ_VILD01000005.1:422944-459187 GCF_009712085.1 Anabaena sp. UHCC 0253
AGAAATGTCTTGGTTTATATCCTACTTTTTACCAAACTATCGGTATTGTTAATAGCACTAAAAACCGCAAATCCTCCCGCACCAGCTACAACTAAAGATAAAACCGGGGCTAAAATTCCCAGAAAAATAATAAACCACATTAAATCAGGATTTGCACTAGGATTTTCAGCGGGTCCATTAATAATTACAGCAGAGGTTACAGCAGCAATTATATTAAATGATATCTTGGCAATTCCCGCTGCTAAAAACCCAGTCAACCAAGCAAAAATCGGTTTTCCAGCCACAGGTAACAAAGACGCACCTATAGCTATTGGACCCAAAGCTGCAATTAGTAACATAGTAGCTTCTAGTAAATTTTGAAAAGCATATTGCAAAGAAATTAAAAAGTTTTTAATACTCGTTTGTGTCGTATTTCCCAACAAAGAATTAAAAGTAGTGTCTGATAAATTTCCTGTCCCAAACTTTAAAGAAAGTACCTGATTTTCCAATCTTTGAATCCAAAATTTATCCCCGTACAAATTTCTATATTCTCGCCACAATCCATCTATTTGATCACTAGCCTTAGCAAAACATTGATTTTGTTGTTCACCTGTTAAAGATTGACAAGGACGAATTAAAGAACCAGCCACTTCTTCAGCCAAACTGATATGTAAAGCTTGTTGATAATTTAGATCAGCATCTGCGGTACTCACAACCTGCTGATTGACAGTATTGATAAAACTTCTTACCCCCAAAGTCAAACTAGCAAGTATACTACCATTTCCCGTATTACTTAATAGCATTACCACTATAAAAGGCCAAATTAAACCCGATATAGGGCGAGAATATTCACTATAAATAACATCTTTCAACCATTGCATCATAAAAAATAGCAAAGTTCCCACAGCAAAAAATACACCCAAATTTGTAATAGCACCATATAAATTATTACTAGAACTATTTTGTAATAAATCTAGCCATTGATTATCCCAACTTTCCGCCATACTTTTGGCAGTTTCAACACCACTATCAAGAGTTTCATTAATACCAACTTCAGGAAAGATTTGCAAAATATAAAACTGCATTTTGGGTTCACAGGTTTTGATAAAGTAAATTGATTACAAGGGCGGGGAAACCCTGCCCCTACTGGCTTCTGCTGTAATTCTCCTCCCTCCCAAACAAATCTATTTGCGAAGTCGTCCGCATCAATCTTGCAGCCTCAGTAGCTGAATCAACTCGCCGCGCACGATTCATTTCTTCCATTTGTTGAGAAATACTCGCTAAATTCAAATTAGAATATTGCAAAGATTGATTAGTTTGCATTGTTTGCGCCAGCGTTTCTCCAATAATTTTTGATTGCTCACTTTGCACCTTCAGAGATTGTAATTGTAAATTAATTTGATTAGCACTTGTTTGGGCTGATAATTGTTGCGCCACATTTTCAATTGTCGGAATTTTAGCCAGAATATCACCTAGTAAATTTCGGTTACTTTGTTCCGCATTATTAGCAGTTTCCACAATAGTTGTAATAATATTTTCCGTCTCCTCCAACTTATTCTTTAAACGTCGCTGTCCCTCAATTCCCATAACACCTTCCACCGAACCTCTAAGAATCAAACGATTCATCTCATTACTAACCGCATTCCCTCGGACAATCGGATTATTTTCAAACTTATCTGTCGTCGGATAAAAAAACAAATCCTGACGTACTTGTTTCCCCACCTCAATCGGATTTGGTACATTTAACTCTCCCCTAGAACCATTCAAATAATTTTGACTACTAACTTCCAAATGTCTTAAAGTTTCACTCAGATTATTTGTAAAATAATTTTGCATATCCACAGAATACAATTGAAACTCACTCCAAACCTTACCTAATTGCCCCATAGTCGGTAAAACCAAAAACAACAAAAACCCCAAACTAAAAAAAACAATCTTCCTCATAAAATCCCCTTATTAATTTCCTTCTTCCTTTGCGTCTTTGCGCCTTTGCGTGAGATAATTCCTCAATTACCCACCACGTAAAGAAGCCACTAATTGCCGAGCAAAAACAGAAATTGCCTCATATTTATCCTTGTAACGTAACATCGCTTGCTGACGAGCATTTTGTTCATGAGGATTATTAGCAACCGCCGCCAATTGTTCATAACCTGGATAATAACGACAGAAAGTATAAATCCCATTATCATCCAACAACCATTGACTATAAATACCTTCCTTTCGAGGAAAAAAGCTTTCCGTCGCATTCCGAGAAATAACATCGCGGGGATATTTTAAAATGCTAATAAAACTATCTACAGCTACTGGTTGAATCCGACCTATTAATCTCGTTGACAAATTTTGTAAAATCTTTGATGCAGCTTTAGATTTAGCAATAGTATCGGGATCTTGTGCTGATAAAATAACTCTAATTCCAGCTTTTGCACCATTGGCGCAAATTCTCCCCACTAAATCTGATATTTGATCAAACTCAAATAAAATCGGGGCTTCATCAATAAAAAATATCGAAGCTGGACTACTTAACGCTCGTCGTAAAGCTGCCGAATAAGCACTTAAAGATAAAACTGCTGCATCTTCATTATCTGATAAATTTCGCAGTGCAAAAACTAAAAGTTGGGCATCTGTAGGAAAGCTAGATGGTGCAGAAATTGATTTTCCCACACGACTAGAAAGCCAAAAACGCAAACGCAATTGAATTTGACTGAGTGCATCATCTACTCTGCCACTAATAGAATCTAATTGCAGATGTTCTGGAGAACAAAAATAGAGAAAATCTTGTAAAGTAGGAGTTTTTTGCCAAGCTGTAGTTCCAAAACCGTTAGATATTGCTTGTTTATATCGCTCCTTAATACCTGCGTCAGCAAAGAACGCTGTTAGGGCTAAATTGAGCAAGGAACGCACTGTTTGAGTTAATAGTTGATTTTCAGTGGATGAACCTAAAACCATAGTCATCAAGGCTGATTCTAAGAAGCCACTATAATCGAGGAGGCGATCGCGTTGTTCTTCTGGTGAGAGCGATCGTAAATCTGGCTGTTCAAACAAATTATTTGATTGTTTGGAAATATCAAAATAAGCCCCATTCCCCTCCATAAACTCTGTATAGTCAGTAAAGGTAGATGTCCCATCAGGCTTAGGAAAGTCCAACGCAATTACAGGAATTCCATGTGCTAAAGCTTGAGTTAAAATTCCCGACACCAAAACCGATTTACCCGCACGAGTTGTAGCAAACAACGCTAAATTTTTATGTTGATTAAACAAATCTAAATGTATTGGTGATCCCCCTTCCTCCGCAATTAATTCAAAGCCGTGTTTATCTCCAGCTTTAGTTAAAATTAAAGGCATTAATCCGGGAACTTCACTTGTTAAATATAATTGTCTGCGGTTAAAAGGCTTAACTAACAAACCTTCCCAAACTATCGGTAGAGATTGTAACCAAATTTTCCAGGCATATTCTACTTCTCTAATTACCTGTGCAGGACGTTGAAAACAGTTTTCAATATATCTTGTGGCTTCGTCTAATTTTTCTATAGTCGGACGATGGACAAAAATAACTACACTCGTATATATCGGAACTGCACCTTCATATAATTGTTCTTGTGCTGCTACCGATTTCTTTAACTTTAATTGGGCATTTACATCAATAGTTTTACTTTTTTCTTGCGCCATCATAGCTGTCATATTCGACTGCTTAAGGACTCGTTGTAAAGTAGTTTTTACCAATGCGGGATTAGCAGCAGTTAACTGACAAAAAATCTCTGTATCTACTACCGTTTCTCTAGCTAATAAATCCCACAAATAACGTAACTGAGAAAATTTATTTGGCCAACCTCCTGGTTTTTCCAGAAATGTCATCGCCCCAATATAGCGATTTTTCACATTTACCCAACGACGATCCGCACAGGGTACACTAGATTCCATCAACAAGGTTGTACTGTGGATATTTTCTATCAACAATTTGCTACTAGCTAAATCTGAATTAACTTCTTCATGCAGTCCATTTTCATCTAAATAAAGTAATTGAGGAATTTCTATCGGTGGAGTATCATTAAATCGTCTCCAGACTTCTTCCCAAAGTTCATTAGCATTTAGAGGTTTAACATCTAAACCCATTTTGTTAGATAACAATTGTTCCCATCGAGAAAAACCTTGTTGATAAGCTTTGATAATCAGAGTTTCAATGCGTTGATTTTGAACTTCTCCCAGTTCTCCTTTAAATTTCAACCACCAAACTTCAGTTTTTGCTAAAAGTTTCTCAATCCAATCATCAGCTTGATTAGCATTGGGTTCAATGGTATAAGTTACATAAATTCGCAGAAATTTCGGCTTGCGAATGCCAGAATTACTCAGTTCTTGAATTCTCGCTCTTTCTGCTGTCAATAAATATTTAAGATCCCGTGATGGTGTCCGCTTTACCAAATCTGCTAGTTCTTGTTGGCGTTGTTTATCGGAACTGAAAGACCCTATATGTAAGGTCATTTTTTCGCCTTCGGGAATATCTTTTAAACCAGATTCAATATTATTAAATATAGTCTCTATTTGTTCCGACCTTAAAGTGGTATGAATGCCTCGACATTCAAACCCGAAAACAAAGCAAAACCGATCTTTTTGATTTTCTTTATTGAGAATATAAGCCCCAATATCTCTTGAATTTAGCGAAATACGGAGCATAGTCGCCAAATGTAAAGCATCTTCAAATGGTGTTAGTCTACTTTCTTGTCCGCCGGCGCTGATGTTTTGTTTTCCGATTTTTTGTTTCATGGTTAATTTCTAGCACGCTTTGATAACGAGCAAAGCCTCTTGTCCAAGTAGGAACTCCAATAAACTTGCTTAAAAAACGCCAACTCCTACCACCACTTAAAATCCACCAAGTTGCTATTCCCCAACCTGTCATTAATGCTGTCCATAACCATCGTTGAAAATCATTTGCAAACAGCCCTCCAAAAACGCCATTAATCACAAAGTAAGAAACTAAAACAATTACTAACCAGGGAAGAATTTGATCAGCGGGAATTGGTCCTAATGATGGTTGTGAACCTAAGATTTGATTAACTGGACGAAATTCTTGATCTTGTTCTTCAGACATAAAATAGGTGACAGGTGAGAGGGAGCAGAGGGGCAGGGGAGCAGAGGAGAAAATTATCTTCTTCTTCCTTCGTCTTTCCTCCTGACTCATGAATTCTTACAATTAACTACTACTACCATCCCCAATTACAAAGCCTGTCAGGACATCAGCAATAGTGACAGCAACAACTACTATCAAAGGAATTCTCGCAATACTTTGCCAATCTTCATCTTTGCGAACTGCATTAATTACACCAATCAGAGAAATAGCAATATAAAGTAAATAAATTGCTCGCAAAACGTTGAATATTAAACTGACTGCTGTTTGAGGATTGCTACTGCTATCTGTACCTTGTGTCAATGTAGTTTTGAAAAAGTTTTCAGCTTTACCAAAAAATTGAGCAGATACCGGAGTGGCAAAAAAGTCTAACCAAAATAAACTTAGGATGATAGATACTGCAAAGATTTGCAATAATATCAGCCATTGTTTTGATAAATTTACCTGCTGTCCAATTTGCTGGCAGACTATTGTGATTAAACTACCCATTAGTAAACAAAAAAGCAGAATAGGACTTTTTAAACTAATGACGCTTAAAAACACAGCGCAAGCAATTAAAAAGGGTACAGATTCAACCAGGTATTGTACCCATGATTTCCCAGTACCTGGTAATTTCTCTGTTGTTGTCGTTGTCCTCACAATTAAACTTGTATCGAGTCTTTTCATACTATGATTTCTAGGCATTTACCAATTTCCCTGTTATTTATAATAAATACTCAGTAACATTCATTTTTAAAAGTTTGACTGTGGTTTTAAAGTTGTCACGTCTCATCTGTGTTTTTTCTGAGATTTTGTATGGTTTATATTTTATATATAGTATATTATTGTGTTGTTAATATTTATTAAGGATTGGTTAATCAATACTTAATATTTAGTTAAATCAACAATTGAATCAGAGCATCATGATTTTAATTGAAAACATCCTTTTTTCTAAATTAGAATTAATCAATATATAACCTGATATTAATCCTTGTTGTCTAAATTGAGATAGATTTGATAATTCTTGCTTGTGTGAGCGACAAAAATCAATTTTAACCTTTTATTAAAAAAAGGTTATTGTTTGTTTAAAAATTAAGAAAATTTCAGAAAAATTTCTGTAAATCTGTAAAAGTTTTCTTTACTAAATTGCTCCTAGCAGTAAGAAGTTAACTGAATAGCAACCTTGTAAACCTTAAATATAGAGAACCAAAAATGAAAGGTCAGTTTCATCCTAAGAATGATATAACTATCAACCCATCCGGTAACGAGTCAATCTTAGACGTAATCGGGCGTGTCAGTATAAAGCGCAGACGTTTCATACTGACAACTGCGGCAGCTTCGGCAGCAACTGTATTTAGTGATATTGCCGTCAGTAGTTTCCTGCAAACTGTAGAAGCAGCACCAGTTCCAGCCGGATTGGGATTTTCTGGTATTGGCTTTGAGAGCATCGAGCCAAACTTGCTCAACCCAGCCACAGGACTGTTACAAAAGGATCTCGTTACTGTTCCTAAAGGCTACACAGCTAGAATTTTATCTGCATGGGGTGATCCAATCATGCCCGGTGCGCCAAACTGGTTGCCAGATGCTTCCCAAGATGCTGCTGCACAGGAAATGCAAATCGGGGAAAACCATGATGGTATGCACTTTTTCCCCTTACCAGGACGAAGCTTTCTCAACCGGACAGCAGGTTTGCCCGTAGCTGTGGAAGGTAATGCTTACAATAACAGTGGCTTATTGTGCGTTAACCACGAATATACCCAAGAGCATTTCCTTCATGTCGGTGGTAATCCAAGTAACGATACCATGACCATTGCGAAAGCAAGAAAGTCTCAAGCAGCCCATGGTGTATCTATTCAAGAAATATCTAAAGACAGATTTGGCAATACCTGGAGTGTTAACCGCAATTCCCGTTATGGTCGCCGGATCACTGGTAACACAGAAATGCGCGTTTCTGGTCCAGCTGCGGGTGATGCGTTGATGAAATCCAAGAAATTTTCCATTGAACCTACTGGTTCAGTTGAAATTGGCACTAACGATGGCTACACAGCTTATGGTACTTTAAACAATTGCGCCCACGGCATAACTCCCTGGGGTACTTACCTGACTGCGGAAGAGAACTTTCAAGGTTATTTTGCTAACTCTAATTCCACCGCAGTGAATATTGCGAACATTCCTGGTCTGGAAGATAAAGCCGCTGATATCCGCAATGGACAAAGACGCTACGGTATCGGTTCATCATCTGGTTATCGCTGGCCTGTGGTTGATCCACGCTTTGATGCTTTCAACAATCCTTTAGAACCTCATTTATTCGGTTGGATGGTTGAGATTGATCCTTATGATCCCAACAGCAAACCAGTTAAACGCACTTCTATGGGTCGCATCAGACATGAGAGCGCCCAATATGTTGTTGATGACAACAATGATCTAGCTTACTATACAGGTGACGACAACGTTAACGAATATATCTATAAGTTCGTTTGCTCTAGAAAATACAATCCCAGAGTCCGGTCTGCGAACACTGACCTACTTGATCATGGTACTCTCTACGTTGCTAAGTTCAATGACAATGGTACTGGTGAATGGCTACCTTTGGTATGGGGTCAAGGTGGTTTGACACCAGCAAACGGATTTAATAACCAAGCTGAAGTCCTAATTAAGACTAGACAAGCTGCTGACAGAGTAGGCGCAACCATGATGGATCGCCCAGAATGGATAGCTGCACGTCCCCGCATTAATGGATTCAATGAAGTTGAAGTCTACTGTACTTTAACCAATAACAGTCGTCGCGGAACAAGTCCGTCCTCTGTGAATAACCCCGATGGTACAACTTCTGGAGGCAGTGCGCGTCCTCCTGTTGATGCTGCTAACCCCAGAGCAAGCAACATTTACGGTCACATTATTCGTTGGCGTGAAACTGGACGCAGTGTTACTGCTACTACCTTTAGTTGGGATATTTACGTTGTGGCTGGTGACGAGCAAAATAGTGACCCGAATCGTCAAGGTAATATCAATGGTGACGACTTTGTGAGTCCAGATGGTCTGTGGTTCGATGCCTACGGTCGTCTGTGGATTCAAACTGACCATTCAGGTGATGGCATGGGTAGTGTTGCCAACATTGGTAGTAACTCAATGGTTTGTGCCAATCCTAATGATCCTAGACAAGTTAAGTTGTTTTTAACTGCGCCTACTGATTGTGAAGTGACTGGTGTAACCACTACACCTGATCACAGAACTATGTTCATTAATATTCAGCACCCAGGCGATAGCGGAACTGTTGCTAATCCTACAACCCATAGCAACTGGCCACACAGTCAAGGTTATGGTCCACAAGGTCGTCCCCGTTCTGCGACAGTGGTAATCACAAAAAATGATGGCGGCATCATTGGGACTTAATTCTTGATGTAATACTAGTACCGCTTTCTCGGAATTAAAAGAATGAACAGGATAAAAATAGGAATTGTATTATGAATTACCTATTACCAATTATCCATTACTAGCTTTAACCAGATGTTTTGATTAACTAATTAGTAATTGAGACTCAATTAGAGAACAAAGCTTAAAATACGTTACTTGATTAGGGTGCATTTATAAAAATGTACCCTAATTTATTGATTTGTGGAATTGGCTGCATCGAAGATAGGAATATTATGAAAATAAAAGCTCAAGCTTTGTCTTTTCTTAGCCTTGACTTAATCTAATGTGTTTACAAAACAACGTTTTATTCAGCTATTTTATTGGGATGAATAATTAATTAAAATATTTTTTTAACGGCTTGACTAAACAATTAGTTTTAAGTAATATGACTTTGTTACAAGATTTACGCACTGCAAAGTTTAATCAAAATTTAACTTAACCTGTGCTGAAATATAATGTTTTTCACCTTGGATACTGAACGGTAATCACACCTTAAAATCAACAGTTTGTGTTGATAAAGTCACTGGCTTTAACAGTAACTGAAATAGTGAAATTTCCCACAGCACAGATGTAAGGTGCGTAGATCGCAAGTACATTAAACTTTCAATAAAAGGAATATAAATCAATGAAATTGAACAAGAAATTAGCGATCGCCTTAGTTGCAGTTTCCGCTAGTGTATTTGGCTTTGGTTCTGTAGCTTCTGCTGGTGAAGGTGGTGCTGCTGGAGCGGTAGCAGCTACACTTGATGCTAATGGTGTAGTAACTGGAATGGCTGCTGCTGGAGCAGTTGGTAAAAATGATGCGGCTGCTACAGCCACCAGTAACTTTGGTATTGTTTCAGCAGCAGCCTTGGGAAGTGCTGGCGTAATCGAATTAATTAGCGATAGTGGATCTTATTCCTTTGACGATGGCGTAAATCTTGAAGAAGAAGTTTACAACAACGTCACTCTTAAAGGTGGTATAGATACTGCTTTAGGAAGCAGCCAAGCTAACTCTATCGCTACCTTTACCGAAACTCCTATCGGATCTATTGAAACTGGTTTTTAGTTTTTTCAACCCCTGAATTATTTACTTGATAGAGAATATGATCTCTCACTTAATTCAAGTAGTGTTTAGTGCATTCATCTAAAATTTAACCACTTCCTTAATCTGTTAGAGACATGATTTGTGCGTGTCTCTAGCTTACCCTGTCAATAAATAGGGTAAATACAAAAGCAATAAATGAAATTAAATAGAAGTCCTATATATTAACTATGTATGATAAATTCGTGGCGCAAAAACTTAAAGCTTGCCCTTGTATTATTATTTAGTACAGCAACAATATCCTTTCCTAAAACAGTTCGTGCTGATATATCCACAAGCACATTAGAACTTGAAAGTTTTAATAATAATAGCAAATTAGAATTATCAGTCACCCCTGAATCTGAAAATGCTTCTGTCTTAATTGCTAATCTGAAATCTTCGACAATTGTATCCAATTCAGAAAATCAATTACAAGCATCTTTATCTAATTCTATTCAGCAGACACAGGTAACAGATTTAATCAGCACTAATTCCCCATCTCCATCTTGTTTTCCCAACAATACTGAACAACCAAAATTTACCGCATTCACAGATTTAGCCAAAAATAATGATCCAGTTAATTCCTGTACTTCTAATCAAATTAGTCAAGTAGAATCTAGGAACAAACAACTAGATACACTAGATTCTCTGGTAGATCCACAACCGAAAGTTGATGAATTGGATATTAATCAAGAATTACCAACAGAAAAAACACCCCAATCTCAACAAGAATATATTATTTCTCCGAGAACAGCAAATGAACAAAAAATTCATCCCCGGACAACTACCATACCACTAAATGGGGCATTAATTAATCATTTAACTGCCAGACAATTTAATATAGGCTCTAATTTTGGTAGTAATCAAAATACTAATTTTGATGTTAATGGACTTGTCAAACTTAACGGACAAGTTCAAGAAAATATGACAAAGAATAATATTTTTACTGTAGATCAAATAGGAGAATATTTGCAACTACAAACAGTAAGAAAAAGCCGAGAAGTTACTGTTAATTTCCAAGAACCCCGGACTTTATTGGGTACACATCTCCAATTCAGTATGACAGGTTCATGTATCTTACCTGGCGGAAATCCAGACCAAGTATGCACATACATTCCTGGCTTAAAATCTGCTGATATTAACCCTGATACATTAACACCAAGACGAATTTTTCAAACTGCAAAATTGGGTGATGTCGTCACACCAGAAACAGTAATTGCAATTCGCCAACCTGGGTTTCAATCAGGGGCTAATGGTCAAGAAGTTGGTATTGATTTATATTTGCCTAATACAGGATCATTTGTTGGTAATAGTACCGGAAATCAACTATCTGTCACCAGAAAAGAAGAAATAGATAATACACCCGTAGCAATTTATTCGAGAATTAGACAGATTGTAAAAGTGAATGATCGTGAAGCTGTAATGGGTCGGACATTAAGGGGATTTAGCTTTGTTTTAAATGATGATAATACTTTATTGAATACAGCTTTGCAATTAGGATATATTTTGTTACCTGATATTATACCTAATATTGCTAGTTCAGAAAATAAAGCTAACTCAAATGTCAACAATAATTTGTTTTTAGCTGCTAATAATGTCAGACTTCCTGCTAATAGTTTGACTGCTTATCATGGGGGAATTGCTAGAGCGCAGAGTGTACCGTCAAACGCAGAAAATTTGAGTCAAGTACCTGCTGCTACATTCAATGGTATTTGGTTAGGTGCATCACCTGTTATTAAACGCAGGTCTGATATTTCTACTCGTTTTGAACAAACTGGACCTCAGACAGTTTCATCCTCTGGTGGTGGAGAAGGGGGATATGGCTCGAATGTAAGTTTTGTTTCTAATATTAATAATCAAGTTGTTTCTACACTCGATTTACAAGATTTTCATACTCAGGTTTATGTGACAACTCTCAATCAAGAAGTTAATAATGTCACATCTAACAGATATAGAGAAGAAACAAAATATGCGCCACATCTAAGTTTTACAGGAAATATTACAGGAACTAAAGAAGCATTGAGATATTACACAGGTGTGATAGGTGCAGAAGAAATTAAGGCTTATGGTGGCGTAGATTTTAGTAAAAATACTGCAAATGGATGGAATTTTTCTGGAGGTGTAATTGGCTATATTAATCCAGATATTGATTACTACAGTCAAGTAACAGGTAGTTTTGGTAAACGGATACTTTTGAGTCGGAATAGTAATTTGGTAATATCCACTGGAGTTAATTATGCTTTTGATCGAGAAACTCGTCCTAATGATTTTGTAAATTCAATTACAGTCAGAGCCAGAGCCAATTTAGGTAATGTTTGGTTTGGTGTAACTAACTATTTTGCTGATGTTTTACCCGATTCTCTGCGGAATACTTTAGTCATCAGTGCTGGTATTCAATTTAGCAATAATTTTTTATTCTCAACATATTATAATCCTATAAATGAAAATTCTGCTCGTTCTGTCTATGGTGCTGGAGCGAGATTGAGACTTGGTAAAAATCAGCATAGTCCCACACTCAATCTATCCTGGAGAAATAATGAGTACGACTATGGTAGAGATGGGACTGGTAATGAATTGAAAATAGATGAAAATATATTTACTGTGTTTTTGAGAAATAATTTTTGAAAGGTTGGGTGAACAACAGGAATGCTCCGGACAAAGCCTATTGTGTTAGTCGCTACGCGATCGCCTGCGTGGCCATAGTCGAGATGATATCCAGGATTTGAGAATATACAGAATGTAATTTATCGGTTCTTTGTTGGTGGTGAATATTGTAATTGTTAATTGCCTATTCTTTTTATGATACAATATTATTGTTAACTTAATTCTTCAAAAACAGTATTATATTTTTAGTGAAAGGATGACAAAATTATGCAAGCAATTAGGCTACAAAAAACTATAGAAAAATGGTGAAATCTCTTTTCAAGATTTACCTGTGGTAGAGGGACAAGAAGTTGAAGTAATTGTTTTATTATCGCCCATACCTGCTAAGAAAAAGGTATTAACCGCTCGTGAGTTACTTGATTCGAGTTTGATCGGTTTATGGGAAGAAAGAGACGATATTGCGGATTAATTATAGATGTTATGATGAGAATAAAGAAGGAAATCAATATAGACTATGATTACTGGAATTAAACAAAAAGCAACCGTTGGTAAAAATGGCAAGATTGAATTACCTACAACTGAGTTACCAGAGGGAACAATTGTAGAGGTAATTGTGTTAGTTGATCACGAAACTGTAGAAGATGAAACAACTTATCTTTTAAAATCAGAATCTAATAAGAAGCATTTACTAAAAGCCATAGAAAATGTAGCACAAGGAAATTTAATTTATGTTGATTTAGATGAATATGAAAAAAGTAGCATTTGAACTAAAAGCTTTTGAAGAATTGGGAGAATGGGGAACAGAAGATAAAAAAGTCTTTAAAAAAATATTGTCACTCATTAAGGATATCCAAAGAGATCCATTTTCAGGAATAGGAAAACCAGAACCCTTAAAATATGAATTACAGGGTTACTACTCAAGGAGAATTACGGATGAACATAGACTGGTTTATAAAGTTGAAGAAGATGTATTAATTATCATTGCCTGTAAATATCATTATGATTGATGTAAATGCGATTCCTACGGAGCGCTTCACTATCGCTCACAACCACCCTAATTTTCGGCGATTACTAGGTCGCGCAACGCTGACACACTGCACCCCAAAAGCGTCGTACTCCCCTACCCAGCGATACCTAAAGTAAGCTAACGCTAATGCACTTTTCCCAAATTCCCCAAACCGTTTATCATGGAATAAATCAAAGCTAAAAATCACTAACTCAAAAAACGTAAAGATATATGCTGAACAAAAGTAAACAAATTTACAATTACACTGTACTTCTGGAAAAGGAACAGGATGAGGGTTATCATGCCTTTTGTCCTGTTCTCAAAGGTTGTCATTCTCAAGGAGATTCTTTTGAAGAAGCAATTGGGAATATTACAGAAGCTATTGAATTATATATTGAAAGTTTAATAGCTGATAATCAACCTGTTCCTAAAGAGGATTTAATTGTTAAGCCATTAAGCATTTTAATATGAGTAATTTACCAAGTATAAAAACTAAATATTTTATTAAGGTTATCGAAACTCCAGGTTTTTATTTTGACAGATAAAGAGGTAGTCATGCTATTTACAAGAATGCTGATGGTTTAAGAGTTGTTGTTCCAATTCATTCAGGTAAAGACATTAAACCAGGTACTTTAATGAGAATGATTCAAGATATTGGTATTGATAAAGAAACATTTTTTAAATTAGTACAAAAATAAATCGATTCCTGCGGATTGCTTGCGCGATCGCATTAACCCTCAACAGGCAATAAAATAATAGGGATATGTACCAGAAAATTCTGAAAATCATTGTCAGTGGAGAGGATGCTGTAGCTGCGACGATGAGCAACTGTACAAATCAAAAAATCGGTATTTGAACCCTGAATGCCTTTACTGCGGCAGGTATTGAAAAACTCAGAGGCAAGTTCGTAGTCTTCAGACATGAGTTCTAAATCAGGGAAAGCTCGGAGGTAATCTCGCAGACGGGTAAACTGTTCAAAATTGCGGATTCCAGAAAGAATTTCTTGGCGAATCGCGCCTATCAAGGCAACTTGGTCATCAGTGATTAAATTCTGCAATATTGTGACTGCTGGGGAAGAATCAGGTGGTGTTTTCCGACGTAAAGCCAGTGACCAAACAGAAGTATCAACAATAATGCTCATGCTTGATGACGTTGCTGCTTATAGTTATAGCCTTCGTCATATTCGATGGTCCCAAAGAGGTCTAATACTTTGAGCCGCTTACGACGTTGAATATATTCGCGCAGTGCTGTTTCTACTAAAGAATCAATGTTCACCTGATTGTCAAGTTCCAACGCCTCTTTTAGTAAGGCTTCGTTGATGTTGAGCGATGTAGTCACAATCAATTCTAATCCTAAAAATGACTAAATAAATGGTAGCGCACTCTAGGTAATTGATTTTTGCAATTATCAAATTCTAGCAATACAGATTTAATTGTTGCTTTCTATCAACGATAACCTACGTTTATTTTCCATACATTCACGCAGATAAAGATTAATTAAATTCAAATAAGAAATACCTGTTTCTTGAGCTATTTCTTCAAAGTATTGAATAACATCCTTTTCTAAATCAATTGTAACTTGTTCTTTTAACTGTTTAGAATAGGGATTTTTGACGGATTTAGAAAAATCATAATTTTCTCTCATAGAAACTCCTGATATTGTTTTTGTTCTAGTTTATTTGCTTTTCTGGCTGAAATAATCCTAATTATTGAATCGTTTTCTCGATAACAATGGCAAACAACTAAAAGGCGATAATAAACACTGATTCCTAATAAAATAAATCTATCTTCATCTTGAGAATGATCAGGATCATAAATTAAACGAGCATTATCATCAATAAAGGCAGATTTTGCTTCTTCAAAAGAAATTCCATGTTTTTGAATATTACTCTCAGCTTTTTGTAAATCCCAAGTAAATTCTAACTTATTCATTATTATACTAAATTTTAAATTTCTATTCCTAAAATTTACATTATGATTATGCCACAAGTTACGGATTATTAAGGCGATCGCTCACAACTACCCAACTTTAGAGGATCTCTCTCCCAACTTATTCCTAAACAGCGATTCCTACGGAGCGCTTCGCTATCGCACACAACCCCAATTTTAAACGATCGCACCCCAACACCCCAAAACAGCGATCGCACACAACCCCAATTTTAAACTATCGCACTCCCACATCCCCAAACAGCGATCGCTCACAACCACCCCAATTTTAAACGATCGCACCCCAATATCCCAAAACAGCGATCGCACTATCTCCTCATGATTTCCTGGGGGGTGCTAATCCTCTAAATATAATATATATTCCAGATGAAAAAATAAATCCTAATATAGCAACAGTGAATTTAGATAATAACTGTTCTATGACAATATATAACAACAATACATCAGTTGTAGATAGGCAAAAAGCATATATTGATGACATAATTTCATTCTTTGCAAAATGACCTAGTTCAACAAGAAATATGCCTAATATTATACCAGCTAATAATAACCAACTATCTGATAATTCATTCAAATAATTGGTTATAGAATCTCGAAATTCTTGCTTGTAGCTAAATACAAATACCAAAAAAATGATTGGTAATAGAGTAGAAATAATTGCACGATATAAAGGTTTCATTGCCTTACTAGAACCGTCACCCACTATTATTAAGAATATATAAAGTATAATAGCAAGAAAAATAGCCAAAATAATCACAGCACCCAATAGTTGAAACATTCCAGTCAAGTCACGGTCACTCATTAGCTAATACCTGCTATAGTAAAGTTTATTCGTTAAGTTTTTACAAACAATGTAACAATTAGTCAAACTTTTGCTTTAAAAATCAATTAATTTGGTTTCATTGCTAAACTACCAAATCATCCCCAAATTCAAAACAAAACCCTTTAAAACATCTTCCCCTGAAACCGTAGTAGGAGAATCCAAAACCTCAACCTCTTTACCAGGTCTATAAATCTCCACCTGACGAGATTTACGATTAATTAATATACCTAAACCCACACCATTATCTATATATTCTCTCATCTTTTCCTGTGTAGTCTTCAAACTATCACTAGGAGAAAGTAACTCAATTACAAAATCAGGACAAATAGGAGGAAACTTTTGTTTTTCCTCATCAGTTAAAGCATCCCATCTTTCTAATTTAATCCAAGAAGCATCAGGAGAACGATCTGCACCATTTGGTAATTTAAAACAAGTAGAAGAATCAAAAGCGATGCCAGTACCATCAGCATCAGTCCAATTCATTACTTGTTGAGTGATTCTCGCATTTTTATTTCCCGTTTCTCCTCCCGTTGGTGGCATAATTATTAATTCTCCATTTGCATTTCTTTCAAATCTTAAATCGCGGTTTGCTTGACATAGTTTAAAAAACTGGTCATCAGTCATTTTTATTACTGAATCTAAATTGACAGTTAAAGCATTCATGGTCATATCCTCATTGAATGTTTAGGGAGAAAATTTAACTATCTCATATCCTATTCTATATTATTAGTTACCAATTAATAGCTTTATTTTGTCATAATCTTGGAGTTTCTGGTGTTCAAGAGAACTATTAAATGTCAAAATTACTGAATATTTTTTGTTATTTCATAACTAAGTAATTATTTAGCTATGTAAACAAAATTTAAACCCAGGTGAGAGAACCTGTATTCTTTGTTAAGATTCATGAATAAATATGTTGTTTTCTATATCATTTTGTGTCAGATATAGGATAAAACCCCCACAGAATCGGAGTTTTCTGCTAAAAAACTCTTATTGCCGAAAATAATTGCAGTTACAAACGGCCATATTAGCCGTGAGGAACTTCATGAGAACACGCTTTAAAGGAGCTTATTTGAATGTTTACCCAAGTCAAGTCCACTATTCGACATATTGCACCTGACGATTTACGGGGACGTAAATTAATCAAGGTTGTCTATGTCGTGCTAGAATCCCAATACCAAAGTGCATTATCACAAGCGGTACGGGAAATTAACGCTAATCATCCCAGCGTCGCCATAGAAATCAGTGGATACTTGATTGAAGAACTGCGTGGAACTGAAAATTTTGAAGGATTCCAGCGCGATATAGCCAGTGCTAATATATTCATTGCTTCACTAATTTTTATTGAAGACTTAGCACAGAAAGTAGTTGCCGCAGTTGAACCCCATCGTGATAACCTCGATGTGTCCGTTGTCTTCCCCTCCATGCCCGAAGTTATGCGCCTCAATAAAATGGGTAGCTTCTCTTTGGCGCAATTAGGACAATCCAAGAGCGTCATCGCTAACTTCATGAAAAAGCGCAAAGAAAAATCTGGCGCTGGTTTCCAAGACGGAATGTTGAAGTTATTGCGGACTCTTCCCCAAGTGCTAAAATTCCTACCCATCGAAAAAGCACAAGACGCAAGAAACTTTATGCTCAGTTTTCAGTATTGGCTAGGTGGTTCAGCCGAAAACCTGGAAAACTTCTTGCTGATGCTGGCTGATAAATACGTATTAAAAGGCGCGGAAAAAGAAAGTTTTGCTGCTGCTGAATATCAAGCACCAGTTGTTTATCCCGACATGGGAATTTGGCATCCTTTAGCACCGACCATGTTTGAGGATGTGCGAGAATATCTGAACTGGTATGCTGTCCGCAAAGATATTTCCCGAAATCTCAAAGACCCCCTTGCACCATGTGTAGGTTTGGTTTTACAAAGAACTCACCTAGTGACCGGTGATGATGCCCATTATGTGGCAATTGTCCAGGAATTAGAATCATTAGGGGCAAAAGTTCTGCCTGTGTTTGCTGGTGGTTTGGATTTCTCTAAACCAATAGAAGCTTACTTCTATGAACCCACAACTAAATTACAGTTAGTAGATGCGGTAGTTTCTTTAACTGGTTTCGCTTTGGTGGGTGGACCCGCGAGACAGGATCATCCTAAAGCTATTGAAGCATTAAAACGGTTAAATCGTCCCTACATGGTCGCCTTGCCTTTGGTCTTCCAAACCACCGAAGAGTGGCTAGATAGCGATTTGGGGTTACATCCCATTCAAGTGGCTTTACAGATTGCTATACCTGAGCTAGACGGGGCAATTGAGCCGATTATCCTATCAGGTAAAGATGGGGCAACTGGAAAAGCGATCGCCTTACAAGACCGGGTGGAAATTGTCGCTCAACGCGCCTTAAAGTGGGCAAGTCTGCGCCGCAAACCCAAATTAATCAAAAAAGTCGCCATCACCGTTTTCAGCTTCCCTCCCGACAAAGGTAACGTAGGTACAGCCGCATATTTAGACGTATTCGGTTCTATCCATGAAGTCATGAAAGGACTGAGAAACAACGGTTACGATGTACAAGACATTCCCGAAACTCCCCAAGAGTTGCTAGAACAAGTCATCCACGACGCACAAGCACAATACAACAGTCCCGAACTCAACATCGCTTACAAAATGTCTGTGCCAGAATATGAAGCACTGACACCATACTCCCAACGCTTAGAAGAAAACTGGGGACCACCACCCGGAAACCTCAACAGCGACGGACAAAATCTCTTGATTTACGGGAAACAATTTGGTAATGTCTTCATTGGAGTCCAGCCAACATTTGGTTATGAAGGCGACCCCATGCGGTTGTTATTCTCCCGTTCCGCAAGCCCTCATCACGGTTTTGCAGCTTACTACACCTATCTAGAACGGATTTGGGGTGCTGATGCTGTGTTACACTTTGGTACGCATGGCTCTTTGGAATTTATGCCTGGTAAGCAAATGGGAATGTCTGGTGATTGTTACCCAGATCAACTAATTGGCTCAATTCCCAATCTGTATTATTACGCAGCCAATAACCCCAGTGAGGCTACAATTGCTAAACGTCGCAGTTATGCCGAAACAATTTCTTACCTGACACCACCTGCGGAAAATGCTGGTTTATACAAAGGTTTGAAGGAACTCAGCGAGTTAATTGCTTCTTACCAAACTTTGAAAGACAGTGGACGCGGTATTTCTATTGTTAACGCTATCATAGACAAATCCCGCATCGTCAATCTAGACCAAGATATTGAGTTACCAGACACCGATGCTAAGGATATGTCCTCGGAAGAACGGGATAATATTGTTGGTAGCGTTTATCGCAGGTTGATGGAAATTGAATCACGCTTGTTACCCTGTGGACTGCACGTGATTGGTAAACCACCAACTGCCGAAGAAGCGATCGCCACTTTGGTCAATATTGCCAGTTTAGATCGACAAGAGGAAGAAATTCAAGGTTTACCCGGAATTATTGCTAGAAGTCTGGGACGCACCATTGAAGATATCTACAGAAACAACGATGCCGGCATTTTGGCAGATGTGCAACTATTACAAGATATCACCCTCGCTACCCGTGCGGCTGTAACTGCATTAGTACAAGAACAAATTGACGCTGAAGGTAGAGTGATAGCGGTTTCCAAGTTGAATTTCTTCAATATGGGCAGAAAAGAACCTTGGCTAGAATCACTACATCAATCAGGTTACACCAAAGTTGATATCTCTGCGTTAAAACCTCTGTTTGAATATTTGGAATTTTGCTTAAAACAAGTTTGTGCAGATAACGAACTCGGTGGACTTCTCCAAGGTTTAGCCGGTGAATATATTTTACCCGGTCCCGGTGGTGATCCTATCCGTAATCCTGACGTATTACCCACTGGTAAAAATATTCACGCTTTAGATCCCCAATCTATCCCCACTTCTGCCGCAGTCCAATCTGCGAAAATCGTCGTGGATAGGTTGTTGGAACGGAATAAGTCTGAAAATGATGGAAACTGGCCGGAAACCATTGCCTGTGTCCTCTGGGGTACTGATAACATCAAAACCTACGGTGAATCCCTAGCCCAAATTATGTGGATGATTGGTGTGCGTCCAGTACCCGATGCTTTGGGACGGGTGAATAAGTTGGAATTGATACCTTTATCAGAGTTGGGTCGTCCTAGAATTGACGTTGTAATTAACTGTTCTGGTGTATTCCGTGACTTGTTCATTAACCAGATGAATTTGCTTGACCAAGGTGTGAAAATGGCTGCGGAAGCTGATGAACCTTTGGAAATGAACTTTGTCCGCAAGCACGCTTTGAAACAAGCTGAGGACATGGGCATAAATCTGCGTCAAGCTGCAACTCGCGTTTTCTCTAATGCTTCTGGTTCTTATTCTTCTAACATTAACTTAGCGGTGGAGAATAGCACTTGGGATAGTGAAGCTGAGTTACAGGAAATGTATTTGAAGCGCAAATCTTTCTCTTTCAATTCTGATAATCCTGGGGTTATGGATGAGTCAAGAGAGATTTTTGAAACGACTTTGAAAACTGCTGATGCAACTTTCCAGAATCTTGATTCTTCGGAAATCAGTTTAACTGATGTTTCCCATTATTTTGACTCAGATCCTACTAAGTTAGTAGCAAGTCTGCGTGCAGATGGCAAGAAACCTGCATCTTACATTGCAGATACAACTACTGCGAATGCACAGGTGAGAAGTTTATCAGAAACTGTGCGTTTAGATGCGCGGACGAAGTTGTTAAATCCCAAATGGTATGAGGGAATGTTGTCTCACGGTTATGAAGGTGTGCGGGAACTTTCTAAACGGTTGGTAAATACCACTGGTTGGAGTGCGACTGCTGGCGCTGTGGATAACTGGGTTTATGAGGACACGAATGAGACTTTCATCAAAGATGAGGAAATGCAAAAGCGTCTCATGAATCTCAATCCTCATTCTTTCCGCAAAATTGTTTCTACTTTGTTGGAAATGAATGGACGCGGTTATTGGGAGACTAGCGAGGAGAATTTAGATCGTTTACGTGAGTTGTATCAGGAGGTGGAAAATCGGATTGAGGGGATAGAATAGAGTTTCAGTGGGCAGGTATAAAACCTGCCTTTTTCAAATCAATGAATGATATTATGTCCGGTTAATCAGTTACAATATGAAATTAGCAGAGTTCTTGTATTCCAAAATTGCAGCATCATTTGTTTTCATAATAACTTACAATTGCCCAGCCAAGTGTTTCGGTAACAGACGCAGCAGTCATCATATTCGCTATGTTACCAATTCCAGGTACGTAGCTGATGATAGCGTTACAAGTTTCAACGTATATCCATTCTGATAAGCGTTTGGTAATTAAAGACATAGCAGCAGCCTTATCGAGACTTTCCCCAAACTCACCCGCCAACTCAATTGCCATGTTCAGTTGAATAGCACCAATAACGAATCGATCACCAGGAATTTGAGCAGTGGCAAATCCTATAGCTGTGGCTTCTGTTGTTGCTGCATGGATAATAACATGAACGCGATCATCGCGATCCGAAAAAAAATGCTTTAAATGGTTTATAAAGACCATATTTTTTATCCCTAAAAACTGTGATATCCTCAATCTATCGCTATGAACTTTGATTTGTCAATAGTTATTTATATTTAGTTTTGTAAATTTTAGGAATAACGACCCAGCAATGTAAAATTTTAATTCATCCTTATGTATATGTAACGCCCATATTTCAATCACTTGCTATATGTCGTTTTTATATAGTTTGCAATAAGTTTTACAAAAGGGCGTAGGATATTGATAATATGTTCCTCTAGATCATCATTTTCTAAATCTTCTAAATCATTTTTTCTCTCTATTTCTTTCCCTTGAATTTCATCTTCTGGAGCATACCGAATCAAATCAGAGGGTGTACAGTCTAAGATTCCACACAGCTTGTTTAAAAGTATACCGTCCACAGAAGGCATCATCTTACTTTGACTTTTACTTGTTTTTTATTCGTGTAACTGTATTAGGATGCACATCAAGCTCATCTGCTAGTTGTGCTGCAGTAATTCTTTTTTGATACATTACTTCTTCAAGCAACCACTGAATTTTATATTTATTTTTGTTATTAGACATATACAACACTCTTATATTTTTTACTCTAATACATGATTCAATTATATGGCATGGTCAAAATTCCAAATACTAGATCACTTGTAACAACTTTATTGAATATGAATTCAAAGACAAATGCTAGTGAAAATGTACATATCTTTTTTGTACGATTTAGAGAAGAATTTAAAAAAGGTAATAGAGTATCTTTAGAAAAATTAATTCATAAAGACTACTCTTCAACAGGATCTTTAATTTGTCAAAATAGAGAATCTCTTGTCAACTTCTTTCTCCTTTTTAAAGCATTAACAATACCTTTTGTTTATGAAATGGACTTAGAAATAAAACCATTTAAGACACCGGAAGAGGACGGAAACAAAATTTATGTGGCGGTTAAGGGCTATATAATCGTATACGCTGGCCGTGTGAAAATCAAGTCAATTCCTCTTGTAGCTGGTGATGATATAATTCTAGTAACTTTGCTAAAAGAATCTGGGATTATACTACTTAAAGAAATGGTAAAACCAGAAGAAGAAAATTAGAAGTTTGGGAAAGCGATCGCTTGTTGGGATGTAGGAGTGCGATCGCTGTTTGAGATGTTGGGATGCGATCTCTGTTTTAGAAGGTGTGGAGGTGCGATAGCTGTTTTGGGTGTGTGTGGGAGTGCGATAGCTGTTTGGGGTGTGAGAATGTGATCGCTGTTTTAGGGATGTTGGGAGTGTGATCGCTTTTTGGGGATGTTGGGGATGTTGGGGATGCGATCGCTGTTGGGGAT
The DNA here is from genome assembly GCF_009712085.1 of Anabaena sp. UHCC 0253. NCBI lineage: Bacteria > Bacillati > Cyanobacteriota > Cyanophyceae > Nostocales > Nostocaceae > Anabaena > Anabaena sp. UHCC 0253. Next base: position 445,725 of record NZ_VILD01000005.1, read on the forward strand.
GTGTGGGATGCGACGCTTTTGGGGTTTTGGGGGTGCGATCGCTTTTGGGATGTGGGGATGCGACGCTTTTGGGGTTTTGGGGGTGCGATCGCTTGTTGAGTATGTTGGAAGTGCGATCGCTTTTTGGGGGTGTGGGAGTGCGATCGCTTTTGGGGATGTGGGGATGCGATCGCTTTTGGGGATGTGTGGGGTGCGATAGCGTAAGCGCTGCTGCAAGCAGTTCGCTGTTTGGGGATGTGGGGATGCGATCGCTTGTTTGGGGATGTTGGGGTGCGATCGCTTTTGGGGTGTGGGGGTGCGATCGTGCTTGGGGATGTTGGGAGTGCGATAGCGAAGCGCTGCTGCAAGCAGTTCGCTGTTTTGAGGATGTGGAAGTGCGATCAGTGTTTTGAGGTTTGAGAAATGCGATCGCTTGCTGTATTTCAAAACACTTAACTTATCAATTGATTTAAAACCAACACAGTTAACCCTGGTAAAGAAGGTAAACGAAGATCATTGGTTAAGAAAAAAGAAGCACCACCATAAATAGCAGTGCTGTAAAAAAAGCATCTGTAACTTGTAAATAGCGAGGATTTTCTTCTATAAAATAAATTAGCGGTGCAGTATCTAAACCTACAATTTTACCCTGTAATTTATTTAACCATTCCATGAATCACGCTCCTGATTGACATATTCCTGAGCGTCAATATTTCCCCAAATTTCCTTACCTAAACCACGCAATTCTAAAATACTACGCTTTGGTTTTGATGTCATTTTCAATTGTTGACGAATTAAGATAGATAAATTTTCAACTAATTTAAGCTGTTCTTCAGGAGTCAAATTTTTAGCTTGCTCTAACAATTCTTGATAATTAGACATACATTTTTTAATCCTCTGTTATCCACAGGAAAATACTCTCAATATCAGCAATAGCACTAGGTGAAATATCAATCCGGTATGCCTTATGTTTCCTTAAATTCTGCAAATGCTTGATTTAAGGGCATACCCTCACCTTGTTCAAACTCATTTATACTTTGACGTATCTTAGCAATAGATTCAAGTAATTCAAGTCTATCAATAAGTTTTTGATAACTTTCAGCATCTTGAACCACAGCAGCAGCTTTACCATTCACAGTCAGCACAATAGGAGATTTAGTTTCTTTTAACTTATCAAGAAACATCTTTGCACCTCGCTGAAATTCTGATAAGGGATGAATATCGCTTAGGCTAAACATCATAAATTCAATAAATTATTTGATAATTTAATGTTAATTGTATGAAAATATTTTGTCAAGGGAAGATATAGCTGTTTTGGGAGGTGTGCGATCGCAAAGCGCACCGAAGGTATCGCTGTTGGAGTTGTGAAAGGGTGCGATCGCGCAATCGCTGACTTCACTTTTATCAAAAAAAGCAACTAAACCAGAAAATAGTTGCAGGAATAACTAGCCCTAATTAGTTAATTCCTTTACCTTTACGTCCTATAGGTACACACATTGGTGTTCCCACAACTGGGTCAGTAACAACACGAGAATCTAAACCAAAAACCTCTTTTACCATTTCCTCATTCATAACTTCTTGTGGTTCTCCAGCAGTAAAAATCCTACCTTCTTTAACTGCTACTAAATAATCAGCATAACGACAAGCGTGATTTAAATCATGCAACACCATCACAATAGTTCTATCTTGAAATTGGTTTAAATCATACAACAAATCTAAAACTTCTATTTGATGTGCCAAATCTAAAAAAGTAGTCGGTTCATCTAATAGTAAAATATCCGTATCTTGAGCTAATGCCATAGCAATCCAAGCCCGTTGTCTTTGTCCACCAGATAAAGTATCTAATGCTCGTTCAGATAACTTGAGTAAATCCGTAATTTCTAAAGCTTGGTGAACAATTTTTTCATCTTTTTGGGACCATTGTTGCAACCAATTTTGATAAGGATAACGTCCTTGTGCCACTAAATCTCTGACGGTTAAACCTTCTGGTGCTACAGGACTTTGAGGCAAAATTCCCAATTGTTGGGCTACTTCTTTTGTCGAAAGCTGAAAAATAGATTCTCCATCCAGATATACAGCACCACCACGAGGTTTAAGCAATCTAGCCAAACCTCTTAATAAAGTTGATTTTCCGCAACCATTAGCACCAACTAAAGCCGTAATTTTTCCCGTAGGAATCGCTAAATTTAGATCCCAGATAATCGTCGCCCCATCATAAGCTAAAGATAAACTTTTCGTTGATAATCCTTTCATAACAATTTTAGATTGGTAATTGGTAATTGGAAATAAATAATCTTGTGTCTCTTAGAGCAGTTTTCATGTATTTGTACCACACACTAATTTTTCTATTCCTTTCTTTCTTTGCGTCTTTGCGCCTTTGCGTGAGATATAAAAATGCGGTTCATTTACCCAAAAATAGCTGTAACTGTCACTTACTTTTTCCGATTACGAATTAACAAATACAGAAAATAAGGAGCGCCCACCGCAGCAGTAACAACTCCACAAGGAATTTCAATAGGTGCAAATAGAGTTCTTCCTAATAAGTCTGCTACAACAACAATCATTCCTCCTAACAGTGCTGAGATGGGAATTAAACCTTGATGATTTGTACCTACTAACTGTCTTCCTAAATGAGGTGAGATTAAACCGACAAAACCAATCATTCCCGCAGTGGCTACTGATGCACCTGCTAAGGCTACTCCTACTAATAGTAGTAAACTACGTTGAATTTCTACGGACGTTCCTAAACTTCTAGCAACATCATCACCTAAATTTAAAGCATCCAAATGTCTGGCTAAAAGTAAAGACATAGGGATAAAAATAATTAACCAGGGTAAAAATGAAAATACCTGTTCCCAAGTTCGTCCATAAACGCTACCAGCCAACCACACCAAAGCATCACTAACGCTGTAAATGTCACCAAAAGTAATCATTAAACTGGTGAAGGCGCTGGCGATCGCAGATAAACCCACACCCATTAAAATTAATAAAATTGGCGAACTACCATTATTCCAAGCTAAGAAATAAATTAAAGCTGCCATCAACAAAGCACCGCAAAAAGCTGATATAGGCAATGTATAAACTGGTGCGGAAGGAAATAAAACAATCACTGTCACTGCGGCTAAACTTGCCCCAGCATTGATCCCAATAATACCAGGATCAGCTAAGGAATTGCGTGTTAAACCTTGGAAGATAGTTCCAGAAATAGCCAGCGCCATTCCCACCATAAAAGCCACTAGGGTACGAGGTAGACGCAGGGTATTAATCACAAACAGATGATCAGGATTTCCCGTGTTTACACCCAATATCGTTTTAATAATATCTAAGGGAGAGATAGGATATTCACCTCTACCCACATTTAACACCATTGCTACCCCAATCACTGCTAGTAAAAACAACAGTATCATTGGCACACGGCGATCTATCCTAAAAGATATTGCTAAAGAACGAAACACCAATATATTGGATTTTGAAAGTGTTGCTGTATAGTCTTTTCGTTGTTCCATCTATTTCAATTTGGAATGTAAAAAAGTGTTTGTTTCAACGATTCTTTTTCTCCTAGAAAGGATAGTTTTTAAACCTTGAATGAAATAATTGTCAATTATCAATTGATTTCATTTCTTCACCTTTGATTTAGCCAAATAAACAAAAAAGGGAGCGCCAACCAGTGCAGTCATCACACCTACAGGTAATTCCTGGGGTTTGAGGATGACACGGGAGGTAATATCTGCTACTAACAGTAAAGTTGCCCCGACAACGGCGGAATAAGGCAAAATCCAGCGATAATCGGTTTTAATGAAAAATCGGACAACGTGAGAAACGACTAAACCAATAAAACCAACCGGACCAGCCAGGGCTACGGAACTTCCTGCTAGTAAAACTACGCTAATGGCGGTAAGTATTTTTATCCAGGCTGTTTTTTGACCTAAACTTTTGGCGACATCATCACCTAGACTCATGGTAGTAATTTGTCTACCCAAAGCAAAGGCAATTACTAAACCGATGATCACAAAAGGTAGTGCGGAAAGCAGGATAGGCGCATCTCTACCTGCTAATGAACCGGCTAACCAAAATCTAATTTCTTCTAATGTGCGTTGACTAATGATTAAAATGGCAGTAGTCAGGGAAGAAATTAAAGCTGTCAATGCTGCTCCTGCTACTGTGAGATTCAGCGGGGTTGCACCTCCCTTTCCCAATGAACCCAGGAAGTAGACTAAAATCGCTGTGACTCCCGCACCCAAAAAGGCCGCAATTGTCAACGTAGTAATTGATGTACTACCAAATACAAAAATTGTCACAACTACGGTGAGTGCAGCACCGGATTCGATACCTAAAATACCTGGATCTGCTAATGGGTTGCGTGTTAAACCTTGCATTAATGCCCCAGATACTGCTAGGGATGCACCGACTAAAATGGCAATGAGCGATCGCGGTAATCTGACTGTTTGAATAACTAAGTGTTGATATGAACCATCAAAGTTGACAAAGGATGTCAAAATCTTATCTATTGGTATATCTGCTGCTCCTAATGTGACACTAGACACTAAACAAACTAGCAGCAGCATCAAACACACAAGTAAGCTAAATATCGGTTTAGCTGCTGAATTAATCAAAGTATTAGCGATCACTTTAACCTCGTAAATTTTTGGGTTTTAGACTGGTAATTTGAGATTGTTTTAGTGGAAACTGAACTGGTAAAACCAAGCCAAAATCTAAAATCTAAAATCTAAAATTGATTGATTATTTCCGTGTAGCTATACCTAATTTCACTCCTTCCACCTGTCGCACTTTATCCATCACTGCTACTACTTGTCCGTGATTAACGCCTTCATCGGCATTAAGTATCACCATCAAAGGTTGTGATGGTTCTACTTTTTCTCTGACTTCGGCTGCTAGTTGCTCTAAACTAACCGCTTCTTTATTCAAAAAAATCTTGCCAGTATTATTAATAGTTAATGTTACCTGTGCCGGGCGATCGCTTTTTCCCGTAGCAGCTTGAGGTAAATTAACTGGTAAACCCTCAGAACGAGTTAAATACAAGGTTGACATAATAAAAAATGTCAAAATCGCAAAGATCACATCAATCATTGGCACAATGTTAATCTGTGCTGGGATTTCCGGCTCATCTTGTAGACGCATAGGTTTTTTCTCCTCGTTCGTAGCGACGACGATATAGTAGTTCTAACTGGCCACCATATTCTTGAATCAACGCCATTTGTCGCTGATAAAATCCCCGGAAGGTATTAGCAAAAACTAGGGTAAAAATTGCCACAACTAAACCTGTCGCTGTGGAAACCAAAGCTTCACTAATACCACCAGTCACACCCGCTGCTTTTGTTCCTCCAACATCACCAATATTCAGAGAAGCAAAAGAAGCAATTAACCCTAATACAGTTCCCAGTAATCCTAACAAGGGTGCAAGGGCAATAATGGTATCAAAAATTGTATTAAATCTTTTGAATAAAGGTATTTCTGCCTGAGCTTCACTCTCTAAAGCCAAGCGAAATTCTTCTGGATTTGGTTCTTCTAGTTCTAAAGCTGTTAAAAAAATGCGTGCAATGGGTAAATCTGCATTTTTTCGCAGTGTATCAATTGTACTTACCACATTATTTTGACGATAGAGACTAAATACATCTCGTACTACCCGTTGCTGACGGTTATTAATTTTTGCCCAAAACCTGATTCGTTCGATAATTAGCCCCCCCGCTAATACAGAAGACAGTAGCAGTGGCCACATCACCACACCACCTGCTGTAAACAGATTTTTTATCTCCATGTCCGATTTTTCACCTTTTTAATAAAATTTCTCGACAAGTTCAGCAAAGATAGCTGATATAAGTTATCAACTTAAATTAGAACAAATGAGAATATATGTCAATCTTTTGCTACATCTGAGGGAAAAAATACAGTCTCAAAAAGGGTCAAAATTCCTGTAATCTTTTACTAGTGAGAGATTTGAGCTAAAATCTGCAAATATAAAAACTCAAAATAATTGATTGACATTTGTATATAACTTCTGTTATTCTACCCAAAGTTACTGAAAATAGATAGCAATAAACTAAATAGTAATAAATATAACCATGAGTTTTTCCAGCATAGCCACAGAGCAGCGAGAAAAAGAATTAAAGACACTGACAACCTTTTTGACTTATAGCTTGATTGGCTCTTTGGCTATACATATTGGGTTGCTGGCTTCTGGTATTGGTAGTCTAATTACAAAAGTCCCCGAAGAAGAGCCAATGGAAATTACTTTTGTGGAGACTCCACCGGAAGAAGAAATAAAACTAATAGAAGCACCGAAAGAGAAAATAAAACCTCAAGTTATTGATAATTCACGGATTTTTACAAGTTCAACTAATTCTGATTCCGCTCCATCCATATTCGTACCGCAACCACAAAAAAGCACAGTAGTTCTGGCTCAACCTGCTGTAATCCGAAAACAGCAAGTTCCATCTCCTGTGATTCCTGAGCCAAAAATACAACCCCTGAAACCTTTACCGACGATTACAAAGGCAAATGTATCACCAAAGACAGTAGATACTCAGCCTCAAAAAGTCTCTCCGTTAACTACAAAGCTATCACCACAGAAAGTAGATACTCAACCCTTATCTACTGAAGCTACTGCTATTCAACCATCTTCAGAATCCGGTTCTAATTTAAGTAAGTTGTTAGCAGGAATCAGAGATGGGAGAGCAAATCAAGCAGGTTCACAACCATCTCAAGCTACTTCCGGTAATGGTGGAAATACGGTAGGAACATCTAATTCATCAGGATTAGGTATTCCTGGTAGTTCTACTATTTTTACTGGTAATAGTGGTGGTGGGACAAAAAAAGAAGCAGCAATTACTCCTAAAGTTACTACTGCACCTACATCTCCCAAATTAGGTACTAACTCTGGTAGTGGTAATGGCCGCGCTGCTTGTCGGGAGTGTAATCCAACTTATCCAGATTGGGCGAAGAGAAGAGGTGTAGAGGGCAGAGTCGAAGTAGCTCTTGATACAGATAATAAAGGTAATGTTACTAAGGTTCGGTTATTAAGATCCAGTGGTAACGAAAAATTGGATGCAGAACATTTAGAAAGAGCGCAAAAGTGGAAACTCAAACCCAGTTCAGAGGGTAGACAAGGCGTTACTATTGGCACTGAATATGCGATCGCAGGTTCTCAAAGATATCGTCAATTACAAGAACGCAAGAAACAAAGAGAAAAAGAACAAAGAAATACTGCATCTACCAACAATGCGAGTAACTCTGTAAGTGAAACACCCAGACGCAGCAGAAGATTGGTAACATCCGTTAGTGAAAATACTCCCAAAGAATCGAACCCAATCACCAGAAGAATTCGCCGCAGCAGAAGTACAGCCGCATCAACAGAATCTACTTCTACTCCATCAGCAACTAAAGGACAACGTTTAGGAGAAGCTCTCAGAAGAAGAAGAAATCAAGCTGCTACTAATACTTCTTCCGGAGAAACAAGAAACAGAAGACGAAGACGAGCAATAACTCCAGCTTCTTCTGTCACTACTAATAATCAAAGTAGCCCTAAACCTAGCAGATGGCGGCAACGTTTGCAACAACCTGCACCTTCAGAGCAAAATCAACAACCATCTTCATCAGGTGAGAGTAATTAGGGTTTGCTGATAAACCTGATTTTTTCGTAGGGGTAATTCATAAGTTTTTAATTTCCTTTCTCCCTTATTTCTTGCTCAATCTTCGCACTGGCAGTTCGAGGTAATCTTTCATTGTCAATTATCAATTGTCAATTGTCAATTGTCTCCTAGCACATCAAAGTCGCGCTAAATTAGATTAGCAAAAGAAGCATCAAGGAGAAACTATGTCAGTGGGAAAGCCTAGCATTCTAGTAACAGGGGGAGCAGGATATATTGGTTCTCATACAGTCTTAGCACTCAAGCAAGCAGGGTATGAGGTGGTCATACTTGATAACTTGGTATATGGACATCGTGATTTAGTAGAACAGGTTTTACAAGTAGAATTGATAGAAGGGGATACAAGCGATCGCACTTTATTAGATCATCTTTTTCAGACTCGTAATTTTGCCGCAGTTATGCACTTTTCCGCCTATGCTTATGTAGGTGAATCTGTAACAGATCCAGCTAAATACTACCGTAATAATGTTTTAGGAACACTGACACTATTAGAGTCAATGTTAGCAGCTTCTATTCAGAATTTTGTCTTTTCTTCCACCTGTGCAACTTATGGTGTTCCGAATTTTATTCCCCTCACGGAAGATCATCCCCAAAATCCCATTAATCCCTATGGTGCAACTAAATTAATGGTAGAAAGGATACTCACTGATTTTGATGTGGCATACAACTTGAAATCAGTGCGTTTCCGCTATTTTAATGCTGCTGGTGCTAACCCCGAAGGATTATTAGGAGAAGATCATCATCCCGAAACTCATTTAATTCCTTTGGTGTTACAAACAGCATTAGGTAAACGAGAATCTATCAGCATTTTTGGGACTGATTATCCCACTCCAGATGGTACTTGTATTCGGGACTATATCCATGTTAATGATTTAGCTGATGCCCATATTCTGGGATTAGAATATTTATTGAATGGTGGGAATAGTGAAGTTTTTAACTTAGGAAATGGTAACGGATTTTCAGTTAGAGAAGTAATTGCTGCGGCTGAAGATGTAACAGGCATGGTAATACCAGTGCAAGAATGCGATCGCCGTCCTGGAGATCCTCCAGCCTTAATTGGTACAAGTGAAAAAGCTAGAAAAATCTTGAATTGGCGACCTCAATATCCAGGTATTAAAGATATCGTCTCTCATGCTTGGCAATGGCATCAAACAAGGCATAAATAACCATTCAAATTTCCAAATATTGCCAAATTGTAGAGACGTTGCCAACAACATCTCTACATTCACTACTTGGACTCTGAGCGGCGAACAAATGGCAGTAAATCTTGTAAAATTACTTCATGATAATGCTCTTGGGCATAATGTCCAACATTATTAAGTTTGATTATTTCACCATTGGGTACAGATTTGACAAAATTTTCTGCCATATCTATAGATAACCAAGGATCAATCATTCCCCATTGCAATAAAATAGGTTCTTGCCATTCTTTAAAGCCATTTTCTATTTCTATCATCGCTTTTTCAAGTTGAAAATTGCGAATTGTTGCCAGCAAACCCCGACCAGATGAAGAACTTTTTAAATATGGTTTGCGATAAATATCTAAATCTTGATCTTCAATCCGATAACGACATCCTCCTTCTAAGGTTCTATCAACTAATAAAGGATCTTGAGTAATGACATCACCTGCTAAAGGTAAACCCATTTGTTTGATTTTCCAAGGCAATTTTGCAGATGTAGAAATGGGTGTATTTAAAATAGCAATATTAGCAATCTTTTCCGGATGACGTAAGGCGTATTGTAACCCAACTGAACCTAAAAATCCTTGGACAACTAAAGAAAAATGTTCTAATTCTAAAGCTTTTACAAATCCTTCTAAAGCTGTCATAAATGCTGCGGGAGTATAAGCAAAATCCTGTTTTTCCGGTTTATCAGAAAAGCCATAACCAATCCAATCTGGTGCGATCGCTCTTGTTCCCTGTGCTGCTAAACTTGGCATAATATTCCGCCAACTATAACTTTGAGCAACTACCCCATGTAACAATACTACGGGAATTAAGTCAGTTCTCCCAATCGGTTCAGCTTCCCGATAAAACCATTCTAGGGAATCTACTTTAATTTTTTGTTCTTTAATTGACACTCTATTTTCCTCTTTGGCAATGCAACAGCATCGCATAGATGCTACCTAAGTCCCTTTTATCATCCTATAGGTAATCGGTGAGCAAATCTCATAATGGCTTTTATAAAAACAAAAAAAATTCGCATTTTATGAGTTGAGGTTGTTGACTTGTGTCTCGGAATTTGCTATACTAGATTTTGATAAGGAAGAACTATCTTGCAATAAAAATAATCAATTAGATCCCGGACGGCTTGAAGAAGTCCGGGATGTTGTCAAATAGAAAAATCTAAGAGCGATAATTTTGGGGTAGAATCATTTCCCGAATGGCAATTGCTGTTGCCGGTGCAAGTAAAACACCATTACGGTAATGTCCCGTTGCCAAGAGGACATTAGTAAAACCAGGTAACTTATCAATGACAGGTGCTGGTCGTCCTTCGGGACGGGGGCGGCAACCCTGACCAAGTACGGATCACCTTCGCTGCGGCTAAATCTGGAGTAAAAGCGATCGCCTGTTGTCTAACAGCATCCAACAATTCTGAACTTGGGGATACTTGATTTTCATCATTGGGAAATTCTACAGTTGCCCCCACCCAATAATCACCATTTCCCATCGGCACAATATGCACATCATTACCAGTAATCACTGGTTGAAAATCAGGATTTCCTAAAGTCCGTCCTAAACTTAGATATAAAGCTTGTCCCAACACCGGACGGATATTCACCATCTGCTGTAATTGTGCAGTTAAGGTAGTCGAACCCAAACCCGCAGCAACTATAAACCAATCAGCAGCAACTTTACCCTCAGTAGTTTCAATAAAATTACATTTGTGAGCCTCACCCACTCCTTTTTTGATATGTAAAGGCGTTTGTGGTGGTGGTGGAGGAGTTTCCGTACCTGTCACAGACACACCAAACTTGAAATTTACTCCATTGCGTTGCGCTGCATCTACTAAAGCTAAAGTTAACGCTGTAGCATTTAGTTGTAAGTCTTGGGGAGAATAAACAGCACCCATAATTTGCGGGTGACTAACTTGGGGACAATATTTTTGCAGTTGTTCTTGATCCCAAACTTGTAATTGCCAACCTTGAGATTGACGAATTTCCCGCAGTTGTTCCCATTCCGACAGCACCTCAACCCCACTTTCTAGGGGACGATCTAAATTTTCTGACAACAGCATCACGATTCCTTGACGGTTACAAGGGATTTTCCGCCCCGTAATCCTTTCTAATTCAGGAATCAAAGTTCCATAGCGTTCAATGCTAGTTTGTCGGATTCGCCAAGCATTACCTTTAGTTTTATGGCTAATTACACCCATTAAAACACCGAGAGCGGCGCTAGTAGATCCTTGTGCAGGTTGTCTTTGCTCGAAAACAGTGATGTTTAAACCTTTAACTTGGCACAGTTCATAGGCGATCGCCGCCCCAACCACACCACAACCGATAATTACTACATTCATGGTTTTTGTTAGGAGTCAGGGGTGAAGAATGAAGAGTCTTCCCCTTCACCCTATCACCCCATCACCCCAAGATTTTGTGACTCAAGACTCGAAGCCAATAAGAGGCAGAGGGGCAGGGAGGAATTGATCTTTGTAATACCTGTTCCCTGTTCCCTGTTCCCTCCTTAGCTACTTTGTTCTGGAACTAGTTCTAAAAACTTGTCAATATCTACAAAAACATCTTTGCAGTTACTAAACGCCTGACTAGTATTGCCAACAGTAGCAGCTTGATCTATTTTTACTAAGTCTTTCAACAAATCCTTACTGATTTGCCGAGCCTTAGCTTGATTTTGCAGTGCCAGGTTGGGAATGACATAAGTCATATTTGATCTAGCTTCTGTCATCGGTCCATGGATAAAATTCCCTACCTTGATCCATTCACCTTTTGCAATCAAGTTTTGCAGTTCTGGCGCGCGATCGCGCACGGCTTTAATTCCAGGAACATATTCCTGAATTTTAGCAACTTCCGCTGCTGTATAAGATGGTGGTAAAGTAGCAACACTAGGACCGCCACAACTAATCAGAAATGTTGCTAATAATACAAAAATCAGTGAGAAAATAGAGCGTTGACGCACCATAATATGGAAATTAATTTTCTGTTTGCTTACAGATTAACAGTGTTATTTTAGATCGCTATGTAATGCACTGTTAGAGTTAATTCAGGTTTTTCTGTCTTGAATATCCCCCACAGACCAACCGAATATAGGAGTATTTTTGAGTGAACGCAGCCGAACAAGCCACAAACCTGGAATTCGCCAGCAAAATTGCTACAGTAGTAAATTTGTTTAAATCCGAATTTCCTGATGTTAAATCCGATCTCAAACCTTGGCACAATGACCCAGAAACCAGAGAATTAGTAGATCCCGATTCCATAGACATTGGTTTTCACTTTCCTGGCATTAGCAAGTCTTGGCGTAGTCGCAGTATTTTAATTCAAATCCGATTTTATCAAGATCCTATTAATAATGACCGTCGCGCCATTGGTGTAGAAGCGGCTGGATTTGACCATAGGGGCGAAGTTTGGCGACTTTCAACCATAGAAACCTGGAGTTTTATCGGTGACTCCATCCCCTCTCCTGAAGTTGGAGAAAAGCTGAAACAGGTTTGTCGGCAAATTTTAGAAGTGTTTAATCAACCAAGTTTCTAGCCTGCGATCGCCTAAAATCTCTAACAGATGTATTCGGTAAATCTGTATGAGTCAAACCACAGAAACGATTTTTAGCAAAATTATTCGCAAAGAAATTCCCGCGAATATTGTTTATGAGGATGATCTAGCCTTGGCATTTACAGATGTCAATCCCCAAGCACCCGTTCATATCCTTGTCATTCCCAAAAAACCCATAGTTAACATCGCCACAGCCCAACCTGAAGATCAAGCCCTCTTAGGACATCTATTATTAACAGTCCAGAAAGTCGCCGCACAAGCTGGACTGGAAAATGGTTATCGAGTAGTTATGAATACTGGCGTTGACGGCGGTCAAACAGTACATCACCTACATATACATATCCTTGGCAATCGTCCTATGGCATGGCCTCCCGGTTAATCACACCAAGCTAAATTTGATTTAGTGAAGTGAGAAAATAAGCCTTCATGATTTCCAGCAACATATTAGAAAAACTAATAGCTGTCATCATGAATGCTTAAGTTAAATAACTTTACAAATCGAAACATAAAGCTTAATATAAATTCATGAGGTAGAAACACCTACCAAAACATACATAACTCAAACGCAATTATAAACACATGACCACAACCTTACAACAGCGCGAAAGCGCCAACGTATGGGATCGCTTCTGCGAATTCATCACCAGCACTGATAACCGTCTATATATTGGTTGGTTCGGCGTATTGATGATCCCTACTCTACTATCTGCGATCGCTTGCTTCGTCATCGCATTTGTAGCTGCTCCTCCCGTTGACATTGACGGTATCCGCGAACCAGTTGCAGGTTCACTACTCTACGGAAACAACATCATCTCCGGTGCAGTAGTTCCTTCCTCCAACGCCATCGGTTTACACTTCTACCCAATTTGGGAAGCAGCTTCCTTAGATGAGTGGTTGTACAACGGCGGTCCTTACCAACTAGTAGTATTCCACTTCTTGATCGGCGTATTCTGCTACCTCGGTCGTGAATGGGAACTTTCTTACCGCTTAGGAATGCGCCCTTGGATTTGCCTAGCATTCTCCGCACCTGTAGCAGCAGCTACCGCAGTCTTCTTAATCTACCCCATCGGTCAAGGTTCATTCTCTGACGGTATGCCTTTGGG